>JALDRK010000013.1 GCA_031315915.1 Nitrospirales bacterium
TCAGGGAATAACCAGCCCATGAAAATCGTCGAATTTGCCTTTGTCATTTATCCGGCAACGGATCAGGCGCGGTCCCGCGATTTTTATGAGAAGATTCTCGGGCTTAAGAGTACAACTTCCTTCCTGAATGGCGAACAATTCTACGTGGAGTATGAGATCGGTCCACACACGCTGGGTATCGGTAACGAACCTTTCCTGAAGCCATCAGGCGACGGTCCTCACCTGGTTTTGGAAGTGGACGACTTCGACTAGACGATCGAGCATTTGAGACGTCATCAGGTGCCGTTTGCCGTTGAGCCGTTCGACATGCCTAGCTGCCGGGCCGCGATTGTTCTGGACCCTGACGGCAACAAACTCGGCATTCATAAGCGAAAATCGTCATCAAACATTGGTGTGAACGGTGAATTGCAATCCAGTTTCTGAGTCATAGGTTTCGTCACATTATCGTCTTCGACTCACCACGAGAATCAGTATCTGCCGAAGGTGAGGAGTAAATAGACGTACCCTGTGGGCTGTGTGTTAAATGGTGGTTCGGTTAGAGTCGTCGCCGGCCGGTTCCCATCAACGCGGTGCCCTCTGGTATCAGTTTTCCATCAGTGGTAATCTTTTACTATAGGTGAGCTGATGACCACCATTACGATTACCCTACCCGATGACCGCTTACGGCAGCTTCAAGAGTTGGCAGCACGCTTTCACGTCGCTCCGGAAGACCTGCTGCGGGTCAGTCTCGAAGAAATTCTCACCCGACCGGATGAGACTTTCCAACAAGCAGTGAGTTATATCATCGAAAAAAATTCAGACCTCTATCGACGCCTGGCGTAGGTAATGCGTTATCTGACCATCGGCGAAGTGCTGGACTTGTATCATCAGGTCATGCAGCATACCGGCGGCGCGGTGGGTGTCCGTGACTTGAATGCCCTCGCGTCTGCCATTGCGCAGCCGGGGATGACTTTTGACGGCGCAGAACTCTACCCCACCCTTATTGAAAAAGCGTCGGCGCTGGGATTCTCGTTGGTGATGAATCATCCGTTTGTTGACGGTAATAAACGTACGGGACACGCCGCGATGGAAACGTTTCTCGTCCTGAACGGATTTGAGCTTAATGCCTCGGTCGAGGAGCAAGAGAAGATTGTCTTGCAGTTAGCGGCTGGTGAATTACAGCGGGAGGTGTTCACAGACTGGTTGGGGGCTCATCTCAGTGAGAAAATCTGAATATCCAATGGGCCATCAGGAGATTATGCAATCCGTCTCGGCACTCGTCGACTCCGAGGTCAGCCGAGTCCGGATTTCGGTTGTGTGGAAATTGAACTTCAGTGAACGGGTTCTTCATGAAGCATGGTAAAGGTATTTGGAGGAACTCTCCACGGGCTGGAGGCACACTGTTCCTTCTCCGGCGTGACCCTGAATTTTGATTAACTGGGGGATGACATGGATTTTCAAGTTGATTTCATTTTCAGATCCGGTGCCGGGTACGATGATCTGGTTGCTTTGATCCAAGCGAATCCGCGGTACGTGTTTGGGATTTGGAAGCAGGACAAAATCGATAAGCGCACGACGAAATCGAGAGACCGGGGATGGGTTGAGATCAAACACAAGCAACACAGCGGGGTCATCAAACTTTCTAAGCGACATGGCGTCTGCCGCGCATCTATTACCGATACCTCAGGGGGCTTGAAACTTATTGGCCCGTGGACCAGTTGGTTGGGCAGTAATGCCCCGCACCTGATATCGGGTCTGGACCTTCGTTTTGAGTAACCGGAGATGAAATGCTTTGGGGCATTGGGGATTCTAAAAAAGCTGCTCCCACATCTATCGAGCCGGAAATACATACGCTTCGAATATTCTCCTATGTCGGAAGCTGGGCTATTGACAATGTCCTCCGGCGTGTCTTGCCACACGATGTGGCCGCCGGATTTGCCTATGTCAGAATTTTGGGGGACCATCCAACACGCATTTTAGGAAAGAAAGAGACGAAAGTATCGGAAAGGCAATGGGAGTAGTTGGAAAAGAACGACGTCTAAGGTTATGTTCAACCGTCGTGATTAGGAGACATTCCCAAGTTTCAATCGGGGCAGATTTAAAACCGATATTGGATTCCTCCTCCCAAGGAAAAATAGTCGATATCTTTGGTGTCTCCGGTCGGGTGGACACCGCCAATTTCTACATTCACCAACCAATGTTCTGTGATGTAGGAATCCAGACCACCCCCATAGCGAAAGGTGAATCCGGTCACGTCAGAATCAACCTTGAATCCTTGTCTGATTTCCGCGTGCGCATGCATGGCCCCCAACCCCGCCAAGAGGTAGGGTTGGAATCGATCGGTGAGGAAAAAGAATTTTCCATTCGCGGTCCCGACCCAGGTATCGACACTACGGCCCACTGCATTGGTGAGGTCGAATCCATCGACCCGCTCACCCATCAGTTCGATGGCGATATTGGGGGTCATCCGGTATCCCAATCGGAAATTGAACCCGAATTCATCGTCGGCTTCTACCCCGGTTCCGGTATCGAAGTCTTCAATCGCGTATATTCCTCCTCCTCCCAAATAAAAACCGGGACGACTATAATTCGTCGATTCCTGAGCCAGTGCAGGCGATGCCATTGCGAGTCCAACTATGATCGTCAATAGAAACTGACAATACCTCATGATCGTTTAATCCTTTTTAACTTGCTATTCCCGTGGCTTGCTGCGGGGTTCTTTATTGAAGGCATCGAAAAATGGGTTTATAAAAAGTTTCGTGGACCGCAACAGTACAAGAATCTTGAATTACTTAAACTTAATCGCTGTCCCTTTGACCGTGGTACAAGTAAACGAAAACACGTTATAGATGGGGAATACCCCATAAAGGCTACTTTCTACGGAAACATTAAGGAGGGCGTCCCCGCCGGTTTTTTCCAAAGCCTGGGTTACGGCTTCCTCAAAGTCCGATTTCCCCCATGGGATGATTGCCAGAAGAAAATACCGGCAGGCTTGACCCTCGGCTGCTCCCAGTTCTTCAAAGGCTTGGTTATTTTCCAGAACAGCGGAAGGGTCTGCGGAACTTTTTGTGATTAGCCCCATGAGTCCCGTGGAACTGCATCCGGTGAGAAAGATAATAGTTAAAAAAACCAACCAACAATTCCGTACCATCATAATCTCCTGGTTAATAATGATTCTTATTCCCTTGTATCCAATGGAAAACGTCAACATGAAAAGTTTTTGCGGAATTCAGCAATAACCATTTCTCCCTGGTGTTTGCAATTTCCATGGCTATGTCTTGACCGCTACATGATGATTCGTCAACCTCTTCGTGAAATCGGCTTCTGGAAAAGGCGAGCCGTCACATTACCTCTCAAGAAAGGGGATTATTATCAATAATTCTTCGGGAGGGTATGGAGAACTCTTGGAATGAGTCCTGCCACCCAAAATGGACAACTTGTCTGACCCGGGAAAATTTGTATGCCCGGCTTTCACTATATTAAACTTTTTTTCAAGATGCCGGATTTAAGGTCCTACCGTCGTGGGAATCTAGAGTGAACCAAGAATTCGATGGAACCGGGCGGCAGCTATGAATTTTCTAATTGATTGTTGAGACTCTTGAAGTTGTTATATGAAACCATTTTGAAGAATCAGTTTGGTCATATTAGTGGCTATGCTAGTCATTATTAAGCGGAACGAGAGATCGATGAAGATCATACCCATTTTGGAATTAAAAGCGACCTTGAGTGAGCAGTTGGCGAGAGTGAAGGCCGGAGAAGAGGTGGTGGTAACCGAGCGGGGGAGGCCGATAGCGAAAATCGTTCCCCTTGCCGGTGAAACGATAGGTCTTTCCGCACATATGTCAGAGTTGTCCAGAAACGGCTTGATCCGCCTTGGGGCAGGAAAAATTGCGAAAGACATCTGGAAACTGCCTCGGCCAAGCGATAAGCAAGGCCGGGGGGTACAGGTTCTGATTGATGAGCGGGAGCAGGGACGATGAAGTTTTGGGATACTTCAGCTCTTCTTCCTTTATGTTTGACAGAACCTCAAACGAAGCAGGTACAAGATCTCGTTCGCCAGGATGGTGATCTGGTTGTCTGGTGGGGGGCGTTGATTGAAGGTTATTCAGCATTGGCTCGTCTTCGACAAGAGCAAGTATTGACGGGTGAGGAAGAATTGCAATCAAGGCAAGTGTTTCTACGGTTGAGTGGCCTATGGACGGAAGTCAGACCCAGCAATCTTGTGCGGGATCAAGCCTCGCGTGTCCTGATTCTTCATCCCCTTCGGGCAGCCGATGCTCTGCAGTTGGCTGCTGCACTCGTTTGGGCCGGCAGTCAAATCCCACGCTTGGAGTTTGTCTGTTTTGATCTTCGGTTGCGGGAAGCCGCTACTCGTGAAGGGTTTCAAGTTATTCCGTGAATCACGATATACAGAGATCATTCCCATCCCTTTGTAATTGTTGAAACGAAAAACGAATAACATCGACAGTACTCACCTCCCTTCCAAAACCTTCACTCAAAGAACGATCAAAAAATTCTTGACTTTTTTCGCTTGTCAATCAAGAATCTCTCGTCTTCCCCATTCGTTCATCACCCAGTTGCTTGGATGCGGATATGACATTCGAACTATTCAGGAGTTGTTGGGTCATCGTGATGTCAAAACGACGATGGTCTACACGCATGTCTTTAATGGAGGGTCGGTGGGTATCCGCAGTCCGCTGGATGGGTTGGGACCCCATTTGAGGAAGGAGTGTTATGCTGATCCGCATAAGAACCCACAATAACAGGCCCCATAGTCGCAACTTATTGAATTGGCAACGATAAGGTCCTTATTTTTAGAAAATTCGATGTCGTGTTATACGGACAGAAATGGGCAGATCCGGCTTTTATGCGGATCCGCCTAAAAATTGTTCCGCCGACCGCTGGCGGCAGACGGTGTGCTGACGGCAGTGGCAGTGTTGTGGTTGCTCGACGTGTTAGAGAGCGTTGGATGAGGGAGCAAAGGCTGGTGGGCCACTGGGCATGCCGGGGCCGTGGTTCCTCGATGGGGGCGAGTGAGCCTATGATGAGCGGTCGGCGGAACGGAGTCCGCGTCTGGGGCCGCGCGTTCCCAGCCGCCTGCGGCGGCGGAACACACGGCTGGAACCGAAGGCCCTGCGGGCCTCAGCTCAGCCGCTGACTCCGTTAGCCCACCAGCCGACCACTCAAGCCTTGAATAGAGGGATGATCACGGTTATACTCCAGGTATGAAAACAGCGGTTTCAGTGCCAGATGACTTATTCGAAGAAGCGGAGCGCCTTGCCCGCCGCACGAAGAAGTCGCGTAGCCAACTCTTCAGCGAAGCCCTTAAGGAGTATGTGGCCCGTCATGCACCTGAAGAGGTTACCGAGACAATGAATCGAGTCTGTGAGGAGGTTGGCGACGCGGAAGACGAGTTTGTGGCGTCAGCTACCCGTCGCGCTTTGGAGCGGAGTGAGTGGTAATTGGGCAAGGCGAAGTCTGGTGGGTCGATCTACCCGTGCCCACAGGGTCAGGGCCGGGATTCCGAAGACCGGTAGTTGTGGTTCAAGGAGATGCTCTGAACCGGAGCCGGATTGCCACAGTGGTCTGTGTCCCACTGACCAGCAACCTCCGATGGGAAACCGCCCCGGGCAACGTCTTGCTGCCAGCCCGCCTTACTGGACTTCCGAAGGACTCTGTTGCCAACGTGTCTCAAATTATCACCCTCGACAAGGAACTTTTGACGGAACGAGCCGGCAAGATTGCCATCGCGAAGCTCAAGCTGATTTGTTCGGGCATTGATGTTGTCCTTGGAAGATGAGGCAACTAGGCTTCCCCACCAAGATCTTGGGCTAACACGGCGCTCCAGCGGATTTCTAGCCAGCCCCAACGGTGTGGGAATTCGTCAGGTCTCGTTTGGCCAAAAACCGCTGAGCTTGGAAGTTATACGCAACTCACGCTTCATCGCTCTTTCAGGCTCGCACTATGAAGGTTGATCGGCAAGATCGGACGGCAAGGGGCATTCGCTTCTCGATCAGCAATGGGGTTCGTGAGACAGCGCACGCGTACTTGTACGTCATGACCAACGATCTTCACGGTGCGCCATTCGGGTTACTCGAGGACGTCTACGTCGATGAGTCGCAGCGAGGCAGCGGACTTGGGACGACCATTGTTAAAGAGGTCATCGCGGCGGCCAAAGAAGTCGGTTGCTACAAGCTAATCGCAACGAGTCGAACGTCACGTCACAAGGTCCACGAGCTTTATGAGCGTCTTGGGTTTGAGAAGCACGGGGTGGAGTTCCGTATTAATTTTGTCGGGTGAGGCCGTGCAAAGTGTGTGCGAAGGTCGTGCCAGCATATAACAACCGGTTGCAGAGGCCAGTGATGGATAAATTGCTAGTCTTCACCCGGTTTCGCAGATAGGTTAAAGGAGACTGCTGGAAATACTGTCCTAAGGTCACACCCTGAAGTTCTGAAAACGACCGATAAATGGGAAGCGAAGGGGGCCGTTCCAACCACAGAAAAGCTAACAGGCCAATCATAAGAACAGCCATCAGCGGAACTTACGGTTCCTTCCTCTTTTTAGTCGACCGAGTTTTTACTGTTATTGACGGTATTAGGTATTGAAGACGAACGGCTTGAGATATTTTCCAGTGATGGAGTTCGGGTGGTTGGCAATCTCCTCCGGTGTGCCTTGGGCCACGATATGGCCGCCGGATTCCCCGCCGCCGGGCCCCAGGTCGATCACCCAATCCGCGCATTTGATGACGTCCAGGTGATGCTCCACCATCAGGACGGTATGCCCTTCATCCACTAGTTGCCCCAACACTCCTAGTAATCGTTTCACATCCTCCAGGTGGAGTCCGCGAGTCGGTTCATCCAGGACATACAGGATGCCTTTCGGTTTATTTCCTTTTCCTGATGGTGATGGGGTATTGGCCAGTTCCCGCGCTATCTTGAGCCGCTGGGTTTCCCCGCCCGACAGACTGGTGGCCGGTTGACCTAATCGTAAATATCCCAAGCCCAAGGTCTGCAAGACCTGCAAGCTTCGCCGGAGGGTCGGGCAAGTGTCCCCAAAGACGGTCAAGGCCTGATCCACGGTGAATTCCAGGACTTCATGAATTTCATAGTCCTTGACACGGATGTTGAGAATTTTCAGTTGAAATCGCTTGCCTTCGCAGTCGGCGCAGGGCACGTACATGTCGGCAATAAAATACATCTCCAGTTTTTCGTATCCGTTCCCCTGGCATCTGGGACATCGCCCTTTTCCGGTGTTAAAGGAGAAATGAGCGGGTGTCAGCCGTGCGCGACGCGCTTCGGGTGAGCCAGCAAAGAGCGTGCGAATCTCCTGGTAGGCTTTGATGTACGTGACGGGGTTCGATCGCGGAGTTTTGCCGATGGGCTCTTGATCGATGAGGCACACTGAGCGAAGAGACTGTATGCCGGTGAGCGCGTCGAAGGTGCCTGGAGTTGTGGAATCGATATTGAGTGCACGCGCAACCACCCGATAGACGGTGTCCTCCACCAACGTGCTTTTCCCCGATCCCGATGGACCGGTGACGCAAATGAGTTTGCCCAGAGGTAGATGCACCGACAGATTCTTGAGATTATGTTCCCTGACTCCAGTCAGTTTCAAATACTTTCCCGTACCCACCCGCCGTTTTTCGGGGACCGGAATAGATCGGTCCCCGCGAAGGTATTGCGCGGTTAAGGACCGGAGATCTTTTCGAAAAGTTTCATAGGGAGCGGCGCAGATGACCTGTCCCCCTTGTTCTCCCGAGGCAGGTCCCATTTCGATCACGAAGTCGGCCTGTTGGATGATGAAGGGATCATGCTCCACCACAATCACCGTATTGCCACGATGGGCCAGATCACGCAGGATAGCGGCCATAGCTTCCGTATCTTTGGGATGAAGACCGATCGTGGGTTCATCCAGCACATATTGAGTTCCCACGAGCCGGGCACCTAGTTGATTGGCCAAATGGATGCGTTGGGCTTCGCCTCCCGACAAGGTTCGCATTTCCCGGTTCAGATTCAAATAGCTCAGCCCGACCGAAATGAGAAACGACAGCTTTTCTTCCAGGATTTTGACAAGGTCCTGGCTCAGGGACCGTTCAAACGTATTGAGGGAAAGGCCGTGAAGCCATTCCTGAAGGGTGTCGAGGGGAAAATCGCCGACCTCGTGAATATTCCGATTCTGAATCTTGAACCATAAGGCCTCAGGCCGCAGGCGGCTGCCGTGGCAACCGGCGCAGGGTAATGGGCTGCGATAGCGGCTGAGAAAGACGCGGACGTGCAGTTTGTAGCGCTTGCCTTCCAGATATTCGAAGAAATCGTTGATGCCTTCGATTTTCGCGTCCCCTTTCCAGATAAGGTCATGCTCTGGTGGGGAGAGTGTGGCGTAGGGTTTGGTGGCATCGAACTTTTTCGTCTTAAATGCTTTTATCATTTGTTGTTGCCACCAGACGTTGGACGGTTTCGTCCAGGGTTCGATGGCGCCTTCGGCCAGTGACTTGTTGGGATCTGGAATGATGAGCTGTTCGTCGTACCGGAGAACGTTGCCGAACCCTTTGCATTCCGGGCAGGCCCCGAGTGGATGATTGAAGGAAAACGTCAGGGGTCGTGGCTGCGGAAAGGTTCGTCCGCACCCCGGACACTGCAGAATGGAGCTATAGGCGAAGCCGTGCGTGTCGGCTACGGTGACCCTGGCCTGCCCTTCGCTCTCCCGGAAAGCAGTTTCCAGGGCCTCAACCAATCGGCTGCGGGAATCCGGGTTTAGCGTCACCCGATCCACTACTACCAGAAATTCCGATGGCAGAGAGTGCGGCAGGGCATCAGTGTTGAGGTTGATGAGGTGATCGCCGACCATGACCCGGATGAACCCCTGCTTCAACAGGCCGGTTTTCATCGCGTCTATCGCGTCCGGGTGCGGGGTGGTTTTAGGAAATAGCACAAGGGCGCGGGAATTCTGGAACTGGTCGAGAAGTTCCTGGGCAATGGAGCTAGGATGGTGTGACACGGCGATCTTGTGGCAATCCGGGCAGGTCGGCTTGCCGATTTTGGAGAACAGCAGACGGAGATAGTCCGAGATTTCACTGGCGGTGCCGACGGTGGAACGGGAGGTTCGTATGGGATTTTTTTGTTCTAAGGCAATGGAAGGCCGGATGTGCGCCAGGCGATCCACATCGGGCCGTTTGACACGGTCCAGAAACATCCGTGTATAGGAGGAGAGCGATTCCACATAACGCCATTGGCCTTCCGCAAAAAGAGTGTCAAATGCCAGTGAGGATTTCCCGGAACCGGATACTCCGGTGATCACAGTGACGGCGTTGTGTGGTATGCGAAGAGAAATATTTTTGAGGTTGTTTTGGCGCGCGCCTTCGATGATCAGTTCGGTGTGCGGGGAACCGGGACTCGAATTGGGTTTATGCGTGGACATATTCTGAAATGCGAACCATTCGGACCATGAACACAATGAATCATGGTTGTACCCTGTTCACCCTCTTCCCGCCAAGTGGCTCAAGGAAAGCATCGTCAACGTATTTGTGACAGGGTTTGAGTGAACCGAGCCCGAATTTAGAGACGACCGAGCATATCACCAATCCAGACGGCAGCCAGACCGATGAAGACATGAAGGAGAATATTGACGGAGGCCTTGAGTATGGCACCGTCTTTCAGGAGCGCCAAGGATTCAAAGCCGAAGGTAGAGTAGGTGGTAAATCCACCCAGAACGCCGATGAACAGAAAAATGCGGGTATCCGGACCCAGCAGAGATCGGGTTTCTGCGAGGCCATGCAGCAGGCCGATCAGGAGGCATCCGATTATATTGACCGTGAGGGTTCCGATGGGAAAGCCTAATGCCGGGCTGAACCGGTTCAACATGCCGGTCATGACAAAACGGCCGATGGAGCCCAGAAATCCGCCAAGCCCCACCCAGAGCAGTTGTGGTAAACCGTAGGCAATCATCACGGTGCGGTCATCAGGGATTGTCCGAAAAAAAGTTGTTACCGGATTGTCCAGATTATGAGGGTGGGAAGCAAGAGAATTGCTCGGAGCCGATCGTACTCTTTTATGGCTTGGTGTTCCGAGATTTGGCTTTTTGGGGACGGCGTACTTTTTGGTTTGTTCGTTTAACCGGGGATTTTTGAGGCAACACCGTTTCTTGGAATTCCCGCCATAACGCGATGCCGCCCAATAATCCGGCGACATTGGAGACGAGAGAGACATTATCCGGGAGTTTCAGCGTGACCTTTTTGGCGTTGCCTCCGCCAATAAACAAGCAATCGTAATTGATCACCCGATCCAGGATTTTAATGGCCTTGGCCAACCGCTGATTCCATTGTTTCTTGCCAATTTTTTCGAGCGCCGAGGCCCCGAGGGCTTCTTCGTAGGTGTGCCCATTTTTAAACGGATGATGAGCGATTTCCAAATTGGGAACCAAATGGCCGTTGACAAACAATGCCGTGCCAAATCCCGTGCCCAGGGTAATCACCAATTCCACCCCCTTGCCTTCGATGGCGCCATGCCCCTGAACGTCTGCATCGTTGGCCGCTCGAACGGGTTTGCCCAATTTCCGCTCCAACTCCTTGACCAGATGGATGCCCGACCAGGTGGGATCCAGGTTCGGTGCGGTTTTCACCCGCCCTTCCTGGACGACTCCGGGGAATCCTACCGAGATGCGATCAAAAGCCGGAAGGCTTTTGGAGAGTTCCAGGATGGCATCGATAACGGCCTTGGGTGTGGAGGGCTTGGGAGTGAGGATTCGGAGCTTGTCTGTGGTGGGATTTCCTTTGGGGTCCAACAGCAAGGCTTTGATGCCGCTTCCGCCAATATCTATGGCGAAAGTTACCGGGCGACTGTTCGACTGCGAGAGTCGATTCGGCGATTGAGACATGTCTAGGCCTCCTGGTTGAAGGACTGATGCGGGTAGTACGGGCTGACCTATTTTTATGAAAATCCGTTTTCGTTGTGTGCAGTGCCGTCAAGAAGTCCTTGGCCGACCGTTATAAATCATGCCGCCTTGCTTGGCATAATCTTGCAAGACCTGCCTGGCTTCTGCTCGCTGAATATCTTGAATAATCGTAATGCCTCGTTGCTGGAGGTCCGAGACCCACTGTAGGGGCTTCGGTCCTTCATCAAATCCAATTTCCGAAGCGTCGGTTTCCTGTGCGCCACAGATTATTTGCCGGATGCCTGACCACACGATCGCGCCCAGACACATGGTGCAGGGCTCGCAACTGGTCACCAGTTCATAGCCGGGAAGTCCCGTCGTTCCCAAATCATGGGACCCCACGACTTGTTCCGCCAATGTCAAGGCCATGATTTCGGCATGGGCCACCGAACACCGGGAGGACACCACCAGATTGACGCCCGGAGCCACTAATGCGTGAGTATCGAGCCGAAAGACGGCAGCTGCAAAGGGGCCACCTGATCCGTGTTGAATGTTCATCCGGGCCAGAGAGACGACAAACGCCATGCGTTGTTCAGGCGTTTCAGTCTGTTCCGATGCTTTGGAGAGATAATCGGCAACCCAGGTCGGTAACTCAAGGTGGAGGTCTGGCAATTGGGATGTGAGGGACTTCATGAACAAATCGGGAGGCGATTACGATGAAGTTGTTTGAATGCAACACGAGGGGTTGGCTTTGAAAAGCGCGACCCCTCGTATTGGGTGGTTGAAGCCACCGTCGAATGGCCTCACATGTGAGTTGCCCATCTGCAGGCGGTTTGGCTGGTCCCTCGTTGGAGCATGGCTGAGTCGTCCTGCGGGAAAGATTGAATGGTTATCCCCATTCACTCCGGCGAAAGATGACTGGGGTTCGTTTTCCCAGTAAGAATTGCCTCCCGGCAAACTTTCGGTTGAGTGAGAAATGGACTCAGAGAAAACGAGCGGGCCCGTCAAAACCATGAGGCGAGATTCGCCTCAGATGGGCCTTTGATGCCCGGTGGAGTATTGTCTTCCATGAAAGACCTCCTTCCTTGGCATTTGAGGGGAAAGGGAGTGGCGCTGTCAGCCTCTTTCCCAGGGATTTGGATATCATCGCCAGCGCTGATCTCATGCTACGCCGATGAACAATAACTGTCAATAGGTTAAAAAAAGGTGGTAAATCTATGGCGAGGAGGAGTCTTATTCGTGAACGATGGCTGAAGTCTTGGCCAAAAAGCCTGGTTGGGCAAACTCATTGAGCGATTGTGTGTGGAACCTGGGGTTGAGTTGCAGTGTTCGGGTGGAGTCTCCGTCAGGGTCTCGCAAAGGACACCCGTTCCAGCGTATGGCCTTTTTCATGCAGCAATGTGATTAAACCATCCTTGCCTGCCAGGTGTGCCGCTCCCACCACGATCAGGACATTGTTCTCTTCCTTGAGAAATGCTTCGATTTGCGGAATCCAATTTCGATTTCGATCGACCAAAATCGCTTTGTAAAATTTTGGATATTTTTTCTGCGCTTCAACCATCTTCTCCAAGTCATCAAGATTTCCCTGGTGCCAATCCTTTACCATTTTTAAAAAAGCTTTTTGATGGTCTTTGGAATCTTTGAGCGAAAGAAGATCCCACAGCAGTTGGTCCTGTTCTGTCAAGGAAAGTTTGTCAAATACGTTGAGTTGATCTTTGATGGATTCCAGACCTCCTGTCTCCTTTCCGGCATCCTTGGCCATACGAAAAAAATGATTTTCAATTCCCAGGTCCGCACGGAATTCAACCGAAGAGTCGAACGGCACTCCCAGCATGAGGTACATAACCCAAGGTTTGTACTGGTGAATTTGGCTCCAATCGGCCCCGAGGTCTTCGAACGTCTTTTTCAGAAGTCCATAGGTCTTGGGAGAGAGCACGGTTTTTAATGATTGGCCTTTAGGCAACTTCAACATTTTCTCAAACTTTTTGGGGATCGAAGTCGAAAACAGAATTTCGGGGTCGATCTCGAACACGACCTTTTGAGAATTGTAATAGGCATAAGAAAACGCCCGGGTGAGCGGATAGTATTCCTCCGCCAGGACATGGATGGAGCCCAGCAAATACACCGTGTTCTTTTCACCGTGGATTTTGTAAATCAGACTGTTGTTGTACCCATTGCCGATCACTTGAGATGAAGCGGAGGCTGGGAGCAGGACAACGAGAAACAGAACGACCAGCCGGGATTGAAAATATCGGATTTTTCGTGATGCCATGTGTGCCGCCTCCCTTTCTGCCGGATTATTCAATAAGTCGATAACGCTGTTCTTCGGAGAAAAAAATGAAAACGTGATTTCCTTTGAAGACATCGTCAACTGGATATTAACGAATGTTCCAGGAAATTGGGTGCGGATGGATTCAGATGGGCAACTTTGGTTATGGAAAGAAAGGCCTGGGCATTTTTGAAGAGAACAATTTCTGAGGGAGAATGGCCATTTTTCTAAGATGGCGCTGGAGGTGCTTGGGAAGATGGTGGAGGGGATTCCTGTTGAATAACTTGAAAGTCTTTCTGAGTGATGAAATGGTTATCGGCATATAGGCGGAATTCGTAGCGGCCAGGACCGGGAAACACCAGATAGGGGATATTCACTCCAAAGTCGTGTGTGGCCAGCCGGTTTGAAATGTCGATTGGAGGCAGCGCGCCTTTCCCGACAACCTGATTTTTGTCGAGATAAATCAGTTGAATTTCAAAGGTGTATTTTCCCTCGGCATCCGTCAAGGAAAAATACACGCCTATTTGCGGGTGATGACAGGGAAACGACCTGGCCCAGAGGTGGGTGAAGGCTCCAATGACGCTTTTTTTGCCTGTCAAGCTGTCGATGATAATCGTATCGCAGACCAGAAAGGCATGAATAATCGGTTTAATGAAATCGGTCATATGCTGGGGTTTCCGTTTTTAATTGATCCATAACTAGTGTTATTCCAAGAACAACCGTGTGCATCCAACTCCCAGAATATAACTGCCCATTGCCAACCCATAGGCCGTCCAAAATCCGAATTTCGGGACACACACGATCATCATCCCCACGTATAAAAACCACGGAGGAGAAAGCCATACCAGGTTTTTCGCAAAGGACACAGTGGGCGCTCCTCCCGCGTTGAGATAGATTAAAATAAAGGTGACTCCGCTAATGACGGGGAGGGTGCTGGCCAGGGCTGCCCAAAATCCTCGGCCATGACTGCCAAGATAAGTGGAGACACTGACCAACAAGCCTCCCAGGAAAAAATACAATACGTATTTCAAGCCTTCGTTCATACAGCCGTTCCGTGCCTTTCCTGATACGTGGTAGAAAATGCGGCCTGTGCTTCCTGCCGGATACGCTCCCCCTGGCCGGTATACCGCGGTGAAAAATGAAAAACGATTAACTGTTGCACGTGCGCTTTAGCCCCGAGGGTCCCGGCTTGAGTGGCGGTCAGGTGATAGCGGGTTCTGGCTTTTTCACGATCCTGCTCCAAAAACGGGGCTTCGCAAAACAAGGTGTCGGCGTTTCGACATAAGGCGAGTATCTTGCGTTCGTTCTCCGTATCATATCGACAATCCACGACATAAGCGATTTTCTGTCCCCGGCTGATGGTGACGAACCGCTTTTTGAGTTCTCCCAACGTAAAGGTTTTGACTTCCTTGCGATGTTCAACATACAGGGTGGCCTTCAGCACATGGGAGTCCGGCTGGTTTTCCCAAACGCGTTGCTTGACGTCTTTAAGCCAGGAGCCGACCGGCAGGCCTGCTTGATGTAATCGGACTTTGTTGATGTTGATATGAAAGGGTTCTTCCAAGGCGAATGCCAAAGAAGGGATCCGATGGTTGAGGGCGACAGCCCGGACGGACAAGGTTGGTTCCTCAAGAACGGAAAATACTTCGGAATGATCGGCGGAAACTTCAGGAAGATGGTGGCATGAGAAGCCGTCCTTGGCGTGAAATTCGGCCATAATGATCCGGTCCGGATGAAACTCGCGTGCCTCCAGGGTCAGAGGGTAGCCATCTACTAAATTCCAAGTATAACCCCGGAGTTTCCCTTCGATATTGGCGATCAAACCTGGCGGACCAAAAAAACGAAGCCGCTTTCCGCGACCCAAGGCCACCCGGATCAGACGGTCAAATCCGATGAAGTGGTCCATATGGGTATGGGAAAGAAAAATATCCTGGACACGAAGAAGCGACGTGGGGCTCAGGGAACCGGTATCTCCCAAATCAAATAACAGCGCCCTCCGGCTCCAGCGGATTTCAATATACAGGCCTGGATCGCCAAAGGGGTCGTTGATGAGATGGGGAGAAAATGACGGTGTCATATCAATACTGCGCGAATCGTCAGGTACTCAATGATGACTTCCATGCCATGGGCCGCGATGGGAATATAGAGGTTGTGGGTCTTCAGCCATAGCCAGCCCCAGATAAGCCCATCCCAGACCGCGATCCAATGAAGGTGTTGAAATGTGGAAACCAGGAACGGGTCAAAAGCAAATACCAGGCTGGATATCACCAAGGGGAGGATCGGAGTTAAACCGGGTAACCCGTCCAAACGTGGGCAAGAAGAAGTAAACATGGAGGCCAATCGCCCCAATACAAACCCACGAAAATTTACCTCGACTCCAATAGCGATAGCAACGATGAACCAGGGGACCATTACGACCGGTTGAATGTGTGCGTGGGGAGTCTCGCGAAGAAATTCGATATCGATTCCCAAGCCAGGTGCGGCGAAGAGTATCAGGGCGGTATTGAGACCTCCAAGAAGGATTCCCACCCAAAGGCCGTTTCCGATGCCCTTTGTGATTTTGTTAGGTTCCAGGCCAAGCTTGGCAATCACATTTGTGTTCAACCTGGCCCAACATCCGAGGCATACAAAGGCAATAAGTTGTGGGGCAAATTGCCAAGAGGGCAGAGATTGCCATGAAGCGGGAAGCACATAAAAGGCGGCCGTTGCCAGGATAGGCAGCATCGCGAAGTAAGGAGCCGACTCTCGAGAATTTTTGTCGAGCAAAAGAACCTGCTCCGATGTTACCCCAGGCAACTTCGCTTTCCGACGCTTCATACCTGATTCCTCAAGCGGGTCATAACCCGGTTCTCCACTTGTTCCCCTCGATTATTGATAGCGCAAGGCTTCAGCCGGATCGAGTCTGGCGGCTTTCATGGCTGGAAAAAGTCCAAAGGTCACTCCTACCCCCACGGCGAAGAGAAAGGCGATAAGGATGGCTGACGGTTGAATGACGGCCCCCCAGTCCCCTCCACCGGGCATGGACTGTGCCACCATGTTGCCAAATCCATTTGCGGCAAAGATGCCGACGATCACCCCCACACAGCCTCCGACCACGCTGATGGTGATCGATTCGATCAAAAATTGGAGTAAGATGTCTCTCCGTTTGGCGCCGATAGCCTTGCGCAAACCGATTTCCCTGGTGCGTTCCGTGACGGTCACCAACATGATATTCATAATGCCGATGCCGCCGACCAATAGTGCGACAATGGCAATCCCGCCCAAGACGATGCGAAAGGTCCAGATAGTCTGGTCAATAGCTCCGAGAAATTCTCCCTGGTTTCGGATGCGGATGTCGTCGACCCCGTCATGCCGCTGGACCAGGAACTGGTGAAGCTCTTCGGTAACCTCCGGCATGTGTCCACGTTCCGGTACGTGGAGAATCAGAGAGCGGATTTTATCGTTACCCGTAAAAAATCGAAGTCCGGTGGTAACCGGAACGAACATCATTTCATCGTAGTCTTGCCCATACACTTCCCCTTTTGGCTCCATGACTCCGACAACGGTAAAACGTTGATCGGCGATCTTGACTTCTTCTCCCACAGCAGGAGAGGAGCCAAAGAGCACTTCCGCCACGGTTTTCCCCAGCACGATGGTTCGCTTCCATTCCTTGAGGTCCGAGCGGGTCAGAAAGCGACCGGTTGCCGGGTGAAAATTTCTGATGGTACTGAATTCCGGCGATGTGGCTGTCAGGCGTCCGCTATAATCCCGGTCTCCGGTCTTGAGTTTTTGGTCCAATTCGAGAATTGGGGCCACCACCAATTCCGGAAATCGTTCCCGAATGGCCAGAGCATCCTCATAGCGCAATTGGGTATTGCGCCCGGCAAACATCCGCCGCTCTTCCACCGTCAGGCGCTTTTTCCAGACAAACAGCAGATTCGTTCCCAGACGTTCAATGGAATTCACGAGCCAAAGTTGGCCCCCTTCCACAATGGCGATCATGGTAATGACCGATGCCACGCCGATGATGACACCCAGCATGGTCAAGCTGGAGCGAAGAATATTCGCGGTCAGATTCTTGAACGCATCTTGGAAAATAGAGCCGATCATAATGCCGTCGGAGATTAAAGCAGAACAGGGTCTCTCGAGCCAGTGGACTCATCGGCCGTGATGCGCCCATCCGCCAAGGTGATGCGGCGCTGTGCCCGTTGGGCAATCAGAGGATCATGAGTAATCATCACGATGGTTTGTCCCTCACGATGCAGGGAGGCAAACATATCCAGAATGTCCTTGCCGGATTGGCTGTCCAGATTGCCGGTCGGTTCATCGGCCAAGAGCAGGGCAGGCCGGTTGGCGAGCGCCCGTGCAATGGCTACCCGCTGTTGTTGGCCGCCGGAGAGTTGATTGCTGTAGTGAGTGATCCGGTCCTCCAGGCCTACCTGAGTCAATAATTCCTGTGCCCGTGATATCTGGGCTGGTCGGGAGACTCCGGCATACATGAGCGGCAGTTGCACGTTATCCAAAGCCGTTTTACGTGGCAGTAAATGAAAGGTCTGAAAGACAAATCCGATTTTTCTATTGCGGATCGTGGTGAGTTGAGACTCGGTTAGTGCGCCGGTATTCTCCCCGTCCAGCCAATACTCGCCTCCGGTTGGGCGGCTCAAGCACCCTAGGATATCCAGTAAGGTTGTTTTTCCGCTGCCGGACTGTCCGATAATGGCCACAAATTCTCCCTTGGCAATGTGAAGATGAATGGTCTTCAGGGCATGAACGGCTACCTGACCGGCCTGATATGTTTTGCTCACTTGCCGCAGATCGATCAGCATGGGGCAATAGTCCTACTCGTCGTTAAGTATGAGGAGAGGATTTTTTCAATGACGGCACTACGACCCGGTCATGTTCCTCAAGGCCTTTGGTGACGACGGCCTGGGTATCGGTGCGGAAAGCCACACGGACCTTTCGGGGATGAGGCCGGCCGTCGATCAGCACATCCACCATGTCGTCCCCGTGTTCGACTCGCAATGTTTCCAACGGAATGGTCAGGACATCGTCCAGTTTTCCCGTGACAATATCGATGTTCGCGGTCAGCATGGGTTTAAGGGCCGAATTGGCTTCTTGAATGTGAATGGCCACTTCGTACGTTACGATGTTCTCCTCCTTCACCCCTTGTGCCGCAATCGAGGACACGTAGCCTCGAAAGAGTTGACCGGGCAGGGCATCCAGCCGAATCTCCACCGCTTGGCCTTCGGCCACACGTGGAATATTGACTTCATTGATCTTGGCCTTCACCCTCATGTGAGACAAGTCGGCAATTCGCATGAGTACCGTTCCCCCGCCGAACGTGGCCGTCCCCGACGTGATGATTTCCCCGGTGTGGACCAACACCTCCAGTACGGTTCCGCGAGAAGGTGAACGGACCAGAAACTCCTCAGGCCGGGTGTCGGAGGCTTGCTTGTCTCGATACCGACCGAACAATTCTTGGTTGCCCCCAAGCGCCAAGAGGAGTTGCCGTTCCGCCAAATCCAAACGAACCAGCGCTCGTTGATAATCCTGCTGTGACGTTTCCATCTCCTTTTGGGGGATGTACCCTTTTTCAAAGAGGGATTGAGAGCGCACCCAATTGCGTTGTGCCATTTCCACATTCAACCGTTCTTCCTGAATGGCGGCGCGGAGTTGTGCCACCTGTCTGGCCTGGCTGGGTTCCTGTCGAATGATGGCGAGAATTTGATCCTTTTCCACAACATCTCCTGTGGAAATCTTCAGATCGGCCACTTCCCCGGAAAATTGGGATTTGATTTCGATGGTTTGAGCGGGTTGAATCATGCCGGTTTCCGACACGCGGGTTTGCAATGAGGAGCGAACGACCTCAATCGTGGTGGGCGGCTGTGTTTCCGCCGAATCCGATTGTCCTGCCGGAAGGTAGAGATAGAGGCCGATGCCCACGGCGATAAACAAGACCAGAACAGTGAGCCAAGCGTTTCGCGTCATAAGGAATGGAATTGCATTGAGAAAACCGGGTGGTTGCTTTTACATCGTAACAGGCGTCCAGAACTCGTGTGAACTGTCGCTGGAAGAAACCGGACTTTCCAAATGGAGGGCAAGGTTATTTGACAGTGATGTCGTAGTGGTCGAAGGTGGTGGCGGTGACGAGTCGACGGTTGGAAAGTGCCAGGTTGTAATCCAGGATGGCCCGTAATTCGTTACCCTTGGCTTCGGCCAGATCACTTTGAAATTCCAGTACGTTCCGCGTGGTCGTAAGGCCCAGATTGAGCCGTTCCTGTTCGGCTTTGAGTTGTCGTTCGGAAAGCGTGCGGGCGGTTTGGGTGGTGCGTATCCGTTTGTGGTTGGTCTGGACCCGACGCGCGGCTTCTTTGACATCCAGAATGACCTGTTGACGAACCCGTTGAAGCAGGGTTTCATTTTGTCGTGTTTCCTGTAATCGACGCTGGTATTGGCTTTGGGCCGATCGGTTGCCTAGGGGATAGCTCAAGACCAGGCCACCCCCCATGTTGTAAAAATCTGTACTGCCCAGCCGATCCCACGTATCACTGGTACTGTTCCCCAATCCGCTGAGCCCCACCCCGCCCTGGAACGACAGGTCCGGGAGCAATTGGTTTTTGGCGAATTGGGCTTGCACTCCCGAGGATTCAATATTTTTCTTTGCCTGTAAAATGTCCGGTCGATTCTTCATGGCGATCTGGATAGCCGTCGAAAGGTTAGTGGCCTCGTATTGTTGCTGGGGTGTGTCCAAGGGGACAATGGGGGTGGTCTGGGTGAGCTGTTCTTCGTTGGGGCTGAGGAGCTGGCGTAATTGATCCTCTTGGTCCTGAACGGCTTTTTGTGCCAACAACACTTGCTCTATTCGGCTGGCCACCCCCGCCTGTGCTTGAAGGGCCTCGACGTCGGCCATGACTCCGGCTTTGACTTTGGCACGATTACCGAGGAGCAGTTCTTCGGCAGCACGAAGGCTGGCTTTAGCGACTTTCAGATTTTCCCGGGTGAAGACGAGTTCCCAATAGGCCTTTTCGATTTGCGCGGTGATCGTTTGCACTTGATTGAGAAACCCAAAATATTCCACGGCCACGGCATTTCTGGCCAAAACGATTTGGGTCTTATTGACACTCGGACCAAAGTTTTTTAAGAGTGGTTGGGTCAGGTTAAACAGCAAATTGCTGAAATAGGAGGGATTGAAAAGAAAAGAGTTGGGTCCGGCCACCGAATTCCGATTCGTGTCGAAATTCAGATCGTACGATCCTCCCGTCAGGAGTTTCTGCTTGAAGGTCAGGCTGAATCGGGTATCGTTTTGGTCAAGAACGTCAGGTTCCGAACCTATTGTCACTCCCTCCAAGCCGAAAATGGGGCGGTTCAAAGGGGCAATGGATCGATCATACCGTCCGCTCAACTCGATGGTCGGATCAAATTGAGCCTGTTGAAAGATGATATCGGTCACCCGGATGCCTCGGGTTTGTCGACTGACCCTGATATCCAAGTTTTCTTCAAGGGCCTGTAAAACGGCTTCTTTCAGAGTTAGCGTGATAACCGAATCTTGAGGCAGTAAATCATGGAGTGAAGAGTCGTTCTCTTCAAGGAAAGACGAGGACTCCGGTAAGGTTGATTGGGCCCAACCATCAGGAATGACGCACAGCAGAAACGTTGCCGCGAGGCAGCCAATAGTGACTAATGGGTGAATGGGGGAGTGGAGAGTCATGCCGCTGCCTGAGTGTCAGTGTGGCCTGTTGCTCCGATCTCAGAGACATAGGCTAACAAAGGGGTGTTGATGACGGCAACGATAGAACTTTCACACAGATATGTTGCCCCTGGAAGTAATTGCCTAAAGGTCTTGTGCCATTCCGGGAAAAATGCGTATCATCTGACGAAGTCACAGATGGCCATTGTGTTCAATATGTAATCATGTTTATAGACAAGTTAGGAAAGGTTATGAAAGAAAATTTTGATGAGTCAAACATGAGTAATGACATCTCCCTCCAGCCGACCGAAGCGCCTAGCCGAGGGCCCTTCGCTTACTTTACCAGAGCAACGCAGATATGGACATCCGGAGTAGTGTTGTTCGGGATGGTCTTGAGCGGACCAATTCTGTCTTCGGCCAACGATCAACCCCATGAACTCCCAAAGCCGGAATTGAAGACAACCCCTCCGGTCTTTGAAGAATGGAATTTTGAAACGGGTTCCTCAGTCGGGGTGCCAGAGGGATTCCAAATATTCAATGGCGGCCAGGTGTCCGGGAAAGGGTGGAACATCTCTGAGGATTCTACCGCTCCCAGCCGGTCGCATGTTGTGCAGCAATCCTTGGTGTGTGAACAGGAAGACTGCTATCAGTTGCTGGTATCTGACAATATACAGGTGGACTATGTGGATATTTCGGTTCGCCTGAAAATGTTATTGGGGTCCCCTTCCGGATATGCGGGCTTGGCTTTTTCTATTCAGGATGCCAAGAATTTTTATGCAGCCGTGGTGCATCCCAAAAACAACCATGTGGTGGTGTATGCGGTGAAAGAGGGAAAACCGATGGAGTTGGGGAAAGCTGACCTTATATTGAATGATACTCCCTGGCATACTCTACGCGTTCAACGGTACACCATTATCAGCAAAGAAGTCATCGAAGTGTTTTTCGATCAACATATGTTGTTGTCGCTTTGGGATGGGTCGTTTAGAGTAGGGAAATTGGGACTAGTGGCCATGGGCAAAGCGGGATTTGCCTTTGATAACCTTCGGGTCATGGAATTACTCACGCAGCGTCCTTTCTCGCGCCCTTCGGCCTATTAAGCCGTGATCTTATTGGTGGGGAAGAGCCGATTTTTGAGCAGTCCCACCATAGATTCCGGATCCTGTTCCACCAAGATAAGTTGACGATTGAGAGGGCTGACAAACCCCTGAGCGACCTGATGGTCGAAAAATCCCAACAGGCCATCAAAAAATCCAAAACAATTTAACAATCCGCAGGGTTTGCCATGAAGCTGAAGTTGTGCCCAGGTGATCATTTCACAATATTCTTCCAGAGTACCGAACCCACCAGGTAAGGTAATAAACCCGGCTGAGAGTTTTTCCATCAGTGCTTTTCGTTCGTGCATGCTGGAAACGATATGGGTTTCGCTTAGAAGAGGATGCAGGAGTTCTTTTTCTTCCAGGTGTCGTGGGATGACTCCCGTCACTCTGCCCCCTTTTTCCAAGACGGTAGACGCCAACAGTCCCATCAAACCAATATTTCCCCCGCCATACACTAGGCCAAAGCCTTCTTGGACGAGGACCTCTCCCAGACGTTGAGCGACGTCGGCATAGCCAGGCTGTGCTCCCAGGTTTGATCCGCAAAATACACAGAGAAAAGGAATGGTTGGGAAGGCCGACTTCATGAAAGACGAGGGGTATTTGTCAAAGGCTTGTCTTGTCGTGGTTGTCAGAACCCGAATGTCGCAGGAGACAAAACTTACCCTTTGAATGGGAGGCTTGTGAGGGCAAAAGGGTTGACTCGTGACCCATTAAGGCGTATCCCCCAATGTAAATGCGGCCCGGTCGCTCTGCCCGAGGCACCGACTTTTCCAATCGCCTCACCTTTTTGAACGGACTGGCCGTGTTGTACATCGATCTCAGACAGATGGAAATACATGGAAAACAAGCCAAGGCCATGGTCCAGGATGATGCCCTTGCCGGAAAAGAAATGGTCGACGGCCAGAACGACGGTGCCGGTATTGATGGCCAGGACGGGGGTGCCTGTGGGGGCGGCGATATCTTCGCCGGTATGGGGACGCCGGGGTTGGCCATTGATGACCCGGCGGCTGCCGAATACCCCGGTAATTTTCCCGGCAACCGGTTCCAGAAATGGGCCATCCCACAACGGACTATCGCTAATCCGGTGAAATGCTCCGGCTAATTCCTGTTGTTCGGCTTTGACCCGTTTTAAGGTTTTGGAATCAAGATCCACCTTATTTTTGGGAAGTGTCAGCTCTTGGATTGTATAGTTTTCTTTTATGATTAAGATGGCGTAACTGAAATGCTGGGTGCCCCCCTCTGAGTGGACTTGCACCGATAATTCCTGTTCCCCTTGCGGGTCTTCCATATCAATGCCGACGAGACCGGCAAAGGCATGCTCATTCAGCCGAAAAAAAGGGATTTTCCGTTTTAAAAAGATGCCTTTCACGTCGGCCTGAGAATCCGATACCGGTACTTCAACCCATAGGATTTCGCCTTGCTTGCCGCTGAATTGGCCATCGGCGCCCGGGCGCTGACGTTCCGCACTGGGGACGATTTGAATCGGGAAGATGCTGGCGATCAAAAGGCAGAGGATAAACAGCTTTCGTCCGGTATACCAAGATGAAGAAGATTGCGTACGAGAAGGTTGAGAGATCAAGGGTACAGGCGATTGTGTGGAACTTGACTCAGCAGTTCCTCCACCCGACGATTGAAGGGGCAAAAAGGGTCCATGCACAGGATCGTTTCCTCCCAGTACCCGTTAAGTTTTAAATACGTCCAATCTACAGTATATGACCGATTTTTCGCTCGGGCAAATCTGATGAAATCCCCGCGTACCTTGGCCCTGGTGGTTTGCGGAGGGATGGTTTGGGCTTGTTCGATGGCCTCTTCATCTACCAGCTTTCGGATATTGTGGCGTTCAGCCAACAGATAGTAGAGACTCCGTCCCCGGTGGACATCATGGTATTGCAGGTCCATCATGCCAAGTCTCGGATCATCCCATCCGCAACCTTTCTTGTCCATATAGGTTTCCATGATCCATTTCTTGGTAATCCAGTCGATTTCCCTGACCAGAAGCATGGGAGATTCTTCCAGCAGATTGAGAACGCGACCCCACTCATAGTGCACCTCCGTCATGATCTTGTTGGGTGGATGGGCTGCCAAGTATTTTTCAGCCCGTTCCCAGTACCGGCGCTGAATATCCAGGGCGGTCATGTCCCGTCCATCCTCTAACTTCACGGTTCGTTTAAGGGTCGGATCCCGTGAAATATCACGGATCGCTTTGACGGGCTCCTCAAGGCCGATGTTGGGGACGGTATAGCCATCCTCCAGCATGGAAAGCACCAGCACGGCGGTTCCGACTTTGAGATAGGTCGAGAATTCCGACATGTTGGAGTCGCCAAGGATGATATGCAGGCGGCGAAACTTTTCGGCATCGGCATGCGGTTCATCCCGGGTGTTGATGATGCTTCTGGAGGATGTGGTGGACGAGGAAGTTTTTTCGTGAATGTGTTGAGCTCGCTGGGAAATGAAGTAGTGGGGTTTCCCTGATACCTTGAGGACTTTTCCCGATCCGGAAAAAATTTGTCGGGTGACAAAGAAGGGGATGAGTTGTTCGCTGACCTTCCAAAAGTCCACATCTCGGCGCATGAGAAAGTTTTCGTGACATCCATACGTATTGCCTAGAGAATCGGTATTGTTCTTAAAAATGAAGATGTCACCGGATAGGCCTTCTTCACGCAGGCGTTCCTCTGCAATGGGAAGACAACTTTCCAGAATGCGTTCTCCGGCTTTATCGTGAAGGACCAGGTCGATAAGGTCGTCGCACTCGGGCGTGGAGTATTCCGGATGGCAGCCAGTGTCCTGGTAGAATCGAGCCCCGTTGGTCAAAAAGGCGTTGGAGGGCCAACTGTTGGGGATGAGACCCTCAAAGATATAGCCCAGGATTTTTTCAATGGGAAGGTAGACGCGGCCGTTGGGAGAGAACGTTAACCCATATTCGCACTCCAGGCCGAATATTCGCTTCATCATACCGATGTCTCCCGTAAGGTCTTACTGGGAGAATACACCGCAAAGGGTGATTGTTCAACCTGAGGTTGGGAGGGATGCGAGGGGCACGTTATTCCAGGATCTGTCGTGCTTCTTGGAGGAGCACCCGCCGAAATTTTCTGCCCTTTCGGTTTCTGTCCAGGACCGCAATTTCCAGGCCTTCCAAATTCGGCTTCGAGTCTGAGACTCTTTCGAACGAGGTATGACAGAGAATCAGCGCGTCTTTTAAGGAAGGACACTGTTCGGATAACTCTTTGCGCAGAAAGGTCAGAATGGCTTCGGAACGCCCGCCGATGGCTGTGAATCGTTGTTCATCCACAATGCTGCCGTCAAAGGAAATCCGGTACAGTTCATTGCGATCGGGGGTTTCGCCGACTTGGGCCAACAGCAATTCCACCTCATATGGTTTCATTTCTTGGCTGAAGATGGTACCAAGCATTTGTGAATAGCCATTGGCTAAAGACCTAGCCGTGACATCTTCCCGGCTGTACATCATGCCTTTGACGTCGGCATGCTGAATGCCGGCTTTGCGTAGGCTCTCGAACTCGTTGTATTTTCCGGCCCCGGAAAAGGCGATATTGTCGTAGATTTCCGAGATTTTGAATAGCGAAACACTGGGATTGTCTGCGACGAACAGGACTCCGTCTCCATAGGCCATGGCGATGATGGAGCGGCCTTTGGCAATGCCTTTTTTGGCATACTCGGCCCGATCCTGCATCATTTGTTCCGGTGAGACGTAATAAGGAAGGGGCATGGGTTACTCGTCCTGTCGTCGGGTTATGAGCGCTTCACACAAGGAGGCGAGGGTGGACTCTTCGACGTCTCGCACCCCCTGATGATCGACGAGTTTTATCGTGGGATAGATTCGTCTGAACACATCCGGGCCACCGGTTCCCACGTCTTCTTCTGCGGCATTGACTAGGGCACGCAAGGCGACGCGGACGGCTTCCTGTTCGGGAAGACTTTTTTTACAATGTTCCTTAAGGGAATTTCTGGCATCTTTGCCTCCTGAGCCCACGGCATGGAAATCGGTTTCCTCGTACCGTCCGCCTGTGATGTCATATTTGAAAATCCGGCCGCTTTCCCGTTTCTGGTCATATCCGACAAAGAGGGGGATGACGACCAGGCCTTGAAGGACCAGGGGGAAATTGGCCTTGACCATTTGTCCTAAGTGATTGGCCTTTCCCTCGCAGGTGAGCGGTTGGCCGTCAAGTTTCTCGTAATGCTCCAGTTCGATCCGAAATAATTTTGCCATTTCCATACAGGGACCTGCCGCACCGGCAATAGCCATGGCCGAGAATTCATCGGTTTGGAACACTTTTTCCATTCGTGTGGATGCGATCTGAAAACCTTCAGTTGCCCGTCGGTCTCCGGCGATGAGCACCCCCTGTTGATAGGTAAAGGCCAAGACCGTTGTTCCATGAGGCAAAGGCGGGACCTGAGTTGGCATAGACCCTCCCGGCGAAATAGAAGGGTTTATGAGGTTGTGCCATTTGGCCATGGGCAGCAATTCAGGTTTATGGACGGACAGGTAATGATAAAAACTGGAGTGAGAATCCAGTGAAAAGGAGGCTTGAAAGGGAGTTTCAAAGGGCATAGGTATTTCGTACGTTCAAATTGGTTTTCGTAGGAGAAATTGATTAGTGAGCCAGGCGTGATAGTAACTGATCCACGGTCTCGATGTCCTGGAATAATTCCACCGTGAGTTGTTGTGTGCCGCGATAAGGGTCCAGCAACGGAATCCGCTTAATGGCACGATTGCCGGTCTCCAGGAGTACGGACGTCCAACTCATGCCATACATTTGTTGGGGAAACCGTGTGAGACAGGCCCCGCGAAAATATGCCCGAGTGAGTTTGGGCGCCGTTTGGCGAGCGTGGGTGATTTCATCATCGTGAGTCATTCGTTCGAGTTGCCCGGATCGTTCCAGGGTATAGGACAAGCTTTTGGCCGGGCGGATGTCATGATATTGTAAATCCATCATGGCCACTCGAGGATCATTCCAGGAACACCCTTTTCGGTCCATGTACGATGCCATCAAGTCGTGCTTGGCCACCCAATCCAATTCACGGTGCAACGACCGGGGATCCTGTTCCAGCTTGTTTAGGACAGACTCCCAGCGTACCAGGATATCTTTGGTCATGGGAGAGCATTCTCTGGTCGTGTAAAAACGATGGGCGGCATGGAGGTATGCCTGCTGAACTTCAAGTGCCGAGGTATGCTTCCCATTGTTCAAGGGCAGGGACGCTTTGAGAGTGAGATCCCGGGATACCTGTTTGATCGCGTGAACCGGATCCGACAAGTCAATATCCGGAAACGTTCCATCCTGTTCAAGCATGTCCATGATAATGGCCGTCGTCCCGATTTTCAGGAACGTCGAGATCTCGGCCATGTTGGAATCACCCACAATGACATGCAAGCGGCGATACTGGGTCCGATGCGCATGGGGTTCATCTCGGGTATTGATGATCGGCCGGCCGACCATGGTATTCAAATCCAGCAGGCATTCGAAAAAATCCGCTCGTTGGGATAATTGATAGGCAACCGGATCGGTTCCGTTTTCAGCACCGACTTTCCCGGCCCCGCAATAAATTTGACGGGTGACGAAAAATGGCAGGAGCACGGCTGCCAGACGATCGAACGGGATTCGACGGGGCAAGAGATAATTTTCATGATATCCAAAGCTATTGCCTTTGCCGTCCGAATTGTTCCGATACACGATGAACTCATCGGACCCCAGGGTGGCATTCAGATTGGCCAGGCAATCGGCAACGATTCGATCCCCGGCTCGTTCGTACACCAGGGCTTCACGCGGATTGCTGCATTCCGGGGTGGAATATTCCGGATGAGCCCCATCCACATAGAGGCGACCGGCATTGGACAGGATTTTATTCAGTTGGCGGTTGTAATGAGGCCCGGGTCGCTCCGGCTCACCCTCCACCCGGTAACCGCGAGCATCCCAGAAGGGATTTTCATTTTCGTAATCCCAAATTGCCTCGGGAGAAAGAAGCCCGGGACAATGGGCAATCAATCGGAGGGAATTGGCAACGGGATCGGGAAGATGCGGTGAACGCGCGATTATGCCGTATTCTGTTTCCGTTCCAAGGATGCGTCGCAAGGAAACCTCAATTGGAATTTGACGCCACCTAGAAGTAGTGGCCCACGCTCATGGTTTCTATTTCTCGTGATTCCGATTCCTCATCGGTGAGGGTGCGGACATGGATGATTTTCTCCCCCTTCTTGCCGGAAATCTTGGCCCAATCATCCGGATGGGTCGTATTGGGAAGATCTTCTTGTTCTTTGAATTCTTCACGGATGGCTTTCAGAAGATCTTCTTCTTTCAGCCCTTTTTCCCCACCGGCAATCGTTCGTTTGATCGAGAGCTTTTTGGCCCGGGACACGATTCCTTCGATCAAGGCCCCGCTGGCAAAATCCTTGAAGTAGACGGTTTCTTTTTCGCCATTGGCATAAGTGACTTCAAGAAATTGGTTGTCCTCCGTTTTCGCATACATCGACTCCACGGTCGTGTCGACCAAATGCCGACAGTAGGCAGCCCGGTCCTGCTGATGTTGAGACAGCTCCGATTCGGCGAGAGGCAAGTCTTGTGTCAGGTATTTGGTTAAAATGTCTTTGGCATTTTGTTTGTCGGGCCGTGGAATTTTAATTTTGATATCGAGGCGTCCCGGGCGAAGTACGGCGGGGTCGATCAGGTCTTGCCGGTTGCTGGCCCCGATCACAATGACATCCCGGAGGCTTTCGACTCCGTCAATCTCTGCCAGAAATTGCGGGACGATCGTGGATTCGATGTCGGAAGAAATTCCGGTTCCCCGTGTACGGAAGAGGGCATCCATTTCATCGAAAAACACGATGACCGGATTGCCGGTCGACGCCTTTTCCTTGGCCTTGGCAAACACTTCTCTGATTTGTCGTTCGGATTCGCCGACATACTTATTGAGAAGTTCAGGACCTTTCACATGAAGGAAATAACTTCTGACCTCTTTGCCTTTGAGGTGCCCAAGTTTTTTGGCGATGGAATTCGCGACCGCCTTGGCAATAAGGGTTTTTCCACATCCGGGAGGTCCATAGAGCAGAACGCCTTTGGGCGGAGAGAGCCGGTGTTCGGAAAATAACTCGGGATAGAGAAAGGGCAGTTCCACGGCATCTTTAATTTGTTCCAGTTCCTTCTCCAGTCCTCCGATTTGTTCATAGGAGATATTCGGGACTTCCTCAATTACCAGTTCATCCATGTCCGTTTTGGGAAGCTTTTCCGTGACATAGCCTGATCGCGGTTCAAACAAGAGATGATCTCCGACGCTCAAAGTTTCAGCGGCCAGACTATCGGAAAGTTCCACGACCCGTTCGTCGTCCAGATGAAGACTGATGATGGCCCGGCCGTTCTCCAACAATTGTTTGAGATGGGCGATTTCTCCCTGTGGATCGTAGCCTCTGGTTTCAATAACATTCAGGCCTTCATTAAGGATGACTTCTTGGCCTCGGTGGAGGGTGTTGAGAGGAATCGACGGATGGAGATTGACACGCAGTTTTCGGCCTCCAAGCGACACATTAACGGACCCGTCAGTGTTGGCACTGTAAAATACGGCAAAGGTGGAGGGCGGAGCGGTCAGTTTGTCGACTTCCTGGCGAAGGGCCTCTATTTGGGTTTTGGCTTCCTGTAAGCTGGTGACCAATCGTTCGTTTTGACGCTCCGAGAGGTGTAATTTGTTGCGGGATTCATGAAGCTGCTTCAGTTCAATCTCCATGGTTTCCAGTTCCGACCGAAGCCGTTGGATTTCCCGCGTATGTTCATCTGATTTTCGAATGCTCATGGGACCTATGCGTACTTACACTTCTCGAAAAAGTTGAAACAATCCCTCCTTTGAGGGAGGAACCCACGCGTTGGATACATGAAGTGATTGGAGAAAAATCAGAACGGCGTGGTGCATAAAATTTTATCACTCAAAAAATTTTTTGGTCAACTAAGATCGGTCTCTCGATCAGTCTCATGTCTTGATCCTATCGGCATCATGCTAACAGGTCAAGGAAGGTTTTGGTAGTTTGGGCTATGTGCGGTGCTTGAAGAATGGAAGAAATAACGGCCACTCCATAAGCCCCCGACTCACGTAATTCCGGGACTCGCTCCGGCGTGACTCCTCCGATTGCGTAAATAGGAATGCGCGACCTTCTGCAGGCGTTTTCGAGAATGTTCAGCCCAAGGGGATCTCCATACATTCGTTTGGAAAGCGTGTCATACATCGGACCCAATACGACAAAATCGGCCCCTTCCGATTCAGCGGCTTTTATCTCGTCGAGTGAATGGGTGGAAACCCCGATCAACTGTTCTGGACCCAAAAGGCGGCGGGCTACTGCGGTGGGTAGACTGGAGGTTCGAAGATGCACCCCACTGGTACATAACGCCAAGGCCAGATCTATTCGGTCATTAATGATCCATTGAGCATGATGTGCAGAAAGAATAGGAGTGAGATCCCGGGCCAGTCGACAAAGCGCCCGTGTCGTCAGGTCTTTTTCTCTGAGTTGGATGAAGCGTCCTCCAGCTTCCAGGACTTGGGTCAACACGGAAGCCAGAGGGCGCTGTGCAGTTTGGTGACGGTCGGTAATAAGATATAGGCGAGGGAGGGAGGGAGGGGTCATGCCGGGGTCTACAGCATGCCCTCTATCGGACTACTCGCCGTGGCATAGAGTTTTCGGGGAATTCTTCCGGCTCGGTAGGCCAATCGCCCGGAATCAACGGCATATCTCATGGCGGTGGCCATCATGATGGGATCTTTGGCTCCGGCAATAGCGGTATTCATCAACACCGCATCGGCTCCATATTCCATGGCCAGAGCGGCATCGGATGCGGTTCCGACCCCCGCATCCACTACGACGGGGACATTGACGGTTTCCATGATAATTTTGAGATTATACGGGTTACGGATGCCGAGGCCGGAGCCAATCGGAGCAGCCAAGGGCATGACGGCCGGACAGCCGATATCGACCAGTTTTTTCGCGACGATCGGATCGTCGTTGGTATAGGGCAGTACGATGAATCCTTCAGCAATGAGTATTTTCGCCGCTTCGATTAGGCCGGCCGTATCAGGAAATAGAGTCCGTTCATCTCCCAATACCTCCAACTTAATTAAATCAGATACTCCTGCCGCTCTGGCCAGCCGGGAATACCGTACGGCATCTTCTACTGAATAGCATCCGGCGGTGTTGGGCAAAATCGTGTATTTTTTGGGGTCAATGTAATCGAGCAGGTTTTCTTTGTTTTTGTCGGTAATGTTCACTCGTCGGACGGCGACGGTGACCACATCGGCCCCTGAGGCTTCAATGGCTTTTTGGGTTTCAATGAGATCTTTATATTTTCCCGTTCCTACCCAGAGGCGGGATCGGAATTCTCGGCCGGCAATGATTAGAGGGTCATTGTTCATGGGCTACTCGCAGTGAACCGGGTGTCTGGGTGAACCGCCGCCGATAAAACTGATAATCTCAATCCGATCGCCTTCTTGGAGCGTCCAGGTTGTGAATTTGGATCGATCCAGAATGCTGAGATTGATTTCAACGGCCACACGATCCGGTTGAAGTTCAAGTTGTTGAAGAAGTGATCCTACGGACAGGTCGGGAGCAACTTCTTTCGACTCTCCATTCAGGGTGATCCTCATCTAATGGTGATTGTTGGGTTTGTTGGAATGAGCGCCTTGCGAAAATACGTTCCGATCATCCTACGGGAGGTTCGAAATTCTTGTCAACGAACGGGCAGGAAGAGAAATCGGCAAACCTTCGGCTGGTATTGGTCATAGCTTCTGGCATACAATAAAATTGTCCGGCCATCATGTAAAAAATGGCAACGGCAGAAACGGGTAGTTCCAATGTCCATGAATACGATCAACCAAGAACTTGCCGCTTTGTTTTCCTCGATGGCCGGACTGTTGGTCACACGGGATGAAAATCCCTACAAGGTGCGGGCGTACCGTCGTGCATCCGAAGTGATTCGTAATCTTCCGGAAGAGATTACACATGTGTCAGGACGAGGTGCCCTTCAAACCCTTCCTGGAATCGGAAAAGATTTGGCCGCGAAAATTCAGGAATACTTGACGACGGGACGCATCCGGTCTTATGAAGAACTGAAGACCCCGTTGCCGGAGTCGGTTCGAGAGTGGATGGATTTGCCTGGATTTTCAGAACCAATTGTGCATGATTTGTTTTTTCGATTGGGGATTAGGACATGGGAGGATCTCGAAATGCTGGCGAAGTCGCATCTTTTGCGCACCTTGCCGGGGTTGGGGGCTCGAAGCGAAGACATTCTTGCGGTTATCCAGCAACGGCGAGTGAAATGTGAGAAGATGTAGTGTGTGAAGATGTAATGCAGGGCTCTCAAGAAGAAACCATTCAACTTGAACGGAGTCACAGCACAGAGGAAGACAAAACGGACGCATTACTAAAACAAGAAATACCAAAGAAAAAGACGTTCGAAGAGATTTTTGATTATCTCATGAGCCATTTACCTTAACAGGAAGATGTCGTATGCCGCTTGAAGCATTTATTCTCATGGAAACATCCGGTAATCATACAAAAACCGCTTATAAAACCGTCACCCGAATTCCCGGTGTGAAAGCCGTGTATCCGGTGACGGGGCCATATGATCTGATTGCTCAGATTGAGGCCAATACCATGGAAGAACTCAATGAGTTGGTCATGACCCGTATCCGAGGGGTGGACGGCGTGATGAAGACGAACACCGCTATTGTCTTCAATCTCTAGGGTCAGTGGACTGATCTGACTGCGTCGGTCACGCAGCCGGCTTTAGTTGTTTAAAGACTTTCCAGGATTTCAACATTTCGACGGCTTTTAGCAGTTGAGCATCCTCCTGGGGAATGGGCTGAGGTCCGTCTTTATCGATCTCAGCCGGTTTTTGTGTGGCTGCCGACTTATCGGTTGTCGACCCCGTTTTCGGCTTCTCTAAGGTCGCTTCTCCTTTTTTAGGCGTTTCCCCTTCTTGTTTCGCCACCTGGGTGGTCTTTGGATCAATGACGATATCGGGTTGAATGCCTATGGAATGAATGGATTTTCCATTAGGTGTGTAGTATTTAGCTGTGGTTAACCGGAGTCCGGATCCATCAGATAATGGGAGGATTGTTTGGACGGATCCTTTTCCGAACGTGGTGGTGCCGATGATAACGGCTTTTCCCCAGTCTTGCATGGCAGCAGCCACAATTTCCGAAGCACTGGCCGAACCATGATTCACCAGAACGATCATGGGATATTCGTAATTCTTGCTGGTGGTCCGTGCTCGATATTCGTCCTTTTTGCCATTCCGCCCTTGAATGGATACTACTAATCGACCCGCATCGAGAAATTGTTCCGAAACTCCCACGGCTGCGGTGAGAAGTCCGCCTGGGTTATTGCGGAGATCAATGATCAGGCCTTGAATGTTTTTCGTGACCAACGCGTCAATTTCTCTGGTGAGATCTTCCGCAGTCGATTCTTGGAATTGGTTGATACGAACATAGCCAAGATTGCCTTCGAATAATTTTGAGCGGACGCTCTGGATTTTAATGATGTCTCGAGTGAGCGTGAAATCTAAAGGATTTTCCGTCCCTTCCCGTTCTACCGTTAAATGAACCGACGTGCCGCGGGCTCCACGCATGCGCTGGACGGCTTCCATCAGGGTCAGGTCTTTGGTTGGCATGTCGTCCACTTTCGTGATGATGTCACCGGCTTGAATGCCAGCGGTATAGGCCGGAGTGTCTTCAATCGGGGCGATCACGGTCAAACGATTGTTTTTGACTCCGATCTGAATGCCCAAGCCCCCAAACTCCCCTTTGGTTTCCACTTGCATTTCCTTGAACATGTCCTGGGTCATGAACGACGAATGTGGATCGAGGCTGGCTAACATGCCTCGTAAAGCTCCATGCACCAAATCCTTGGTTTGGGTTTCCTCTACATAATGTTTTTTGACTTGCGCGAGAACCTCGGCAAAAATCTGTAAATCCTCGTAGGTTTCGCCGGCATAGCCTATCCGATCGCCGCCCTTGCCAATCAGGATGCCCAAGAACAAAATGGCGGTTAACGTCAGCCCGGAAATGAAAACTGTAGAAATCCGTTCTTTTGACATGGAAAATTCCTTCTTTGAGTTAAGCCACTACCGTTGTTTTGCCAGCCATTTCATTGGATCGATTGGGGTTGTGCCTTTTCGCAATTCAAAATACAAGGTATCTTCCTGAGCCAGCCCCGTTTCACCCGTCTCTCCTAATTGGTGCCCGGCTTTGACGCGATCGTTTTCTTTGACCATCAATTTTGACGCATGGGCATAGAGGGAATAAAACCCTGTGCCGTGGTCGACGATGACCACCAATCCGTAGCCCTTTAGCCAATCGGCATAGACCACCGTTCCGTCCGAAATGGATTGAATCGGGGTGCCTTCCCGGACTTGAATCTCGATACCCTTTTTATTGACAAAGGTATCGAACGTTGGGTGTTTTTGCCGTCCAAAATAGGATACCACTTTTCCTTGTGCTGGCCAGAGGAAAGAGCCCAGTGAGGGAATTTTGCCGGGTGCCTGTCGCAACCGAGCTTGAGCCATCTGGAATCGTTGGTCCAATTCTTTCACCAGCTTATCCACTTCTTCTGCCGATCGTTGTAAATCCTCGAGCGTGCGTTCATGGAGGCTTTTTTCACGAGAAAGGCTCGTGAGGACCGTGCGCTTGGACCGTTTCAGGCCGGAAATATCCTTGATACTTTTGTCGGTTTCCTCATGAAGGGCCAGCAAGGCTTCTCGTGCCTGAGTTTGTTGGTCGGTGAGAGCGTGGAGCTGATCCAGATTCTCTTGAAATTGTTGGACAAGTTGCCCTTCTCGTCGAGCCACCCAGGACACAAAATCCATCCGGTTGGCCATATCGGCAAAGGACTCGGCCGCAAACAATGATTGGAGATAGCCAGAATGCCCTTCCGTATATAACAGCCGGAGGCGGGCGGCAATGGAACTCTGATGGGACTGAATATTTTGGTCAATGGCCTGAATTTGGCCGGTCAGGTTTTGCAATTCCTCGTCCTTCTCCAGGATTTGTTTGTCGATTCGTTTGCGGTCTTTTTTATGTTGATATAGCTGGCGGTCCAATTTTTCAATATTTTTTAACACTGAACCGTGTTGCTTCTCTACTTGTTGCGCTTGTTCTTGCGTTTTTTGAATTTCCCGGTTCAATTGTTCCAATCGTTGACGTTCCTGGGAAATTTCCTCTTTCATCGAATCGGACTTGCCCGCCCAAGCCTGTAGGGAAAAGCACATAATGCCCAGGAAGGCAAGCCAACCGGCGGGGAAATATGGGGTCCCAGGTCTCATCATCGAAGTTTCATCCATCCAAGCATGGTCGCCAATGTACCCATACAGCCAAGGACGATCCCTCCGACCAGGAGGGTCAGGGAGAAGGGAACAGGAAAAAATTCAAAGGCGGAGGAAAAGCCTCCGATCACACTCAGGCTTTCAATCCTGTGTTTGAAGACCGCAAAGCCACTACGCAGAAATCCGATGGCCAATCCGCCCCCTAGAGCGCCCAGCAAGGCTCCTTCAATCAAATAGGGAATACTGATAAATAATCTAGTGGCTCCGATGAGTCGAAGAATTTCCATTTCTTCCTGTCTGGTATAAAAAGCCAATTGAACCGTATTGGCAATAATAGCCATGGAGGCGGTGGCCAGGATACCCCCTATAATGAGAGCACCCCATTGGAGATAGGTTACGATCAGCGTCAGCCGTTCGATCCAGTCCCGATTATATTTGACTCGTTCGATATCTTGATGATCGTGTAAGCGGTTCATGAGGTGAGCGGTGACATCGGTGGAGGGAGTCGAGGACGTCAGGGTCAGAATGAAGGAAGAGGGAAAGGGATTATCCGGCAGACCTTCCAAGAGATGTATCTCGTTGGGAAACTGCTTTTTAAAATCTTCAAGAGCCTGTTGTTTGGATATGAAAATCAACGATTCCACGATCTGGTTTGATTTCAAAAATTGTTTCATTTCATCCAGCTTGGCCGGCTCCAGTCCCTCCTTGGGGTAGACGATAATCTGAATGTTGTGTTGTATCCGGTCTAACAGATTATTGACGTTGTGGTAGAGCAGGAGAAACACGCCGAAGCTCGTAAGGGTAAAGGCTGTAGTGAGGATTCCAATCAGGGTGCCGGTCCGGTGAGTGCGAATACTGATGATGGCTTCCCGAATAAAATACCAGACCCGTCTCATGCATACACTCCCTGGTCTGCCATCAGATGTCCGCACTCCAATCGCAGAATCCGTCCGTTCATGCGGTCCACGACTTGACGATTATGGGTGGCCATCAGAATGGTCGTGCCTTTAGCATTAATGCTCTTAAACAGGTCCGCAATTTCCATGGTCAGTTGTGGGTCAAGATTGCCTGTTGGCTCGTCAGCCAACAAGATAATGGGACTATTGACGATAGCTCGGGCAATGCAGACCCGTTGCTGCTCGCCGGCAGAAAGCACCGAGGCCCGAGTGGTTTGTTTATGGTCCATGCCGACCGCTCGAAGAGCTTCAGCGACTTTTCTGCGTGACTCGAAAACCGATAATCCTCGAATAATCAATGGCAATGCAACATTTTCAAAAACCGTTCGGTGAGGAAGAAGTTTGAAATCCTGAAGCACAAATCCCATTGTTCGGCGATGATAGGGAATATCCGTACGGCGTAGACGGGCGATATTTCGGTTTTGGACAAGGATTTGTCCGTCGTCCGGCGGTACGGAACCGAATATCAGTTTCAGGAGCGTGGTTTTTCCCGCGCCACTGGGGCCGGTCAATAAGACACATTCCCCCTTTTCAATCCGAAGAGAGATATCGGTGAGGGCGACGCGGCCGTCAAAATATTTCGTGACATGGAATAATTGGATCATGCGGGTCGATCAAGCACGTGGACGGTTATGGCAGAAGCTGGGAGAGAGGTCTGACTACCCCGGTACCTTCAATGACTTGCCAGCAAGCCCGGAGCATGGAGTCAATAGCATCGAAGTGCGGTCTGCCACCCGGTCTACCCTACTAATTTACCATTGCCAGTCAGACCTGGAAACCTCAAATGCATTTTCCATGTGAGTTATTTGTGGAGAGCGGTTTTCTGAGCCGGATACAAGGATGACGTCAAACCGGCAGGGAATGGCGGAAAGCTTGTGTTGTGCCAGATAGGCAAGAGCGAGTTTGATCAATTGTCGTTGTTTGTGAGGGGTGACCGCATAGGGTGCCCCTCCAAAGTGATCTGTACGCCGTCCCTTGACTTCGACAAAGATCAACGTGTCGCGATCTTGAGCCACCAAATCCAACTCCCCATGTCCGATCTTGAGATTTCGTGCCAATATACGATAGCCCTTTTGTCGAAGCCAGTTTTCGGCCAAAGCCTCCGCGGAGCGACCAAAGTCTTTTGAGGAAGAGTTCACGGGGCCTGGATAGCGTTGGTGCAGGCCTGAACCGGCTTAAAGCTATGGCGGTGGGCTTGGCAGGGTCCGAATCGCCGGAGGAGTGCCAGATGGGCAGGAGTCGGATAGCCTTTGTGAATATGAAATTGATAGTCGGGAAAACGATTGTGGTAGCTTTCCATCAACCGGTCACGGAAGACTTTGGCCAAGATTGAAGCTGCGGCGATTGAAAGGGAAAGGGCATCACCTTTGATGACCGGTCGTTGGGGTAGGGAGACCCCGGGCAACAGTAGGGCATCCAACAGAAGACAGTCCGGAGGCGCCTGAAGCCCTGCCAGAGCCCTCCGGCCTGCCAGCCTGGTCGCTTCCAGGATATTCAAGCTATCGATTTCTTGTTCGGAGGATTGGCCGATGGCCCAGTCCAGAGCCTTGTGAGTGATAAGGTCAAAAAGAATTTGTCGTTGGGTTGCCGTTAGGGTCTTGGAGTCATCCAATCCAATGGGGCTGTACCAGCGCGGCAAGATAACGACGGCAGCCACCACTGGACCGGCCAACGGTCCCCGGCCTGCCTCATCCATTCCCGCGATTCGTCGGAACCCGCAGGAACGGGCCGCTTCCTCAAAAAAATGTGTGGGGCCCACGTTCCTCCACGGTTATTTGGAGGCGTTGGTCAGGTTAATGGATAACCGCACCAATATACACTATTCCGAGGCTTCAGAGGCGCCTGTTTCCTCGAAAGCGGCCTCGTCTTTAGTGGTTACGGCAGCGGCGGCCTTGGAAGTCCGTGAGAAATCCCGCTCGGCAATTTTTGCCGCCTTACCTTTTTTATCCCGGAGATAATACAGCTTGGCCCGTCGGACTTTGCCTTTTTTCATCACTTCAATGCCGGCGACATTTGGCGAATGCAAGGGATAAATCCGCTCAACTCCCACTCCGAATGAAATCTTTCGGACGGTAAAGTTTTCGGCCCCTTTCCGGCCCCTTCGAGCGATAACCACTCCTTCGAAAACCTGGATCCGTTCCTTTTCCTCTTCCTTGTCCTTTTTTTTGGTGGCGGCTTTCGTTTCTACCACCCGGACCCTGACCCGGACCGTATCCCCAATTTCGAAATCCGGGTGGGATACCTGCCCTAAAGAGAGTTCTAATCGTTGTAACTGATTCATGACGGCATTCCTTCCTTTCTGCGCTTCGGCGTGGTGGAACAGGTCGAAGCATATTCCTGTGTAATTTCTTCTAACAATTGTTGATCGTCTTTTTCCATAGTTTCCGGTTGCAGTAAATCCGGTCGTTTCATCAAGGTCATGCGAATCGATTCTTTTCGCCGCCATCGGCGGACCGCTTCGTGGTTTCCCGAAACCAGAATGTCCGGCACGGCGAAGCCGCGCAATTCAAAGGGGCGCGTATAATGGGGGAAATCCAATAGCGACTCCACAAAGGATTCCTTTTCGGCGGAATGAGGGTCTCCTAGGACTCCGGGGATCAGGCGCATGGCTGCATCCATCATCACAAGGGCGGGTAATTCTCCACCGGTCACCACATAATCTCCTATGGAAATTTCCTCAACCGAGATTCCAGTGCGAATGCGTTCGTCGATGCCTTCATAATGTCCACAGATGAAGACGAGGGTACGAGACTCCCGGCTCAATTCCCGAGCTAATCCCTGGGAAAAACGAATACCTTGAGGGGAAGGCATCATGATACGGAGATTGCCTTGTTTTTCCAGGAGAAACTCGATCGCCCGAAAAATGGGCTCCGCCTTCATGACCATTCCGCCCCCGCCCCCATAGGGGGTGTCGTCGGCGGTTCGATGGAGATCATCGGTAAAGTCCCGAAGGTTATGGACGCTAAGCGTGAGCAAACCTTTATCCTGGGCTCGCTTCATGATGCTCTGAGCGGCTGCGGATTGGATGATCTCGGGAAATAAGGTCAAGACTTCACAGTGCATTAGCCTGATCCCATATGCCATTGGAAGCGAGACGTAAACGAGCGAGACGTAAACGACTGTCGGCGATGTCGATAGATTCAATCATCTCTTTTCTGGCCGGCAGCAACCATTCCTGCCCTTCATGCTGAATTACAAGGACTTGCTGGTGGGGAAAGTCCAAAATATCCTCTACGGTTCCCCTGTGCTGCCCCTCTTGGTCTTCCACCTGTAATCCAATCAACTCAAATTGATAATACGTGTCGGGTTCCCGAGGCAAATCCGGCTGTTCCGGAATTTGAATCAAAGCTCCTCGGTATCCTGAGGCGGTTTCCGGAGTATTGAAGGCCGAAAACCCGAGAATATACCCCTCTCCGATTTGACGAACAGATTGAACGTTCGTGTCTATCCGATCTCCATTGGCACAGATGAGTGTGACCGATTTTAAATCTTCAAAACGGTCCGGAACGTCACTTAGGGATTCGACTCGAACCTGCCCGCGGATTCCGAAGGGTTTCAGGATTTTTCCAATTGTCACCATAATCATCCCCTTGCCGTTACCGTTCCGTTTTCGGAGTCAGTCGTGGCAACAAGACGTGAAAAAACCTGAAAACGACAGTCAACCGGCTTTGGAATCCTGGAGAGCTTTGTAAATCCCCGTTTTCCTCAGTAAGGATCTCACGGTATCGCTGGGTTGTGCACCTTTTTTCAACCAATCCAAGACACGATCTTCCTTAAACGAGGCTTTATCGGATTCCTTTAAGGGATCATACGTCCCAATCACTTCCAGAAACCGACCATCTCGCGGCATCCGGGAATCGGTTGCCACCACTCGATAAAATGGCCGTTTGTGCCGGCCCATTCTTGTCAATCGTAAATGTACAGCCACGATAACTCTCCTCTCATAAAGAACTGCAAATGTGATGACTGACTGAGGAATTGTTCTCTCACCGCGTATGAATGGCGCGAATGAGTTTCCGTCGTTTTTTGCCTTTCCCCATACCGAATTGTCCGCCTGCCATCGATTTCATCATCCGACGGGCATCCAAAAACTGTTTAATGAGACGATTAATTTCAGGGACCGTCGTGCCGCTGCCCTTGGCAATCCGTTTCTTCCGGTTTCCATTGAGCATTGTATGGTCCCGTCGTTCCTTGCGGGTCATGGAGTCAATGATCGCCACCACCCGTTTAATTTCCTTTTCCGGAAGGACGGCTCCTCCACCCGAAGCTGCGCCCATCATATTTTTGATTTTTTGTCCTCCAGGCAGCATATCGATGATCTGATCGAATGATCCGAGTTTATTGATCTGTTGAATTTGCTCACGGAAATCTTCCAGAGTCAGCGTATTACTGGAAACCTTTTTTTGCAATGCTTGGGCTTGTTCCTGTGAAAAATTCTCCTGGGCTTTTTCAATGAGGGTCAGTACATCGCCCATTCCCAGAATTCTGGAGGCCATCCGGTCGGGGTAAAAGGGCTCCAACGCATCCAGTTTTTCACCCACTCCCAGGAACTTAATCGGCTTTCCCGTGGCGGCGCGGATGGAAAGGACCGCTCCACCTCGGGCATCCCCTTCCACCTTGGTCAAAATCACTCCGGTGAGGCCGAGTGTCTGGTTGAACCGCTCGGCAACGGACACGGCTTCCTGGCCTGTCATGGCATCAGCCACCAATAAGATCTCCTGCGGGGTCACGCCGGTTTGAATATCAACGAGCTCCTGCATCAACTCTTCGTCAATATGCAAGCGGCCGCCGGTATCGAGGATCACGACCTCAAAGCCGTGTTCACGGCCTCGCGCAACCCCATCTCGGCAGGTTTGAACAGCCTGAGCGCCGGGTTGCCCTTCATTGGTGCCACGGTGCACGAGGACATCCAAGTCGGTGCCCAAAGCGAACAGTTGATCGCCTGCGGCAGGGCGTCGAGGGTCGGCGGCGACCAGCAAAACCCGCTTACCCTCCGATTTGAAATAGTGAGCCAGTTTTCCGGCGGTGGTAGTCTTTCCCGAACCTTGCAGGCCGACCATCATGATGACCGTGGGAGGCTGAGGGGAAAGGTGCAGGGCGCTTTGCTCATGACCCAGGAGGTCCCGAAGTTCCTCCCACACGACTTTGACCACCTGATGAGCGGGGGTCAGGCTTTTAAGGACTTCCTGGCCTACGGCCTTTCCCCGGACTTTTTCAATGAAGTCCTTAACAATTTTGAAGTTGACATCGGCTTCCAGCAACGCCAGACGAACCTCTTTTAGGGCGTCCGTAATATTTTGTTCAGTTAAAACGGCCTTTCCGCGTAACTGTTTGAAAACGTTCTCGATTTTTTCCGTGAGTGTGCTAAACATACAAATCCCCAGAATACCAAAAAGGTATTGTAAACAAACTTCGAACAATAGGGAACAGGTTCATGGAGTGTCAAGTAAAAAATAAATGGGATGGGAGGGGTAAAAAGCAGAAAACCTTTTCACCAACACAGAGGCTTGGATATATGTGCGAACCTCAAGGAGTTTATCCCTTCGGGTTGCCTTTCAGATGGGGAGTTTAATGGCAAGTTCGAGGGCTATGGGTTTTCGATGCCGTCCCAAGGAAAAGGGTCATCTGGGAAATATTGGTTTAGAAAGACATAAAAGCGAAGCGTTCTCCTTGTTGATTTCGCGTAGTTCGAGTAAACCGGTATTTGAAGAATGGTTCATTCCGTATTTTCTGATTTTGATAAAACATAGCGTGTAGGTTCATGCTTGCCAAAAGGCATTGAAGGTGATTCCAACAACGAAAATAAGGGATAACTCTAAATCATTTCCCGACCCAGGGTTGGCCTCTCTCAGTCCATCTCGGTATCATGGGAGAGTCTGCCCCTGTTTTTTTACAGGGTCATCTGTAGTACTTGTGCTCTATCCCCTCCTTGCGGTTGTTTAAGCTGGAAATCAGATCTCATGATGACTAAAGGGTTGAAGATTTTCTTGATGATGGCGACAGGCTTTTTTGTTCTGTATGCCGTTGTGGGATTCTGGGGTATACCCTGGGCGATTACCAACCAATTGCCTCCCAAGCTATCCGAGCAACTTAGTCGTTCCGTGACTATTCAGGAGGCGCGATTCAATCCTTTTGTCTTCACGCTCCAGATAAAGGGATTCGATATTGAGGAAAAGGATGGTTCTCCGTTGGTGGGGTTTGATGAGCTGTACATAGATTTCGAGATCATGGCTTCCCTGGTCAAACGGGCATATGACTTTTCGCACATCCGTTTGGGGCTTCCGTATGGGTTGGCGATCGTTCGTCCTGACGGAGTCTTGAATTTGGCCGACCTACAACCGTCTTCTGACCCTCAAGCGGAAAAAACTGTTTCTGAAGCACCGCAGGCTCCCCCAGAGGAAGGTGATGGTCTGCCGCCTGTCTTTATCGAACAGCTATCGATTCAGCAAGGGATGGTGGAGTTTCAGGATATTTCACGCCCCACGCCTTTTGTGGCGCATGTCGTTCCCATTAACATTACTCTCGAGAATTTTAGCACCCAAAAAGGCAAGGAAAATCCTTATTCCTTATCTGCGGAATTGAGCCATGGCGAAAAGATCATGTGGGAAGGTTCTGTAGTGTTGGAGCCCCTCCAATCACAGGGAAGCGTTGCTTTGGAAAACATCCAATTGCCCGATCTTTGGGCCTATCTGCAGGATCAATTCCGCTTTGACATTTCTCAGGGATCGGCCACGCTGAACGGTCGGTATGAAGTGTCTACCGTGCACGAGGGTGTGGCGGTGCGGGTCAATCAGGGAAACTTGACCGTAAAAGACCTGCAGGTTCGGGAAAGGGATGCGGCCAACCCGGTCATTTCTATTCCGCGTTTTGCGGTGAAGGATGTTGAAGTCGATGTGGCGAAGCACAACGTTCGCATTCCTTCGATTGAAGCCCAGGATGCCCGATTTACAGCCTGGATCGAACCGGATGGAGTGGTGAACTACCAACCGTTGTTTACTCCGACAGAAGTGAAGGAGGCGGCAGATCCCGAACCCGTTTCCCCCGATGCTGAGACTTCCCAGGCCTGGAATATCGTTATCCAGGATCTGGCACTGGACAATTTTGCGGTGGATTTCGAGGATCGACAGCCCGAAGTGCCGGTCAAACTTCTTTTAGAGGCCCTTCATTTTCATACGTCCGATGTCGATCTGGCTTTTCCCAAACCGTTGCCGATTGATTTGGCTTTTCAGTTCAATCAAACCGGCAAAGCCCAGTTCCAGGGCAATGTCGGACTGAACCCATTGGTGGTTGACCTGGATCTCTCTCTTTCGGACATCGCACTTCAACCTTTCCAACCCTATGTCGAGCCGTTTGTTCAATTTACTCTGGGCAGTGGGGCATTGGGCCTTCAAGGTCATACGCATTTTCAAAAAGCGTCTTCCCATGAGCCACTGGTCATCTTTCAGGGGCAGATGGGGGTGAACGGTCTGGCCCTTGAGGATCCCACTCAAGCGGCCTCATTTTTGAAATGGGACAACTTCACGTTGAAAAAGTTTGATCTTCAGGTGGAACCTACGGCGTTGAGCATCGAGGAAGTAGCCCTGGTGAATCCTACCGTGGTTCTGTCTATCGATACGGATGGCGGGATGAATATGAAACGGTTATTTGTCCCGCCAGGATCGGTTTCGCAAGAAGAGGACTCCACGAACGAACCGGCGTCCGAAACGAAATCCTCTGAGAAGGTATCGACACCGGTCAAAATCGGTTCTATCAATATTAACAATCTTTTGGCGCGGTTTGCCGATGCCTCAGTCTCCCCCAATGTGGTGACCCAGATCGAAGGGCTGACGGGTACGATCAAAGGTCTATCATCCGACCAATTGGCGAAGGCCGATGTCAAACTCGAAGGGACGGTGGATCGCCATGCTCCCTTTCGCATTGAAGGGCAAATCAATCCATTGAGCGAGGATGCTTATACGGATGTGATCATTGGACTGACAAATTTCGGTCTTCCGACTGTCTCACCCTATTCCGCCACATATACGGGTTATCCAATCAATAAAGGAAAACTGTCTTTGGATCTGGGATATAAAATTTCTGAAAAGACATTGGTCGGAGAAAATAAAGTATTGATCGATCAAATCACGATGGGAGAAAAGATCGAAAGTCCGAATGCCACGTCGTTGCCGATTCCTTTGGCCTTGGCCTTGTTGAAGGATCGGAAAGGGCAAATCGATATTGATTTACCTGTTCGAGGAAATTTGGACGACCCGGATTTCAGTTATGGAGGGGTGATCTGGAATGCCTTGGCAAATCTCCTGACGAAAATTGCGACTTCCCCTTTTGCGATGCTGGGAGGATTGATGGGGGAGGGTGGAGATGATCTGCAGTTTGTGGCTTTTTCGGCGGGTCAGGAAACATTGCTTTCCTCCGAACAGGAAAAGCTCACAGCTCTGGGTAAAGCTCTTGGGGATCGGCCGGGGTTGCGTTTGGACATTACCGGAGCCGCTGATCCACAAACCGATCGACCGGCTTTAGCCTGGGCACAATTACGTAAGCAGTTACAAAAGAGAAAATTTATTCAAAACCCCTCAGCCGGACAAAAAGTGGTCATCGTCGAAAATATCGAATTAACCCAGGAAGAAGAAGCCCGATTGATTTTGGAAATGTACACTGAAAAATTTGGCCCATTGCCTCAGGCAGGTTCCTCCTCGCCGGATGGGAAGCCGGCTGTCACGCCCACCCCGGAAGAGTTGAAAGCCAAGCTTCTCGACTCAATGCAGGTTGAAGAAGCGCAAATTCGTCTGCTCGCTCAACAACGAGCACAACATATTCATGACTACCTGATTCAAGAAACCCAGGTCTCTGGTGACCGGATATTTTTAGTTGAGTCCAATTTAAGTCCCGTTACGGAAGGGGAAATGGTTCGGAGTCCTTTGACCCTGGCTGCGAATTGATGGGCTCTCCGGTTTTCCCATTTTTGAATAATCTCTCCGTTCTTTCTGTCCGACGATGGCTCCTTTCCCCTGGTATCTTCTCACGCTCCCCTATTTTGATCTGCTTCTAGTTGGTCTCTCAGTCCTTATGGGTGTGTTATGGTTGCTTCATCTGCGAGTGAAGAATGCCTCTCTTGCCGATGCGGGATTTTGTTTGGGATTGGTATGGATAATCGCGGTGTGTGGATTGATGGGAGAAGGGCATTTCTGGCGACGAATTCTGGTGGTCGGCATGGGGAGTGTGTATGCCTTCAGGTTGGGCTGGCATGTGATGAGGAATCGGGTATGGAGGAAAGTCGAGGACCCACGGTATGAATGGCTTCGATCATGGTTAGGCCAATGGGAACCGGTTGGTTTCTTGGGATACTTCGTGCTCCAGATTCCCGGGTGCGTGTTCTTTGGAGCTCTTTTGTGTTGGGTCATGGCTCATCCTCAGGAGGCCGTCAGGGGATGGGATCTGCTGGCCATTTCAATTTTTTTGCTAGCCATCGCGGGAGAGACTGTAGCAGATCGTCAGCTTGAACGCTTCCGGGCAGATTCGGAAAATCGGGGGAAGGTCTTGAGAGAAGGGTTATGGCGATATTCACGTCATCCCAATTATTTTTTTGAATTCCTGCATTGGTGTGCCTATGTTCCCTTGGCGGTTGGGTTGTCCTGGGCCGGTTTGGCTCCTGTGTGGCCGTTGTTGATGCTGGTGTTTTTATTGTGGATCACGGGGGTGCCTTTGGCGGAAGTTCAGGCTCTCAAGACCAGGGGGAAAGCCTATCGCGCGTATCAACGCACCACCAACCGGCTATTTCCCTGGATGCCGCGACGGAATTCATGATAATCGGGAGGGAATGTATGGTGCGGGAAATTCATCCCGGCTTGAGCCGGAACAGACGCAAAAGAGGTGGATTGCTCCTTTTGCCAAGTCTTCTGGTCTTGATCGGTCTGATAGGCGGATGTGCGTTTGTGCGAGGAGAGGTCGGTGAGGCGTTCTCCGAGGACCGGCTGCAGATCATTGAGAGAGACAAAACGAACAGACAGGAAGTGGCCCGACAATTCGGAGCACCCGATGAAATAGTGCAGGCCAACGGCCATGAAATTTTTCATTACCGTCGCTATGACAGCAAGTTGGGGTGGTTGCTCTTTCTGTCCCGCTTAAATATTGGCAGCGATCATCTCTGGGTATTTTTTGACCAACAGGGAATCGTGGATGAGATGGTGTTCGGCAATCGGACAAAAAATGTGGAATTTCAGATCTGGCCTTTCGAGGAGTAAAACGCCATGATCGGAGTGACAGGGAAAATCGGTATACTGGGAGTGCTGGTCACTTTGATCCTCTATGGATGTGACTTTCGTCGTGTGGTGGTCAATGATCCGCTAATTACCGATTCGCTCGATGAATTGGTCCCTGGGAAAAGCACGGTTCGGGACGTGGCGCAGAAGTTAGGGGCACCGGATGAGATAGAGGAGGGAATGAACGGAATGGTTTTTCGCTATCGATATGCAGAAACAAGTCGATGCGGGTGAATTTCGGATGGATTGTCCGCATGTTTTTTCCTGTTGCTCCGTCCATGAATCTGGGACGGGGGGAAGGAGTCACGTATATTCTACACGTGGCCATGCGTCCGGATTTGACGTTCGATCACTTGGTTATTCAATCGCCCTCTGATACTCCACATTTCGGATTCTGGCCATTTTAAGAATCGAACACAGGGAAGTCAGGGGCCGGGGTTCCGCTTCCACGTGGGAAAGGAAGAAGTCGGAATTTTGATCACTGAAGAGGCGCGGCCTGTTCCAGTCGGCGTAAACGGGGGATGAGCAACAACCCAGGTAGGGCGATCAATGTACACACCAGAAAAAACCCTTCCCAGCCCATCCAGGTGGCCAGGAGGCCCGTCGTCGAACCCGCAAACACTCGCGGAATACCCATAAAGCTGGTCAATAAAGCATATTGCGTGGCAGTAAACCGTTTATTCGTCAGACTGGCCATAAATGCGACAAATGCGGTTTGCCCTAACCCGCTTGAAATCGTTTCAAAGGCAATGACTCCGGTTAGGGTCGGGAGATGATTGCCCACGAAAGCCAGGAGGGCAAATCCGGCGGTTGAGATCATTTGTAAGAAACCGAACATCCAAAGCGAGGAGACGATTCCCCATCGATAGACCACCAACCCGCCTATCAATCCTCCACCAATGAGTGCCACCATCCCGAATACCTTGACGATCACGGCATAATCCGTCTTGGACACACCGATATCGACCATAAATGGCGAAAGCATTTCAGAAGCCATACTGTCACCAACCTTATACAATAGGATAAAAATCAGAATGGTCATGGCACCGGGACGTTGAAAAAAATCCAGAAACGGGCCCAGGATGGCCTCATGCCAGGTTTGTGGCGGAGGAGCCGCGAGCGCGGGCTCAGGAGCGAACCAGGTAGTCAGGATGCCAATGCTCATGAGCAGGCCCATCACCAGGTACACACTGTTCCAGGAAAAATTATCCTGATCGGCCAGGAAGAGGGCCAACGCTCCGGCCGCCAACATTCCCATTCGATAGCCGTAAATAAACATCGAGGATCCGATGCCCAATTCTTCATCCTGAAGGGATTCACGACGATAGGCATCCAACACAATGTCCTGGCTGGCGCTAAAAAACGAAATCAACAGGGATAGCGAAGCGATGACCATGAGATGGTTTGTTGGATTGGTCAACGACAGGGACGCAATGGACACCAAAAGGAGGCATTGGGTAATCAGCATCCATCCCCTTCGTCGTCCGCCCAAGGAGGGTATCAGCCGGTCCATCACCGGTGCCCACACAAACTTCAGAGTGTAGGGAAGACCAACAAGTCCAAAGACACCGATGGTCGTGAGATCCAGACCCTCCTCCCGCATCCAGAATTTCAACGTTGAGCCGGTGAGGAGAAGAGGAAGCCCGGAAGAAAAACCGGTCAGAAGCATCACCAGCATTTTTGGGCTCATGAGCAGAGCCAGAAAATTTCCCAACCAATGGCCGGACCGGGTTTGAGTGGGCATAGCTAAGACCTTATCAAAGAAACGATCTTAGGTCTTGTGAAGGGGAAAAGGGCAGATCGGAAAAAATCAGGGAAAGAACAGGCGAAAAAAACGGTCAGGTCTTGTTAATTCATGGAAGGATCGGGTGGCATGTCAGAATAAATGCTGTATTCTTCACCGAATTGCCGAATCACGTCGGTCCATAGTTGGGTCGCGTTGGGTTTGAAGACCAGTTCAGGAACGGCAGGCATGGTCAGCCATGATCCGGTTTCCATTTCATTTTCCAACTGACCGGGAGCCCATCCCGAATAGCCCATAAAGGCACGGAACGTTTCCTGTCTCGGTGGACTTTCCAGAATCCGTTCCAATGTTTCCATATTGCCCCCAAGATAGACTCCATCAAGCACCGGATGAGTGCCCTCGACTTCCTGAGGCAGGCGATACAAGATGAGCAGACTGTTGGTCTGGACGGGACCCCCAGCGAATACCCGATGAGCCTGACCCTCAATTACGGGGACCTGTGGCAGGACTTCGGTGATATTCATTTCCGTTGGACGGTTGACCACGACCCCTAAAGCACCTTCCGGACCATGCTCACACAGAAGAACCACCGTCTGTCGAAAATTGGGATCCCGTAACGCCGGTTTGGCAATGAGAAAAACACCTTTTGCTAAAGGAGTGTTCATACTTCAATCCTAACCTGCGGATGACTATCCTTCAAGGGTGAGGAGAGGGTACTTGTGGTAGGGCGATGAAAGACCCACGAGAGTTGTGTACAAAACGATGCTCAAAGATCCCGCCTTTACAAGGAGAATGGAAGCGGGAAAAAGAATTCCTGGCCGGAATAGCTCATCAAGTCCGATAATCTTTGAATTCGGTTTCAGCCCCGTCGAGTTTAAAAAACGTCCGCATTTGGTTTTTCAACGTCGCCCGGGCATTTTCGTCCCCCAAATTCAGGCGATACTCATTAATGACCATAGTCTTGACCCCGCCGGGTTTATTCCACTCCTCCCAACAGGTTCCGCAGACGTTCTGCTTCACTTCCTCTTCCAACTTACCAAGAAATAAATTCTCGGTCATGATTTCAGCATCGTTATCGCACTTGCGGCAGTGAATCTGAGGCATATTTCGCTCTCCTTGTTCAACGTAAGTAGTCTACCGGCACATTCAAACGCAAGAAACTGATAAAATCCTACCATAGACTTTTAGAGCGGGGAAAGAATTCCCGGGAAAAATTCTTCGGAAGAATAATGCTGTAATCACAGGATTTCACAGATATGCTGATAGCCGGAATTGATATCGGAACCTTAACCTGTCGTTTATTGGTCGCTCACGTGGAACCTCCACATGTCTTTCGGGAGATGGATGCCGACCGCCGGATTCTACGGCTCGGTGAAGGCGTGGATTCTCAGAAAAAGCTGTCTGAAGCGGCGATGATGCGTGTCTTGGATGTCCTCAAGGAATGGAAAACCAAACTGGCTGCCTATCCGGTGGAAGCGGTGGTCATTGTGGCTACCAGTGCGGTCCGCGATGCGAGCAACCGGCGGGAATTTATCGAACGAGTCTCTGAATCTGTCGGGTGGCAGATAGAATTATTGTCGGGTGAAGAAGAAGCTCGGCGAACCCTCCTGGGTATTCGATTCGGATTGCCGCAGGATATCACGGAATTTTTGGCAGTGGATATTGGAGGTGGAAGCTCGGAGATTATTCGATTCGGGTGCGACCATTCTCAGGAAGATATCTCACTGGACCTTGGAGTCGTCCGGCTCACGGACCGGATGCTGGCTCATGATCCCCCGACCGGACAAGAGCTGGCCGCTGCGGAAGAGGAAATTTTGGGACACCTTGAACAGGCTAAGCAACACTTGACTCAACCCTGGCCAAGGACATTGGTGGGAACGGCAGGGACCATTACGACATTGGCGGCCATGGACCAGGGGCTGACTCGTTATGTCTCAGCCAAGGTGCATAACTCTGTGCTGACTCTGGAGACCGTGCGTCGGTTGGAGGCCGATATGGTGAGCAAGGCAAGCGCTCAACGATTGGGTATGCCAGGCTTGGAGCCCGGACGAGAGCAGGTGATTGTGGCCGGAACACTCATCCTTCGAAAGACCATGGAACATTTCGGCTACGACCGGTGCCTCGTGAGCGACTACGGCCTGCGCGAGGGGGTGTTAGTGGATCTGGCAAATCGAAGAGCCGGGTAATTTGTTGTGTGGTTGCCGGACGAAAAAGCTGGCATTGAAAGGCGCAATTTCCCCTTAATAACATAACGAAGGTGCCCCGGTTCATTCAAAGAGCCCGGCATTTCTCATGCTGTTAGAGACCGATGAGTAGTGGTATGATCTGATCTATGAATCCAACGAGGATTGATCGATCCCGGTACAGGACTCGAAAAATTACGCTTGCGGAAGAAGGTTGCGAATCCGATCTGGGACATGTAACACCCAGTGAGCGGGTCGCCATGGTTTGGCCGCTAACCGTTCAAGCCTGGACCTTTAAAGATGGGCGGTGGGATGAATCGCGACTTCGTCGAAATGTTGTTCGCATTGAGCGAAACTGGAGCTGACTTCTTAATCGTTGGAGCCTATGCGGTGGCTGCTCATGGGCATCCGAGGGCAACAGGTGATCTGGATATTTGGATTCGTCCGAGTCCCGAAAATGCCGAACGAGTATTTCAGGCCTTACAAGCGTTTGGTGCTCCCGTTTCCAATCTTTCCCGAGAAGATCTTCAGCATCCCGACACCGTTTTTCAGATCGGTGTTGCACCGTTTCGAATCGATATTCTCACTTCCATAACAGGGGTAAACTTCGACCAGGCCTGGCAAAATAAAATGACCATTACCATTGAAGATCGCCTCGTGTCCTGCATTGGTCGAGATGAACTTCTTCTGAATAAGAAATCCACGGCTAGGCCTAAGGATCTTGCCGATATAGATGCGCTAGAGCGTCTATAGGCAACGTTGAAACTAGCCCAAGACTTTCTGCGTGCGACTACAGCTCTAGCGTTGGGTGTACCACCGGAGTCCGCCGCCGGAGGTCTTGAAGGCCGGGGGTTGGCCGATGCTCATCCCGCCGGGTTTTTCCACCAGCAGAACTTTGAAGTCCCAGAGGCCGAACCAGGCCGGGTCCAGCACATTGTGGTAATGGAGGCCGGTGATTTTGGAATGCAATGGGCCCAGCCCGGCTTTCAATTCCTGTTCCGTATAGGCACGGACGGAGAAGGGTTTGTTGAGTTCCTGACAAAACCGCCGCAGTGTGTAGGCGGCCCCTGTACAGAGCACCTGCGTGTCCCGCTTCATTCCCAGGAGTTGCGGGAGCGTGCAATATTGTTCCCGGAACCCCAGCCATTTGGCGGCATGGCGAAGATGGCTGAACTGCACTTCATATTCGGTATGGCCGGGCAGCCGGACAGGTGACGGCCAGTCGTTCTCGATGCCGAATTCGATCAGGATTGCCCGTCCTCCGGGTTTGAGAATCCGCCAGGCTTCCTGCAAAAACATGATCGCGCCGTAGTTGAAGATGACTTCATCCGGAAAAGGAGGGATCAGGGGAAGACGCATGCGGCGGATTAAACTCAAGGCTTCTTCGTGGAGGGGGTTGGCCCCCTTGAACGTGAGCAATTCCTCGCCGGAAAATTGAACGGGGGTCATGTCGGCCAGGTTTTCATTGTCGATGATGAGGTCCACCGACTGGCCGGCAATCGGAATCTGCTCCGCATTGGCTTGAATGGCTGTGGCCGTCCATCCGGCCTCACTGGCCAGGGAGGTTTGAGAGCCTAAAAACGAGCGGGTTAAATCCAGAAAGGTGTACTGAATCCCCTGCCGTTCTTCCGCAGACAGTTCCCCGGCCAGTTCCTTCGAGACATAGCCCAGTCCTGCCCCGACTTCCACAATGCGTTTGGGCTTTGGCGAAAGCCAACCCATCTGGCGAAGCGTTTTCCCCAATAGCCGGCCATAGGTGAGCCCCTGCATGGCTTCGCAGGGTTCACGGAAAAGATGGGAGACGGTCGTTTCGATAATTTCAAAGTGCCCGTGGGGACCTTGAATGCCCTGCACGTGGAAATTGGAGAGATGATCTTCGGTTTCGGCCTTGACGTTTTGATGCCAACCCTCCCGCACCTTCTGAAGCAGCAGGTCCCATTTGGCCTCCGCGCTGTGCCCGCTCGGCGGCTCCGTGCCGAAATAGGCGAGAGAAAAGCGGGGGGACGCCCACCGTTCCAGGTGCCAACGCCCGTTCTGTTGTGTGGGACTGCACACCCATTTGCCGAATTGATTGAGCAGGGCACCGATCGTCGTTCGCCCATCCATGGCGCCCAACAGAGAGGCGCCCATCCGGTTAAGGCGAACGAGCGGGAGTTCCTCGTCAAGCGGGGCCACCCACCATTCTTCCGGGCCATGCTGGTACACGACGATATCCGGCATGCGCCAGGCCCGTTGGTTGAGGATATCTCCCTCCAGTGCTTGAGGAGAGACGCCGGCCCAGGGGTCGGTTGTTGGAGATGGAGTCGTTGCGGTATCAGCCATGATGTTCTATCAGCGATGGAGAAGTTGTATCGTCAAAACGAAGTTGCCAGGGTACCCCATCGATCCGAAAGGCCGCAACCGGTCTGGAAATGATGGTCGAGGGTTTTACCGTCAAGCTAGGGTTTTAGGGCCAGAATGCTGGCGTAGGCCGCATCTTCGGTATCGACCTCCTGGTAGCGCAGGACACGAAGGCCCGGCAGAAGAGTGAGTAATTCGTTGGATTCCAGCAGGTAGGCCGGGTTGAATTTTTGGCGGTATCGCAAATGATCCATGGTATAGGTTTCAATCACGGTCACGCCTCCGGGTTTCAGCGCGGCAGCGATTTTCGGTAAGAGATCCCGCAGCAGAAAATAGGTGCAGATAATTACATCGTAGGTGCCGGCTGGAATGGTGTACGATTCCAGATCGGCCACGACCGTGGTGAGGGTCACGCCTTTTTCGGAAGCCAGGGCCTTTGCCTTTTTGAACCCCACTTCGGAAATATCCACCCCGGTGACATCATAGCCCTGGGTGGCCAGATAGACCCCGTTTCGGCCTTCTCCCATGGCCAGGTCCAGCGCCTTTCCTTTTGGGAGCAGATCGATGTGATCTTTCAGGAAGGGAATCGGGTCCTGTCCGAATAAATATTTGTCGGTATCATATTTTTTGTTCCACCGTTCCTTGTCGGCCTCGGCAGCAAGGGCAGGGCCAAAGGCGGCGCCATTCAAAACGCAGATGGTTATGAAGAATGCCAACCAATATCGGGAGACGGGAACGAGCCGAAGAAAGAATGAAGCATGCATGTCGAAACCTCTTGTTCCTTTGAATGAAAAACCGAAATTCCTCCCAGTGGCCAAATGGAATGGTAAAAGATATTTTTCACCATAACGTACATTCCTCTTTTCATGAAAGATCTCTCGATGCTCCGGAGTGGTCTTTCGTCTGACCAGCGGGTATCATGGGCGGTTTCAAGAATTTGCCGATATTGGAAGTATCTCGAGGAGATAGGGTATGCCTGCGTATGTTGTGACCTGGATTCATTTATTGGCCGCCATGACGTTCCTGGGCGGCTGGATGTTCGTGCTGTTTGCCGTCCGCCCCAGTTTGACGGAAGGCAAAGCCAAGACCCCTTCTCTGGATGGCATGGAGATGGTCAAAAAAATCGGCAACCGGTTCAGGACGGTCGGGTGGGTCTGTATCGTAACCTTAATCCTGACAGGCGCGTCTCAGCTTTTGGATGAAAGCGGCTCGGCACGGATCGAAACGAGCTGGGGACTGATCATGATGCTCAAACTGTTTGTCTTTGCCATTGTGGGAGGGTTGGTTTTTGTCCACGATTTAATCCTGGACCCATTCGGCGGGGCCGGTAAAAAGACAGGGGAGGATTCGGCGGGTCTCCTGTTCTCCGGCAAAGTCATCTGGGTGCAATGGGGGATATTAACTTTAAGTCTGGGTGTACTCCTCATCGCCGCCTACCTGACCTCGATTTGAGGACGGCGAAAGAGAAAATCCGCTACTTCTTTAGTCTCTGTTTTCGGTTTTTGGTCAATTGTATATTCTATAGACACCGGTACTTTGAAGACATCAGTATATCCTCGGTGAGGGGTTGTATCAGCAAGATCGCCTGGAATTTCAAGGAAATAATTTCCATCTTCCAGATGTTTAAATGGTATGCCTTTTTTCCCAAATTTTATTGTTTTGATTTCCCAATTTTTGGGAACAGTTAGCTGACCTTCCAAGGTATCCGTTCTGAGAAGAATAGGAAAGTTATCCTTAGTGGAAAATTTTACTGACTGAGAATCAGGAGGATCGATAAAAGTAGGATTTATATTAATTTTTCTGCTACTCCCGTTTGGATTAATTAATAAAACGCCAGCGTCCGCAAGGAATTTCCTTTCATCCTTAAGTTTTTTGATATCTGCCAATGGAGACAATTTAACTTCTAATTTGTGTGGTCCTAAAAAAGTCGTATCTTTATAAGCAATAAATCGATTTCCGACTTTGACCACTGTATCCGGGAAGACTCGTTCTTTGGAAAAAATTAAATGCGATTCTTCGATGGCAGGATTAATTTCCAACGGGATAAATAGGTCATTTTTAATATTAACCACAACTGAATCAGTTCCCAAAGATACTGTTTTCAGGGATGAAAATTTCATTTGGTGGTATGGATAAAGATTCCCAACCTTTGCCTCACTTGGGGTTTCATAAGCAATATACAAGCATTGTGTGTCTTTTGGTGCAAGTACTATAAAAAATATCTCCCGTGGACCCGGATCGAAGCGATACGAGATGTCATAGGGGCCATGCCATAAAATGTAGTTCTTTAAATATCCATTTTTCTTTATAACCCGTCTGGGGCCGAAGGCCACTGCAAACTCATTTTTTTTGTCTGAATACATGCCGAACTGAAGGGGTTGTTCAATAGAGGCCAGGAATTCTTCGGCTTGGGCCGTCTGATCCCGTCGATTGACCTCACCTGTTAAACCTGAAAAAAATCCTGTTAGTTGAGTGGTAAGAATATCGATTTGTTCTTCGATAAGAGACTCCTTAGAGACCACTGAATCATAAGAAGGCGAGAGAGAATAAACAAAAACGTTATCCGTGGTTTCGCGTGAGTCACCCTCCTCATTTTGGGTATTGTCGTCTGAACTATTATTTACAATACATTCTTTTTTGGCAGTTTCCTGTTTGCCGGAAGAATTCTGTACTGATATTTTAAATGGCATCACTATAAAGTGTGGCAAATCTGGATATTCCCACCTTTCGCCGGTATAAATTTGCTTAAAGTAGCCTGACTCTCCAGAAGCATAGCCATTTATAGATACATCCATTCGCACTAAAATGGGGCGGTAATTTGAATTGTGATAGAGATGTTTATCGCCTTCATAGAGCAGTTTTTGGCTCAGGATATGCTCCCCATAGACGGCACGTTTTCTGACTATACTCGGCAGGGATAAATTAGTATTGGGGGAATCTTTAAAGTTGAAAGTACCCTTAGGAGGGGTGATAACGGAATTTCCAATGAGACTCGGAGCCTTTGTTGAAGTCTGATTTTGGGCCCCCTGGACTGTCTCTGAAGCCGGGGCAGGAGACAAGCCCAAACTGGTTTCCGTCTGACGTTTGTAAAGTTCAGCTAAATACTCTTGGAGTAATTCTTCAGGTTTTATTTCGGTATCCGACTCCAGTTTTCCCAAAACTGCCAACTGGGAGGCCATAACTTTTTGGACCATATTTTCATCGTAAACTTTGGGCTCTGCCACCGTCACATGTATTTTATCGGTTAAGGTGGCACACCCAGTTCCCAAAAGTAATGGTAGCAGCACTAAACGCCATTCTTTTCTAAAACATTTTTTCATTTCAGGCCCTCCCCCTGATTGAACCTCTCTATAAATTTCTTTAAAAATGAGCAATGGGAAGATTTAGTAGGGCTTTCAAGTGCGTTGCCTACGATTCTAATTGAGAAACATCCTGGCCTCGTCATCCGAATGATATTTACAAAGGAGTTTTTTTAAAGGAAATATCCTAATAACTCAGGCTTAAAAGTCAATCATTATTATTTTCATTACCTGGAAATTTGCGTAGAGCGTTGGATCGTATGCTTTCTAGCCAATTGGGCGGCGAAAGCATAGAGGGTCAGGGGCCAGAAAACAAAGAAAATATAACGGAAGAAGTTAAAGCTGGATTTAGCCGATATTCATTATGCGACCTGAGCTACGGATGCAACAGGCGAACAAAGCGAGATGTATGATTGCAAGACCTGACCCTTCTGGCCTGTTCCCGTTTGATCGACCGAATATCGGCGAAGGCGAATCGACGTTTTCACTACCTGGTCGTCTCGCCGATTGATCGAGGAGCCTCCACCGTTTCGACCACCTTCAGCATCTCATCCACGAGATTTATTGCCCCATACGCCCTCGCTTTGACAACCATGCTGGTCGACTTCGCGCTCCTGGCGCATCACAAGAACCTTGAAGTGTCGATGAAGCGTTGCTCGAATTTGCTGTTGAAAGTGTTGAACAGCAGCACATCCATTCCATCGAATCGCGTGCGTCGCGCAAACTCCCAGATCGGAGGCGCCGACCGTAGAGCCAGACCGGTGATCCGAGGTAGATGGTCTGGATGCCAATGATCGACGGCGGCTGGACTCACGTTGGCTTTAGCGTTTGTGCGTCACGGAGCGTTACAAGCCCCTGCAAGCCAAGCTCGTAATCGGCGGCTTCCAACTTGAACAAGCGAGCACCAAGACGCCGTGCCACGTGAGGCAGCGATAGCGGTGCCGTTCGACCTTGAGAGCAGACCGTAATAGTGCTGCCGTTCGTCGGGATGAGACGCTCTTCCCAACGACCCTCCGCTGGCGAGCCTGATATATCTCCACCAAGCCACCACAAAGAGCACTGTGCCGACAATCACCAGGGCCAGCAGTACGAGAACGGCGCCCCACTTGATGAGTGATATCCCACCTACTCCAAACATGTACTGTTCTTTGTAGTACGCTGTTCGACTGTTCACAGCTCTCTCGGTGATCGACATGTCGATGAGCGGTGTCAAAGAAACGCCGGTTTGTCGCCATCCGTGTTCGGCCGGTCGACCTGATATTTCCCTTTCAATGCAGTTTCGGCGACTCAATGATCTTCACGATCAGGTCGGCGATCACTTTGCGCGAGACTTCCGTACCCTTGAACGGTTCGGTTCTTCTCAGTGGTCTCGCACTATTTCGTCGTTATCGGTGAGCCAAGCGGGACGCAAGATGGTGTAGTCCAGGCCGGAAATCTCGACGTCGGCGGCCAGCCGGAATGGTGGCAGGTACGCACCATCCTGACGGTTCCATTGGCCGAAGGTGGAACCTCGTCATAGATGCCGAGCGAGGTCACGAAGATCAGCTGCTTGACGCCCGTTTCGTTCATCGCGTCGATGATCTTACCAGCCAGTTCTGCAACCTCGCCTGAACGGCATAGACGATGTCTTGCCCCTTCATCGCCCGCCGCGGAGCTGTCCGCGTTACTGACATCGCCTTCCACGATCGTCATGCCCGAAGCCCGCATGCCGGGCCTGCCCGCGTCCCCGAGGAACAGGTGGGACGGATGGACATGCGGTTTTTCAAGGAAGCGGACGACATGTCGGGCGATCGCCCGGTTCGCGCCCATATCAGTACATTGATCATGATAAGCCCATACTCCTTTCAGTTTGCCTGTTCCCTCCGACTGGCCCGGACTGCCCCAAGGCGAATGACTTCACCGGCGGCATACTGGGTGTCGACGGCGGCCTCGACTTCACATCGCCAGTGTCAAGCTCGAGCGCACGCAGCCGATGCTGCAGATGGGCTTGGGCTACGTCGAAGGTGTCACCCACGACGACAAGCGCCACGGCACGACGACGCGCCCGTAGCGCGAACGTGCTCAACAGTGCCGGAGTTGTTCCAAGCTCCTGTGGCTTGAACTTTTCTCTTCCAGCTGAACGCCGTCATCGCCGAGCCGAGTTTCACGACTCATTTGGACACGCGGTAAAAACAAACTCATCATTCTCGCTCTTGGTGATAAGCCCGGAATGACGGAACACAAAATGCGTGCAAGTAAAGGAGTCGTCGCATCCGTCAGGCGAGAGAGCAGTTTGCGCCTCGTTTCGCAAGACTGGACGTTGTCAAAATCTCACCACCGTGGGCATATCGGGCTTGGCGATTTGCACTGGATGGTGCATTGCGTCTCCGGCAGATGATGAATCTTTCAGTGCCCGCATCCACTTCGATGGCGACATGTCCTTATGTGTGCCCCGGAGTAGAGAATACTGAAAGGCCGTCGCCAAGATCGGTATTCACGTCAATAAAATTCATCAATCCTGCATCGACTACCGGCTTAACGGACTCGTTGAAAGATACCGCCTGCATCTGATACATCGGATCATCGAGATTGCCTTTGACCCAAAACTCGTACTCCGACGTTGTAATCGGTACTTCGCATTTGGAAATGTCGGCATCCATTTTCCATCTTTCTTGTACGTATTCCACCCCACGTGGTCAAAATGAAGATGCGTGCATAGCACATCCGTCACGGCAAATCGATCGACTCCGATGCTGTCGAGCGTACTGAATCAACTGAAGCCTGTCCACTCCGGTATACCTGTCAGAGTTTTGTCATTCCCACGCAGGTATCAACGACCAAAATTCTATCGTTGATTCTGATAATGAAACATTGCGAGCTGGCCCTGAGCGAATAGTCATCAAAGACATCCGGCGGAGCCATCCATTCAATCGCCTGCAAGAAATCCGGCGTTGCTTCCGGCAATAAGCCTATTAGTTGATAACCGATTCTTACTTCAACGATTTGAAATATTTCGGCGTCTCCGATTTTTGATTTCGCAACTTGAAGTCTCGTGTTTGGCGAATTGTCTTGCATGGTGTCTTCCTCTCTTGCGCATGACGCCTTCGGCCACGGTCACGCGCTCCCGTGGGATTTGGTCCGGGACGGCGTGGCCTAGTAAAAAGAAAAATGCTTTGCGCTTCTTACTTCATGTACTTGTCGGAGGAAGCCGATGAATTTTTCCGGATGCCTTCCGAAGTAGTTGTAACCGTCCTTGAAACGTCTCGTGGTGCCCTCAATCCAGAACAGTTCCTTCTCCTTGCTGCCGAGTAGATCGAAGGTCTTCAGTGTCTTCGGGATTACGATCCAGCCATCTTTTAGCACTTGGACCATCAAGACCGGCATCTTCACGCTGGCCGCCCACAGATGCGGGGTCATTTCGGCGGCCACAAACGCGCCCATCTTGAGCAGCTCCAGATCGATCAATTCCTGGTACTGCCTCACGCCCTGCAATCAAGAAGGCATCATAGATCGCTGCCATGGACACGACCATCGGGCTCACCATGCATCGCACGTTTTCAAACAGGTCGGGGCGGCGGTGAATGGCGTGATATTGCGAGTTTCCGCCCATGCATTGGCTGTAGAGGGCGAGCTTCATCTTCGAGAGCGTCGAGCGGTTGTCGACGAATTTCTTAATGCCGACGCAGTCGCGCCACTCCCATTGCCCGATGCCGCTCAGGCCGTTGTTGGCGGCGCTGCTGTTGCCGTGATTGCGGATATCATAGGTGAGCACGCGGTTTCGGCATCGGTCAGATGCTTGTACCGAATGACGAAGTCGATCTCGACCGCATCATGCTGGTACGGCTCACCCAGATGTCCCGGAAAGCCCGCGCCGACACATCGGCAGAGCGTGGTTGAAGATGACCAGCTTGTCGCTTGGGCCAGCCTTGGCTGGGATATACCAGGCTTCCAGTGGAATGCCGTCGGAGGGAATGACGAGATCCTTCCAGCCGGTCATCCCGTAATCGTCCGGTGTTTTGTGGATCACGCTGCGCAAGGGGCGGACGATGTTGGCCATCCCTTTGACCCTTTTCATAATCTTCTTTGGAAATGGTCTTGGAGTTGTTCCAGGGCCTTGTCCATTCTCTTTGATATTCTTGCTCATGATTTCACCCTCCTGTGATGTTTAGTTTGAGCAGCCGGAGCGATGAGCCATCAGGCAAATGGGAATGCCTACTCGTCGCCAATGTTCGATGATCAATCCGCTTTTGCGCCTTACATGATCGTACTGTACTCCTTGAAAGCAAGAAGGTGAGTAGACCAACTTTGCTCATTTCTTGCCTGTATTCTCCGACATGGGAGAGAGGGATGGCTTGTGCCCCACTATCTGGTCTGTTAGCCTTCCGGGGTGAAGCGGATGCAAACACAGTCAGCCAAGCAGGACTCTTCGCATGCTCGCCTGCTGATGACGCTTGAAGCGTTGGCACAGAGCATTGCCCGATGGACCGAGAGAAGGGCGACTCGCTCGTGACCGCGATTCCGGGCTTGTCACTTTTCGGCGGGACGTTCCCACACCTCCAACGAGCTACATGTACGAGCGGAGCATCTGCGGTCGCACAAGGTGTCAAACGGGTGCTGCTCGGAGACGACGTATACGTGTATGACACGTATCATTTCTTGATCACGTCCGTGGATCTACCGATGGTGGCGGAGTGTGATCAAAGCGAGCCGGGCGAAGCCTTATCTGAGTCTCCTCTTGAAGCTTCTGATCGACGCGAAATCTCACAGTTGATGGTAGACGACAACCTCTTCTGCAGGCGCATACACAACAATCACGTCGCGGATGGCACCTGGCGCGAGGTCACAGTGCCGTTGCTCACGCTTCAACGGTTGATCGATCTGCTGGCTGAGCCAAAAGACATACCGATTCTTGCGCCGATCATTCAGCGGGAAATTGTGTACCGGTTACTTGTGGGCGATCAAGGGGGCGTCTGCGCCAAATGGCGTCGGCGCGAAGTCAAAGCCACCAGATCGGACGGGCGATTGATTGCTGAAGAGTCACTTCACAGGAGTCGCTACGAATCGAGGATCTCGCAACGCAAGTCAATATGAGTACGTCAACCTTGCACCATCATTTCCGAACGTTGACGGCCATGAGTCCACTGCAGTACCAAAAATGGTTGCGTTTGAACGAAGTGCGTGGCGGCTGATGCTCATCGAACGTCTCGATGCAACAACCGCGGCGTCTCAAGTCGGCTATGAAAGCCCCTCCCAATTTAGCAGGAGTATAGCCGTTCGTTCGGCGCACCGCCGTTACGCGATATAACAAAGTTGTGAGCCAGCTTAAAACGGCAGCTTCCCCGCCGCGGAGGTTGCCCAAGTTGTCATTTTATCGTTGACTCGCGGTCTACCACGCTGTGCGGACGGCATACTGTGTGATGAGTGGATCGGGAGTCAGAATAGTGAGTTCATGTTGAATGGATTGGCAAATGAGCATGCGGTCAAAGGGGTCTTTATGCAGAGTAGGGAGTTTGGGTAGGTGTCCGGTTGCAGATTCTTCCAGAGGTAAGGTGCCGATTCCGTGTCGCTCCCGTTGTTGAGGAATGAATTGATCCACAGGTAGCGGTAATTCAATCCTCCCAAGCGAGTACTTCACTAGAATTTCCCACACCGAAATCGCACTCAGAAAGATTTCATTCGAGGGATCTGAGAATATTTCCCGACTTGTTGGGGATAGGGCTTTATCGTCTGAAATAATCCACAAAAATGTGCAGGTATCCAGCAGGACCTTCACTTTAATTGTCCGGAAAACGCAGTGAGCAGTTCATCAGGGAGGGGTTCAAGAAAGCTATCGGGAATAGTGAATTGACCTTTGGCTAAGCCAATGGGTCGTTTTTTTGAAGGATGAGTAGGTATCCCTCGGATTTCCGCTACCGGTTCATTGTGTTTGCACAGAAGAATGGTTTCTCCTTTTTTCAGTTTGTCCAAATAGCGGGATAAGTGGGTTTTAGCTTCATGAATGTTAAGTTTAATCATTGATTTAAATTTAGCCCATTATTTAAACTAAGTCAACTGGGGCATAATTTGATTTAATGATCCCGGCATGATTTGTCCCCTACAGGTCGTCGGATTTCATAGAGCGAATCTCTAGGATTACGACTATCTTATTCAGCGTTGCCATTCCAACAAGTCATGGGGTCCTAATCTTGACAGAATTTTTATAAGATCCTAAAGTTTTGATTGACCAGAATTTTGGTCTAACGAATCAGGAGGTGCCATGGCGAAAACATTACCCATTTCTGAAGTAAAGGCCAGGCTTCCCGAACTTGTGACGGGTATTGATGAGCGTGAAGAAGAAGTGGTGGTGACTCGAAACGGCAAACCTGCCGCGGTCCTGATCAATTATGCCGAATACGAACGTGTAAAAGAGACCATTGATGTTTTGAGCGATTCGGATTTAATGCGACAGATTCGCCAAAGCCTGGCCTTTTATGATGCCGGTCAAAAAGGATCTTCTTTTGATGAGGTGTTTGGTGAGCCGCTTATTCCGCGAAAGAAACGTCGCCGGTAAGGTCGATGTTTCAGCCTGATATTCCTCCTCACGTTTCAGAGACTCTCCGACATTTTCCTCCTGATCTCAAATGTAGCATCAAGGCAGCAGTTCGGGCCTTATGCGTGAATCCGAATGAGGGTTCTCCACTTGTCAAAGAATTAAAGGGTTTGTGGAAATACCGTGTGAGGCGATTTCGTATTGTTTATGCCGTTGATCGCAGGAGGAAAATTATCCGTATTATGGCGGTAGGCCACCGGCGGAGTGTGTATGAAGATGTGACGGAACTTATGAAGGAGAAGAAACCTTCAGAGTAGAGGGAGGGATCGGAGCCGTTCTATATTTAAAATGGGACTTCGCCGGCGCGGAGTTTCACGAGGGCGTCTTTGACGAATTCCGCGTCCTTGCTGCCGGGCTCCATGTTTTGGCTAGCCAATGTCCAGGCGGCGTCGGTTTCCTGTTTCCGATCCAGGTACCATAAGGCCAACCCTCGATACCAGTTAATCGCAGGCTGATTGGGCAGGTCTTGCAGAACAATATCAAAATGGTCCAGGGCTTTTTTGAAGAGTTCGGGATCGTCAAATTTACGGGTTTCGATCATGATGACCCCCAGGTTGTAGTGGGCTTCATGCTGCTTGGGGTCCAACTCCAGAACTTTTTCCCAGGCCTTCCGGGCTTCCGGTAGCCGGTCCAGGGCCTGGTAGGAACGGCCAGCCATAATCTGCCCCTGCAGGTCGTCCGGGTTTTCCTTCAGTCGTGCTTCCAATCTGGCAACCATTTCCAAGGGATTAGGCCCTCCGCCCATCCGTTCCTGGGCCTCCAGAATTTTTTGACCCTGCTGGAATTGCAACACCCCGTAAATGCCCATTGAAGCCAAAAACACCACCAATCCGGAAGCCACTGCCCGGAGCCATCCCCCACGATGAGCGGTCACCCGTGCTTCTTCCGTTAGTGACCCTTCTCCCTTTTTGAGTTCTTCCAACCGGTCCAGTACATGGAGGAGACGCCGTTCATCCGTGGCTTTGAGCCGTTCATAATCAGCCTGTTCCATGCGTCCCTGGGTGACTTCCATTTCCAGTTCGTGCAGGGACCGGCCCAGGGTTTCACGCTCGACTTGTAAGTCCGCTTGTTCCTGTGCGCGGTCATCATCGTGGCCGAAGGAAATAGGCGAGGAATCCTTCCGCCAGAACGGCAGGGTCAGGGCAAACAACACGATGCCGAGAATGATCAGGAACGGGATGAGAAAGGAGAGAATCGGGGACATAGGAAAGGAGGGACGTTACGATTCCAGTTCCCGTTCGAGGCGTTTGCGGGCCTGTTCGTCCAAAGGAGGTGCGGGCTGGCTCGGTGACGCAGGGGTGTCTTTTACCCAATTTTTAACTTCTTTATACAGAAAAAATCCTCCCACGAGGAGCAGTACGAAGGGGGCCACCCAAATCAACCAATTGACCCCGTGTTTGGGAGGTTCCATCAGAATGTAATCGCCGTATCGGCTCAAAAAGTAGGCGCGAATTTCAGGCTCGGTGTGTCCGAGTTGTAAACGTTCGCGAATGGCATCACGCATTTGTTTGGCCAGGGGAGCACCCGATTCCCAAATGTTTTCGGTCTGGCATACGGTGCATCGTAATGTTTTGGCGATTTCGCGCACTTGGACGTCGAGTTCCGTTTCCCCTACTTCTTCGGCGAAAGCCGGTGGAAGGGAATACAAGAGGAGGAACAACAGCAGGCCGGTGCGAATGATCATCAGGAGGTGGTTGTCGGAGATTGGGGGTTGAGCAAAGGGGTAATGACTTTTTGGGTGAGGTTGGTATACACCTCTCCCACGATGGGTCCCACCCATTTGTAGCGAATGATGCCCTCCTGGTCAATGACAAAGGTTTCTGGCACCCCGTACACGCCGAAATCAATGGCCAGTTGACCTTTCAGATCGCGCACGTGCGAAAAAGTGGTCCCGAAGTCCTTCAAATATTTTTGAGCATCGGGAAGCTTGTCCTGATAATTCACTCCCAGCATGACAAACTCGGGATGGTCTTTAAACGTTTGATGCAGCCTCAAAATATCCTCATGCTCGACCTTGCATTCATAGCACCAGGAGGCCCAAAAGTTCAGGAGCACCACCTTCCCTTTGAACTGGTCCAGCGAAATCGTTTGTCCGGTTTCGACATCGGGCCCTTGGAAGTTCGGGGCTTGTGTGCCGATGAGCACCGTCGGGATGTGATGAGGATCGCCCCAGAGGCCCTTGTAGAACAGAGCAAAGAGTGCCAACAGGACGATGACGAGGGTCAGTTGCCAGCCTTTGCTCATTCCTCTTTTTTCCGGGGGCGCAGGATGTTGAGAATGACCCCAAGCCCCATAATACCTCCTCCACCCCACACCCAGAGGATCAGGGGATTGAGCACTCCGCGGGCGACCGCCACGCCGTCTTCCGAGACTTCAGGCATGGTCAGGAAGATATGCCCCATATTGATGGCATGAATGGCCGATTCGGTCGTGGGGGTTTGGGTTTGAGGGTAGATGCGTTTTTGGGGGCGCAGTTCGGTAATTAGGGTGTCCCCCTCGAACACCCGGAACACGCCTTCCTGTGCATGCCAATTGCCGCCTTCCACTTCGTGGATTTTTTCCAGCTTCATCCGATAGTCCCCGATCGAGAATTCGTCCCCCACTTTCAAAGACACCACCTTTTCGGTTTGATAAATAGTGCTGGCAATGATGCCGACGACCAGAACCAGAACGCCGATATGGGTAATGAGGCTGGAGTAGCGGCGCTGATTGGCGGTAAAGGCCGACAAAAAACCTTGAAGGATGTTGGTGTTATTCCGTTGCGCATAGAGCTGTGAAATTTTGCCGAAATCCATTCCCATTGACGTGGCGGCAAAGGCCACGACATAGCCTCCAGCCAGGGCATAAAGACTGGTGATACCGGTCACCCAGAGAAGGACCAGTATGACCGTTCCTGCCAGAAGAGGCGTAGAGAAGGTTTTCTTCAGATTCGCCACGGAAGCTTTCCGCCAGGGGATATAGGGCCCGACTCCCATCAGAAAGAGCAGGCCGAGCGCGATGGGCATGAACACCGCGTTGTAATAGGGGGGGCCGACGGTGACTTTGGCGCCCTGAAGCGTTTCAAGCATCAGGGGATAGAGGGTTCCTAAAAAAACCGTGGCGGCGGCCACCAGGAAAAACAAATTGTTAAACAAAAAAATGGATTCGCGGGAGACCAGGGAATCCAATTCAACCTGGGATTTCAGTTTGGCGGAACGCAGGATCAAGGCGCCGAACGCAATCCCGATAATGGTGCCCACGAACATGAGGATATAGAGACCTCGTTCCGGGTCGGTGGCGAAGGTATGAACTGAGGTGAGCACGCCGCTTCGAACCAGAAAGGTGCCGATGAGGGACAGCGAAAAGGTCACAATGATCAGAAACAGATTCCACACCTTGAACATCTTGCGCTTCTCCTGCACCAGAACGGAATGCAGGTAGGCGGTTCCCACCAGCCAGGGCATAAAGGACGCGTTTTCCACCGGATCCCAGCCCCAGTAACCGCCCCAGCCGAGTTCATAGTAGGCCCAGTACCCTCCCAGGAGAATCCCGGTGGTAAGACACATCCAGGCAAAGGTCGTCCACCGTTGCGTGACCTTGATCCATTCCTCGCCCAGGCGTCCTGAAAACAGGGCGGCCATGGCAAAGGAGAAGGGGATGGAAAAGCCTACGTATCCCATGTACAACATGGGCGGATGCATGACCATGGCGGGATCTTGTAACAAGGGATTCAGATCCTTGCCATCCTGGGGAACGGGAATCAGGCGTTCAAACGGACTGGACAGGAAAACAATGAGAGCCAGAAACCCGAACATGACTGCGCATTCCACGGCGATTAAGTACGGCATGATGGCTGGCTGGGTTTTCCAATGCAACCAAACCGCCAGGGTGCTGAACAGGGAGAGAATAAACACCCATAACAGCAGGGAACCTTCATGCCCGCCCCACACCGCTGCCACCGTATAGAAAAACGGCAGTTTGCTGTTGGAGTTATTGGCCACATAAAGTACCGAAAAGTCACGTGTGATGAATGCGTAGACCAGCGTGAGGATTCCGGCACTGAGCAAAAAGAAGATGAGGGTTACGGCCATCCGCCCGGCACGGGCCCAATCGGGGTTGCGCGTGCGTAACGCGAGTGCCGCGCTGGCCATACCGAATACCGAGAGTACAAGCGCAACAATTGTAGAGAAGTGTCCGATTTCGATAATCATGGGAGTGTTGAAAAAACCCGCCAGCCGCGTTCTCGCCCCTGGGCCGTGCTCACGTACTCCTCTGTACGCTCCACCCGTCCCAGAGGCTGCGGCCTTGCTGGACGGGATTTTTTGAACACTCCCATTGTACTGCTGGTTGTTGGAATCTGGCTCATGGAAATGGATTGAGAAATTCTGAAGGTGGAAGTAATCGTTTCCTCAAGGAAAGAATACAAGGCTATGGTGACAGGGTTTTCATGAAATCTTTTTTGGGAAGTTCCACGCCTGCCCGTTTGAGTTCCATCGGCATGTAATCTTCAGAGTGTTTGGCCATAATCATGGTGGAATGAAACGTTTGGCCGTTCACCCATTGTCCTTCGACTACGGCGCCTTGCCCTTCTTTAAAGAGATCGGGAGGAATGCCCTGGAAGGTTACCGGGATGGTGGCGGCCCCATCAGTCAATTCAAACGTCAGTCCCACCGGTTCGGCTTGGGTTTTCAGGGTATTTTTCACCACCATGCCGCCCACCCGGACTTTTTTGGAGTAAGACTCAGGCGTAAAGGCTTTGACTTCCGAAGGAGTCACGAAATACACGATGTTCTGGCCGAAGTTGCCGAAGGCCAGATACCCCAGGCTGCCGGCAATGAGAAGGATACTGACAATCACGGCGATTTTTCTATTGTTTTTTGGCAAGGGAGTCGACCTCGGGTTCGTAGAGTTTTGATTCTTTAATTTCCTTAAATAAAACCATGACTCTCTGGCTCATGGCAAATAGCATCAAGACAATAGTGAGACAGGAGACCCCATAAGCCGCGGCCACATACCCGTAATTGTTCACTAAAGCGGTATCCTGGGCCTTGAACACGTAGGCTTCAGCATCCCAGCGACCTTTTAATACCATGACTTTCAGCTCTCGGAGATTTTCCGGGGGAGGGCCATGATATTCAACCGGTATGGTGACCGTTCCTTCCGTGAATTCAAAGGTCGCCTCCCCTTGTTCGACTTTCCCTGCCAGCGTTCCGCTTTTGACCATGCCTTGAATGCGTATAGGTTCCTTTGGGGTATTTCCGCTCATGATTCCGGAAAGGGGGATCGTGGATAAACGGGTTTGATAGTCCTGGTAGGTCAAGAATACCAGCAAGAGACCTAGGGCTCCGACCATACCCCATCGTGCATAAAATCCGGTCATTGGGCAGACTGTGAAAAATGGGTTTGGCTAAGCAATCGGCCTTTTTTGGCTTGAAGCAGTTCGATCAGATACAGCATCTGAGTACGGACCATCAGCATATAGGCAAAAAGCAACCAGCACCCCAGGCTCATAAACGTCAGGGGAAGGAGCAGGTCATCCGAAATACTGATCCCTCGTGTGGAAATGGACATAGGTTGGTGGAGTGTCCTCCACCATTCCACCGAGAATTTGATAATGGGCAGGTCCACACCGCCTACAATGGCCAACACGGCGGCATAAATGCCCTGCTTGTCGGGGTCATCCACCAGCCGGCGGAGCATCATGTATCCAGCCAGAATCAACAGCAGCACGGCAAAGGAGACCAGGCGGGGATCCCAGGTCCACCAGGTGTTCCAGGTCGGTTTGGCCCATATGGAGCCGGTGACCAGCGCAAGCCCGGTAAAGAGGGCTGTGATGGAGGAGGCCGCCTGACACATATTGTCGACCAAGGGGTCACGTTTCCACAGGAACCAGATACTTCCCCCGAACAAGATCGAATAGGCCAGCAGGGAAGTATGGGCCAGTGGGACGTGCACATACATGATGCGAACCACTTCGCCCTGGTAGTAGTCCGGAGGGGAGACCAGAAGGCCGGTATACAGGCCGACTAGCAGACATATAGCCGCTGCCCCTCCGAACCACCCTTTATAGCGTTGAATGTACCGGATAAACCTATTCATCATTTTCCAGTATTGTAAAGGCAGATCATGGAACGGAAAAGAGGGGATTCCTCAATTCGACAGGGAAATCACAGCAATCACGAGTCCAATATGAGTTCAAAGAGCCAGAAAGAAACTACCGTGAATATGATGTCAAACACAACCAGGAGTTGAATCCATTGGGAATAGAACGAATAAGGATCCCCATTCAAAATACCACGGGTCGCCTCGACTGCGGCAATCATGACCGGAACTGCTAGAGGAAGGAGAAGAACCGGTAACATGACCTCACGGGCACGAATTTGAACGGTGAGGGCGGAAAAGAGAGTACCCACCGACGAAAGTCCCAAGGTAGCTAGAAAAAAGACCAACAAAAGGAGTCCGAGTTCTGCAACGACGTCCAGGTTGAAAAAGAGGATGAATAACGGGAACAACAGAATTTCGACCGAGAGGATAAAGAGAAAATTCGCAAGAACTTTTCCCAGGTAAACCGCGCCCTTGGGAATCGGGCTGACCTGAAGAGCTTCCAAACAGTCGTTTTGCAGCTCGGAGGAAAATGATTTGCCCAACCCAATAATTCCGGTAAAGGCAAAGGCCACCCAGATAATGCCCGCGATCAGTTGCCGTGCGGCATCCTGGTCCATGGAAAAACTGAAGCTGAATACCAAAATGACGATCAACGCAAAAAACAACATGGAGGAGATGGTTTCCCGGCTTCGCAGTTCGCACACCAGGTCTTTCCACACGACCCATTGAATGGTTTTGAGAAATGGCATGTCAGGTCAGTTGCTCGCGCGTGATAAGTTGTAGCTTGCCGCTCTGAAGAATACCCCCTCCGGTGGCCACTTGTGAGGCCTTGTCATGGTCATGGGTAGTCATGAGTACGGCTCCCTCACTTTCAAGTGTCTGCCGGATTATCAGATTGGTCATGGTCACGCCCGCTTCATCCAGGGCATTATAGGGTTCATCCAGAAGCAGCAGTTTGGGTTTCACAATCACCACTTTGGCGAGGGCCAAGCGCTTTTTCATACCGGCCGAATATTGCCGGACTTTGAGATCCGCAAAGGCGCCGATTCCGACCCGATCCAATGCGTGTTTCAGGGATTTGACGTCTATCGTTTGCCCGCGAAGGGCCAGAGCAAACTGGAGATTTTCGAATCCGGTCAGTTCCTCGTACAGATGGGAACCGTGGGCAATGACCATCAAGGATTGGCGGACTAGCTCCTTTTCCTTGACCCCATTCTGTCCGAATATGGAAAAGTGGCCCCCGGATGGTTGTTGCAAGGTGGCCAGAATGCGAAGTAATGTGGTCTTTCCTGCCCCGTTTGGGCCGAAGAGGGCAAAACATTCCCCGGCGAGAATGTCAAAGGAAAGATCCTCGAAGATCCGGTAAAAGCCGTACGCTTTGGAAAGATTCGTGGCCTGAATGGCGATCATGCGATGGTCAGGGGGCAGCGGAAATGGATGCCTAGTCTACGCAATGCCAAAAGAGTTGTCTAGAAAGGACATGGAAAAAAGAATCTGGAGAGAACACCGACTTTTTAGAGTTCATTGACGATAAAAATCCCGGAACTTTATGATGAAGCAGTGGGAGAATGCGGGAATCAGGGAGAAACTTCTCTGCTTCACTATTCACGATCTCGTGTCTGTGAGAGAATAGATTGATGTCTTTGTTTCGTTTCAAAAAGATGACACACGTCCTGGCCGCGCTGGTCATAGGTGGAGGACTCGTTCTCAATGTGGCCGGATGTGATTCCGGCTACTCGGAAGACACCCCCGTTTCCCGATCGGATGCGAAACCGACCGCAAGGGCTCCTCGGCCAACGCTAGGAAGCCAGGCTCCGGAATTTCGGCTCTTGGATATGGATGGTCGGTCTGTTGCCCTTTCGGATATGCAGGGGAAGGTGGTGCTATTGAATTTTTGGGCTACCTGGTGTTTCCCCTGTCGGGTAGAGATGCCTTCCATGGAGGCGTTATACCGCAGTTATCGAGAAAAAGGTCTTGAAATCCTGGCCGTTTCGGTGGATGAACAGGGCCCGGCGGTGACGCGTCCGTTTCAAGAAGACAAAGGCCTTACTTTTCCCATATTACATGATCGGGATTATCAGGTGGGCTTAATCTATGGAGCACGATCATTGCCCATGACCTATATCATTGATCGTCAAGGAATTATCAGGGAGCGGGTGTTCGGATCTCGGGAATGGGACACTCCTGAGGCCCGTCAGAGTATTCTCAAGATCCTGGAAGAGTCAGCCGCGCGACCCTCTCAAAATTCTTCCCACACGATGTAATCATGGATGCCATTAGCCAGGTCTCGTTATTCGCTGCCTTCAGCGCCGGGCTGTTGTCCTTCGTCTCGCCTTGTGTGTTGCCTCTGGTGCCCTCCTATGTCTCCTATATCACCGGTCTGTCGGTGGAAAAGTTAGCGAATGCGGAAGAGCGAAGTCATTTTCAATCGCTGATCATCACCAATTCCCTGCTGTTTATCGCCGGATTTTCCACCGTATTTATCGCGTTCGGGGCTTCGGCAAGCTTAATCGGGCAGTTGTTCTATGAGTATCAGGATCTCATCCGAAAGGTCGGCGGTGTCCTGATCATCGTTTTCGGCTTGTACCTGATAGGGGTATTGAAGCTGAGCTTTTTTATGACTGAACGGCGATTGCTGCATTTTGAAACCCGTCCGGTGGGGTATTTGGGTTCCTTTCTGATTGGGACGGCCTTTGCCGCGGGCTGGACTCCCTGCGTGGGCCCGGTGTTGGGGACCATTCTGGCCTATGCCAGCACGACCGAATCGATGTCGAGCGGAATTATGTTGCTTTCAGCCTATTCCTTTGGGTTAGGACTGCCGTTTTTCCTGACGGCATTCGGGATGGATCGGTTTTTAAGTTATTTTAAAAGGCTGCGTGGCTACATCGGCGGGGTTTCGGTTGTCAGCGGGGTCCTGCTGATCCTTGTGGGAGTTATGATTTTTACCGATTCCGTCACCATGATGACCAGCTTTCTGGAACGTAATGGTATCGGCTGGTATCTGGGTCAGTAAGTCCCGCTCGGTTTCTACCTACAAAAACACACCTCTCATTGTCACAATATTTTTTCTGAATATATTTCCTGTGGGTTTTGGGGAGTGGTATTTGTTCGTTGATTATTGTATTGCACCAGGTTCATAGGTTGGGCGGTTTATTCATCAGAAATAGAAAACGATCTGCCTCTCTCCTCTTCTAGGCTGAGAAAAAATTGACCCCATCATGGAGTCCTTACCTTCCTCCAATCGGTTTCGTCGGTACCCCAAGACAACCCTGGTAGTGGTCGTTCTTCTCCTCATACTCATTTTGGATGTTGCCCTTACCGGGGTCTATCATGTCTATAAGTACGGGACCATCCATAAATTTGACCATCGTCGCGCCTTACGAGTGCCGTCCGATATCTTTCATCATACGTTGAAACCCAATGACCGACATGCTGTGGAGAAATGGGGAGACCGTTCCCACATACTTTCGACGAATTCCTTGGGATTTAAAGACCGGACTCCCCGGAATGTTCCTCTTGCCTCACCCAATGTGAGGCTGTTGTTTCTGGGCGACTCCTTTACCGAAGGGGTAGGGTTGGAATATGAACAAACCTTCGTGGGCCTCATTGATACAGCCCTTCAGCCTCACAATATCGAGGTGATGAACGCCGGAGTGGCATCGTATTCTCCGGCTATTTATTTCAAGAAAACGGAATATCTTCTTGAGCAGGTCGGATTGAAGGTCGACCATGTTTTTGTTTTTTTGGACATTTCAGACATTCAAGATGAAGGCGAAGATTATGATATCCGGGATAATCGGGTAATCTGGGTTGGCGGCGGGATGTCTGGCTTGAGAGATTTCCTGTTCGAATATACCGGTCTTCTCAAAAATTTGTGGATTGCGTGCGAGAAGATATCTGGAATTGTCTATCGGGCACCTGATACGGGCCGTACCCAGAAAGAGCAAGCATTAGGGGTGAATATGTATCGGAGTTTATGGACCTTAGACGAAAAAGTCTACGAAGAATACGGGAAAGTCGGACTTCAAAAATCCGGAAAACACATGACCCAACTTTCTCAGCTTTTGAAACGCCACAACGTAGCGTTAACCGTGGCTGTGTATCCTTGGCCTGATCAGGTATTTCATCGGGACCTGGATTCGCTTCAGGTGCAGTATTGGCAGAACTGGGCGGAAGAAAATGGGGTGAGATTTTTCAATCTATTTCCCCGCTTCATTCATCATGACCGGGATCCTACAGGGGATATCGAACATTTGTTTATTAGGGGAGATGTCCATTGGAACCAGGAGGGGCATCAATTCATAGCCGATGAATTTCTGAGTTTCTTCAGGGCGAATTATTCCTCTTTTAAGCCTGAAGCCTATGACACCATCGAGAGCCACCCCTGACAAAGGGTTTTCCGAAAACTGGAAGCGAATAGAAGAAATGGGAGAGGTGCTAGCACCACTCGCCGGTTTTGCAGACCCTGGTCTCCTGAGAGGCGGGTGGGGGGATTGAATGAGAAACCGGGATGGGTTTAGAAATATCGCGATCTGACCCGCACCAATTCCCGATGGCGCAGGACGTCGTCGGGGGTGTGGGCTGGTGAACGGGAGAAGAGGCGGTGACCTGACTTTGGTCCGTGTCTGGCGCTCGGCCGGCGTGTGCAGGAGTGGAAAAGGTAGTTTCTTGTGGGATTTCCCCTTTTGCCAGGAGTTGGGGTGTCGGGGGCTCCGTTTTGGTTTCCGACTTCGATAGAGCGGCCACAAGTTGAGGATGTTCCGCCTGGAGAGAAGCTAATCGATTTTGGGCTTTGGAATGGTAGGAATGGTTTGGATACTGATTGATTAAAGCGACCAACCAATCCTGAGACCATTCTTCGATGCCCAGATTTTGATAGGTCTCTGCCAATTGGTACATGGCCTCTCCTGCGGCATCCAGTTCGGAGTATTCCTGAATAATCTTTTCGAACCGGTGAGCGGCGGCCAGATATGATCTTCGCTTTAAGTAGAATTCCCCGACCATGAGATGACGCTGGGCGAGCAGTTCCCGACAGGTGTGAATCGTCTGCTGGGCTTCGGCCTGGTAACGATTTCCGGGGAATTCCTCCAATAACTTGTTATAGGAAGTGATGGCCTGAGTCAGAGGCTCAGGATCCCGATCCACCGTGCGGAATTGCTTAAAGTGGCTGACCCCAATTTTAAATTGGGCGTAGGGAGCCAACACGTGATTCCGGTGTAAATCCAGGAAATGTTTGTATTCAACGATGGCTTCCGCGTAGGATTCCTTCTCGAAATAGGATTCGGCCCGTTTCATGATGACATTCGGGTCATAACTCATTTCCACTGTGTCTCCCACGAATATCTGTTCGTCGGTTGTGCTGATGGCTGTCCCCGAATCTACGGGAGATTGAGCCTGCTCATGGGTCGTGCTGCAAGCGACTAACGGCCAGGTTGCCAGGAGGCAGGCTAAGAGCCCTCGATTGAAATAGTTTCCAAACATAGGGAACTTTGGTTTTTGGTCGGACAATGGATAGGTCGGGTATTGCGTGGCCATAGACAATGCTTTCCCTTTATACAAGAATCGGACCATCAGGATAAAGACTGAAATATGATAATTTTACGAAAATGTAATAAATAAATATGTCTCACAATTGCCACGAATGTCCTGAAAAGTACAGACTGCACTTCTCCTCTCATACAGAGAGCTTAGATTGAAGGCATAGATTAGGAGTGTAAATGATGGGCTTTGGCTCACGGATCGTTGGAACCGGCTCCTTTCTTCCAAGTCGAGTGGTAACGAATCAAGATGTCAGCCGCTTGTTGGATATCGGGCCGGATTATGTCGAACGGGTGTCCGGCATTCGGACCCGCCACTGGGTTTCTTCTGGTGAGGACTGTTCCTGGTTAGCTGAGCAGGCCACCAGGCTGGCCCTGGCGGATGCTCAGATAATGCCCGATGATTTGGATGCCATTGTGCTGTCTTCTACCTCTCCCGATATGCTGTTTCCTTCGACGGCCTGCCTGCTCCAAGGTCGCTTAGGGATCACAGGTATTCCTGCATTTGATGTGGCGGCCTCCTGTTCGGGATTTTTATATGGATTGTCGATGGCGGACTGTTTTATTCGCTCCGGGCAATTTCGACGATGTTTGGTTGTGGCAGCCGAGGTCAAATCCCGTTCCTTGGATTTGCAAGATCTCAGCACAGCTATTTTATTTGGGGACGGGGCGGGAGCGGCTATTCTGGAACGCTCCTCTCAGGCGGATATAGGGGTTGTGAGCGTTCGTCTTCATGCGGATGGCGCGTATCATGATTTAATTAAAATTCCTGGTGGCGGTTCACGTCAGCCGCTTTCCCCGGCAGTATTGGAGGGACAAGGCCATACCCTGAGAATCCAGGGTTCGAAAATTTACCGGTTGGCTGTCCGTCAACTGGCCCAGGCCGTTAAGGAGCATGTGGCCGAAGAGAAATGGGAACTGGAGCAATTAGATCAAGTCATTTTTCATCAGGCTAATGGCCGTCTCATTGCCCAAGTGTGTAAGGTGCTTGGCACACCGGCCGACCGCAGTTTTTCCGTAATTGAGAATCTCGGGAATGCCTCGTCGGCTTCCCTGCCGATCGCTATGGATCGGGCCAATCGGTCCCATCGGCTGAAGTCAGGCCACCGGGTGCTGTTGGGAACTTTTGGGGGAGGGTTGACCTGGGCCACAGCTCTTGTACGATGGGGCTAGCTTCATGAGGCTGTGAGGAGCCAAGGTGGGCGGTGTTTGCCCTTTAGCTGGAAGGAAGGTCTTCTATTGACGATGGTTTTCCATTTCGCCTATCGTGGCCTGCGAAGATGCCAAGACTTTGTTTCTTTTGAGGGAGGATACCTTGAAAATCTTTTTGTCTAATCCCAGAGGGTTCTGTGCCGGGGTGGATCGTGCGATAGAAATCGTCGATTTATCGCTAAAAACGTATGGAGCACCCATTTATGTCAGGCATGAAATCGTGCATAGTCGGTATGTGGTCGCTTCTCTGCGTGAGAAGGGCGCCATTTTTGTGGAAGAACTGGGAGAAGTGCCGGATGGGGCCATCGTGATTTTCAGCGCCCACGGTGTTGCCAAAAGCGTCTGGGAAGAAGCCAAGCGTAGGAATTTGAAAGTCATTGATGCGACATGTCCCTTAGTCATCAAGGTCCACAATGAAGTGAACCGGGATTATACCAACCAATATGAACTAATCCTGATTGGCCATGCCGGACATCCGGAAGTGGTGGGGACCTTGGGACAAGTACCTGATAAGTTTCATTTGGTGTCTTCAGTGGAAGATGTCGAGGTCCTGCAAGTGGAAAATCCTCTCCATTTGTCCTACGTGACCCAGACGACTCTTAGCGTTGACGAGTGTCGGGATATTGTAGAAGCTCTACATCGTCGGTTCCCTGGAATCAAGGGTCCTCACCAGGAGGATATTTGTTATGCTACCCAAAATCGTCAAAATGCGGTAAAGGAACTATCCCAGCATGTCGATGTGATTTTGGTGATTGGATCACCGAATAGCTCAAATTCCAACCGCTTAAAAGAGTTGGGTGAGCGATGCGGAATTCCCGCCTATCTCATTGATTCGTATAAAGATATTAAGCCGGAGTGGTTGGAAGGGGTTCGTGCGGTGGGTATTGCCGCAGGGGCCTCTGCGCCGGAAGTACTGGTGACTCAGGTGGTGAAGTTTTTAAAAGAGCAGGGCGCCGATTCTCTGGAAGAACTTACCGTGGTGGAGGAAGATGTGGAGTTTCTTCTCCCGAAAGAATTGTTAATGGCCAAGGGTAGACCGTAATCCTGTTCATTCCCGATTCCCCGTCAACTTCAAAATCTTACCGAACTCTTCTGCCGGACCCTCCTAGAAAATCTGACCACAGGGCCAGCACGACGTGCGATTCTTGAACTCGCCACGCCCGGAAGCTGGTCAGCAAGAGTTGTATATCCTCACAATATATTGAAGGGGGCCTAGCTTCCCACTACTGTATTTTGCGTTTTTTTTGATATTTCCCGGTTGTTGTGATAAAAATGAGCCTTCCCTTTATTTGTCGCTATCCACTGTTTTTTGAGGAGGTCGTATGTATCTGCGAACTCTGGTCGTCAATGGATTTAAATCATTTGTGGAAACCAAGCTGGATTTTCCTAAGGGAATTACCGCAGTGGTTGGGCCCAACGGCACCGGCAAGAGCAATATTGTCGATGCCATTCTTTGGGCGATGGGCGAACAAAGCGTCAAAAGTCTGCGGAGCGAACGCATGGAAGATGTCATCTTTAACGGCACGGAACAGCGGAAGCCTCTTGGGATGGTAGAGGCTTCTTTGGTGTTTTCCGATGTCTCGCCTCGTGATCTTGAGCCCATTTCTGCCATTTTAGAGGATCTCGATCAACCGACCGAGATCATGCTGACCCGGCGGCTTTTTCGGGATGGGGAGAGTGAGTATTTATTAAATAAAATTCCTTGCCGGCTGAAGGATATCCGCGGTTTTTTGTGGAATGTGCGGGCGGGAACACGCGGCCAATCGGTAATCGAACAAGGCAACATCGAACAGTTATTGAATGCGTCTCCGCAGGAACGTCGGGAGTTTATCGAGGGAACGGCCGGTATTATCCGGTATAAGAAACAGAAAGCCGAAGCTCTCAGGAAATTGGAAGGGACCGAAAATAACCTATTGAGAGTCAGGGATATCCTGGGTGAAGTTCGGCAGCAGTTAAAGACCCTCAACCGTCAGGCCAAACAAGCTGAAGAATATCAAGCCTTGCAGCGTGAAGCTCGCGAATTGGAAGTCCGGATTCTCTCTTTGGACTTTCGAAAATTGTTTCATCAGCAGCAGGGTTTTGAAGCCGAATTACAGGAATCTGAACACCAGGAATTGGCCTGTGTGGCGGAGGAGGCTCGTTTCGCAGCCGAACGGGAGGAGCATCAATTGGCCCTCACGGCAACCGGAGAGGCTCTGGCCGAAACACAGGAACAACTACGGGATGTTGATCGTCAATTGTCCCAGGGCTTGACCACTATTCAGATCGAACGGCACCGTTTGGAACAATTGGGGCAACAGCATGAACAAGTCATGGATGATCGACGTCGCCTGGAAGGGGAATCGCAAACGGCCCAAGCGATTCTGGTGACGGTGAGAGAACGGATGGCTCAAATCCGTTGTGAAATCGAAAGTATTTCTTCTGCGGTGGCGGAAGGTGATGAAAAAATGACTGTTCTGGCGGCGCGTCGCAAAGAGACAGCCGAGATCGTGGAACATGGGCGGGAAAGGATTTTAGGGTTGGCTGTTGAACAGACCAATCTGGAAAACCGCCTGCAAATGACGGTGACCGGGCAGCATGCCTTACAACGTCGTCTGGAACGACTGGACTCGGAAATGTTGCAAACCCAGAGTGCTCAGGTCAAGCTTCATGACGAAGGCAAGACGCTGCTTCAACAACGGGTATCCTTGGAAGGACAACTGGAAGATCTCAAGAAAAATCAAGAGGAATTGGAGGTGACCTTACAAAGTCAGCGTGAGTCACGTGAAGACATTGATGAGAAGTTGTTGGAACTGCAGACTCAGATGGCCGGAACGGATTCTGAATGGCGTGCGCTTCAGGGAATTTTTCAGGAAGAACTGGGATATGGGGCGGAGTCTGCCGATTCCGAATCGTCTGTGCGAGGAAATTGTTCGGCCATTCAAGCGGCTTTGGCCGAACGGATGGAAGTGCCGGAGCGTGTGGAAAAAGCCATTGAAGCCGCATTGGGCAGGCAATTACGGGCTTGGCTGGTTCAGTCTCCTCAGGAAGCCGAGCAAACCATTGGGCAATTCAAGCTGCACCGATTGGGACGAGGGAGTTTTATCCCGTTGAATCTTTATCAGCCGCGGGAGGCCGGTCAGCCCGCGTGGTGGTCGGCCATCGAATCCGACCCCAGGGTGCAGGGGCTGGCCGTGGATCGGGTGCAAGTTGATGAATCCTTACAGGGTGTCGTATGTGCATTGTTGGGACAAACGGTCATTGTGGACACTCTGGCCGGAGCGCTGGCGTTGATGGAGACCCAGCAATGGTTTCATGGCCAAGGTCCTTTGCTGGCGACGTTGGAGGGGGAGTTGGTCTATTCCTCCGGAGTCATCATCGGTGGTTCGGACAACGAATCAGGCGGATTATTGCATCGGCGTCGGGAAATCTTGGAATTGGAACAACGGTTGCAGAATCTTTCCCTGGCAGTGGAAGCGGTCAAACTCAAAAGAAAAGATTTGTGCGAAAACATCGAATCGGTCTCTCAACAACTTGAGGCCGCCACGTCGGGCATTCGTGAAACCGAGATTCAATGGGTCACGGTGCAACGGGAAGGGGCTTCGCGGGAACAGGCTCTTCCGGAGTTGGAGAAAAGATTGGAAATCCTGAGTTATGAGCAGGAGACCGAAGGGACTGAACTGACACGGATGCAACACGAAGAAGAGGATTTACGTCAACGGCTGACCGATCTGGAAAAGGTCAGGGCACAAGAAGATCTCAGCCTTCGTGAGGGATTGGCCTCCCTGGAAGCCTTGAATCTGGAGTATCAGGTATTGTTGGATAGCGTGAATGAAGTCCGGGTGAATTATCAAACGTTAAAAACCCGATGGGATCACGAACAAGGGCAAGTAGAGCGGATCGAGCGGGAAGAGGATAACCGGAAAAACCGATTAGTTCAAATTGATCAGCAATTAGAGCAACTCTTTGCCGCGAGTCGGAAGAGCCAGGATGAGCGACTGAAAACCGAGGAACAGGTGGAATGGTTGCAGGAGAAGCAGGATGAATTGGCTGAAGAATTACGGAAATATCAAAATCGCCATGCCGGTATCACGCAGCAGGTGAAGCAATGCGAAAACTTGATGGCGGAGTGCAGAGATACCTTATCCAAAATTTTGAAAACCCGTGTTCCAATCGAAAGTCATTTGGCCGAAGTTCGGACGAAATTGCAAGGTGTTAGAGAGATGCTGGAAGTGACTTATGAAATGGGCACGGATGAATTGGTCAATCTTCAGAATGAAAACCCTGTTCAGGGGGAGGAATCGATTTCTGCTGCCGAAGGGATGGCTTCTCCGGAGGCCTGGCGAGAACAGCTACAGCAGATTCGAAAACGGTTGGAACGGATCGGACCAATCAATTTGGCGGCGATCGAAGAACATCAGCAGTTGGAAGAGCGCTATCAATTTTTGTTGGCGCAGGAAAGCGATTTGGCCAATTCGATTCAGTCCCTTCAGGAGATTATTCAACGGTTAAACCATACCACCAATCGCTTATTTGACGAGACGTTCCAGGAGCTGCAGGTCAAATTCAGTGAAGTCTTTTCTGCGTTGTTCGCCGGAGGTCGAGCTGAATTGGTTTTGGTTGAAGAAACCGTGGAGGGAGCGGATGGAGAGGTCACCCGTCTGGAGCCTGGGGTCGATATCGTGGCCCAACCTCCAGGAAAGCGGTTGAAAAATCTCAGTATGCTTTCAGGCGGTGAAAAGACCTTGACGGTCATGGCGTTGTTGTTTGCCAGCTTTTTGATTCGTCCCAGTCCCTTTTGTGTATTGGATGAGGTTGATGCGCCGCTGGATGAAAATAACGTGGTTCGATTCGGACAATTTCTTCGGCAAATGGCCGATTGTTCTCAATTTGTGTTGATTACCCACAATAAGCGGTCCATGGAAATAGCCGACTCCCTGTTTGGTGTGACGATGGAAGAGCCAGGAGTGTCTAAGCTGGTTTCGGTCCGCTTGCAGGACCTCCAAGAGGTGGGCTAGGTTTCCGCAACTCCGCCTGGAGTTATAGAAAAAGCCCCTTCCTTTTCGACGAAAGGAAGGGGCTTTTTGGGGTATCAAATAGTTTGGCGTGTTGTGTGTTAATTCCGAACGCCACTCCAGACTTTAGCGGCGTCGATTTCTTTGTCGGGATTTAGTTCTTTTGCCTTGTTCAGAAGGACTTCAGTTGTCTCAGGAATGGCCGGGTCGGGTATGCAGCAATCATCAACCGGACACACAGCCGCACATTGAGGCTCGTCGAAATGACCGACACATTCCGTGCACCGTTCATAGGTAATGACATACACGGTATCTCCGTCACCTTGGCCTTCCCCCACCTGATGGCCTTTTTCCTCCGCTGCACTGCGCGTTTCAAAAATGGCTTCGTTGGGGCACTCCGGGAGGCAGGCTCCACAATTAATGCACTCTTCAGTGATCAGTAACGACATAATTCCAGTTCCTCCTTATCCATCTACTCTACTAAAAATGGAATTTCTGTTGGCTTTTGCCCATCAGAACAGTTTTTGTCAACAAGAACAATAGTGTTTCTCTACTGGTGACCTTAAAGTGGCATTCTACCGATTAAAATTTCAAGCCGTCAACGGCACAGAAGACCTAGGCATAAGCCATTTGGTCTGGTCAGCCTTGAAATGAGCGGGATCGAAAAACGACACCTAAGCTCAATCGTGGATGGTAGGGTTTTACCCTAAAGCGTGTTATGTTGGGTTTTCAGTCAGCCTGAGTCATCGTCATGGCCGGTGCTGAGATCTCTAAAATGAACGCCTGATTGTTTCCTCTATTCATATTCACCTAACGGAAATACTTCCCTTCTCAGGTATGTCTTCCTCAAAGTTGTCCGTCAGTGCCTCCTATGTGTCGTTAACGTGTGCCGCGATGGTGTGGGGCGGATCAGTGGTGGCTCAGAAAGTCGCTCTTGGTCCTTTTTCTCCAGTAGAAACCTCGGTATTTCGTGGTCTGGGAGCCTTGGCCATTCTCATCCCCTTATGGTTGTGGACGGAAGGGCCAATGATCTTTTCCTTAAAGGATTGGAAAACGTTTTTTGTTTTAGGGTTGGGGGTGTTAGGAAACCATCTTCTGATTTTGTTTGGCTTACAATTTATCGGTGCAGGAGCGGCTGGGGTCATTATTGGATCCAGCCCAGCCATTACGGCTTTTTTGTCATCGGTCATTCTGAAGGACATTGCCCTGCGCGTGATCTGGGTCGGGTGTCTCGTCTCGTTCGTCGGAGTCCTGTTCATTACCGGAAGAAGCGGCATTGAAGGCGTGGGCTCCAATCCACTGTTGGGCGGAGGACTGGTGCTCTCGGGTCTCGTATGTTGGGCGCTGTATACGATTGGGTGCCGACGGACGATGGAGCGGTTTTCCCCACTGGCCGTGACCTGGATAACGTTATCGGTATCGTTGATATTCGAAATTCCGCTGTTGCTCTTCAATCACAAAGTGTTGGTGGCAGGCTTTGAGAGCGTTCCGTTGTTCGGCTGGGCCGCGCTGGTGTATGTCATGGTGTTTGCGACTGCTGTGGGACAGCAAGCCTGGCTCTATGGTGTGGAAGGGGTCGGTCCCTCCCGTGCAGGAATATTTGGGAATCTCATTCCCGTATCGGCCCTACTTTTTTCATTCATGATTTTGGGGGAATCGGTTGGCTTCAGGGAATTAACTGGGATAGGATTGATTGTCTTTGGCGTGTGGTTGGTGGATCGTCAATCTCGTGAAGAACTCGGACGCATCACCACTCCCCGGATAGAGATTTTAGAAGAAAGAGAGAAACCCTGATGTTGAAAGAACGAATCGAAGAGGTGACCAAACTCAATGAACTGTTTTATCAGGCCTTTGAAAGTTTGGATGTGGCACTCATGGATAAGATCTGGGCACATCAGGAATATGTCACCTGCATCCACCCAGGATGGAGTATTCGAGTAGGATGGCCGGCCGTCCGTGACTCCTGGGTGGTGATTTTTAATAATACCTTTTCCATGAAGTTCGAACTGACGGAATTGCAAGTGCAGGTCGCCGCCGATGTGGCCTGGGTCATTTGCACGGAGAATATCACCAGTCGGGTCGGTGAAGATCCTCAGAGCAGTCGGGTAGTCGCGACGAATCTATTCGAACGGATCGGCGATGAATGGAAAATCATTCATCACCATGGTTCGCCGCTGATGGAGTAACGATGAACAGGGTTCGATGATGAAGCGTGCCCCGGAAAAGTGTGGAAGCGAAGAGGCCAGCGGCGGCATTAGGATGCAGGTGACGCGATGCTGGATTTCGCCCATTCCTCCACGGTCGTGTCTCGTTCCTCCATGGTCAGCGCGCTATATTTTTTGAACATCCCCATGCCCCCCTTTTTCTTTCTCCAAGCGACAAAATGCAGAAAATGTTCCTTGCAGAGTGAGCGGGTTCCTGCCGGGGCATAGAGGGGCTCGGTACAGCCACCTACTAAACACGATTCGGTACTCATCTTCTATCGCCCTTTCATGGTGTGTATTAACGGCTTGAATTGAGCGAGATTAGTATGCCCAACAAAACCTGGCAAAGGCAATGGGGACAAATTGAATACGTAAAAGTCAGGACACCAAATACGGTTGCCTTGCTTTCCGTGATGGATGAAGGGTATCGTTACCCTTTTTTCAATGGGAGGTATTACTGGGTCATGACGGGTTGGTCGCAATCGAACGGATTTTTTTGAAAGGAGACCAAGAGTGTTGACTGCTAAAGATGTATTTGAAAAGGTCAGGGAGGCTGCGTTGGGAGCCACAGATGCGGATGAGCGGCCTCTGCAAATCGATTATGAAGGACTTGAAAAGAAGATCAAGCAGGCATTGGGAGAACGAAAAGTCGAGTTGCTTCATGTGAATCAGTTTCTTCCGGAGGGATATGAAGATCAAGGCCGATTGAATGCCGTACTTTTCACACAGGGCGCGGTGTTGTTTGATCTGGTGATTGGCGACAATTATTTCCGATACGATCTTTTTTCCTGTTCCGACTTGGACAAGATTCAAGTAATTGACGGGACCTGGGACAATACGGAAAATCGCACACAGGATGCCTTTCTGAGTTTACGATTGATGCATGGGGACGAGGCCCATATTTTGTTGGCTCTGAAAGATGAGCAGCGCCCTTCCGTTTTCGGCTTTGCCAAAAAAGTCGGAGAAGGGCGTCATCCTGAACAATAACCGGTACTGGCAGAGATTGTTGCCGCCCCGGATATTCTAAGAGTTTTTCTGAAACGGGAGGGGCGACACGATCGCAGGGATTTTGAGCCCTTCTGTTTCGACTTCCAACGGTGTGGCGGGTTTGGTGAAGTCTCGAAGGGGAAAGCCCAGGGCAATGGGTTTTCCAAGAAGCGGAGAAAAGATTGCGCTGGAGATCCAGCCGACCTCTCGGGTTCCCGAAAAAATTTTTGATCCTCTCGTCGGGACGACCTTATCTGGCGAATCGATCACCAATCCCACCAACCGACGCTTAATGGCTCCGTACGTGTCCATTCGAGCCACCACCTCCTGTCCCGGATAGCACCCCTTGGTCAGACTGAAAGTCTTTCCTTCCATATTGGCCTCTGGCGGAACGATGTGTTCGTTGATCTCAATGCCCAGTCTGGGGAGTCCGGCTTCGATTCGCAGTATTTCCAAGGTCTGGGATCCTAGAGGTGAGCCGTTCTCTTGTTGAACGGTCTGGAGAAGGAGTTCCCACAGGGGGACGAGGGCGTCCGTCGGCACAAACACCTCATAGTCCTGAGATCGGGTTTCTTGGGTTTTCACGACAAATCCCTCAATATTCTGGAAGGCAAACGGCAGGCATTGTAAATTCTCCAGTGCCTTCACCGCTAACGCCAAGGTCTGTTGGATAGCCGAATCGGCCTGCGGACCCGTCACCAGTATAATTCCCCATGTATTCAAGCCATTGGATAATTTGGCCTTGGTTCCGTACAGAAGGAATTTTCTGAGCGCTTGATATGTTTGGTCGTCGACTTCCCCGACGTCTTCCAAAAAAAGATCCTCTTGTCTCATGTACACACGGAAATACGAGAGGATTTTTCCTTTATGGTTCATAAAAGTAGAGAGGGTTCCCTGTCCCGGTTGAAGGGGGAGGATATCTTGGCTGATGATACTTTGCAGCCATTTAACCCGGTCCTCCCCTGTGACCAGACATGTGCCGCGATGGGAGAGATCGGCAATCCCGACTGTGTGGTGGGCGGCCTGGTATTCCGACTCCTGACGGCCATAATGGGACGGAATTTCCCATTCCCCCTTGATTCCAAATGTGGCGCCTAAAGCGGTGTGCTGGTCGTTGAGCGGTAAATGCTTCATGATGTGGGTGAGGGGATCAGTTCTTCCAGAAGTGCAAGCGTCCGAGCCGAGAATTCATTGCGGGAGACAATCTTAGTGATGCCCAGATCTTTGGCCAATTTCCAAGTCGTAATTTCCTCGTGGTTGGCAAAGGCCAAAATGGGAATATCTTGAGTCCGGGCGTTGGCTTTGACCTGCCGTAACCATTCCGGGACATCCAAACGGTCATCATTCATATTGGCAATGATTGCCTTTGGAGGCTGGTCTCCCATTTGACTCATCCAATCATCGGTGTTTCGTAATCGTTCAAGGGTATAGCCTTGAGGGCGAAAAGCGTCCCGGATTTTTGTGTAAAAGAATATATCGCTGACCGCGACAAGTAATGTATTGGTAGTTGTCATGATAGTCCTTCGTCTATCTCAGTTCATCAATGTCAATATCCGTAACAAGGATTGCTTGGCCGTTTTATATTCCGGATTCAACGCCAGAGATTTCTTATAAGATTCCACCGCCAGGTCCCATTTCCCTTTGCGTTCGTAGATCCGCCCCAAATTCATATGCGGGAAGGCTGGATTCTCATACCTTTTGGCTTTCGCGGCCTTTTCCAGCCATGGAATGGCCTCCTCCAATTGATTCAATTCAATTAAATAGGCCCCAATATCATTATAAGGATTTCCAAAGTCGGGATCCTGACGGATCGCACGATGGCATTCCTCTATGGCATCGTTCAACTGTCCCATAAAGCTATACGTCCATCCCAGAAAGGTATGGGCTTCGGCGGTTGGGAATATCTCAATGGATTGTTTGTATAGATCGACGGCCTCTTCCAACTGTCCTTTCATTTGCAGTTCGTATCCTCGTTGGAAAAGATTCCAGGCCTCATGTTTATCCTCTTCTTTTCCCTCGCCCTGATTTAAAAAATCTTGTTGGTCCATAGGTATGACATGCCGGTTTCAGATCAATAGACGAAACGGCTATTCTCCTTTGAGTTTTTGTCGAACAAGTTCCGCAGCTCGCCGGCCTGAAAGTAACATGGCGCCAAAAGCCGGGCCCATACGGGGTGTGCCGTCTACCGCGGCGACCGCCAGACCGGTCACGAAACAATTGGGATAGATTTCACGTGTATTGTCCACGACCTGCGCCTCCGAGCGTGCCACCCACATCGCGCCGTTTCCGGGGATTTTTTGATAGAGATTTCTTTTATTGAGTAGATCCACCACGATGGCGTCGTGTCCCGTCGCGTCGATGACCACCTGACTTTCCAGGGCAATGGGGTCTACATGAATAATGTCGTGCCCCACCATTTCCGTGGGGGAGTTGTTGACGACGACTCCCTCAAGTTTTTGGTCCTGTCGCAAGATCAGATCGACAACTTTCGTCAAATTGAGAATTTTGGCTCCGGCCTCATAGGCGGCAGAAATGAGGCGGCTGGTGGCATGGGGCGGGTCCACGATGGTCATGCCGGGGCAGTCTTTGATCGGCTTAAAGGGAATCCCAAGTTCCTCAAGGATCAGATGAGCGGGTTCACAAATGGTGGCTTTGTTCATCAGATAGCCGCCGGACCAGAACCCGCCCCCCAACGCCAGGCTTTGCTCGATTACCAGAGTTTTAAAGCCTGTAGCAGCCAAATCCCTGGCACAGATTAAGCCTGAAGGACCGGCCCCCACAATAATAATGTCGCTTTCAATCAGACTGTCGAATTCTTTGAAATATTCGCGGGCGATCTGACGTGTCACATCCCGTTCTCGTAATGGCGCAACAGATATCGGATTCATAGGATTAACTCTCGTTTTTCTTTGCGTGATTGACATTTATCGTGCCGGGGAACCGGCCTCGGCTGGATTCACATACAATTCTCCACCGGCTTTTCTAAATTCTTCCGATTTTTCCTGCAGGCCTTTGGCCAAGGCCGCTTCCTCCGATAATTTTTGTTGGGCGGCATAGTCGCGGACATCCTGGGTAATTTTCATCGAACAGAAATGAGGTCCGCACATGGAGCAGAAATGCGCGATCTTCGCTCCTTGGGCCGGCAGAGTGGCGTCATGGTAACTCTGTGCGGTCTCCGGGTCGAGGGAAAGATTAAATTGATCTTGCCATCGGAATTCAAATCGGGCATTGGAGAGCGCATTATCCCTGGTTTGGGCTCCGGGATGGCCTTTGGCGAGGTCGGCTGCGTGGGCCGCGATTTTGTAGGCAATGACCCCGGCCTTCACATCTTCTTTATTGGGAAGCCCTAAGTGTTCCTTGGGCGTGACGTAACACAACATGGCGCATCCGTACCATCCGATCATGGCGGCACCGATTGCCGAAGTGAGATGGTCGTATCCCGGCGCAATGTCTGTCGTGAGGGGGCCTAGCGTATAAAATGGGGCTTCGTCACAGGCTTGGAGTTGCTTATCCATATTTTCTTTGATGAGTTGCATGGGAACATGTCCCGGGCCTTCGATCATGACCTGCACATCGTGTTTCCAGGCAATATTAGTCAGTTCCCCCAGGGTTTCCAATTCTGCAAATTGCGCCTCGTCATTGGCATCGGCGATGGATCCCGGCCTCAACCCGTCTCCTAAACTAAAGGAAACATCGTAACTCTTCATGATCTCACAAATTTCTTCGAAGTGCGTGTAGGCGAAATTTTCCTGATGGTGAGCCAGGCACCATTTGGCGTGAATGGAGCCTCCTCGGGAAACAATGCCCGTCATGCGGTTCGCGGTCATGGGCACATACGCCAATTTCACACCGGCATGAATAGTAAAGTAATCCACCCCTTGTTCGGCCTGTTCAATCAGGGTGTCTCGGTAGACTTCCCAGGTGAGCTCTTCCGGCTTACCACCGACTTTTTCCAAGGCCTGATATATGGGCACGGTGCCGATTGGAACCGGTGAGTTTCGAATGATCCATTCCCGGGTTTCGTGAATATTTTTTCCGGTTGAGAGGTCCATGACCGTATCCGCGCCCCATCTGATAGACCAGATGAGTTTTTCCACTTCTTCTTCAATGGAAGAGGTGACGGCCGAATTGCCAATATTCGAATTGATTTTGACAAGGAAATTTCGTCCGATGATCATGGGCTCGATTTCAGGATGATTGATATTGGCCGGAATAATGGCCCTTCCCCGGGCGATCTCATCCCGGACAAACTCAGGGGTGATGATCGAGGGAATAGACGCTCCCCAGGCATTTCCCGGATGTTGGCTTACGCCGCGGTGTTGGTGAGGCGGAGTGTTACCGTTGTCCGCTCTAGCCTGATTTTCGCGGAGGGCAATGAACTCCATCTCAGGTGTAATGATGCCTTTGCGTGCATAATGCAGTTGCGTGACATTGCGCCCAGGTTTGGCCCGAAGGGGTGGCCGGCGCAGATTGAAGCGAATCGATTGAAGGCTGGGATCGGTGGCCCGCTTTCGTCCATACAGGGAGGTGACTTCGGGAAGTTGCTCGACGTCTTGTCGTTCCATGATCCAGTCTTTTCGAAGAGGCGCCAAGCCTTTTCGAACATCTATGGGAATTTCCGGATCGGTATAGGGCCCGGATGGGTCATAGACTTCGACGGACACCTTAGCCCCTAGATCATTCCCATGAGGGTTTGCAGAGGACACTTGAATTTCCCGCTTGGGTACCCGTATATCGGGCCGGGAGCCAGTTTCATATATTTTTGTTGAACCCGGAAAGGGTTGAATCGTCATAGAGGATGATGGGGTGCGATTCTCCGGGGCTAAGAGAGGCAGTGAAGAATCTGCGGGCGTAAGAGGTGTAGTTTGTGGTGGTGTCATGAATGCCCTCTCTGGGTAGTTGTAAGAAGAAGGGGAGTGTTGAGAAAAATTATCATAAAAAAAGCCGCCCCTCTGGCGGAAGATAAGGGTGCGGCTTCCTTTGCTGATGTTCTTTTCGTCCTGCTTCCCTACGCTGGTATTATCCAGGTCAGGTCGTGAGGGTCGTCCCCTAGTCGGGACTCTCAGCATGGTGCACCCCTAGCCGTTTGATGGTAAACACGGTTGCTTTTGTTTGTCAAACGGGTTAACCGGTGAGTAATGATAGAATTATCAAGGTCGGGAGAGAATTCGCTTTCTCACCTGTAAGATAGTTTGGTAGAGTGAAGAACCGTTCCTTGATTTCCTGAGAATACGGGATAAGATTTAGAAACACCGATGCGAATGCGGCAAGAAGGGTTTTTGATACACCAATGACGACGATTACCGAACTTCCCATCACCGACTATCAAACGCTCTCCGAACAGGAGTTGTTTGATCGAATAAGTGAAGCCAAGGCCAAATTGGGCAATCAAGTCTTGATGTTAGGGCACAATTATCAACGGGACGAAGTCATTGTGCATGCCGATCTTCGCGGGGATTCATTGCTGTTGGCCAAATATGCCGCCGAGCGTTCGGAGTTTCCCACTGTGGTGTTTTGCGGTGTACACTTCATGGCCGAGACGGCCGATATCCTGAGCCGATCCAATCAAACCGTCATATTACCGGATATGGCTGCCGGCTGTTCTATGGCGGATATGGCGTCCATGGAACAGGTGGACGATTGTTGGGACCGATTGGGTCGAGCCCTTCCTGTAGAAGAACAGGTCACACCGATTGTCTATGTAAATTCCGCGGCCTCCCTTAAGGCTTTTTGTGGGGAGCATGGTGGTGTGACCTGCACGTCCTCCAATGCCAAAGCCATTATGAACTGGGCGTGGGCTCGGCGAGAGAAAATCTTGTTTTTCCCTGATGAACACTTGGGGAGGAATACCGCGAATGCGATGGGGTTTCCTCCTGAAGACATGATTGTCTGGGATCCTTATCAACCAAATGGCGGACACACTCGGGAGGCTATCCAAAAAGCCAGACTCATTCTCTGGAAGGGCCATTGCAGCGTTCATCAAATGTTTCAAGCTCCTCATGTCGATTATTTCCGCAAGCAATATCCCGGGGTTCAAGTCATTGTCCATCCGGAATGCAATGAAGATGTGGTGAATAGGGCTGATCAGGTGGGTTCCACTGAATTTATTATCCGGACTGTGACTCAAGCTCCAGCGGGAACCATTTGGGCAGTAGGGACCGAGTTAAACCTGGTAAACCGCCTGAAACAGGAGCAGGCAGATAAGCAAATCTTTTTCCTGTCTCCCATGGTGTGCCGGTGCGCCACGATGTTCCGAATCGATGCGCCTCATCTCTGTTGGACGATGGAAAATCTGGTGCAGGGAACCGTGGTCAATCATATCCAGGTTCCCGATGATGACAAAGTGAATGCCAAGTTGGCTTTGGACCGCATGATGGCATTGAGTTGAGCTGTTCCTGAATTCCGGCCTTTTCTCTCGCCGACTCCATTCTTGGAAATTGTCATATTCCCTTTTAAAGCTAATAGGTTATGAAGCGATGAGGTTTGACGGGTTGGGAGCCTCTGGCTAGAATGGGTCACTTGTTCTAGAACAGATCGAAGCCGATCTTGGTGATGAATGTCCTAAGGACACCGAACGATGGATTATAAAGCCACACTGAATCTCCCTCGGACAGAGTTTCCGATGAAGGCCAATCTGCCGGTGCAAGAGCCCCAGAGGCTGGACTGGTGGGAAAATCAGGGAATTTATGGCCTTATTCAGCAATCCCGAGAAGGAAAGCCGCTGTATATCCTCCATGACGGGCCACCCTATGCCAATGGCCATATTCATATCGGTCATGCGCTGAATAAAGTCTTAAAAGATATCATTGTCAAATCGAAAACCATGTCCGGGTTTCAGGTGCCCTATGTGCCGGGTTGGGACTGCCATGGGTTGCCGATCGAACATCAGGTCACCAAGCAGTTAGGTGCAAAGAAAAAGGATCTCAGCGCGGTTCAGCTCCGGACTTTATGCCGCGAGTATGCCGAAAAATTTGTGGGCATCCAACGTGAAGAATTTAAGCGGCTTGGGGTGTTTGGGGACTGGGACCATCCTTATTTGACCATGGACCGGGAATATGAGGCCACCATTGTCCGGGAATTTGGAAAATTCGTAGAAAAAGGTCGTGTCTATAAGGGGCTCAAGCCGGTGTTGTGGTGCACGGTGGATCAAACGGCCCTGGCAGAAGCGGAGGTGGAATATGAAGATCATGTCTCTCCGTCCGTGTATGTGAAGTTTCCCTATGTTCAATCGCCGGAATTGTTGTCAAAGCCGGGGCTCCTGAATCTTCCCTCGATATCTTCATTGACTTCCTTGTCGGTGGTGATTTGGACGACTACGCCTTGGACCTTGCCCGCCAATCAGGCCGTGTGTGTCCATCCGGAATTGGAGTATGTGGTATTTCGCGTGGGCCAGGAAGCCTTTCTTGTGGCGGAGGGTTTGTTGGAATCCTTTGTCAAAGCCTGTCGTATTGAAGGAGGAAAAGTTCTTGGCACAATACGCGGAAAAGAATTGGAAGGCCTTACCTGTCATCCGCCATTTTCAAAGCGCGTGGTCCCTATTCTCAATGGTGAATTTGTCACTCTGGAACAAGGAACCGGGTGCGTGCATATCGCTCCCGGTCATGGTATGGACGACTACTTGCTGGTCCTGAAATACAATAAACCAAGTTGTCTCTCTTATCTACCCGATCAGAAACCCCTGGAAATACTTGTCCCGGTTGATGATGCGGGAAAGTTTACCGCCGAATTTCCCGAATTTGCCGGTACTCATGTCCTCGAAGCGAATGCCGGCCTTATTGAAGCCCTGAAAAAGAGCGGGAGACTGATCGGGGAAAGAAAGCTGGAGCATTCCTATCCGCACTGCTGGCGCTGTAAACAATCGGTTATTTTTCGGGCTACCCGCCAGTGGTTTGTCTCGATGGAGGAAGGTGATCTCAGAAATACGGCACTTCGTGAAATTGATAAGGTCCAATGGATTCCCGAGCGGGGACGCGAACGTATTCATGGAATGATTCTGAACCGGCCCGATTGGTGTTTGTCGAGGCAACGGATGTGGGGAACACCCATTCCGGTATTTTCATGCCTAGACTGCGGAACTCCGTTGGCTGATCCGACGATCATTGAGCATGTGGCAGGGCTGGTGCAGGATGGTGGGTCGGATGTCTGGTTCAGTCGATCCGTGGCTGAACTTTTGCCCCCTGGAACGATCTGTTCTGCCTGTGGGAGCCAGGCCATGAAAAAAGAGCAGGATATTCTGGATGTCTGGTTTGAGTCCGGCGTGAGCCACGCTGCTGTCTTAAAATCTCAAGGACCTTCCTGGTGGCCCGCGGATTTATATTTGGAGGGCTCCGACCAGCATCGAGGCTGGTTTCACAGTGCCTTGTTGACGTCAACGACAACGGATGGTCAGGCACCGTATCGGGCAGTGCTGACTCATGGATTTGTGGTGGATGGTGAGGGCAAGAAAATGTCCAAATCCGCCGGGAACGTGGTGACTCCTCAAGAAATCATCAAGGATTCCGGGGCGGAAATCCTGCGATTATGGGTAGCCTCCCAGGACTACCAGGAAGATCTACGTATTTCCAAGGACATTCTTAAGCAGTTGATCGAGGCCTATCGGAAGATTCGCAATACCTGCCGGTTTCTGCTGAGCAATTTGTACGATTTCGACCTCACTCAGCATGCCGTTTCTCATGAACAATTGCCGGAACTGGATCAATGGGCACTGTGGCGGTTGAGTCAGCTCACCACGAATGTGCGACGCGGATATGACCAGTTTCAATTTCGCCAGGTTATCCATGAAATTGACTACTTTTGCTCCACGGACATGAGCGCGACATACTTGGATATTTTAAAAGACCGGCTCTATACCTTTCCTGCCAATTCCCCACTTCGTCGTGGATCGCAAACCGTATTGCTGGAAATCGTCACGGCTCTTGCAAAGTTGATGGCTCCCATTTTGAGTTTCACCGCGGAAGAGATCTGGCAGGTATTACCGGATGTCGCTCGGGGAGGGAATCAGGTCAAGAGTATTCATATGGTCGAGTTTCCTGCAGGCCCTACTCTGTTCCAAAGTCGGGAAAAGCAGGTCGCCTGGAATTACTTGTTAAAGGTCAGAGGAATGGTGCAAGGTGCGCTCGAAAAGAAACGACGTGAAAAAATTATTGGTTCTTCTCTTGAAGCCAAGGTGAGGCTCAATGCATTAGAGCCGCATTCAGAACTCCTGTGCCGGTATCTCCAGGACTTGCCCGCGCTCTTCATTGTGTCTTGTGCTGAAGTCAAGCCCGTGTCCACGTTGACGAGTATGGACGACTGTCTGGTTGATTTAGGGCTTGGAATCGGCATTGAGGTTGTCCAGGCGGAAGGCATCAAGTGCGATCGCTGTTGGAATGTTCGCCTGGATGTGGGAGCTCAAGCCGCACACCCGACCTTATGCGGACGATGTGTGGAGGCTATAGGGTGAATTTACAACTTCATCGATTTGTGTTGTTGGGACTTGTGGCTTGCTCGATTGTGAGTGTGGATCAACTTACGAAGGCCTATATTGCGAATACCATGAGGCTTCATGAGTCCATCTCTGTCATTCCGGGGTTTTTTCATCTCACCTATATCCGAAATCCAGGGGCGGCATTCGGGATTATGGGAACGACCAGCAGCGGCTTTCGGCTGATCTTTTTTTTTCTGACCTCTGTCTTTGCGATTGGGCTGCTCCTGACCATTTTCCTTCGACTTGATCATCGGGATTGGTGGGGACAATTGACGATTGCCTCGATTTTTGGCGGGGCGATCGGCAATTTCATTGACCGGATTCAATATGGGGAAGTGATCGATTTTCTGGATTTTTTTGTCAAAGGCTATCACTGGCCGGCCTTCAATGTCGCGGATATGGCCATTAGTATCGGCGTGTGTTCCTTGTTGGTGCTCTTTGCTTTCGATAAACGCAGATCGAACCTGACGCCGCAAGAAGATCCTCCCCTATAAGCCAGTTGGAGTGTTCTCCCGATTGCCATCCTCTTTTCCGATCCGTCTCGTTATGCAAAATAGCAAAGCGCGGCTGTGCCAACAGTGAATGAGGCAGTCCTACTTCTCCAATTTCCCCATGCGTAACCACTTACAAAAAGTGAGGGGGCAATGAACGTATTATGGTTTGCGGTTTTGGCTATAGCTGCCAGCCTTGGGGATGACTATCAACGTCCCCTCAATCGGTGTCCGGATTCCGGCAAACAGGTTCATGTCCATATATATGGCATTCGGAATGCCCAGGGGACGGTCAAAGCGGTGTTATATGGCCCAGACCCCAACGATTTTTTAGTCAAGGGGAAAAAAACGGATAAGGAGCGTGAGCCGGCCAGAGAGGGCACAATGACACTGTGCGTGGCGGCACCGGATGTCGGTCAATACGCAGTGGTGATTTATCACGACGAAAATAACAACCATAAATTCGATCGGAATTGGATCGGATTGCCAACCGAGGGGTTCGGTGTATCCAACAATCCTTCCTTGTTTTTGGCGGCTCCGAGTTTTGGAGAGTCCAAGTTTGAGGTTAAGGAAGATATCACACATATTGCTATAGAAATGAAATATTAACAGGCCTCCAGCGGATTTTCCGGGTTCCCGATCCTGTTCAAGGGGCACTATGAATCGAAGGCCTGAAAAATACCTTCTACCTGCGAGAAACTGCACGTTCGGATGCCGCTCGATTCTGTGAGTGAGCCAACCCAGGAAAAGATCAACCCGATGAGGAATACCAAAACGTGGGTGCTGAATGCCTTCCTGGTGTTGGTCACATTGGTGGTGATGTTGGTGCTCAATGAAGCGGTGTTACGTGTGTATTTCTGGGGATCGCTCCTGCCTAAAACCAACGAAGAGAATCCACTGATTCCTCACCCCACAAGAGGCTTTGCATTCAGGCCTGCCACGACCTCCTGGCACCAGGAATTGGATTTTACCGTCAGGGTCGAAATCAACAAGCAGGGACTGAGAGGGCCGGAGATCGGACCCAAAGACGATAAAAAACGGATATTGATCATTGGAGATTCAACAACTTATGGGAGCGGAGTCCCCCAGGAAGAGATTATCCCTTCGCTCTTGGCCGAGGAGCTGGGTCCCAATCAAGTCGAAGTCGTAAACGGAAGTTTTACAACCTACAACACGGTTCAAGAATTGTTGTTTTTAGAGGAGGAAGGCCTTTCGTTTGAGCCGGATCTGGTCGTGTTGGCCTTTAGTCCCAATACCGATATTCAGGCCAATACCCTCTCTCTTCAACAGTTGGCTCAAAAGCATAATCGGCGACCGTATGCCTCGCTTACTCCAGGGGGAGAGTTGCAATTGGACTTGACCTATGCGGAACAGTTTTATCAGGACCAACAGGAGCAGGCTGATACGCGAAAAGGGTCGTTTCTGAAAAAATTTGTCACGTATAAACTCATTAAAAAATACGTTAAAGGCTTCAAGTCTTCAAAATGGAATGATCCCAACATGTTTATCGGATGGCCGTTTTTAGCCGAGTTTGCCCCTGAGCATTCTACAAGAGGCATGTCGGCCGAGGAATATCAATCGCTTTGGGATGACGGTTGGGATGTGACGAAAGCGTTGATTGTACGCATGCGGGATGACTCCAGAAAGAAAAGTTCCGAATTTGCCATGATGGTGATGGCCCCTAAGCTTCAGGTGGAAACGGACTACCAACAGAAAGTGCAGGAAGTCTTTCCCCACCTGAAATTGGATGTGACCCGGATCAACCGCGCGTTCGAAGAATTTGGAAAAGAGGCTGGAATTCCAGTTTTGGATGCCCTGACCCCTCTTCGGGAAGCTTGGGTTAAAGGAGCGAAGGGGCTGTATTATAATGTCGAAGATGAACACATGACCGCCAAGTCCCATGAACTTGTGGCCGCTTCCTTGGCGAAGCAGATTCGAGCGCAACGTCTTCTTGATCTAAAATAAGAGAACGATTTTTGGGGGGAGAATTTGACTGTGGTGCGGATCGACCCAGTCGATGTCGAAAGAGCCGTTGGAGAAAATCAGGAAGCGTGGAGAATACGATCGAGTTGTTCTGCGACCATTTGATTCCCCAAACTGTTCACGTGACAACTATCGATATAGACGAATTCCTTCACATCAAATATTTTCGTAAAATCATGAATCCAATCCAACTGTTCATGTTCCTTGATTTGTAAAACCAGGGGATAGACGGCTGCCCAATCGGACCCATCGAATTCTTCCGTCAGGTAATCAATGCTGGGTTTTCCAATGGATGCCACAGGTTGAAGAATGGCCAGAAACTCTGCCCCTCTGAACTTGGCAATTTGCCTAGCCAGTTTCCAATTGTTCACCATGGTGGCGGCGACTTGTTCCGCATAGGCGGGGTTGTCCTGGCACCGGGACTGTGGGCGCTTCCCTTTTTTGATGATTTTTTGAACCAAAGTTTGCGTAGAACCGAATAAGGCTTCAGGAGTTTCCCAAGTCCGTTCCAGCTTCTGAACGAATTTTGACTCCTCACGATGGCCGTTTATCGACACGTCCGTCCGGCACAATGTTAACGGATCATTGCAGCCATCATAAAAGACAATCACCTGCATGGGGTGATGTTGATTGGCCAGATTGATGAGGCCGGCTAATTCCTGGCGACTGACGAACCCGGACTGAGCATGGTTATAGACTTTATAGTCGGGGTGCAGTTGGTTGAAAAGAGAAGGAATGGTGTTTCGATCGTCCACTCCTGTGCCCCACATGGTCGATCCGCCGAAAAAATGAACATGCTTGGTGGGGTTGTTGGGAGACAGCGGCTGCACCCGTTCACCGGTTTCGTCAATGGTAATGGTTTCCCCCGAAAAAGGCAGTCGGCCCCATTCCACATAGGGGATATAGCGCTTTGTGAGCAATCGAAGTTCTTGGAAGACGGTATGAGCATAATCTTGATCCGGAAGGCTTTCACGGTAGAGCGGCTGGGAAACCGGAGGATCCCATTGTTTATAGAGGTAGATCCCATCCATGATGAGCGAAGAAAGCAGGTTGGTTGACCAGATCAGAATCAGGAGAACGAAGAGGTTGGTGAGGACCAGGGACCGTATGCCTTTTTTTTTGCTCATCGTCTTACATTAAAGCGAAAGTGGCAGACAATGATAAAAAACAGTCCCAAAGCCGAGTGCGGCAAGGAACCGGATACGGCCACTTGGCTAGTGGGGGAGGAATGGAGAGAATGCGAGTGGGCCTTCTGAAGAAAAGAAAAGCGGAACATGAAACTCAATATTCGGCAGGGGCGGTTCGCCATTTCGCCAAAAGGGTGTCAAGAGGAGCAAACTTCTTAATAGCGACCATAAACACCTTCCGGTAGTAGCCTTCAGGACAGGAAATTTCCTTCACGCCATGCCAGGAATTTGGTGTTCGGGCAAAAAGCAGGCTATAGTTGCCCAGCGATTTTGAAGTCAGAGAATTGGGGAAGTCCGAGAAGTCCGGAGCCGAAGCTCTGGCCAGCTTTCCGCCGTCATCCAGGAGCAGGGTATCGCCTCCCCAGGAGGAGTCCCAATCGTTCGAGGTGTTCATATAAAAGAGATGGGCTCCAATCTTATCCTTATGGTCGCAATGCGGTGAAACGGAACACCCTGAAGGTGTAAAAAACCAAAAAAAATCTAGGCTGAAAAAAGACTTGCCCAGCATTCGTGACAAAAATGTTCGATATTCTTTTCCGTTCAATTCGGTTAAAAAGGATTGCCAGGGCGGTGAGAGGGGGAGCCCTTTCCGATATTTCAAGGTATAGCGGTCATGAGGCGTTTGCCCATATTTCCGAGCCCGGCCAAAGGTGGGTTTGAATAAGGAAAGGTCCGGCATGGATTGGCACAATTCGGCGAACCCCGTTTCGGTAATCAACCCAGAAGGATTGGTATTCGGAAAGGGACGTTGAGCTGAAAAGTGGTTGGAGTCAATTGAACGGAGTTTTTCACTACTGAGAAAGTATGTGGACATGAATAGACCTATGGCTGATTTCGGGAAAAACTTGGTCGTCTGGTGAAGAGATCATCAGTAATATCTGAGCATTTCCATCGGCAAAATGCAACTGTTTTCCATGAAAGCCTCGCGCAAATTTTTAATCGTTTGGCGGCACTTCATGGAGTAAGATCTTCAGCGCCATCAAGTTCTCTATCCAGTCGGAATATTTGAATGAATGTCCAAGTCTCAAGCTTCATAAGATCATGATGACACCGATGGGAAGAGAATGAGCATAGGCACTCCATGAAATAGGAAAAAGATTTTGATCATGGTGGTACATGACTAATAGCTTGGGAGATTCATTGGTAGGGAAGAAAAAGGCCGAAGGGAAGGAAGAACACCAGAAGGTAGCGGTCAGTCCGCCATGGAGCATACCGTCCGGTCAGACCCTGCCCCGAACGTGGGTACTCCTGGATGATCGTCCCGGAAACTCCACCCAATCCGTGGGATTAGTCGACTGTCTGGGGTGGCCGTATGAAAAGAAACAGTTCACCTTTTTGTCATCTTTTTCTTCCAAAAGCTGGAACGTTCCTCAAACGATCAGTCATGTGGATCTGGCAAATTCCCCCTCGTTATCTCCTCCATGGCCCGATTTGGTCATTGCAGCCGGTCAACGGACGGCTCCTGTGGCCAAATGGATCAAACATCAAAGCCATGGTCAAACACGGGTGGTCCAGCTTGGGCGAAAGGGAGGACTCGTCATGGACCAATTGGATCTGGCGGTGACTCCCCGTTACTGTCAAATGCCACCTCATCCCAACCGGCTGGTGACCACGACTTCTCTGAACCGGATCACCCCGGATAAGTTACGCAAGGCCGCCCAAGAGGGATCCCGCGTGATGCAGGATGCGCCGCGGCCTAGAATTGTCTGTTTGGTTGGAGGCGCCACGCCTCGCTATCAACTTGATGTATCCATTGCCCGTCAAATGGGAGCTGATTTGGAACGGTATGCCAAAGAGACGGGAGGCCGGGTGTTTGTCTTAACCAGCCGTCGGACGGGTGAAGCCGCGGCAAAGGCGCTTAAAGATAATTTAGGAAGGGCAGGGCAGGTGTTTGCCTGGCATCCTCATGAAAATGCCCTGCCCTATCTCACTGCTCTGGCCTTGGCCGATGTGATCGTGGTGACGGGTGAAAGCGAAGCTATGCTGGCCGAAGCGGCTGCCACGGATAAGCCGATGTGTATTTATCCCTTGCCCAAGCGTCCCAGCACCTTTATTCAAACGATCAATCCCGTTGCATACATCAAAGGCTGGCTCCTCAACCATTCCTATCTGTCGGTGGCGGATCAACATGTCTCGGTTATCACCACGTCACGAATAAAAGATATGTGTACCTGGTTTTTTGCCAGAGGATATTTTCAGCCTCCCAGACGATTGGAGGTGCTTCACGAGGATTTATATTCCCGTGGAATTGCACAAGTCTTTGAGAATCCCCTGAAGACTCAGAACCGCAAGGCGTTTAATGAGACATTCCGTGTCGCTGACTACATCAGGTCGTGCTTTGGATGCGTCTAAATCTGTCCTACCAGAGAACCGGTCCCTACCTGAAACTGAGGGCTTGGACTATAAGAATGGGATTCTCAATGCTGGTCATCGTTTGGGTCTAATGGTATAGTCACTGTCCAGAATGATCTAAATCCCTTTAAGAGTCTGGAGGGGATAATTCAGACAACGATTTCCGTGTCCGACCGGGTCATTGGGAATAGGGAAGCAAGGGCGGGTTATCTGGCAAAAGGAGAAACAGGCAGATATGGAAGCCTTGAAATCAATTAGTCTGGACGAGAAGGTCGTCTCAACCATTCTTGATCCTTACATTGTTCAACGAGGCACCCGCCAGGATCCACAAATCAGTGGTGAAATCACCAAGTTGGAAAATCGATGGAAAAAACGCAGATGGCAAAGGCGTTTGTTGGGCTGGTTGCCCAATGCCAGAAGTCTCCCTCCGATGTTCCGAGGAGCCAGAAATCAGGAGTATGTGATCGAGAGTTATTCGACCACCTGGGAAACGCAGGGATGGCCAAATCCGCAAGAACCTCTTCAACCCAAGGAAACCTCTTTGGTGTCCTGGGGAGACGAAATTTTAAAAGTCCGGCGGGGCGGGTTGTCTCGTGTGCATCTCTATTATATGGCGGACGTGATCAACGCGCTCCAGCCCCGTTCCATCCTGGAGGTTGGCTGTGGAAATGGGCTCAATCTCTTTGTTTTGGCGAGTAAGTTTCCTGATATCCCCATGCAGGGAGTCGAACTGACGGAAAAAGGCGTGGCCACTGCCAAAAGTGTTCAGCAGGGAAAAACATTTCCCGAAGCATTGGTGAAGTTTTGTCCCTGGGACGTCGGAAATCTCGAGGCCTGGCGTAAAATAGATTTTCGTCAGGGGGACGCCCGGTCGCTGCCCTTTGCCGACTCCAGCTTCGATCTCGTGTTTACACGTTTGGCCCTGGAGCAAATGGAAACGCTACGGGATGAAGCCGTATCCGAGATCAAGCGTGTGGCCAAACAGCACGTGATGTTTCTGGAGCCGTTTGCCGAGTTTAACCGGGATGATCTGCGGCGGAATTATGTGGGAGCCAAGGATTATTTTTCGCTGCCGCATGAGCAATTACAGAAATTTGGAATTCAGGTCATTATGACCTATAAAGATTTTCCGCAGAAACTGACTCTCGGTGCCGGGTTGGTGCTAGGAAAAGTTTCCTAAGATTCTTGGTAACTGTTTAGCATCCATTCCTCCCATCAGATTTTCCCCTGATTTGTAAAACGTCAATGTGCCCATAGTTGGTTCTTCAAAGGCGCACACTCCCCAAATACGATCGCGAACTTAACAGAGGAAAGAGGGCTTGCCTATGTCCTGATATTACGCTGAAACCAGGATGGCCTTCATCAGATCCTGAGCATGGGGATGCCAGGTATAGTCCGCGCGGAACCCTTCATGATTGTTCCCAGTAAAGGCCTGATCCCAGGGAATGGGACTCGGCAGCAGGCAGAAGGCCAGGACATATCGAAAGCCGGTGGAGGGAAGGATGCCTCGATGAAGTACCTGGGATGGTTCGAACGCCACGCCCTCACCCGCTTTCATGTCCCATGAGTGTGGTTGAAAAGGAATACCTTTTTGTTTGGCTAATTCGCTGAGATCATCCGTTCGTTTTTTTACCGAACCAAACACGTAGCCGCATTCGGCAAACCGGGCTGTCGTCGCACGATCCAGAAAAATGGTATTGCCCCGATGTTCCTGCATATCATTCAAATACAGCAAGATCTTGAGATGAGCCGATGGGCCCTTATCGCAATGCCAGAGGAAGGAGCGCACGGCCTGGTCGGCAGGTTTGGCCTTGAGAAAGGTATACCAATAAATGAGAAAGTGGCTCTGAAAGTATCCGGTGAGTTTGGCCGTCAGGGCCGGTTGGAAAATTTTTCGAAACCAGGTTTCCAAAAAGATCTTGTCCCGGATCATGAGAATATCCGAGTAATCGATCTGCGGTTTATTAGTTATCGACTCATCCGTCCGAGCCAGGGCTTGGGATAATAACTCCCCGGCCTCCGGAGCACTCAAAATAGCAACATGTTCCAGGCCCTGTTGTGTGAGAAGGCCCGGAGCGGAATTCATCGTGCCTGAGAAACGCTGTTGACAGCGTTGTGCATAAGATCGATAGCCCTGGCGGTCATCAAACAGGGCATAGGTTTGTGGTGCCCGTTCGGGATCCAGATCCAATTTGGAGTTGCTGCGGAATAGATCACTGAACATACGATCCTCCAAGAAGGATGAGGCAGCCTAGCAGGTATTACGATTTCTGGGTGGCGGACAGCGTAAACACATTCTTTCCGAATGGCGTCGCCGAAATCAAGTTAGGACCGGGAAAGATTTCCTGAAATCGAGTAATCTGCTTTTGCAGATCAGCCAGATGAAGTTCCGGAAATCGCTGCTGTTGAAAGGCCGGGCTGTACCGTAACGTCCCCTTTTTCTCATGTTTACGTTTTTTTCGATGTCGCAACAGACTTTTGATGAACGACAACCCGTACAGGATTGGCGACTGTTTCCGGATTTGGTAAGGTCGGGCTAGGGTCAGCAAAAAGTTCACGATTCGTTCGGAGGCCAGCGGGCCGTCCATGGCCGTCAGATACCTGCCCAGTTTGGTTTGAGGGTTTTCTGTGGGAGCGGAACCTCCTGGTTGGGTCATGGTCTTGATCGTGTGGACTAGGTCGTCCATGGATGAACACAACCGACTGAGTTCATTGGGAAGGTTGGATTCGAACTCTTCATAAGGAAATGGCTGGTATGCCAGCACAGGTTTTCTCAACGCAAACCCTTCCACGCCGGTGGTACATCCATTATGGACCAGAACCGAACAGGCTAAAATCCAGGGAAGCACATTGCCTTCGTTTTTTACAATGATATTGGAAGAGGCTTTGGCCAGGTCCAACCATGGGGCAAAACTTTCAGAGGGATGCGGCCGCACCAAAATGGTGGTGTCTGGAAACCTGGCACTCAGATTATCCACCATCTCTTGAAAAGCTTTGAAGAGCCGGTGTTTGTAATCAAACCGGCCCTTGGCAAACCCTTCCGGCATGCCCTGACTGCCCTTTGCTAGAGTCAAGTTTTGGCCAGCTGAATCCACTTTCGCCAGTTGTAGTTCGGGATCGAAAGAGTTTACTGAGGGAAAATTGGTATTCACCAGGATGAAGCGTCCATATTGGTTCCTGAGGGATTGGACATATTCATGGTAGTAGGGGTGGAGTTCGGACCGTAAAAAGTCCCCACGAGGATTTCCGAGATTATGAATGGGAACGGGGAAGGGTTTGTGATGACTTTCCAGCAATTCCACGTAATCGTCGCCCCAGGCAATCATGTGGTCCAGATAGGGTAAAATGGCCTGTGTGATTCGACGACCCCAATAGACTTCGGGGGGATAATGAATCAGGCCTTCTTCGTCCCAGGCCACAACTGTGTGTCCCAACCCTTTGATGAGTCTAAGCATCTTCAGGTTTTGCGGAGCGAAGGATTTGGCTAGATAGATGCC
>JALDRK010000014.1 GCA_031315915.1 Nitrospirales bacterium
TCCTGCCCCCGTTGTTGTCCGGTGCGGGATTTATCACCCATGTCGTACCAGGACTCGATGCCGGGCAGAATGGCCTTGAAGCCATTCTGTCTCAACCGTTTCAAATGAGGCTCAGACAAAAGTGACAACGTGCTTTCGGCAATGAAGTCGATGCTGTTGGGTGGAATGGCGGTTTCGATCGCCCGCATATATTCTTGAAACCGGACGCCGAAGTTGGGATCGTGCCAGGCCACGATCGGCCGCTTCATCTTCGTCCGGAGAAATTTCAAATCCTCGCTGATCTGGTCGAACGACAATGGCTGATAATCGACGTTGGCATCCACGCAAAATCCGCAGGTATAGGGACAGCCCATACTGCCGATCATGGGCACCACCTTAAAGGAAGTGGGAGCTTTAGCCAGGGTCGGTTCGATGAACTTCCAGCGTTCCTTCACGCCCGGCAATTCGGTTGGTTGTTGAGCCGCCTGCAAATGTTGCCCGACGGGGCGGTGGGGCGCGCAATCGGAGAGAATGTCATGAATCAGCGGTTTATCGGTAAATCCCAAGACGTAATCGAAATACCGCGCCGCATCCTCCGGATAACTTCTGGCGTGCGGCCCGCCCAAGACCGTCACCGCCCCACGGGAGCGGAACAGGTTGCTCACGGCATAGGCCGTCAAGGCGGAACGGGTAAAGGCCCCGATAAACACCAGATCGGTTTCTTCCAGTAATTCCCGATGCAGATCTTCCCGCCCTGTGTAACAGATAAACCGGACATGATGACCCAGTTCCTCGCACCAGACTCCCACCACTTGCGGCATGATGCTCGCCAGATTTTGATTCATCACCCTGGCATAGAGAGAATGAGTCGGGCCTTTTGTGACCAAATCCAATATTGTCACCCGGAGAGGGCGCATAGAGGCCTCCGCCTTTCGTTGTCGAGGGATAGTAAGAAAAGTAAAAATGAACAAGGAGGGGGATAAGGACAGGTCTCCCGAAGCTAAATCACCTTATCGCGCCCCACAGAGAAGGTCAAATAGACCTAGAGGGCAGAAGTTGCAATACGGACATTCATACGGTAACGTCATAGGTGAATCGACCGTCTTGTCGGACCCAAGCCCTCCTCCCGCCGTTCTGGCCGGTGACGAAGCCTACAAATCCACAGACCGGACTCGATAGTCCCTCCGCAATGGCAAGTTGACCTGCCCTTGTATATAAGGGGTGCGGCTTTTAGGCTTTTAATAAGGAAGAGACGAGCATGAACCAGAAACGCAGAAAAGATCTCCGTAATGTCGCTATCATCGCCCACGTCGATCACGGCAAAACGACTTTGGTCGATGCCCTCCTCAGACAGACCGGCGCACATGTGTTTAAGGAAGGGGAAGCCGTCATTATGGATTCGAATCCGTTGGAAAAAGAACGCGGCATTACGATTTTTTCGAAAAATGCGTCTCTGCTCTATAAAGATACCCGCATCAACCTCGTGGATACCCCCGGCCATGCCGACTTCGGCAGTGAGGTCGAGCGAATTCTTCGAATGGTGGACGGCGTGCTGTTGCTGGTGGATGCCTTCGATGGACCGATGCCGCAAACCAAATTCGTTCTGAAGAAGTCTTTGGAATTGCATCTGAAACCCATTGTGGTCATTAATAAAATCGATCGCCCCAACGCCCGTCCAGAAGAAATCGTGAATCAGACATTCGATTTGTTTTGTGAACTTAACGCCACCGACGAACAACTCGATTTCCCCATTGTCTATGCCTCCGGCAAAGAAGGACGGGCGACGTTGGATCTTGTCGATGAGGCCGTCGATATGAAGCCGTTATTAGACACCATCATCCATCGCGTGTTACCGCCGGTAGCCGATCCGGAGCAACCGTTTCAAATGCTCGTCACCATGTTGGAATACGATTCCTATATCGGTCGCGTAGCCGTCGGACGGATTGTCCATGGCCAGGTCGAAGTCGGGAACTCCATCGTCGCCGTGAAGCGTGATGGCACCCTGGCCCGGGGGAAGGTCACCAAGCTCTTGGCCTATCAAGGACTCGTTAGGGTGGAGAGCCCATCGGCGCTTGCCGGCGACATTATCTCCCTGGCAGGCGTGCAGGACGTTCGGGTTGGAGAAACCCTCGCTTCCCCTCAAAATCCCACAGCCCTGCCGACCGTGAATGTCGATGAACCCACGATTTCCATGAATTTCTCCCACAACACCAGTCCCTTGGCGGGCAAGGACGGGGGTCGTTTTCTCACGTCGCGACACATTCGGGAGCGGCTGGCTCACGAAGCCATGATGAATGTGGGGATCAAAGTGGAGGAGACCGACGGGGGCGAGCGGTTTAAAGTGTCCGGACGGGGCGAACTCCATTTATCCATTCTCATCGAAACCATGCGACGGGAAGGCTTTGAATTGGAAGTGTCTCCGCCCAAAGTGATTTTTAAAGAAATGGACGGGGAAACGCTCGAACCGGTCGAGCTGGTCGTCATTGAAGTCGATCCCGGGTATCAAGGCGCGGTGATCGAAGCACTCGGCAGCCGGAAAGCCGAAATGAAAGATCTGCAAATCAGCGCGGTCGGAACCGTCCGCATGGAATTTCACATTGCTTCCCGTGCCCTCCTAGGATTTCGCAGCGAATTATTGAGAATGACCCGCGGGACCGGCATCATGTCTCAAACGTTTCATGAATACCAGCCCTTCAAGGGAGAAATTCCTCACCGTTCAACCGGAGTGCTCATCTCCCACGGCCCCGGACAAGCCGTGGCCTATGGCCTATGGGGTCTCCAGGACCGCGGAGAAATCTTTCTTCACGCCGGAGCGGACCTCTATGAGGGCATGATTGTGGGGATTAACAATAAAGGCAACGATCTGGTGGTGAACGCCATTCGGGAGAAAAAGCTGACGAATATCCGGGCATCCGGCTCCGACGAGGCCATTCATCTGATTCCTCCACAAGAAATGACGTTGGAATTTGCTCTGGAATTTATCGAAGACGACGAATTGGTCGAGGTCACCCCCAAAAGCATTCGCCTCCGCAAACGCTTTCTTACCGACAACGAGCGCCGTGCCGCCCGAAACCAGGCCAAGAAAGCCCAGTGACCAACCGAGCATCCATCCGCGCACAAGACCAATGTCGAGTTCGCCTGAGAGTTTACTAAGAGCGAGAGACGGGTAATCCAGGGCCAAACACAACGGCTTTCGAAAGTCTCACCTTACCGATAACGAACGCCGGACTTCGGCTATACGGCCATACCTGGGTATTGGTATAGACTTTAATTCCTTGACGGGAAAATGCCCTGAAGGGCGATGCAAAACCGGATACTCAGAAACGGCTGCATGACGTTATGAGGGGCCACTGTTGCCGAGCCTCCTTGAGGGATATTGCGACGTGGATTCAAGGGACTCGCTCCAGGCTTCCTCATGTCGGGAACTCTGTCTTGCACATTCCAGATTTTTGCAGGCTCTGAATTTTGTCCATGGCTTCCCGAGGTAGAATGTGAAGAAGGCTGAGGAGAAGGGACCTCATGCTCCATAAGGGAGTGCTGTTCTTCTCCTCCTTGCTCACCCTGAGCCCGTTGAGTTAAGCCAGGGCCGTTTCCCGCATGCAACGGCACACGCCCACGAAGATCCGGCAACCCGAAGGTCGTGCGTCCATCGCCTCCATAATTAGTCCCTAACAACGCAAACAACGCTTGATTCTGATTAATAGAAATCAATTGTCCGTCGGCATTGGCCCAACCCCTTGGGCAAAAATTGGCTCCCGTCATCATAATTTCTCCCAGGAACGGCTCAGAAGCCGAAAAAACCGGGGAAGCCATCAACCAGATTGTGACGAGAATGCCCAGTCCGAGTATAGAAACCCTTTTTGTTTTCATCATTCTTTTCCTCCCAAGCAAGTTGAACGCCGTCACTACGCAAGAGACCAGACATCAATCCTGATGTGTGGAACCGTTTGCTTGAATTCCTAAACTTCAATCTTTGTCGTTTCCGGTGGCAAGCAGACCTACGGAATGAAGCTGTGAGAATCCTGCCAACTCTTCGAAGCCCATATCTTCCCGGTCTTAAAAGAAACAATTCCTCCGCCCATCAAAAGTATACCGATAATGCGTTTTCTATTTCGAGCCATGCCGGTTTCCATTTTGGGATTCGCGACACATCATTATTTAAAAACCAAAAGAAAAGGGCAAACCGGTGAAACTCCGGTTCCCCGTCTCTGAGGATGTCCGTTCCATTCGACTCCTCGGGGATAGCCTTCTTAGCCTTGACGGAAAGAATGGTGTCTTGTCAGGAGACAACCCAAGTCAGTGGTAAATTCCCCGTTTACCTTTTGCTTCCCAATATCGTTTTGGTTCAAAGTCCATTATTTTTCGCCAATCCTGCTCCCAGAATAGTATTTAGGACTTTCCTCTTAAGGCATTTTAGCTTATAATCAAGATCCTACCGTGAGACGGGTACGAGGTCCTTTAGACAGCCAGCACCCGAATCAGAACCACCCATGTGGGAGCCGGAATGAAGAAAAACCTCTTTTTTAAGGGGCACGGACTTGGTAATGATTACATTGCGCTGGATCCTGCCAACCTGACCTTTAAGCTGACGGCTCGCACCATTCGCGGCTTGTGCGATCGAAATTGGGGAATCGGAAGCGATGGAATTCTGGCCCTGGCGCCCTCCAAGAAGGCCGATTTTGGTTTGCGGATTTACAACCCGGATGGCAGTGAAGCCGAAAAGTCCGGCAACGGACTGCGAATTTTCGGATGCTATCTTTATCACACCAAGCACACCAAAAAGAAACGCTTTACGGTTGAGACCAAAGGAGGATTGGTGGAGATTGACTTGGAAGTCAATGGGAAAGGGGATGTCAGTGGCGCAACCGTGCAAATGGGCAAGGCTTCCTTTCGGCCCATCTCCCTGCCCTGTACCTTACGGGTTCCCGAGTTGATCCAACAACCGGTAAAAGCGGCAGGACAGTCCTTACGGTTCACCGGAGTGAGTGTCGGCAATCCTCACTGTGTGGTATATCGAAAGAAGAATGAGAAGTGGAGCCGAGAGGAGCTCCTGCAAATAGGCCCCGAATTGGAAAACCATACGATCTTTCCAAAACGGACCAACGTCCAATTGGCCGTGCCTACCGGCCCGAGGGCCATTTCCATCTTCATTTGGGAACGGGGAGCGGGAGAGACACAAGCGTCAGGATCTTCGGCCTGTGCAGCCGCATGCGCAGGAGTTCGCCTGGGCTTGGTGAAAAGTCCCGTGACGGTCAAAGCCCCCGGCGGCACACTGGAAATTACGATAGATCCTCAATATTCCATCACCATGAAAGGGCCGGTCTTGGAAGTCGGCCGCGGAGAAATGAGTAACGGATTCGTTGCCAGCCTCACAAAAATCCCACTTGGAAAAATCGTCCATCCATCATCTCCCCCTCCCCCTATCCTCCCATCCGAGGTCATCATTCCCCAAACGTCCTGATGTAGGCCAGCACATCTTCCATTTGTTGGTCAGATAAGCCGCTCTTCCAGGCCGGCATGGACGTTCCAGGCTTTCCCTCCCGGATGGTTTTCAATAGGTCCTGATCGTTTTTTTGCTTGACCGTCTGACTCGTCAAATCGGCAGGCGGCGGAGTTAAGTGGACAGCAACGGGGCCATCCCCCCTTCCCTTCATCCCATGACAAGATACGCAATTGGTCCGATACACACTGCCCCCCGTTTCGATATTTGCCGGGTGACTGTCGGCGAACACCACGCCCGACCAACACATAAACGCAAGACTCCCAGATAACCAAACTCGCATAGTGGTCATTTCCTTTTTAGGTCTTCTGAAATGCGCTCGGGCAACAGCTCTATTTTTCCCAGACGCCACTATTCCGGAAGCTTGGGAAATTCGAAAGGAATGGATTCGCCGGTTAAGGCTTTGAGAAAAGCCAGTAAATCGGTTTTTTCCTGATCAGAGAGTCCCAAGGGCTTCATCAAGGGACTCAAGTTGGGGTTGGCATTTCCACCTTGATCGAAAAATTCTATGACTTCTTCAAGGGTTTTAAAGGCCCCGTCATGCATGTACGGGGAAGTTTCCGTGATACTCCGCAACGTTGGTGTCTTAAACGCACCTTTATCGTGCTCATGCTTCGTCACATAATACCGTCCTAAATCTTCTTCCTGAGGCCCGACTTGCGGCACACCCAGGTTATGAAAATGATTGTCTGTGAAATTGGGGCCATTGTGGCAAAGAATACATTTTGCTTTGCCTTTAAAGAGCCCCATTCCCCTCTGCGCGGACTCATCCATGGCTTTGGTATCCCCTTGCACAAATTGATCGAAGGTCGAATTGGTGGAAATAATGGTTCGCTCATAGGCAGCGATCGCTTCGGCAATACCCTGCAAACTCACACCGGTTCCAAATACTTTCTGAAACTGCTCTTTATAGCCTTGTATTTTTCCGATTTTCGGCACGACATTTTCATGCGTTTCTGCCATTTCAACAGGATTGTGGATGGGTCCGATGGCTTGCTCCTCCAAGGATCCGGCGCGCCCATCCCAAAATTGAAGAGGATTGAACGCGGTGTTATACACGGTGGGCGCTTGCCGTCCTCCCCGTTTTCCTCCCACCCCGACCGAGGTTTGATTGGGATCGGCAAACCCGGCGACCGGGTTATGGCAGAAGGCACACGAGATCGCATTATTTTTTGATAATCGTCCGTCAAAGTATAACTGTTTCCCTAACGAAACCTTTTCGGCATAATTTAAATTGGCAGCAGGGATCGGAACCGCTGTGGGCAAAGGACCGATATCGGGCACCGTCTGCCCCTCAACGGTAATCATATCGGCGCTCGCATCGTGACCCAAATCATATCCGAGCCCGTTTGAACTCGCCACGAGGAATCCCATGATTCCACACACCAAAACACGAGTCAGCGTTGATTGTCTTCCATCCATACGTTCATTTCCTCCCAACTCATTTGATTCATACAGATTCATCAAAATCGCCTCCGTCCCAAGAGACGACCGATTCCGTTCATAGTACAATCATCGATTCAAATCATTCGGTGTACTCATTATTATTATAAAGTGGTCTCTCGTGCGAAGAAAGTCGTGAGGTGCAGCTCATCATTCGCTCTCTCCCAGATACCAATTGAACGATTAGACATAGAGTCCCTGGAAGAATGCTAATATAAATCGTACGGCCCGAAATAATCTTGATCGATCCAACATCCCTTCCCATCGCCGGCATACTTTCCCAATTGCAGGACGTCTTGGCTCGGCATCTTATTGTCCTGCTTAGTGCGGAACCGGGAGCAGGAAAAACCACCCAGGTTCCCTTGGCCTTGCGGAAAGAACCGTGGCTCGGCCACAAGAAAATCATCATGCTGGAGCCCCGACGGTTGGCGGCGCGAGCTGCCGCGCGCCGCATGAGCTGGCTTTTGGATGAACCCGTGGGACTGACCGTCGGCTATCGTACCCGACTGGACACCAAAGTCAGTTCCACGACCAGGGTTGAAGTCGTGACAGAAGGAATCCTGACCCGGATGCTGCAATATGACCCTTCCCTGAATGAATATGGGCTGGTCATCTTCGACGAATTCCATGAGCGAAGTCTGCAGGCCGACCTGGGTCTGGCATTGACCCTTAAGACGCAATCGCTCTTTCGCAAAGACCTCCGAGTCTTGGTCATGTCTGCCACGCTGGACACCCGAACACTCGCTCAACAGTTGCAACCAGTCCCGGTGGTGACATGCGAAGGGAAAATGTTTCCGGTCGAAACACGTTACCTGGGGCCGTTGGAACAACGAAACTTTTCGACACAACTGACTAAGGCCATTCACCGCCTGCTACTCACCGAACCAGGCAACCTGTTGGTCTTTCTGCCGGGGGCCGGAAAAATTCGCCGACTGGAGCAGTGCTTGTCTTCTCTTCCCCTTCCCCCTCAAACGATGATTGTTCCCCTTTATGGTGATCTCTCTTCGCAAGCCCAAGACCAAGCGATTCTCCCTCCGCCTCCAGGATGGAGAAAGATCGTCCTTAGCACCAACATTGCCGAAAGCAGTCTGACCATTGAGGGAATCCGCATCGTGTTGGATACCGGTCTCATGCGAATCCCACGATTTGATCCGCGAAGCGGCATGAGCCGATTAACGACTATCAACATCTCTCAAGCCTCTGCAGAACAACGCCGTGGACGAGCCGGACGGACTGAACCAGGCCTTTGCGTTCGCTGTTGGGACGAAGCCGCTCAACGAACGCTGGCGACCCGCACACCACCGGAAATTCTCCAGGCCGATTTGACGTCGCTGGCCTTGGAACTGGGCGTATGGGGCGTCAAAGATGCTTCTGATCTTTCCTGGCCTGATCCGCCACCGACGGGAGCGTTGGCTCAGGCTCGACAACTTCTTCGATTTCTTGGTGCATTGGATAAGGAAGGCCGGGTGACAGAACATGGACGGAAAATGAGCCACTTGCCCATCCATCCTCGTCTGGCCCACATGGTATTACAAGGCACAACGATGAAACTTGGGGCACTGGCCTGTGACGTAGCGGCCGTATTCAGCGAACAGGATTTCTTGAAGGGAACGACGGCTCAGAGCCAAACAGATCTCAGAAGTCGAATGGAGGAATACAACCGGCAAGCCGGGCGGAATACCGGCTCCGGTGTCATCCAGCGCATCCGCCAAATTTCTCAAACGTGGCAACAACACCTTGGCCTTGTCGCTCAACCAGGGCCGTATACCCCCTTCAACCAGGATGCCATAGGAATGTTACTTGCCCTCGCCTACCCCGACCGCATTGCTCAACGTCAGTCCGACGGAAGTCGACGATACAAGATGGCCAATGGCCGATTGGCGCGCTTTCACCAACCTGATCCATTGGAACATGAGGAGTATCTCGTGATTCGCCGATCTGGACGGAATCCAACCCGTTTCCCGCATTTATCTGGCCGCGCCTATTCATCGGGACGATCTCTTTAAACATTTCTCTGACCTCCTCCAGAAGAAAGAAGTCGTCATCTGGAATGAATCCACTCAATCCGTCCTTGCAAGCCAGCAACTTTGCTTGGGGAGAACTCATTTTGGAAGAAACCCGTCTGCACAAACCCAACATCGAACTCGTGATGACGGCCTATTACATGGGATCCGCACTCACGGCATTTCTTCTCTCCCTTGGTCCAAGAATCAGCGAAACTGGCAAAACCGCGTACGGTTTCTTCATCGGGTCATGCAACCCAAAGCAGGCTGGCCGGACGTCACGAACGACAACCTGCTCAACACGCTCGAAACCTGGATTCGCTCCCTACCTCGCCGGCCTTTCAAGTTTGTCTCAAGTGAAACGGAGTTGACCTGACCTGGCCGCTACAGGCACTGCTCGCCGGATCAGCGGCGATCTCTCGACATCCTGGCTCAACCCATCTCCCCGTCCCAACCGGCTCCTACATTGCGTTGGATTACGAATCCGGCGAACTTCCCATACTCGCCGTGCGGCTCCAAGAACTCTTCGGCATGACGGAAACGCCCCGAGTGGCGAACGGACAGGTTCCCGTGCTGATTCATTTACTCTCACCAGCCAGACGGCCAGTTCAAGTCACTCAGGATTTGAAAGTTTTTGGAAAACCGGATATGTGGAAGTCAGAAAGGAACTGAAGAAATGCGCTACCCAACACTTCTGGCCAGATGGTCCGCTACAAGCACCTCCCACCAGAGGCATCAAAAGCGCTAGACTTCAGCGGTAATGACGTCCTCCTCGAAAACTCTCCCTCTCCAACTGCCCGCTTGACGGGAAGTTTTACTAGGAGTTCGTCCACCTTACAACTCTGGTTTTTATAACATCTCTGTGGCACGAAACGAAGAGGCCGGTTCATCATGGTGCAAAATCATGAATGCCCTTTGCCTATTGCTTTTATTTTGCAGAATTTTTAAGGTACGCCATCTCAGCAACAAATGGCCCTCATTCTCATCCTGTTGCGTTTGACCATTTCGAGTTAAGGAGTCGTGGTCGTGAAAACCGAACGGAATCACTTCATCGGCCTTCTCATAACAGGAATTATGGGCGGGATGCTTTTTGGTTGTTCCTCAGTGGAGCTATCCAAAATCCCCAAGAAACCCCTCCCGGCTTCTCCCCCACTCCTAACCGAGCTGCCCCTTGAATTGCCCCCCGAAGGCGGGGAACGCAGGCCGGTAGGCTCTTCGGCTTTTTCCGTCCTTCAGGGGAATGCTCCCAACATTGTCATTGTGGAAAAGGACTCATCGGCATTGCGAGCCATCGCAGAGCACGATTCAAAAGTAAAAACCGCATTAGGAGAACGGTACGGATTTATCGACATGGAAGAGGTCGATGCGGATCAATGTCGTATCACCATTCTCGATGAAGACTCCGGACCTCAGCGTCTTTCCAAGCGTCCTGCCAACCAGGCCATGGTCCATCGGCTCACCTATTATACCTATACGCACAATTCGGCCGTCCATGTATCAGGGATAATAATGTCACATTGGTGCAACAGGACCCCGGGAAGGTACCAACCGGGGAAAGTACCTGAAACCGGGCATGCCATTGCTCTCGCCAGACAAGATCCACGAATTGCTCAGGACGTGCGGAACTTATTCAGCCACGCCATTCTAACCTCTCCCGAGGAATATCGATATTTTTGGGTGAGCGATGAAGCGGGATTTGGCGATCGGGTCCTGTGGGTCACGTTTTCTGAGGGTCCCGAAAGCCTGGCATTGTATTTTGCCAGGGTGGACCTGACCACTGACCAGGTGCTGGATGCCGGAAAAGAGCGGGCCACAATAAATCATTGAATCGGGACGGATGACCATTGAGGAGTCTGACATGATTGCTACACGTTCATTTCTCGCGATCTTCTTGATGCTCGGTTTGACTGCTCTTGCCTGTCCGGCTTTTGCCGATTGGGAATCCCGACCCTTCGACTGGGGGAAATGGACCCTGCAACTTGAAATGAAAGATGCGGCGGGATTGGCGATTAAAAATGTCTCGTACGAGGGGGAACAAGTCCTAGCCAAAGCCAGTCTTCCGGTCATCCGTGTCAAATACGTCCGGGAATGGCCTGCCTGGCATCCGTTCAGCTGGTTTGGCGTGGGCCGGTCCAGCGGGCGTTGCGGACCCTTCGAAGACCGAATCAGCCCACAAAGACTCACCAAAAATAATAGTTGTCAAGGCAATAAACTCTGCACCAGAACTCATACCATTGACGGTATTCAATGGTTGGAGACCGGCGTCTACGCCAAAATCGGTCAATATCATATATACCAAGCCTGGTATCTGAGCGAAGACGGACGGCTGTATCCCAGCGTGCAGAGCTGGAATTTATCCTGCAATACCGATCATGACCACCATGCCTATTGGCGACTGGATTTCGATATCGGAGGGCCTGATCAGGATCAAGTATTTGTATGGGATAAACACGTGGCAGAGGATGAGGGATGGGGGCCTGGCTGGAAAAAATATTTAACCGAAGTGGACGACAAGAAACCGGCCAAAGACAGTCAAGATCGCGTCTGGTTCGTGCGTGATTACCAAACCGGGCATGGGGTATGGATTATTCCCGGACCCCACGACGGCAAATCGGACAAATTCTCGGACAGGGATATTTCAGTTCGTCAGTATTATCCTGACGAAGATTCGGGGTGGCCCTTCGGCGCGTGGGGAGATCTCGATTTCCAGGGAAAAGAAAATATTCAGGAGACCAATTCGGTCTTTTGGTATATCGCTCACTTACCGCACAAGGCCGCCGAGGGTGACCGTCCGATGCGCTATTGGATGGGACCGCTTTTGCAAATACAGCGTTAGCGCCTATTCCATTCGTTGGCCCTACTCCCTCCACTCCGGAAATATCATAGGTGTCGTTTCCATTCTGGCAACCCAGGTTTTCGGCTTTCCTTTGTCATTGACCTTATTTGACCTAACCCACCACGCAATGCTCACTCCGGAAACAGTCTGTGTCTCGGAATCCTAGGTATTGACTTTGGTGGATTTATAGATCGCCTTCTCCATCCGTGGTTTGATATGCTGAAAGTATTCCAATTGTATTCGTTCGTGACGCTCGGGACCTCCCAAATCTTATTCGAGAAAAGGAACGCTCTACCATGCCTCATCCTTCACCCACCCCACGTACTTCATTGATAGGTTTCATCGGATTCCTGTGGATGCTCACTCCACCCATCTTGGTGACGGCCGGTGAACCGATAACGGGGTTCCGGGATTTAAAATTTGGGATGACGCAACAGGAAGTCACAAAGCTCAACGCCTGTTCGTCAGCCAAGGAATGTCTCTATGAACTCAATGACAAAAACCGGTATTTGGAGCTGTTATACATGGGAGACACCACGGAGAATGAAGCGTTGCAAACAGCACTCAAAAGTCCGGGCTCCGGATTAGCCAGAATTTCCATTGATATGGGACAGTATACCGAAGCCTGGTATAACCAGTTACAGCGTATTCTGGGGGATAGCTATCAGTTAACCCACGACATTTCTCAAGAACAAATTCAAGCTTTTTTAGGTCAACAGCTCACAGAATTAACCAGTGGCTATGAAAACGGGCAAGTCTTATTAACCGTGGCTCGTCGGGAATATGGCAATATGATCATTAAAGTGATTTATCAATCCCCCGAGATGGCTCAGTCTTTCGTGAAATCAAAACCTCCTTCATAACGTCGCGGAGCTTGGGTCTAAGAAGCTTCTTTGGGGACCCGTGGCCACACCGGAATAAGCAGCCGGGATCGCAACTTTGAGCCTCCAAGAAACACGGATCGCGGCAACTCGATTACGCCTATCTGCCGTTGCCGATGCATAAGTTTTCGCCAGCACCGGCGACAAAGATCATGATCTTTCATTGAAACCGCCCTGCCGAGTTTACTCGAATGGGGATTTCGTTTTGGAGAGACGAAAATTTTGATTTCTCCTCCACAGTCCGCACATTGCTCAGCACAAGACGGCAACACCCGTTCATAACGGGTAGTCACTTTTCCGAACCGGATAATGCCCTTCGATCCCTCCGGATAACACTGCCGTGATGACAGCCCGCCGCCTTCCAAGGATTCCCATCGAACCTGTCGACTCATGATATGTTCCTCCTTACTGCGAATTCACCCGAAAATTGGCTACCATTCTATATACAATTGCAAGGGACGTACCTCTACTTCGACGATCAAAAATCCAATGAAAAATCCGGGGTTAATCCTGAAAAGAAGACGAGGAAATGTTGGGATATCTGGTCCCATCACTCGGCATTTTTTTCCTCTAGGAAGATTGAATAACGAAAATTATTTGTGGTTAATTTTGACAGGCTAGGGGATTTATTGACACGCGGACGACTCGACTGGCTGGTCTCTCCAAGCATTTGAACAATTCACAATACCTCTTTTTGGCAAATAATCCGGCATCCGACAATCAAACCGACGGGACAATGAAACCCCTGCCAAAGAGAGAAATACCTATGACGACAAACAGACAACACAACATGGCTTTGTGTTTATTCTTTACCCTAAAGATTCAGTGCCGACACGCTGCACTCACATCGCCGTTTTCACGACCCTCGCCGTCAAACAGGCACTCGCTCGGGTGCGGGTTCATTCAATATCAGCCAATACAACCCCAAGTTTTGAACGGCCCCGGAGAATTCCTGGAAATCGACCGGCTTTCGTACATAACTATTGGCTCCAAGCTGGTAACTTTTCACGATATCCTGTTCTTCTTTGGACGAGGTCAGCGACACCGGTAAAAACTTTGTCCGATCATCGGCACGGAGGCGCCTCAATACTTCCAGACCATCGATTTTCGGTAATTTCAAATCCAACAGGATAATTTGCGGCATAGCCGACAGATCCCGTCCGGCATAAGCTCCTGTCCCGAAAAGATATTCCAACGCTTGTACCCCGTCACGGGCAACCACGACTTCATTCATGATATTGTTTTTCTTTAACGCCCGCATGGTTAATTCTTCATCATCCGGATGGTCCTCAACGAGTAAAATCACCTTGTTTTGCATCGCTCTCCTCCTTGTATCTGTCTTTATAGCGTAAAATGAAATGTCGCACCTTCCCCAACCGCCCCATCTGCCCAAATCTGCCCTCCATGCCGCTGAATAATTCGATGCACCGTGGCCAACCCCACACCTACACCCGGAAACTCGGTATAGGCATGTAACCGCTGGAATGCTCCAAACAGTTTGTGGACATAAGTCATATCAAACCCGGCTCCATTATCCCGCACGAAATAGGCAGGTTGCCCTTTATAAGACTCATACCCGAATTCAATCCGGGCAGCCTCCCGTTGACGAGTGAATTTCCAGGCATTTCCAAGTAAGTTTTCCAAGACGGCTCGAATCAGTTGAGGGTCGGCCGTCGCAAAGAGATTTTTAGCCACGACACACTCGACCTGTCGATCAGGATCAATTTTACGGAAATCATCAAGAATGGCGTTCACCATGCCACTCATATCCAAAGTTTGCGAATGAATTTCGGCCCTTGTCAGACGCGCCAGATTGAGCATGGCATCGATGAGTTGGGACATTCGCTGACTCGCAGCCCGAACACGCTGCAAATAGGTTTTTCCGGCCTCATCCAGTGAATCGGCATAGTCCTCCAACACGGCTTGACTAAACCCGTCGATTCCCCTCAGCGGCCGAACCGAATCGTGCGACACCGAATAGCTGAAAGCCTCCAACTCCTTATTACTGGCAGAAAGTTGAGCCGTCTGTTGCACCAATTGAGTGTTGAGTTTCCGTATATCCTCCTCAGCCCATTTCCGTTCGGACACTTCACGGATCAATTCGGCATTGGCGGCCGCTAATTTGCCGGTTCGTTCCTGAACCCGCTTTTCCAGGTTGTCCCTGGCCTGACGCAGTAAATTCTCGGCCTGTTGCCGCTCGGCAATTTCCAGCTCCAATTGTTGATTGGCATTTTGCAAATCACTCGTCCGGGATCGAACCTGTTCTTCAAGATCCCCAGCCACTCGACGCAGTTTGAGTATCACAAGTCCAAACCCGCCCAACCAGAGGACGACCAGCATTCCCATCGAACCGTAGGCGCCGGACAGGCCGACAGCCGCTATATTCTGAATGTTATCGACGGGATAGACGACTTCCAACATCCCCCCTATCTGCCCTACCTGCCAATCACGCTTGGGACTGTTGGGAAGCGCGTTATGACACTCGACACATTCCGTCGACATTCGATCGGGAGTGGCATATCGAAGCACTTTGGTCCCATTCTCTTCCTCGAAACGGTAGTACGCCTCTTCGGAAGATTGTTGAAGGACCGTCCACGCCTCCTGTTGAAACCCTTTGGTCAATCCTCCTTGCTGCCTTCGTCCAGGAAACGGATACGGGCTGATCAATCGGATTGTTTCCCCGGGTCGACCCGCAACCAGTTTTTCCCCAAGAGCAAAGCTAAGTGTCGCCGGCAGGGGTATCTCCCGATCATGTCCTTGATAATCCGAGGTGGCCACAATCCCCTGACCGTGAAGCCGCTGGACCACTTCAGTGGTATACCATTTTCGGATTTCCTCCAATGCCCGCGTATAGATTTCTGCTCCCTGCAAGGACATCGAAGCTACCATGTGAGTCTTTAATTGAGTCACATGGACGGAGATGATCAATACACACATTCCAAAGAGGACCGTGAGCACCAGGACGGTGTGCTTATGGGCCAGCTCCATCCCACTGGACACCCCCTTCACGAGGGCGGCCCCTATCCTCGAGGAGGAAGTGACTCGATTGAGCATAGAAGCCCATTTTGACCGGTTAGTAAATTGAAGAGGCCGGTCTACGAAGCTGGAAAATAAACTCGGCATAGTGAGGAGACTCTCTGGTCTGTCCTATCGGTTTTTTTCTTACGGTTATTAAGCGAGACACCGAACACGTTCCTAGCCAATGGTGCTATTCCTGACCGATTCTTTTGTGTTCCCGCCTCCGTTGCATTGAAAAATTCTGAATGCTAGGCTTTCCGTAAAATAGGGAAGCCACTGCTCGCACCTGCACGGGTTACTCCACCGTGCAAGGAAGAAAAGCCGTCACCAAAGACCAATCAGGAGGGCCAGGATGGGTATCAAACTGTATGTCGGAAATTTACCCTTTTCCACGACCGATGAGGACTTACACAATCATTTTTCCAGCCATGGAAACGTGGTATCAGCCAAAGTGATCATGGATCGCTATACCGGACGATCGCGGGGGTTTGGTTTTGTGGAAATGGCGAGTCCGGATGAAGCACAGGCAGCTATCACGGCATTACATGAAACGGATCTTGGTGGCCGGATTTTAGTGGTCAATGAAGCACGGCCTCAGGAAGAACGACGTCCGTATGCCAGGCGTCCGACTAATCCTAACTAGATTAGAATGACCTAGAGACGGGATGGCGCCATCACATATCGTACCCGAGTGAATGGACAACCGGGCACCGGATCCATTGTCACACAGACGACTGGTTCTGAAGCGCCAGAGCCATCAATGGATCTTCGGATTCCGATTCCGGATGATGGCCTTCGGATTCCTCCATTGACGGAGCTTCGAACTCCTGGTCTTCTTCATAATGTTGACGCACTTCCGTAATTTCGATGTCGAGCTGAACGTTGGGATACAGTCTTCGTAAATCCCACTCCGTAATCCACCCTCGGACATATTCCCGCATCCGGGTACTCGCCAGTTTTTCTACGGCGGAAACAGGAGGAGCTTCCCAGCTGTAAGCCGATCCGTGCAAGGTGCGCAGCCGTTCGTAGAGTTCATCGACCATGGAATCGTAAGGCCGGATCAAGGCATCGCCTGTTTGTTCGATAAAACGAATCCCCTTGAGGGCGTCCTTCGCTTCAAAGCTTCCACCGGACAATTCACTCAATTCACTCATCGATTCAATTTTCTGTGAATCCTGCTTTTCATCGAGTACCGCAAGTTGGAAATCATCGGTCAAGGCGACGACCGCACTCATGGCCGGATACGCCGACTTCTCCAGGAGTCCCAGCCAACCGGCGATTTCCTTATATGATTTCATGCGTTGTTTAAAAGAATACCGTCCGATAATCTCGGCTTCATCAATCAGCAAGATCCAGCCTTTATACCCGGCCGCGACAATCAGCCGAGACACGAATTGGAACCGTTGCAAAGCCAGTTCCTGAGTCGAAATTTTCTCAAAGGCATAGGGGGTATCGGACGGACAGCCCTGCAGGTATTTTTTTAATTGACTGTTACTGATGGGATCTCCCGCCCAATAGCGAATCAACCGGTGGCTCAACTCCGGATCATTGATCATTCGTTCATAGAGATACAGGGTCGCCGCCAGTCGGGAATCACATCCTTGCCCCCGATGTGCCCAAGCAAAGAAATCGGCGTATTGGGGACTTTGGAAGTTCAATTCACCGCAAATTTCCGTCAGCGCATCGCCTTGTTTGCCTGGCACAATGGCATTCGTGATCGCAGACCGAAACAGCGGCACACTATTATACAAAGGTGTTTCTTTGCTGATGACAATAGGACTACAAACAAAATGCTGTTTCACCGCCAAGTACTGTAGGGCCTTAAGGAGATGAGACTTCCCGCTGCCAAACCCTCCTTCGATGACTAAGCCCGGAGTGGGAAGATCCGAAGAAACCTGCTCCTCCATCCGTTGAAGCATCCGCCTGAATTTTCCTTCAATATCCGGCTGACGGCTGCCTAACGCCTGAACGACATCCTTGTTGGGCACTCCCGACCGCAACGCTTCAATGACCCGTTGATGACCGACATGTCCATTGGCCATCGCCGGCCGATCCGTATGATTGGCCTCTCTTGACGAATCCGCAGCATACGAAGAAAGCCGAATCAAGGCTCCCAAGGGATTTTGATAGTGACGATCCCGGACTTCGTCCCAAATACGTAACTTCAAGGCTTCATACCGATTCAACCCTCGACGGGCATCGGTTAAAAACTCCGGTGGCACCAGCACCACCAACAGCACCCCCTCAAGCTCATCCGTTCCGTCAATAAATTGTCGCAACATTTCATAGGCATCCAACGTCGCAGATACGCCGTAATACAACCCTTCCGGTACTTCAGGCTTCTTGGTCACCAAACATCGCCCCAAATTCAACGTCAACACCAATCCCGGTTGTCCCACCAGGCGAAGCCATCGAGCCAAGGAGGTAAACATATAGCGAGCGTTCGTCCGTACGATCTTTTGAAAGATCAAGGCTTCCTTCAAGGTCGACAACTGTCGTAGATCGCCTTGTAGCCATGCCTTCACAGGCTCGGTCATAAAGGGACTGTCCGAATTCGAATCCATTTGTCCCAGACATAATCGGATCATGGCCAGGCGAAATTCCTGGCACATATGGGTATCCCGGTAAATAGCCCGCTCAAGCCACGTATTCAGGTCCCGACGAAGCAACGGCTCGGCACGTTCATTCAGTCGGGCAATCTCAGCCAGCGAACATCCTTGGAAGGTGTCGGGACCTGATACCCATTGTCTTGTAACAGCCGTCTCACAAATTGGGCGGCCAATCCATCCCATTGAATTTTTTTGGCCACTTCATAAAAAAACTTATCCATCATATGAACTTTGGTGTCCTTGGCATCCACCGACACAAACGTAAACTGCTCTTCCTGAGACAGGCTCAACAAATGATCCTGAACTAATTCCCGATCCCGATCACCGGGTGCCACGACAAATTTGACCGCTGCCCCCCCTTGACCGACAAAGCGCTGCAAATATTCCTGTCGGACCGTCTGAATCCACTCATGTGGTCGCAAATCCATGATATCCTCAATCTTTCATGCCGGTTTCAGTCTTGCTGAAATTCCGGATAGGTGACAAAACAACATCCGAGCCGGAGTAGACATTCCTGCCGGTCATGGCGGAATCATCGCAGAGTTCTACGTCTCTGCCAGAGCCGGTCCGAGTACTTCCTCATGACCGCTTTCTAATTCCGTGTCTTCGGAATAATCATGGTTGACTTCCGTTAACTCGAGGTCAACCGACCGATCGGGATCCAACCGCTTCAAATCCCACTCGGTAATCCAACCCTTCACGTATTCCCGCATTCGGGTGCTTGACAATTGCTCAATCGTCGGCACCTGCGGAGGCTCCCAGGCATACGCGGCCCCGTGGATCGCACGTATCTTGTGATAGATTTCCTCAATCAGTTGATCATAGGGATTCACAAGCGGAACACGCTCGCATTCGATCAACCGCATTCCCTGTTCAGCCTGACGTGACAGCACCAGATCCGTTTCCGACCCGGTCTCTCTCAGTTTCTCGGGAACCTTTTCCCGATCCCCTTTTTCCTCCAAAATGGCGCTTTGAAAGTCATCGGTGAGAGCAATGACCGAGGCCAACCCCGACTTGTATCCCAAGTCGGCAAAACTGGAAGCCTCCAATCGACCCAGCCATCGGGCTAATTCCGCGTACGACTGCGCACGCTGCTTAAAGGAATATCGGCCAATAATTTCGGCTTCATCAATGAGCAAGATCCACCCCGAATAGCCGGCCGCAATCATCAAACGTGACACGAATTTACAACGCTGCAGCGCCATTTCCATAGGAGACACACGCTCGAATCGGTAAGAGACACTGGAATCACAGGCCTTCAGATATCGCTTGATCTCGGTGTCCGAGAGAGGGTCGCCGGCCCAGAATCGAATCATGCGATGACTCAGTTCAGGATCGTTCACCATCCGTTCATACAGAAACAACGTGGCCGCGAACCGTCCATCGATTTCCCCCCCCTGACGATGCACCCATTCATAAAATTCACCATATTGGGGGCCTTGAAAATTCAAATCGCCGGCAACCTCCGAAAGGGCATCTCCCCGTCGGGATGGGATATCGGCCGCGCCGATAGCGGCAGAAAACATGAGCGCAGGGCTATAGAGGGGAGTCTCTTTACTGATGACGACCTTGCTACAGACAAACTTCGCTTCCAAGGCCATTTGGCGCAAAGATTCCAATAAATGCGATTTGCCGGTTCCAAACCCGCCTTCGACCAGGATTCCTTTGGTGGTCCATCCCTTATGAATACTGGCTTGGGCATCCTGTAACATCTCTTGGAACTTCGACTTTACCGTAGGTTGCGAACATCCCAAAGCTTGCACCACACCGGGACTCGGGACGCCGGCCCGTAAAGCTTCGATGACCCGTTGATGCTGCACATCGTCCTTCCGATTGACCGCCTTGGAGACCAGGCGGCTTTCATCAAGATTTTCCTCTTGCCCGGACAATCGAACCAAGGGAGCAAAGGGATTTTGACGGGTCTTATCTCGCACATCATCCCAAATACGCAGCTTCAACGCCTCATACCGATTCAGGCCCAACTTCTGATTGCTCAGAAAAGCAGAGGGAGTCAACACCACCAACGCGAAGCTTTGGATTTCGTCACAGCCATCGATAAACTGTCGCAACATTTCATAGCCGTCCATGACCGAAGAAGCGGTATAGGTCATCCCATGAGACGCTTTTCCCTTCCCGCTGCTCTCCAGAAACGCAGAGATATCGATACTCATCACCAGACCGGACTTCCCAACCAACCGGAGGAAATGAGCTAATGAGGCAATAAGATCCCGCGCATTATTCCGGCAGACCTTTTGAAAGATCAGCATTTTCTTCAGCGGGGCCATTTGTTTGAGATCACCACGAAACCACGACTTGATGGCTCCTGCTACGACAGACTCTCCTGGCGGGGCATCCAATTGCGCCAGACATAGTTGAATGAGCGCCAATCGAAACTCCCGGCTCATCTCGAAATCCCGATACAATGCCGACTCAAGCCAAGAATTGACGTCCCGCTGAAGGGCAGCTACCTCACACTCATTCAAAGAGGCCAGACTGGCCCACTGACACTCATTGGCCTGTTCGGCAATCTTACGCTTATTATCCTTAAACAGTTTTTTGACAAATTGAAGAGCCAGCTCATCCCAGTCGATCTGACGAGCCATTTCATGAAAAAGGAGGTCTATCAGTTGGACTTTGGTTCGGCGAGCCTCTACTTGAACCGTAACATATCCTTCTTCCCGGGCCACATCGGCCAATCCCTGGACGATGGCCGTCATATCTTGCGGGTTTTCCACGACTCCAAACTTGACAGTAGACCCGCCCCGACGGACAAAGCCCTGTAAATACCCAGCCTGTAATACTTTCAACCATTCTTGTGGAGACATAGCGTTTTCCTCAACAATCCTCGGTAACAGTTACTGAATATTCGGTTCCCCTGATAGAATCTTAAGATGATGACCCTTGCATCAGGTTTTGACGAACGAAATACCGTAATACGTTTTTTCACGCCCCCCCTGGGCAATGACCGTCAATGTTTTATTGGCGTCGCGAACCCCGGTACTGGCATGAAAATTTGCCCGATGCCCGCTCTTCGTCCCTACCGCCCCACATTTATCCAGTAAATACACATCTCTTCCAAATTCCTGCCTGGTATATTCGGTCGCTTGCCAAGGCAACAAGGTTAACAGTTGGTACAGCTCCAACAGAGGAATCACGGTTCCCTTGCCAACCAAATGTTTGCCTCGTCCGGCCACCACGATGGAGTAGGCCGTGTACAGCATCTCCAGAAATGTCTGGGGTTTAAACCGCAAGGGTTTGTTTTGCACTTCTTTCAATCGTTTGACGAGGACTGACGGGCGGAGACGGATTTCCCGCATGCGATCGATCGATACCGCACATTCTTTATGGAGGATCTTGAGCAACACCGGATAGGAAAATAAGTATCCATCATGTTCATAGATATTCACGCCCATCTGCTGGGCCGTGGACAACAATTCCTGACGAAATGCTTTGCCTGCCAGAAAACCGGCTTCATCGAAATTTAAGTTTTCCTGAGCTTTCAGAAAATCACAGCCCAATCCCAGCGTGGCCTGCTTGCCTTCCTCCAGCAATTTTCGAAGCTTCCCTAAATCACCCACCTTAGCCGCCTCTTTGATTTTCTTAAAGGATGCCATCATGTATTTGGTGTTTTTGACTAAGTGCTCAGCCTGTGCTTCCACCTCGGCCAAGGCCCGCTCAAGGCTCACGGCAGGAGGCGTTTTCGTATCAGAGGACGATGGAGCCCTCTCAAGTACATCCAACACTCCCGTCCCGCTTCCGGAGTGTTGCTCTTCCACCATTGTCTCAAAGTGTTCAGGGCTCATCTCGGTTCTGTCCCCTTGTTTTCAAATCTCATCCCAAACTGGTACACATGGCTCTGTTGAAAATGGCTGTAAGGTTCAATCGGCCAAAAAATCCATTTTCTTAATCATTTTCCACTTCGTCATACGGGTCAAGCACTCCTGTCCTCATTGACCGATGTGAGAAAGGCCCGTAACGTAGCGACTCTCAGGCATGGTAAATTGAATGAGACCATGAGCCATACGCCACCTTTTGCGATCATTACCGGAGCCTCTCGCGGGATTGGTTCAGCCTATGCTCGGCAATTGGCCGAACAAGGATACAACCTGTTGCTGGTCGGGAGAGACCACAAGCGCCTGGACCGGATCACGGCGGACCTTCAGTCAAAATATGGGGGCATGGTAGAAAAGGAATACTTGGATTTAACCGATTCAGGCGCCGCTCAAACTCTATATGCCCGTGCCATGTCGCTAAATCATCCTGTATCCATCTTGATCCACAATGCGGGCTTTGGTCTGTATGGAACATTTGCCGAGACGTCTCATGCAAAAATCATGGACATGCTTCACCTTCATGTCCTACAGATCACCGAAAGTACCAGGCTGTTTCTTCCTGACATGGTGGCTCGCGGTCAAGCGGCTATCATTATCGTTTCGTCACTGGCCGGGTTGTTTCCTATTCCGTATATGGCCGAATATGCCGCGACGAAAACCTATCTCAACACGTTTTTCGAAGCCCTTGCGCAGGAAATGGATGGCACAGGGGTGACCATTCAAGTGTGTTGCCCGGGATTTACCGACACGGATTTCCACAAAACGGCAGGCTATCGTCCTCGCCATGTGCTCTGTTCCCAATCCCCCCATCAAGTCGCCACGGTCTCGTTAAACGCCCTGAAATCCAGACGAACGATGGTGATGATCGGATGGCAAGGCCACCTTGCCTATTGGATGACCCGGGTTCTCCCCAGAAGGCTTCTTATGTCCCTGGCGGCCCGATTTGTGAAACCACCCTCGCCTCTTTCACCTCCCCCTCCCACGACTTAAAAGGAGCGCTTCATGCTATATCCTCTCATTCCACTCATTTCTCGATGGGTTCTCACGTCAAGCCTGATAGGCTGCCTGATTGTAGGAAGCGGCTGCTCAGGCCCCAAACCGGTTCTCTATCCCAATCAGCATTTACAACAGGTGGGGGTCGATCAGGCCGATTTGGATATCGAAGAATGTGAGGTATTGGCAGAGGAGTATGTGGCGTCGAATGAAGCCGCAACCGTTGCCGGCAATACTGTGGTTGGCGCAGGAGTGGGAGGCGCTACGGGTGCCGTGGGAGGAGCCATCAGGGGAGGCGCGGGGATCGGTGCCGCCGTTGGGGCAGCAATGGGAGCAACAATCGGGTTATTCCGGGGATTGTTTCAGGCCTCAGAACCCTCACCGACTCACAAAGCCTTTGTGAACCGTTGCCTAGGAGAACGAGGGTATGAAGCAATCGGATGGGATTAGAAAAAGACCGCAAGGAGCAATTACGATGGCGTCTCCGCTCGACGGAGGGCCCGCATCAAGACAGGATCTTTATAGGCGACTTCGCTTAATGCGTCCAACATATGGAGGTCTTTCTCTTGTTGGAGAGCTTTCGCTTTACCGTATTGCCGAGCGTTAAAACGTGCCACCGAAGGCTGTCCGTTTATAATTTGACAGGCCAACACACCTCGATCTCTCAATTCCAGGGTCCCGCCATGATCCAACAAATTTCTGGCATCTTCCACAGAGATATCATGCAATTCGGCAAAATCCTGCAAGCCACTGGTTTCAATGAGTTGTCCGTCAGGCATAACACATTTTCGCTTGAAATGAGGCGACCAATCCTTCCGGAAATCGATATAGGTCAGATCTCCGCCCGCGGCAACGGACCTTTCGAGTTTGGAATAATCCAAACCGAGGTTGGGTTTTTTCAGGCGATCCTGTAATTCCTGTGGAAGCCCCCGATAAAACACCCGTTCCGTGGCTTCTTCCAGTGACACGCCATATCCGGTCCGCATTCTTTCGGCTGCCGCAAATTGTTCCAAATCCAGCAACCAGGTTTGTTTGGGTTGTTGACCGTTGGGATCGACTTTCGCGACAAACGCGCCCTTCGTCACCAGCAATCCTTCTTGAGGAAATACGTAGACACCACCATCCTTCAGTAAAGATTCCATGGCTTCACAAGGAATCCCATAGCTTTCGGATAGAACTTGGGCATGCAGAGGGAGGTTTTCGGGTTCGGTCATAGCACAGACCATGACATTTCCGGGCGGATCATGATCGGTGTAATTTTCCAACACGTTATACAGAACAGGAGGCTTATCTTTTTTGACCGGACGTTTTTTTAATTTGAACATTGACAGGAACCCTCTTACTTTTGGCAACATTCTTTTTTACCAAATTTCCTCTCCAGAATGCACAGTCTTTCTGATCCTTTGTTGCGATTTCTCACAAGACAATGGTAGAAGCCATTCTATGACCCTCAAAAACGAACTTATCGAAGCGTTTCATCAACTGGGAGCCTTTCAATGGAACCCAAAGGAAGGATTCCGGTTGGCCTCCGGCATCACCAGCCCCTACTATGTCGATTGCCGAATCATTCTGGCCCACCCTCGACCGCGCTATCTGGTTGCACAACTGGCCTATCAAAAACTCAAAGATTATTCTTTTTCCTTAATCGGCGGGCTGGAAATCGGTGCAATTCCCCTAGCCACCTGCATTTCCGATTACGGCTATGCGGCCAATCCCCAATATGAATGGAAAACCTTTGTCGTTCGTAAGCAAGCCAAGGACCATGGGCTTGGAAAACTTATCGAAGGACACATTCAGTCTGGCGAACACGCATTGATCGTCGATGACGTCTTGACGACCGGTGGGTCTATTCTAAAAGCTGCGGAAGCCGCCAGACAACAACAACTGACCGTAACTCATAGCCTTGTGGTTGTCGACCGGTCTGACGATCAAGGAAAGGCAACGCTCTCGCCTCAAGGAATCCAACTGCTTCCGCTTCTCACCCTTAAAGATCTGACTCAGGGCAAACCAACCACCTGATTGATAGCTGGCCCACAATCTTCATTCCAGAAATCCGTTTCATCCTTTTTTCACCTCATCCTGACCTTCCTTGACCATCTCACAAACTGCACCCTACAATTTAATTAAAGAAGGGTATTTTGTCTGTGTATGCCGAAAAATCGACAAAGATATCTCACTTCTGTGAAACGCTTGACCTTTAACCTTTTAATCCAGAGGTCATTATGATGAAAAGCACACTGATTATTGGTCTCTTGTTTCTGGCATTCCTGAATATGACCCCAACTCTCTTGGCTGGCACGGAACCCTACATCTTACAGGTTCAACAGTTAAAGGAGGGGCTGGACAAAACTACGAGGCCAGATCAAAAGGGATTTATTCTGGTTGATGTCCGTTCCCCTGAAGAACACCAAGGTGGTTTTATTCCGGGGACTGATTTCAACATTGATTTCCGGGACATGCAGGCCAGACATCAGGAACTGCATGCCAAATTGGACGATCATATCGTGGTCTATTGCCAATCCGGACATCGAAGCAACATTGCGGCCGAAACCCTGATGCAACTTGGCTATCAATACGTCTATAACGTGGAAGGTAGCATGAATGCATGGGAAGAAGCCGGCTATACCGTTCAGCACCCCAGATAAACCACCGCGTTCGAAGCGAAGACTCGTTAGGCCCTATTGAATGTCTTGGACTGTCGTATAAATTTCGTCGAAGCGCTGGTGCATTTCCCGGAAGGCCTCCAGCAAGGTAGGATCAAAATGAGAGGGTTTGGTACGATCATTTCCATTGAGCATGATGTCGCAAGTTTTTTGATGGCTAAAGGAAGGTTTGTAAGGCCTCTGACTCCGCAGGGCATCATACAAGTCACACAACATAACAATTCGACCGGTCATCGGAATTCTGGTGCCCTTCAATCCATGGGGGTATCCACTCCCATCCCATCGTTCATGATGCGTCAGTGCGACCTCCCTTGCCATTTCCAGCAGCGGAGAGTGAGACCCTTCTAACAGGTTTGCTCCCAATTGAGGGTGCAGCCGAATCGACAGCCACTCCTCCTCCGTTAAAGGTCCCTGCTTGCCCAATACCGAGTCGGGAACGCCAATTTTTCCGACATCATGCATGGGAGCGGCAATAAATAAGCCTTGGGCTTTGGTACTATCCCAACCAATATACAACGCCATAGCCTGTGAATAATGACTGAGTCGGTCAATATGAGCACCGGTTTCCTCATCCTTATACCGTGAGGCGCGAGCTAAACGGAGGATAGTGTCCGTATAGGATTTCTCCAACTCCAAGTTTTTCTGTTGCTCTGCCTCCAAAGCTACTTTCAGATCTTTTGCATATGTTAACAATTGGGCATGGGCTTTCTTCAATTTGTCGGATTGTTCATCCTTCATGCGAAGCATGTGTTTGAAATCTTTGGCAAACACCACCAGTTGAGCCCTGGTGGCATCCAATTGCTTTTGTTCCTGGGTTTTGAACACCGAGGGTTTTTTCTGAACCGGTCCGTGTTGGCAAGGAGCCGTTTTGGAGGACTTTGGAGGGATGGACGTATTTTCCTTCAAGCCAACACCTCTCGAACCTTATGGATTAATTCAAGAGGGCTGAACGGTTTCACCAAAAACCCTGCTAACCCCAATCCTTGCGCTTCCTCTCTTGAGTCACGTTCATCCCTGGCGGTCAACATAACGACCGGGATTCCGGCAGTCTGGGAGTTTTGGCGGAGTCGATCGACAACCTGGTATCCATTGAGACCAGGCATCATCCAATCCAGGATTAATAAATCGGGAGGTCGGGAGTGAATGGCATGAAGCGCGGAGAGGCCATCCACGGCAGTCACAATCTCATAAGCAGGATTTTCCAGTGTAACTAGAACCAGCAACCGAAGATCTTCCTCATCATCGGCGATGAGAATGGTTTTCACCTTATTGGCCATAATGGTCCTTTCGGTTGCAACGTCCCGGAAATCTCAGGAACGGTTCAATTCGGTTATCGCATCACTCTCCTCCTTGAATTCATTGGAGCCACAACCCTGGGAATGGTCGTCATTGGCCTCCGGTTCATCCTTGAACATGTGTTTGTCTACTTTTCGCGCGACGGTGATAAAGCCGGAGTGGGCCACCATCCGATGGTCCGGCCTGACACTCCGGCCTTTGATATTCCAAGTTCGCAATAACGTTTCAAATGTTTCAATTAGCGTAAACGCCCGGCTCTGCTCCAATGCCTGAACGGTCTGCATGACCTGAGGCACGGTGGGCACGTAACTTAAATATATTCCTCCGGTCCGTAGGGCCAGAGCCGCATGAGGAACAACCCGCCAGGGTTCGGGGAGGTCCAGCACGAGCCGATCAAAATTCCACTCCAAGCTACCAGTCTCCCCAATTTCAATTCCATCATAGGCGTCTCGAATGTGGAGGAAGAAATTGGGAACTTTTCCCATATACCGCTCGATATTTTTTTGGGCTGTGGCGGCAAAGTCCTCACGGACTTCATAACTCACGACACATCCCCGTTCTCCTACCGCCCGCAGAAGGGCCATCGTCAGGGAACCAGATCCGACCCCCGCTTCAAACACGCGAGCCCCAGGGTAAATGTCTGCCCGGGTAGTGATCATAGCCAGGTCTTTCGGATAAATAACCTGAGCTCCTCTGGGCATTTTTAGCGTGTACTCTCCCAACGTCGGCTGAAGAGCCAGCATGGACCTGCCACTCGAAAAGGTCACCATGGTGCCATCTGGCTGTCCAATGATGGCATCATGCGCAATTCGATCCCCGCTATGCTGAAAAGTATCTCCCCTCCTGAGCGTCACCGCATAGTGACGCTCTTTTTTATCCACGAGATGAATGCGTTGCCCGGCTTGAAATGTTTTCATAGGACGGGCGCATTCTAGCAAGCTCTCTCAGCCGATTGACACCCATCAAAGGAAGGGAGGACGTCCTTGAATATTCGCCCTGTCTCGACACTAAAACTCCTGGACCTTCCTAATCTTGACACCCCTTTTCATACAGCATATTATTGGCAACACTTCCCTGGAACGCTCATCCTCGTTTTTCCTCCAGCGCTTGGATAATCGATTTTCACAGAAAATGGGTTTTGCGAAACGGGCTTCTTTCACATTGGAATGAGGCAGAGCAGGCATTCATCCCCCAAGCTGAATCAGATCGTCACTGCGGAGTAAAGAGAATATCATTTTTTACGCATAGCTCTTTTTCTATCAACGGCTTCAGCCGAGAATTGCAAAAGAGGTTAAGATGATTTGCAATCCCCTTCTTTCATTCGTAAAGAGGAACACGCTTCTATGAAACGTTTATTTGCTGTTGTGGGTCTTGGACGCTTTGGATATAGCGTGGCGCAAACCCTGGTGAGCAAAGGGTGTGAGGTGTTGGCCATTGATCGAGATGAAGAAAGGATTCAAGCGATCAGTGACATTGCCACCTTCGCTGTTCAATGCGATGCCACAGATGAGCGAGCTCTAAAAGCCGTAAGTGCCCAAAACGTAGATGTGGCGGTCGTCAGCATCGGAGAGAATATTGAGGCCAGTATCCTGATTGTGCAAACCCTTAAGGAAATGGGTGTCAAATCCATCATCGCCAAAGCCGTCGCCCCTATCCAAGGAAAAATTCTGAAAAATCTGGGAGTAGACGAAGTCATTTATCCGGAACGAGACGCCGCCATTCGCCTGGCTCATCGATTAGTGTCTCCCAGTGTGATTGAATATTTGGAGTTAGCCCCAGGTTACTCGGTAGAAGAAGTATCCGTTTCGGAGAAATTGTCGGGGTTAAGCTTGGAGGAAATCAAACTGCGGGGCAAACATCATCTGAATATTATTGGGATTAAACAACAGGTAAGCCGGATGGTCAAAGGTCGAATGGTCAAGGAGGAAACATTTAATTTCACCCCGAAACCGGATGACGTCGTGGAAAAAGGCGATGTTTTGGTGATGATCGGCCGAGAGGAGGACCTCGATCTATTTTGTAATGATGTGTAAGAAATCCAACAGATCTGTCAAATCCCACCCCATTTTTCACTATACCAGGTGAATTTACTTTCAAAATTTGCCTTGTGAGTCATCCAGCCAAGCGAATTTATGCCGAAACGTATTACAGGGTGAGATTTCTTTCCTTCCCACCACTAGCATTGAATGCCCAGTGAACATATGAAAGAAATCACTTAGGATTCTGGGTATATTAAACGGAAAATTCGGTAAAAAATGATTAGAGTGACACTACAATTTCATAAGGCTTACAATAATTTTTCACACGAAAGTACGGTTAAAAACGTAAGTGGCGTAGTTTTTGCTTTTTTAAAACTTGACATTACAGTTATGAGTCTCATCTAGATTACTGACGAACGAAACAACATCAGAGTTCTAAAACACGAAGAAAGGTCCTATGAGCTACCAATCTGTTCTTGAAGATTCTCAACATTCACAAACTGAATTCCAAGAAACCACATGGGAGAAGCCCCTAGTCAAGGGCTGGGGACCGGCATTGGAATCCTTGTATTTCCGATCCTTTGGAAGCCGCCCACTTTTGAATAAAGATTCAGAGATAGAATTAGCCAAAGAAATCGATCAAGCTTCCTCTAGCATTCGGGCAATCGTGAAACACGCATTACAACACACCGCTACCATAAAAAAAGGCGTAGAACGGGACGCAGCCGTTACAGTGCTCAAAGAAACCCTGGCGCTCAATGGACTGTCCGCGCCAGCCGTGGAAAAGGTTCTTCAGGTTTTCAAAGAGGTATCTGTACTGAATCCTGGAGCAGCCAAAACGCTTCAAACCCTATCCCTGCAACTGAAACAGGCCAAGTACAATTTAGAAAAGTCTAAATCCGAGTTGGTCCAACGCAACCTTCGGTTAGTCGTGGATATTGCCAAACGGTACAACGGACATGGCCTAGCTTTTCTAGATTTGGTTCAAGAAGGCAACATCGGCCTCATGAAAGCAGCCGAGCGGTTTCAATATCGGAAAGGCTTTAAATTTAGCACCTATGCCACCTGGTGGATCCGGCAGGGCATTACGCGAGCTCTTGCGGACCAGTCAAGAACAATACGTGTTCCCGTTCATTTAAACGAGATTTCAAACAAAATTGCCCGGACCGCCAAACGGTTAACCCAACAATTTGCCCATCCGCCGCAACTCGAAGATATTGGAGAAGTCTTGAAGCTCAGCCCTGACAAGGTTCAAGAAACGCTTCAAGCATTTCAAGATCCTATTTCTTTGGAAACTCCTGTGGGAGAGGGGGATACTTTTTTAACCGACTTCATTCCCGACAAGTGCAGCTTAACCCCAGATGGGCCAGTCTCACGAAGAGAGACCAATCAACAGGTTGAGCAGATACTTGGAACTCTGACTCCAAGGGAACAAATGGTAATTCGCTTACGCTTTGGGATCGGACAGGACGAACCCTGGACTCTTGAAGAAGTGGGACAATCCATGTCTGTCACACGGGAACGAGTCCGTCAGATTGAAGCCAAAGCCCTTCAAAAACTTAAAGAACCAGCCATGAAGAATCTTCTGGTTTCGCTTAAATAGTCGTGAGCCTCTCGCGGATTTCTCCATACTAAATTTTTCTTCCCTCTATCTAAAATCCTAAAGTCTCCTTTCCAAATTCCAAATCTCTTGTCAGCACCCTGCATTGTCATTATGATGATGCAGCGATTCCCTTTTCCAAACCTTAGAGATTTCCATTTTGTGACTCGACCGTCAACTCACCCAGAAGCCTGCGTACAGTCCATTCGAGAAGAATTCCGCACCCATCTCGAAACCTTATATTCGCATCTCCACTTGGCACCTCCCTACCATAGCATTGAGAAAGCCATTCAACTCCTGGCCAATACTCTCAGAACCAAACCCCCCCACTTTCACAATTCACTTAAAACAGATGCCAATTTCAAGTGGAATTTCTTTAGAGAAATATACTTATCTTCAGGTTTAAATAGAAAACATCGAGGAATCATTTCTAATTTCATGAAATCCCAGTCGTCACGAAATATGCCTGACGACACATTTCAACTCTTAAGAAATCACCCGAACTTTCCTGAAGCTTGGGGAAAACCAAATGAACAAACATCGAATTCAGCATAAAATACTTAGATATTTAAACTCAGATAAGATGCATGAAGAAATGAAACAACTGTCGCATTCATACAACAGCAATCAACCTTGTTTTATCGGAAATCATCAAAAATTCCTAATACTTTAACTAACCCTGACAAGCATATTTCTTGCAATTTACAAAACCTCCGCAATGCCACATGCGTAAGCTTGTGGATGAAGTTGCTCCGCCAAAGGCGGACAACCGAAGGTTGAACTTCTAGGAAAGATACTAAAGATACTACGGGCGTAAGCCCGTAGAGGTTCATTTTCAAAACCTTCTGGAGTTTATGAGAAAACAACAAACCCTTTCAAAATCTTCTTTTTTTAGCGGCATTGGTCTTCATTCGGGTAATCCGGTCTCACTGGCCATTCACCCCGCCCCAAGCAATACGGGGATCGTCTTCGTTAAACATATTGGAGACCACATTCATTCGCTTCCTGCCAGCATTGATTTCTTAGGCAACACCGATCATTGCACAACCCTCGAATCCGGAGACTTCCAAATTCAGACGGTGGAGCATATTCTAGCGGCATTAGTTGGCATGGAAGTCGATAATGTCTACGTGGAACTGGAGGGAAACGAAATCCCGGCTGCGGACGGCAGTGCCGCCACGTTCGTAGAGATCATTCAACAAGCTGGCATCGTTGAGCAGACTCCTCCTCGAACTTACTTGAAAGTTGTTGAACCCATTACCGTCGGAGACGATCAACGGTCTATTTCAGTCATTCCCTCTCCTCTTCCTAAAATTACCTATTTCATCGACTTTCCCAATCATCCGCTGATTCAACAACAGGAATTCGTTCATGCCTGTACTCCCGTCGAATTCCAAAAACACATTGCTAGTGCGCGCACATTTGCCTTTCGAAAAGAAGTGGAGTTCTTGTGGTCTCGAGGCCTGGGACTTGGTGGCTCACTCTTGAACACGGTGGTTTTTTCGGATTCGGATCTGGTAAACGAGGGGGGGCTGCGATTCACCGATGAGTGTGTACGGCATAAGGTCCTTGACCTGATAGGAGACTTGGCCTTGTTAAGCATTCCTGTCGTCGGACATTTTGAGGCGAGATGCTCCGGCCATTGGCTGCATGCTGAACTCGTCAAAGCCATAAGAAATCAGCCAGAAAAATGGATTTTATTCAATGCTGGCACTCAGACAAAAACCGACATCACCTCGGCAACTCAGATGAATTCTCCTGTGACCTTTCTTCCCGATCTTCAACCAGCATTCCAAACTCTATAATCCTCCATCCATATTTCCGTCATCTGTTCTCTAGTAATTGCCTGAAAACACCGCGTGGTTGGCATTCCCCAAGTCATTCAATTCATGATTGCCTTGCTACCCTGACCATGGTACCGTCCCTGTCTCCATGACTCATTGTACACTGCATTCTTTTCGGGTCGCCCTCCTACTTACTTTCGCAATGGCATTTTTTTGCCTAATGGACGACCATTCCGCAATTGCCGGAACCCGTATTGAAAATGATCCTAAGGGTTTTTGGGGAATCCCCTGGGGAGTTTCCCTAAAAGACCGAATAGAGTTTACTCAAATCGACTCTATAGATATTGTGCGAGTTTTTGGGCTCCGGGAAGGCTCCCCGGAAGTTTCGGGAATTCCCATGGAATCGATGAAGCTCTACACGATTGACGGAAAATACGCCCGTGCGACATTTCATTATCGAGGGGACCGCATTCATGAATCCCTTATGGCCTATTTGGAAAATTACTTCGGAAAAACTGATGTGGCTCAGGGAGGGATGGCCCGCGGGCTCAATCAACAATACACTTGGAGGGGCCCGGAAACCGAAATCACTCTCACCTACCACGGCTATCGAGAGCGGGGTTTTCTTTCCGCCGAAAGTCGCGTGTTGGCGCCACTGCTTTTACACGCCTCCCCCGACCAAGCCTACGAATAACTTTTTCTCAAATCCTTTTCGCTCAGAAGGCCAACGACCAAGCACTCAAGACTATGAAGCAATAGGTCATCCGGTTCATAATCCTCAGAATGAAATAACATTGATTGGTAAGCTTCCCCCCAACGAGGACAAGTCAAATATCCAAATCGAACTTATCCCTATACTGCTCCTTTAAACCGAACCGTTGAGTTGCGCTTACAAGTTGAATTCACGTTTCCGAACGCCATCAGTCATTGCACCCGGCAATGCTTTTTCAATACCGAGTTTCACGCCGTAGAGTGGTGTGTCGGTTCAACCAAAGTTGAACAGACCAGTCGAATGCTCCGTGTCATACTTCACTAAGCGAGCCATCATAGACTCGACTTCTATCTCCGCGAGTGCCACCCGGTGGCTGTATGCGCCCCACATCAAATTTGGGTCGTACATGGAAGACAACAGAACGCCGATAAGAAAAGAAATCGTCACAGGATGAACTACATTTTGTTGGGTGCAGGGGTGCCCGACAGTGTCTGGCCGGAACAGTACTCCACCAATTCCTGCGTCACCGCTTCCAGCATTGAGCCTTGTTCAGGCAGATGGCTCGTTTGAGCCGGCGCATAATCTAAGCCTTTCCGTTCCCCAAGAATGGGACGCTCGCTTTTGAGCATATCCACCGCATCTACCGCTCGCATGATACTGTGGACAAACTAGGAATCGTGCACCCGATCGGAGATCGGCTGTGGAAATCCTAGTCGAATATGTTGAAGAATTTTCCGATAAGGAGTTGCCATGCCCCACCCCCCATCTGTTCATTTTCACATACCACGGTTATTCCGAAATGGTACAAATGACACTTGACTCTTTCGTGCAACAGGGGCACCATGGCCCCTAGCGCTTAAGAGCATTTTATCCGACAAACCCCATAGAAGCGATGCCACAAGCTATTCGCCCTGATCTCTTGGCCATTCATCCCCGGCATCAGATCACTCGCTTGCACATTGGAGAAGGCGGGCATCAATTAATAGTGGTCGACCAGTTTTATCACTATCCCGATGACATTCTTCAACTGGCATTGGAGCTCCCCTATACGGACCGGTTTGAAATCGTCGGGAATTTTCCAGGTGTCCGAGCCAGCCTGAATCTTGAGACTTCAAGCTTGATTCAAACCTTGAGTGCATTTTGGGGCTGCACACTCTCTCCATTTTTTCATCCCCAACCGATCGTATTCCAAGGCATTAAAACCCATAACTATCGCCTGAACGTGGGACAACGACAGCCGCACATCGATCAAGACATTACGGCTATGATCTATTTGAATCCAGCCCAATCCTGCTTGGGAGGGACAGGGTTGTATCGTCATCGGCCGACGGGTTTGGAACGGGTTCCCATCGTTCCGGATGAGACCATTCGCCGACTGGCGGATCAACTGGAGCTGAGTGAAGAGTTTTTGTCGAGCCCGGAAGGATATGAAAACTTCCAGAATAGTATGATTTTTAATCCCCTGTTTGCCAAAAGGGACGAAACCTATATCAACGAGGGCAACGAATACTGGGAATTACTTCACCTCATTGAAATGAAACCCAACCGCATGATTATCTTCGATGGACGGTGTTTTCACTCTCAGTTCATTCGTCCGGGAGATTACGAGCAGGCATTCCGGGTGAACCAAGTGCTCTATCTTCGTCGAGACGGGAACCATCATCCACGCCCCTAGGTCTTATAATCAAAAACAATTCCGGATAGCCGGGAACTTCATCCTAGGAACTTGGTGACTTTGTTCCCTGAAGGAAGTTCTCTTCCCTATAGCTTTTTGCCACGAAAAGAAATAGACATGCCACCATGAACATCACTCCGGCAAAGAACCAATAATAGGCCGCTCCTTCAAGCAGGACAGTGCCATCAGACTGTTGGATACAAAAGTTCACCAACGCCGTAAAGGCATTCCCCAGGGAAACGGACAACAGAAACAAGCCCATCACCAGCGACTTTAACTTCAATGGGGCTTGGGTATAAGAAAACTCTAGGCACGTAATCGATACTAAAACTTCCGCCATCGTGATGACCACAAACGCCAACAATTGCCAGACAATTGAAGGTGCCATCCCCTCAGAAATTTTGGTCTCGATCAAGGCAGAAATCGAGAACGCCCCCACGGTGATAAAGAGACCAATGGCAATTTTCCTAAGAGGCGTGAGGGTCGCAAAAGATTGAAGAACCGGAAAAATCCCATAGGTAAACAAAGGGATAAAGATTAAAATGAGAATGGGATTTACCGCTTGAATCTGGGAAGGAAGCCATTCAACTCCCAACCAACGACGATCCATATATTGAGCCTGCAGCACCCAAGCCGAAGAAGTTTGATCGTACAATGACCAAAAAAACGCGACAAATACATACACTCCACAGAGCTTGAGAATGGGTTTCCATATCTGAGGATCTTTCAATTCTTGAACGATGCTCAACCCACTCGGAGGAATATGGGCATATCCTCGTCGTCCAGCATAAAAAATTCCCGTGGCCGCAAACATCAAGATGCCAGGCACACCAAATGCCAATCCTGGGCCGTAATGGTCCAGCAACCAAGGCGTCAACAGCATGGATCCGAAGGCTCCCACGTTAATAGCAAAATAAAACCATGAAAAGGCCCGTGGTAATAAATGGGCATTCTGAGAACTGAATTGGTCACCCAAATTGGCAGAGACGCAGGGTTTAATACCTCCCGACCCTACGGCAATCAACGTCAACCCCATCGCTAATCCCACACGGGTATGATCCAAAGCCAAAGCCACATGGCCCGCACAATACACCAACGACAAGAGAATGATCGTTCGATATTTTCCCCAAAGGGCATCAGCTAAAAACGCTCCTAAAAATGGGAAAAAATATACTGCCGAGGCAAAGAGATGATATGCGGTTTTGGCTTCGGCCTCTCCCATCAGATCCAATTCCCCGTCGACATTCATCAACATACTTGTCATAAACACGACCAAGATCGCCCGCATCCCATAGTAACTAAAGCGCTCGGCTCCCTCATTGGCGACCAGATGCCACACCCCCGGCGGCATGCCGGTGGTCACAAGGGGCTGAGAACGAAATGGCGACGTCGTTCTATCCATGGTCACCGATCTGCATTCGTCACCTTCCTGTCACCCGTGATATAGATACACGTTGCCAACCGTTCCAATCCAGCAACTTCATTGCGCATGCTGCCATCCATCCCATCGTGTCCTGGTATGGCTCGGGTTCTTTGTTTACTTCTCGCCTGTATGGGTCTTTTTTCACCTGTCTATGCCCTGGAATCGGAGGTGACTACGCTTGAACCGGTGGTGGTGACCGGAACCGCGCACCCGACGCAGTTACACCAGGTCACGCAAAGTATCACGATCCTTGAGGAGAAACAATTTTCCTCCTGGCAACCCAATCGAGCAGCCACGCTCCTGCAATCCATCCCGGGCATTCACATTGATGAAACAGGCACGAGAGGAGGAATCAGTTCTCTATATATCAGAGGGGCGGACCCAAATTTTACTCTGATCCTGCTTGACGGCATCCCCCTCAATGATTCAACCAACCAGCGTGGAGGCTCCGTCGATTTATCGACGTTGCCTATTGAACGTATTGAGCGGGTTGAATTGGTTCGCGGCCCTCTCTCCGCGATTTATGGATCGGAAGGAATGGCAGGAGCAGTCAATTTCATCACCCGACGGCCTCAGCAGGAACGGAACATCCGTGTCCTGGGAGAAGGGGGACGATTTGAGTCATTCCGGGGGATATTGCAAGCCAGTGATCGTATTGGTCCGTTGCTCGCCGGACTTTCACTGGCTCATTCCCGAAATGGGTCACAGGTCGAAAAAGATCGATTTTCACTCAGCTCCGTCGGCTGGAATATCAGCGTGGAAAACGCCTCCGATTGGGACATCTATCTCACCGGCCAGTTTTCAGATTCCAATACGCGGACCTTTCCTGAAGGAAGCGGCGGATCCGAACTCGCCCTCATTCAATCAACCGAGCACCGCAAAACCCAGGAGTTCTCAACGGGTCTCGCTCTGGCTGGTCCTCATCACGAACATTGGCACCATCAATTCCAACTGAATTTTCTGCGACGCTCTCAATTCATTTCAACGCCAGGCATTCTTTCGCCAGCCTTGACTTTTCAGGTGCCTCCGGCTGAATTCGACAACCGATTTCATCGATTCCAAGGTCGACTCATCGAAACCTGGGATATGAATTCCCAATGGACGTTTTCCGGAGGAGGGCAACTGACGTACGAACAGGGAGAGCGGTCCGGGACGCAGGATTTGAGTTCATTGGGAGGTTCGCCAGAAACTCCTTCCGAATTTTCTCTGGACCGAATTCTTGGAGGGACCTTTGGTGAACTCACATGGTCCCCGACCGAGACCGTCGTGTTCAACGGGGGTCTTCGTCTCGATCTGCCTCAAGGATTTGCTCCACGAATCAGCCCACGCTTGGGGGCCAACTATCGCTTGCAACCGTGGTTGACTCTTCGAGGTGGATATGGAACAGGATATAAGCTCCCAAGCCTGGCCAGCTTGGGCGATCCGCAAATCGGCAACCCAACACTCGAACCGGAAACCAGCACCGGCTGGGATATCGGAATCCAGGTGCACTCCCTCAGTAATGCCGTTTCCGCCAGCGTGGAATATTTCCACAACCGATACCATGACCTCATTGACTTGGATCCCGAATTACTGAATCAGGGAATCTTTCGACTGAGCAATCTGCAACAAGTCATAACCAAGGGGGTAGAGTTTTCCTTGAGCCTCACACCGATCACCCAACTGTCTGTGAATGGCACAGCCACTTTTCTTCAAACACAAAATGCAGAAACGAAGGAACGGTTACGCAATCGTCCCACCTGGCGAAGCACCGGTGGCCTGACTTATCACATGACGCCAACCTGTATGATCACTGGACGCGTCATCTATGTGGGATCACGCCGGGACTTTCAGATTCCCACGCAAACCACCACGGTAGCAGCATATACCCGGTTCGATGTGACACTGACTTACCGTCCCTCTCGATCCTGGTTCGGGTATATAGTGATTGAAAACCTCACCAACAATTCATATGAAGAATTTCGTGGGTTTCCGGCTCCTCCACTGACCTTTCGTGTCGGGATTGATTTCCAGCTCACTTTGGCCAAATAACTCTGGAGTGGCTCCATAGTTTGGCCCTTCCAGTTGGATATTCTAGGGGAAAATTAGAAGGTCCGGACTTAAGACTGACGGTTTTTCAACCGACAAGGCAGATGATCGTACACGGCGCGAAAGCTAATTTCTGCATTAATGCCTTATAGGTACAACGAGAGAAGGACGGCCCATGCAACTTTCACTACCCCTGGACACTGGCATTAGTGAACCCTGTTCTTCAATCTTTGAACGGATTAAAACCTGCAATTCGCTTCCGGTCCTCTCTCCTTTGGCCTCAAAAATTTTAAAAATCTGTCAAAGTGAGGAAGCCAGCGCTTCCGAATTGGCCCACATGATCTCTCAAGACCCCGGCATGGCGGCCCAGATATTGTTTATGGCCAACTCAGGATATTATGGTGGAGCCCGACATAAGGTGACGAATGTGATGCAAGCCGTCACCCTACTAGGATTTTCTACCATCGCAAATTTGGCTCTCTCCTTTTGTTTCTATCGTCTGATAAAAGATCTCCGGGATACCTCACAGGTCGGGATCGATCAAATCGGATTGTGGCGTCGATCGATTTTTGCCAGTGTGGCTGGACGAGCCTTGGGAGAGCATTTTCACTATCCGGATCCTGAATTGGTTTTTCTCGGTTCACTGTTACAAGATATCGGCGTCTTGGCTTTAAACGAGGTGGCGGGAGATGAAGTCACGAGACTGCATGACAAAGCTGGACGTAACCATAGCGACCTTAAACAGCTTGAATTGGAACAGTTGGGGGTCGATCATTCACAGGTGGGGGCCTGGCTCGCTCAACATTGGCAATTGCCTGAAGAATTCCAGGTGTCCATTCTCTACAGCCACACCCCTCATCTCTTCCAGACTCCCGAGGAATATCAGTTCCTGGTGGACAGCGTCGCCCTCTCAGGGTGGATTGCCGACTTCTGGATCAACGCCTCTCAGGAAGAGGCCGTGGACAAAATAAAAGAACACTCACAGGGAAGATTAACCGTGTCCGCTGAGGATTGGGGACCGATTCTGCACACCATACACAAGACACTGCCACAAATAGCCAGCTTTTTTCATACTCGACTGGGCAATTGGGAAGACATACACCAAACGTATCGTCTGGCCTTAAAGCATTTAGCCCCGTCTTATCAACCTCAACCCGCCTAAAATCAACCGACATTCCCCTCACCGCTCTACTCCATACGGCGGAGGTCAAGCTACCTCGCGAGTTTCCTGAGCCACGCACATCTGGTTTCGTCCATTTTCCTTCGCTCGATACAGTGCGCGGTCGGCCCGTTCCAACCAAGAAGTGACGGATTCTCCCTGCAATAATTCGGCCCCCCCAATCGAGGCCGTCACCGGTATGGACTGATCCTGATAGGTAAATTCCTGGCTGCGAACCGATTCCAGAAGACGTTCACCCAGACGTTGCCCCAAACCTATTCCCGTTCCCGATAACAATACACAAAACTCTTCCCCACCGTACCGGGCGATAAAATCGGATTTTCGCGGGAACGTCGATACGAGCCGATCGGCCAATTGTTGAAGCACCGCATCTCCCATAGAATGTCCGTAGGTATCATTGATACGCTTAAAAAAGTCGATATCTACCATCAACAAGCTTGTGGGGGATCCCGAGAAAAAGCTCAGGCTGGCCAATCGTTCCAAATGCTCGTCTAGTGCACCCCGGTTGAACAGTCGAGTCAGGGGATCTTCCATCATCTGTTTGCGCGCCGATCCCAATTCCCGTTCCACCGAACGGAGCTTTTCTCCTAATTGTTGCACTCGTCGGTCCTGGCGTTGCTTCCGTTCATCAACCAGTCCTTTGATGCTCTGCACCGCCGATAATAATGCCTGTTTCATCTCGGCAAACGAGCTTTTTACGGTCACTTCCTGCAATCGGGTAAGATACTGTGACACTTTTTGGTCCGTTTCCTGATCTTCGATGACAGCTTGCCCCATGTTTCGAGTAAACTCCCATAAGACTTCCCGGACGTCTTGGAGGTTTTTCGTCACATATTGGCGCTCTTTTTGCCGATGGATATTGACAAATCTGGCCAGTTCACCCCAATCTCGTCGAATGGTCCTTCCTGTGTTTTCATTGGCCTCGTTCGGATTAACCGTTCCGACCAAAACATGCATGGCCCATCGTTCAAATTCTTTTTCAATGGCTTCCGCCTTTAAATCCTCCAGTTCAAACGCGTGCCGCCCGAACACTCGTAAGATTCTAGCCAGGGACTCCAAGGCCTTATCTGCCGTGCTTTCGGTTTCAGGCATAGAATCCTCAGATATTTTTTGTGAAGTTGAGGAAGCCTCTTGGGATTTGGGTTTTTTCCCGTTCGTCCAGGACAACATAACACCCTCCAGCAGATAGGGAAAAACACAAAAGATGGTTACAATAGAGGCTGAAAGCCCTTACGGGCTTGAGACGCTCCGAATAGCGCGTTAGGGTGTGTTATCGGTAGATTTTAACGATCTCTTAAGACCGCTTCTGGTAAGATCGTCCTCGATATAACAACAGAGGCCCAATCTTCTCTCTTCGCACCTCGTCTATCAATCAATGACACAAGATCAACCGAAAATCATCTCCAGTCCACACAATCCACATGTCAAACGGTGGGTATCCTTGCTCGAACCGCCGGGCATCAAACGGCACCAGCAATGTCTCTTATCGGGAATGCGCATCGGGACAGAACTCCTCAGGCAATCCCCGACTACCATGCTTGAACTGCTCATCCCTGACAGAAAATCTCAACCGGACATCCCGGGATTCACTGGTCCGGTATACAGGCTCGCCAATCAGCTTTTTCAGCAACTCGACATCTATGGCACCCACGCTCCCCTTTGGATTTGCCGTATTCCTGGTCTGTCCCTATATGATCTCACGGCAAGTCCCCAGGGACTTGAAATATTGTGTCCGATGGGTGATCCGGGAAACTTGGGTTCATTATTACGAGGGTGTTGGGTCTTTGGAGTGGATCGGGTCATCCTGCTCGATGAATCCGTCCATCCGTTTCATCCTAAAGTCATTCGAGCCAGTAGCGGAGCGGTCTTTTCACTGAACATCTACCGAGGATGTGCCATAGGCGAACTGGAAATCCGATATTGCTCAGTGGATTACGGCATTGGATATGACAGGAGACGACATGGGCACCTGGGACTGGCCGGAACAGATCCGCCTCCTCATCGGCGAAGAAGGGACAGGGCTTCCTCCGGTCTCGTTCGCTCATCGGTTGAAAATTTCGCAAGTCCGTCCATTCCCCTGAATGCTTCCGTCGCAGGAAATATTGCGCTCTATGCCTATCGGCAGACTTATCCCTCCATCGCATCCCGGAGGTCACATTCATGATCCCAGCAGGACGATACCGGCACTATAAAGGAAACTATTATCAAGTGATTGGGGTAGCCAAACATTCAGAAACCGATGAGGAACTCGTGGTATATCGTGCCTTATACGGCACGTTTGAACTCTGGGTCAGACCCCTGACGATGTTTACAGAACACGTGGAAGGAAACGGAAATCTTGTGTCCCGATTCGAGTTCGTGGAAGATCGGCCGATACCTAACGAATAACAACCCACTATGGCGGGCACGAAACTCGAGCAGCCTTAAAGACCCCAAATATCCCTCTTCCGCACAACGGCACAGCGGACCATTCCCCTGCGCATGAGTAGGCAGGCTCGCTATGATTACGACACATCATCCAGCCGCTCAGCCAAGACCGCTTGCGTTTGTTTCTCTCGATATTTCTGAATTCGTTTAGCCAACGTGGGATCCCCAATTGATAAGATGGCTCCGGCCATCAAGGCAGCATTGGTCGCCCCCGCATTGCCAATAGCCAACGTTCCCACCGGAATGCCTTTGGGCATTTGGACAATGGACAACAGCGAATCCATGCCCTGCAGTGATTTGGATTGCATCGGCACACCCAAGACGGGCCATTGGGTCTTGGCGGCAATCACTCCCGCCAAATGAGCCGCCCCGCCAGCGCCGGCGATAAAGACTCTCACGCCCTCCGATTCGGCCTCCCCAATATATTTGACCAAGGCATCAGGGGCCCGATGGGCGGATAGCACACGGCACTCATGGGGAATGCCCAGTTGTGTCAGCGTTTCGCTGGCCAACCTCATGGTTTCCCAATCCGACTTGCTACCCATAATCACGGCGACACGCAATGAAGATCCAGCCATAACACATACTCTCCTTTGTTTAAATCGTCCGCAAACCCGGCATCATCGTATAAAGGTTCAACTTGTTGACCATGTCTCAAGCCCTGCCTTAGACTTAAGCTGAAACAGCATATGCGAAAACTTCATGAAGGTCCAGATCAACAAACGATTCAAAGCCTTCGTGAGGGAATTTATTCACATCATCATGATAAAGTGAGGGTCATCATGGCTTTACGTCTAGGAGATGTCGTCCCTGATTTTACCGCAGAAACTACCCAAGGCACCGTCAACTTTCATGAATGGTTGGGAGATGGCTGGGGCATTTTATTCTCTCATCCCAAAGACTTTACCCCCGTCTGCACGACCGAACTGGGTACAATGGCTAAAATGACCGAGGCGTTCAAAAAACGGAATGTCAAAGTGTTGGCCGTCAGCGTAGACCCACTCGATTCCCATAAGGGGTGGATTAACGACATCAACGAAACACAACAGTGCACGGTAAGTTACCCCATCATCGCCGATCCGGACCGCAAAGTGGCAAACATGTATGACATGATTCACCCCAATGCCCTGGATAATATGACAGTCCGGTCGGTCTTTGTGATTGGGCCGGATAAAAAGCTCAAATTAACCCTGACTTACCCGGCGTCCACAGGCCGGAATTTCGATGAGATTCTGCGGGTCATCGACTCGCTTCAACTCACCGCCAAGTATAAGGTGGCCACACCCGCCAACTGGAAGGATGGGGAGGATTGTATTATCACTCCTGCTGTGACCGACCCAGAAGTGCCGGCCCTTTTTCCTAAAGGGCATCGGGTGGTCAAACCTTATCTTCGCTATACACCCCAACCGAATCGATAACCCGATTCTAAACTATCAGCTGTCCCGCAGAACCGATGACACCTGAGGGTTCTGCGGGACAGAATTTTTTTGAAACCGCCTTCGGCTGGTTTCCTGATCATTCTTAGTGTAACCGTTCACCGAAACGTTAGGATTGGTGGGTTTCAAACAAACGAATTCCAAGCGTAAAAACCTGGTGACAGGGCCGACATCGCAACTGAACGGCATTGCGTTCGACATCCACCGAGGTAATCCGAACCTCATCAGGGTGAGCTTGAAAACAGGCATGCACGCCATCAAGGCCTTTAACCTGGGATTCTTGTCCAGAGTCGTGTTGCTCGGAAAAAGGAAGCGGATTGACAGTCATGCGATGGCGCATTCGACAATTCATACAAAACACGCCCAGAGTTTCAGGCAGTCCGACCAATTTTAGACAGAGCGAGAGGGGATGAACGGAAAAACATTGCTGAAAAAACGCTCCGCTTTGAAAAACCGGCATGCGGGTTTACTCTCTCTCCTGTCCCAGATAGACGATGACGATCACAAACTCTCTCGCCACGCACAATGCGTTTACCATAAATACAGGCTTCGACCAAGCCGACTCAACGACCCCACGCTTGCATTGCCCTAATTCATCGCAGGTAATCCCTGCTGGAAAGGATCCGGGGCTTTGGGCAATTGGCATTCCTCTCGTTCCCATTCACGTAGTACGCCTTCTTTGTCGAAAGTCAGGACATAGTTAAAGCAAAAGACCTTTTCACGAGGGCCACCTGGTTTGCTTCCGAACAAACTCCCTGCCTGTTTGCCAAATGTTCGAATGCCAGAAGGATCCAGTTCGCTTTCGGAAAGGGCATAGCGATAGGTCCATGTCGTCTCGTCAGACAAGAAAGGATCGTTGACCAGATGCGGCTTGCCAAGCTTTTCCCGAACGTCGGTTTGGGTCAAAGTCCCAACACCCCCATCGATAAATCTATCTTGCCAGGGGGCACAACTTATGACGCTCACGGCCATGGCACTGAAAAGCCAACAACAAATGGTGTGCTTCAAAAGATTCCGATTCTTAAAACCGGGAACCCGTATAAGAGTCATTGCGTTCGGTTTGCCCACAAATACCAGCTTCGCACCAAGGCAAACAGTTGAGCAATCACTCCGGCCACAATCAGAGCAAGCGCGGTAGGCAGCAAAGGAGAATCAGGTTGATTCAAGCCCTGAATTCCTAACATAAATCCACCAGCTACGCAGAGGATTCCCACCACTCGGGCAATCATGACCGATATGGAGCTTCCCTGTGGGGAAGGAGATGAAGATGGGGGATCCGGTTTGTGGGATATTGATGACATGAAATCACGAGTCCAGTCAAAAGTCTGCGCTATGATTTCGTTAACTTTCGATAACGGATCCGGTGCGGCTGATCGGCGGCTTTTCCCAACCGTTTTTTTCGATTGGCTTCATATTCGGAATAGTTTCCTTCATTCCAGACCACCTGACTATTGCCTTCAAAGGCGAGAATGTGAGTCGCCACACGATCCAAAAACCAGCGATCATGACTGCTCACCATGGCACAGCCGCCAAAATGCTCCAGGCCTTCTTCCAACGCCCGCAAGGTGTTCACATCCAGATCGTTAGACGGCTCATCGAGCAACAACACATTCGCCCCTTCCTTGAGCATCCGTGCCAAATGCACCCGGTTCCGTTCACCGCCGGACAAATCCTTCACTTTTTTCTGCTGATCCGACCCTGAAAAATTGAACCGGGAGACATAGCCACGAGAATTGACCTCCATCTTGCCCAGCGACACGGTCTCCTGGCCTCCGGTAATACATTCCCAAACGTTCAAATTGTCATCCAAGACCCGGCCTTGATCCACATAGCCGAGCTTGACAGTTTCTCCCAACCTCAAGATTCCGCCATCGGGCTTTTCTATGCCGGCAATGATTTTAAACAAGGTGGATTTCCCGGCACCATTGGGACCAATCACACCGACAATCCCACCCTTGGGGAGAGAAAACGATAGTTGCTCAAATAACACCGTATCCCCGAAACTTTTGGACAATTCATCAGCCACGACCACTACATCTCCCAACCGGGGACCGGAGGGAATATAAATTTCCAAATCATCCGTTTGTCGATCCTGCTCCGCACTCACTAACTGTTCATACTTTGTCACACGGGCTTTTCCCTTGGCCTGCCGGCCTTTGGGAGACATGCGAATCCACTCCAATTCCCGTTCCAGCGTTTTCTGCCGTTTGGACTCAGACTTTTCTTCCTGTGCCAGTCTCCCCTGCTTTTGCTCCAACCAAGACGAATAGTTGCCCTGGAAGGGAATGCCCTGTCCACGATCCAACTCCAGAATCCATCCGGCCACGTTATCTAAAAAATACCGGTCATGGGTCACCGCAATGACGGTGCCCTTATATTCCTTGAGGTGCTGTTCCAACCATCCTACCGTCTCCGCATCCAAATGGTTGGTGGGCTCGTCCAAGAGGAGAATATCAGGCTCTTGAATCAATAATCGGCACAAGGCCACCCGGCGCCGCTCGCCTCCTGATAACACATCCACTTTGGCATCCGGCGGTGGACAACGGAGCGCATCCATCGCAATCTCCAATTGATGCTCCAGTTCCCACCCGTTGACCGCCTCGATTTGCTCTTGCAGTTTTCCCTGTCGTTCGATCAGCGTTTCCATTTCTTCGGGACTCACATCACCGGAAAATGCCTGGCTGATCGCTTCGTAATCACGGAGCAACTTGACGACCTCTGCCCGTCCTTCCTCCACCACTTCCTTCACGGTTTTGCCCGGTTCCAAATAGGGTTCCTGCTCAAACATGCCCACGGAATATCCTTTAGACATCGTAATCTTGCCGATATAGTTTGTATCCAACCCGGCAATAATTTTGAGCAGCGTACTCTTTCCCGACCCGTTCAATCCCAAAACGCCGATTTTGGCCCCGTAGAAAAATGACAGATAAATATCTTTTAACACCTGCTTCTTCGGTGGATGAATCCGGCCTACGCCTATCAATGAAAATATAATTTGACGATCATTCGTACTCATACCGTTCGCTCCAATCCATAGCCAGAAGAATGTATAATGCTTTCAGAAATAAGGGTGTTCACATGCAGGTGCCAACCTTAACAAAGCTCCGGCATTATTCACAATCCGGAGGGCTTTTAAGGTTGCTCCCCTCACCCACCGTTAGGAGAAAAGTCTTCTCAGAGAAGAATTCCCTAACCCTTGCCATTGAATTACAATCGATACCAGGTATGATAAGAATAGGCCTATGGAACCCAGAACCTTTAGATCGTGAATAACGGTCAATCATTTCCCGCACCTCATTGTTTATCAAAACCTTGGTCGACCGCCTTGCCCAATAGCATCAAACATTGTTCTCGCTGCGGCACTCTGGTTGAGGAAAAAATTCCTCCAGGAGAGACCCTCCCGAGGGCTGTGTGTCCCGCCTGCCTAACCATCCATTACGAAAACCCCAAAATCGTGGCAGGCTGCATACCCGAATGGGAAGATAAAATTCTCTTGTGCCGACGAGCCATCGAACCCCGCATGGGACTCTGGACCTACCCAGCCGGATTCATGGAAATGGGCGAGAGCACCGAAGAGGCCGCTGCCAGGGAAACCATAGAGGAAGCCTGTGCCAACGTGAGCATTCAAGGCTTATTGGGTATCTTCAGCCTGCCTCACGTCTCTCAGGTCTATGTCGTGTATCGAGCCTATCTCCAAAACCTGAACTTTAAACCCGGGCCGGAAAGCCTAGAAGTGCAACTCGTCTCCATTTCAGACATTCCTTGGGAACACCTGGCCTTTCCCGTCATTCACGAATCCTTAAGCCGATACGTTAAGGACATCCAAGCCGCCATCTCGCAAACCCACTCCGCCGTCGTCCCCACCAAAAAACATCCATCGTTTTATTCATCATAACCTTCGACCGATGGAATGTAATCCAATCAAAATAGACAGTGGCAAAAGAGAGTCATGTAAATACTTATAGCCTGCCTGGAACAGTCATGAGTCCACCGTTTTTCTGTAGTGCCGGGTTTCGTCCCGGTAGCCGAGAGCCTTTTCTTCTGAGAAAAGGATCCAAAACCATGTTGACTGTGGCGTGGCTCGCTACCTTCGGTATCGGCGCAAATTCGCGGAGCCTGTTCTGAGCCTGTCGAAGGACTCAGACAGTACGCACCTGATTTCCGAAGTCGGCTGCACGGCTCCGCCACAAGGCCGGGGATTCACATCTTGTACCGTTGTGGAAGGCAGATCATCAACTGTTGCAGGCTTGAGGTAAGGGAGAGAGGCAATTGACAAAGGGGTTAATAGTTCGACTGTTCCAATTCTAATAATGCCTGCTTGATCGGCAACCCGCCACCGTAGCCAACCAGTTTTCCATTCGCCCCGATTACCCGATGGCAGGGCACCAGAATCGATACCGGATTTTGGCCATTGGCAGCCCCCACGGCGCGGGACGCTAGCGGACTCCCAACCTTCTTGGCAATGTCCCCATACGATACTGTCCGGCCATAAGGAATACGTTGGAGTGCCTGCCACACCTGCCGTTGAAACGGCGTGCCTTGAAGATTCAGTGGAATTTGAAAGCGTGTTCGCGAACCATCAAAATATTCTTGCAACTGTTCTAGCACCGCCAGAAACGGTTCACGGGATTTCTTCCAGGCCGGCTGAATTGTGAGCGGATGAGCTCCATCTTGAAACTGCAGCCCCTGCAAGCCCTTAGCGTTTCCGACCAACAACAGTCGACCAACCGGACTGGAGCACACCCAGTAAGACACCTGGACTTCCTTGGAAGATTTCTTTGCTACCGCTATCTTTTTCACGATGCCCCCATCATTAGAATCTATCCGTCTTTTCCTGTCACTCTATCAGACCATATCTCTTTCCCTATTGACTACTCCATGACCGCCATCTGGAGCACGCAAAATCAGATCATATGATCATGAAAGAAATTTTACCGATAGACAGGTCAATGTACATTTGCCTATGATCGGGCCATGTCCATTCACCTCCACCTGAGCGCCTGGTGTCAACACAAAGGGATCTCGCTTGCTGACCTCAGCCGAAAAACGGGAGTGGACCTGGCCAGTTTGCAAAATTTTCAAAAAGGGGAATGGGACCCACCCCTGTCCACGATCACCACTATGGCCCAGGAATTGGAAGTTCCCATCTCCTGGCTCCATAGTGATCCACGCACCATTCAGCGATTGTGGAACGATCCCGACGACGATAATCCGGAACTGCCTGACCCGTCCTTATCCGACCCTATTTTCCAACGAATGATTGATATCAGCCGAGAATACCCGGACATCTTTATCTCGCTCACCAGCATTCTCCACCACGGAGATCCCAAGCTTATTCGGGCGGCTCAGATCAACCTTCAAAGTCTGTTGAAACAGGCGCGTCCCACCACCCTTCCCTGGGGATCCCGCCCTCCCGGTCATTTTGAACCACCCAGCGATTAAAGGTCTTGCGTCAAGATCCTTAGGACGCACAAAAGTGTGGCATAGGATTCAAGTCTATCCGAAAAATGACGCTGTTTTTAGTGAAGAAGAGCCCGTTGGATGACCTCGAGAAGTTCATCAACGGTGAACGGTTTTTGTAGGGTGAAGGTGGGTTGAAGACTATTGGGAATCGGATTCCCCCCATTTTGGAAATGTGACATGGTGCCGGATAAAGCAATGATCGGAAATTTTGGACTTCGTTTTCGAATCTTCTGAAACGGCGTTTGTCCATCATGTGACAAAGACCCGATGTCGGTAATCACCGCAGAAGCCTGAGTGCCTTGAAGATTTTCAAACCCTTCCTCGGAGGTTGCCCCCTCCACAACGGAATACCCCGCATTTTCCAGAAAGAGAGAGACAGAGTCACGCACATATTCATCGTCGTCAATAACCAGAATTTTGTTCATTCGACTACCGAAGTTTGGTGATACATTTCGAATCTACCCAAATAAATTTACCCATTTATTAAGCCAGTTTATCCGCAAAACCCATTCCAGTTTTTTGACGTTGCGTCAATTGAAGTTTTCATCAATATTTTCAATGCATTACATTGTTCTACCATTCTACTTTATCTAAAAATTCTGAAGGGAACTTCCTTCAAACACCCCTTTATTTGGATGTTTTTCCCTTCAGGACTTGCCATCGTTCACCGCCGTTTCCATTGGAGCTGGCGAAAGAAACGGAGTGCTTTTTTTGCCTAACCAGGTGGTCTGTAAAATGAGTCCAAATACTACCGCCAGCAGTCCGACATATAAGCCCGTCCATTCTCCATAGAAAACTCCCAATCCCAACAAAGTCGAACAGCCAACTCCATATAGGAAGACGGCTTGCGTCACACGTTTTGTCAGGCCATGTTGAACTAAGATTCCGTTAAAAAACCTTCCCATGGGCTAAACAGAGGCATGAGCAGGGCAATCCACAAGCCTTGTTGAGCCAACAAGGACAAGTCGGGTTTTAACGCCGCAACAGAATCGAACCAAAGGTCGCCAATGGAGTGACCGCAAGAAATAACAAGCTCCCGGTCGTACAACAGGCTAGTCCTCCAGCAAAATATTTGAGCGGAATGACCATTTCACGCTTGGGACTGAGAGCAATCACCACTTCCTGAAAGGCAAATCCCACGCTCCGAAAGACAAAGGTCAACCCTCCCAACACCGGCCATACTGCCAAGGACTCCAGGGCCATAGGCATCCGACTCAAGGCAGCGCTGATAATAGGTAAGGTTGCCAGCGTCAGCAGAGGCGTCGCGGCTAACGGCAGATAAAAAGATACTAGTTTCCTAATGGACAATCCGGAAACCAAAGTCTGGTTTCGCACCAATCTGATGGCCGGACAAGCCAATATATGGATCAATCCGGCTTCTACGATCACTCCGGTGACCATTGCCGTTGTGGCCACCACAATCCCAGCCCTTCCGGTTTCCCAAAGCCCGAAACCCAGGAGACTTCCACTGATACATATCCGCACGAATGTCCCCAACACAATGAGACGAGTTTGACCGGTCCGGATAACCAGGCCCTGCAGAAAACGCCTCAAAGCAATGGCCAGGGTCCAAGGGGTCATAATTTGCAACCCCACCCTGGCCGGTTGAACAATCGACATTGGAACACCCAACAGATTCACCACGATCAGGTCATACAACGGAGTAAAGGCCACGGCCATATGGAGAATGGTCAACATCCCACCGAGCACCCAGATGAAATTTCGAAGCAGAACATAGGCCGAACCGTCTTTGCAAAGCACGGTGGAAGCCGACAAGATCATGATGATGGGCGCTTCAATGATGAGAGAGAGGGGAAACACCACCCCACCCCATGCCGCCAGGTGAATTTCGGGGTTAGGAAACCTAGATAAAATAATCGCAACCAAAGGTATTTCAAGCCCCATTAATAACCAACTTCCCGCCAAAGGCCACCACAGACGGAAAATATGAGAAAACGGGGAACCGTGTTGGTTGTACAAAAGAATGTAATCCTGGGAAGGAAAGAGTGGGACCAATCCACTCTTCGAGACTAACTGTTACAGATCGCAGCAGGTGATTTCAACTGGAGAGGGACAAAACCCGAAAGAATCGTTCAGGAAGATAATTCAGACCAAATGGCAAGAGCCGGATAGACCAACCATCGACCCGACTCCCTGCTATCGGTTTGGTCGCCGCCAGAGGCTTCAATTTATCTGGGGGGGGGGCGGAAGGATCGGATTCACCGGAAAAAACTTGAGCCACCAATTCCGCTTCTTGCGAAACAGAGTTCAGAGGTAATAACTGCCTAGTCACCTTAAGAGCGTCACTGTCCTTTGAATGGGTTTCCTCGTAGGTAAACTTCCAATTTGCGGACTCCAATTCACATTCTTCATTGGGAAACAAGCGGTGAAAATCCCACTGGGTCACCCAGCTTTTCACATATTTTCTCATGCTGGCATCCGGTAGAATCGTGGCAGGCGCATCCGTAGCCTGTTCCCACATCCGCCAACCGTGTCCTTTCAAGTGTAGAGTCCTCACGGTCCGATGCACATCTTCGATGACATCAACCGGTGGTTGTCCGATCGGGATGCGCTGGGTTTCCAAAAGTTTCATCCCTAGTTCGGCTTTTGCAGCCAACTGGATATCTTGTTCCGTTCCTTTCGCTCGAAGTTTTTCCACCAACTTGGTCTTATCTCCTTTTTTCTCCAGAACTTCACTGCGAAAATCATTGGTGAGAGCGAGTACCGTCCCCAGACCCGGTAAACTGGGGCCTCCATCCATCTGCATCAATCGGGCCACTTCCCCATAGGATTTGGCACGCTGATTGACGGAATACCGTCCAACAAGTTCCACCTCATCAATCAAAAGAATCCACCCAGAATATCCGGCTGCCTGCATGAGACGGGCCGCAAATTGAAACCGCTGCAGCGCCAACTGGGTGACCGAGGCTTTTCCAAATGCATATTTCCCGGCAAACCCGGCTTCATGCAAAAACCTCTTGAGATCTCCGACATTTACCGGATCTCCCGTCCAAAACCTGGCCATCCGATGGCCCAATTCCATATCCGAGCTCATGCGTTCGTAAAGAAACAGAGTCGCCGCAAATCGGGCGTCAATGCCATTTTCGGGATTATTGACCCAATTCACCAGATCCTTATACCGGGGGGTCCACACATCGCATTCACTCGCGATTTCTGCAAAGACCTCTCCCCGTTTGTTCGGGATCACCGCCGATTCAATAGCTGAATAGTACAGCCGAACTGGATGATATAGAGGCGTTTCTTTACTGATTACAATCCGGCTACAAATAAAATTGGATTCCAGCGCCAAATTTTGTAAATACTCCAGCACATGGGATTTCCCGGCCCCAAACTCCCCATCAATCACCATCCCCCGTGGACACGTTCCCGCTGTGACATTGTTTTGTGTAGCCTCCAATAACCGTCGGAACCGCCCCTCGATTTCCGGCTGCAAACACCCAAGGGCATTGACCACATGACGGTTGGGCACACCGGCCCGTGGTCCTTCGATCACCCGACGAGCCTCAAGATCGGGAATGATGGGCATTGCCGCAATCAAAGCCGTCACGGGCTCGGATACGGATTCCTGTTGCATCGTCGGACCAATCCGCACCAAGGACGATAACGGATTTTGCCGATGCTTGGGTCGGATATCGTCCCACACTCGAAGCTTGAGGGGCTCATAGCGATCCACCCCCCGGCGCACATCGGAGAGAAAATCCTGCGGGCTTAAGACCACCATTAATAAGCCTTCAATGTCATCACTGGCATCAAGAAACTGCCGGAGCAACTCATACAGATCCATGGTGGCCGACGGCGAAAAAACCAATTCCCCTCCCTGTGCACTCGGATTCCGTTTGCGAAAATACTGGGAGATATCCACGGTCACAACCAATCCTCCATACCCACTCAGCCGTAGCCATCGGGTCAAAGATGACAACATATACCTGGCGTTATGGCGAGCCACTTTTTGGTATATCAGCGCTTTTTTCACTCCCGAAACTAAACGCAGATCGCCGCACAACCACTCTTTTACAGCTGTCCCCAACACCTGGTCCGTGTCACCGGCATCTAACTGCGCCACACATAAACGAATCATGGCCATCCGAAATTCCCGGCATAAGCCCGAGTCCCCTTCAATCGTCTTTTCCAGCCAGGTTTGTACATCCCGGCGCAACATGGGTTCTTTGCGTTCATTCAAAGCCGCAATTTGTCGCAGAGAAAATTCTTTCCGGCTGGAAGGAATCTGATACCCGTTATCCTGCAACAGACGAAGCATAAATCGATAAGCCAAATCATCCCAATCCAGTTGCTTGGCAATTTTATGGAACAGTTTTTCCACCATGTGAACTTTGGTAAATCGGGAGTCCACCTTGGCATACACATATTCTTTTTCACGAGCCATCACTTCCAATTGGGCCTGACACTCTAGGATAGAGTCTCCCCCCGGACACACCCCAAACTTGACGGCTGCCCCTCCTTCGCGAATAAAGGCATGCAGATATTCTTTTTGAAGTATGCCTACCCACTCATGGGTGCCGACGGCCGTCAAGAATTTTGTTTCCGACGGCTTCATCTGATCGGGGGCATCCGCAACCTGAACCGAATCATGAGGGCTAGGTTGTTCATGTTGAGCTGGTGGGGCTTCCACAACCGAAATGTCCTGCTCCTGTTCCTGTCGGCTCTGAAGACGATTTAAGGCATCGATTAAATTGCTCATAGGTACATCCATTTTCCTTCGAAAAATTGTCAATTACCCCACTCGAATTTGAAGATGGCCTCTCAACTCGGGAAATGAGCACTTAATTGTGTAGCATATTTTTGCAATTGCGCTATCCTGGCTTCGGCTTCTTCCTGATTCTGAATATGGAAGAGGGTTCGTCCGATTTCTGCAGGACGGATCCCGAGATTCAGTGCATCCAAAACTCGCAAGTACAAGGGCCACTCATCCCGGCGTTTTCTCCGCTCAAGTTTCTTTCCAATCTGATGCGACTGCCATTCCATTAAGTCTGCTTTGATCTTTTCAATTTGTGCGTTTAAGGGCCGTTTGAGATCAAATACTGCCGCCACCTTCCATTCCGGCAAACAGAGGGAAACTTCATCTCCCCCGGCCATCCAATCCGGTCCTTGTCCAAAATAAATTCGCCCATAATCGCTATCAAATGAGAGCATCCACGGCTTGGCAATGGCTGGATTCGGCAGACCACTTAAGTGATATTTCTCCAATGAATTCGGCATGCGCGCTTTAAAGGCCGGGTGCTCCGGCGGAAATACCGGTTTATTAAATCGGGTAGGATAGCCAGGATTCCGCGCACACGCGAGATTATATTCATACGTTTGCGGAAAATAACTCGCCCAATCTTGTTTATAATCGGAGCGGCGACGAAGAAACTCCCATCTCCAAAAGGTGTCATTTAAATCGTCCGAAGACGGGTATGTAGCCTCATCCATCCAATTTAAGGTACCCTGGGAATAGAAATTCCTATACTGGCCAGATTCTTGGTGACCTTCCCCTGCGCGCATTTAAATCAATACCTTGAATGCACTAATAGAAAAAAAGACAGTCTTGAACAAGACTTCACCCCCTAGAACAACTTGTCCCTACCATGAGATATCAACTTACTTGCTTATCTCCGAACCTCAGGAGATTCTTTAGAGATTAGCCACCCTAAACATCAATATTGAATGCGGGATCGATATGGAAACAGGCAGGGGAAAACAGGTGAGAGAAAATACGTCTTAGACCTGGCTAGAGTTATAAACCTTTCGATTTGACCACGAAACACCGTGGATCCACCCCATCCAGAATAGTACAGTCACGCAACATGCCAAGAAGACCATCCCAAGTACAAAAAAGATTTTTCCTAACATGCTTCCTAGCCTCTACTCATACTACCCTTTTTCCATCCTGCCCATACAGAGTTTTATCGGCAGGACAATGGGTAGTCTTTACCTTCGTTTGTAGGAACTTCTAGCCTTTCACTTCTTTCATTATGTTCACGAAAAAAATCTGTCCACACTTAGACTTTTCTTCTATCCTACGAAAAAAATCTTGCCAAAACAAACCCTCCTCAACCAAAAATCTGCTCCAGATAACAAAAGCTTTTCAATAAACGTACTTTTTCTTAATTGTATATACGTTTATGCTATCTGAAGTATATCGGTTCCGAGTAGATGCATGTCTGGGGCAGGGAACGGGTTGGCTCATGAGTATTCTTTTTGACCTAGAGTTTGCGAGAGGACAATCCCTATTCTTGTGTCAGGCTCGCATCGTTAATACCCGATATTGGCGAGAATAATGACCCAACAGCTTCTTCCACCTGTCGATACAATGGAAAACCGATGAACGACGGATACACGAAAACAAGAAAGTTTTTTCAACCGAACACGCTTTGGTCGCCCAAATTTATCATATTCCACAAACCCAAAGGCCTTGTAGTAACCAGAAAAGATGAAAAACAGCGTGCGACAGTCTATGAGGCTCTTCCTCCATTTTTTTTAACGGATGGCTGGGTACCGATTGGCCGACTAGACAAGCTCTCCAAAGGACTGCTGCTCTTTACTCAGCATGGGAATCTGGTGGATCTTTTCACGCAACCCGGGACTTGCGAAAAATGCTATGACATCGTGGTGCGGGGAAGAATTACAGAGGAACACCTTTTTAGCGCACAAACAGGCGTTCCTTCCCCATTTGGTTTATTAAAAGTTCACAAAGCCAAAAAAATACGCGAGATTGGACCCAAAACCTATCTCCAAGTCATTTTAAAGGAAGGGAAAAACCGACATCTCCGACGTCTGTTTCACTCGTTCAAAGATCCCCAATTTCATACCCCCCTGAAGGTATTGGAATTAAAACGCATTCGCATTGGCACTCTTACGCTCGATATCCCATCCGGGGAATGGAGATACATTACTCGATCAGAGGAAAAAAGGCTTCTACAGTCCGCGAAAACCCCTAAAATATCGATCGACGAAGACGTATGATTTCCAGCCTATGATTTTTCGATTTTTGCCCAAGAATCACGAAGAGAAACGGTTCGGTTAAAAACCAACTGCTGTTGAGTGGAATCAGGGTCGAGGCAGAAATAGCCCTGTCGTTCAAATTGAAACCGACTCCCGGCAAGAGCATGAGCCAGGCACGGCTCCACACGGCAATCCGACACAGTGACCAAAGACCGAGGATTCAGAAGATCCAGAAAATCTTTTTCTTCTTCCAGACTGGACGAGACAGCCTGCCCTAATAATAAGGGTTCATACAATCGAACCTCAGCCGGCATGGCATGGTGCTGCGATACCCAATGCAAGGTTCCCTTCACCTTCCGGTTTGCTTGTGAACCACCACTCTTGGAATCCGGGTCATAGGTACACCGGACAACCGTCACCTGGCCGGTACTTGGATCTTTTTCAAGCCCCACGCATCGAACGATATAGGCATACCGAAGGCGGACTTCTTGCCCGGGCGAAAGTCGAAAAAATTTCTTGGGCGGCTCCTCGCGAAAATCGTCTTGTTCGATCAGCAATTCACGGGAAAACGGCACTTTTCGCTTTCCTTGACTGGGATCTTCCGGATTATTGACCGCCTCCAACTCCTCAACCTGTCCTTCAGGATAATTTTCAATAATGACACGGAGCGGACGAAGCACCCCCATGACTCGTTGAGCTGTCTGATTCAAATCCTCGCGAATCGCATGCTCCAAAAGAGCCATTTCTATGACGCTATCGCGCTTGGCGACCCCAATCCGTTCACAAAAGGTCCGGATGGCCGATGGGGTATAGCCACGCCGCCGCAGCCCCTTAAGCGTCGGCAACCGAGGATCATCCCACCCGGCCACATGACGTTCCTCGACTAATTGCAGCAATTTACGCTTACTCATCACGGTGGAGGCCACATTCAATCGCGCGAACTCAATTTGTTGAGAATGGCAAGCCACCTCACATTCCCGTAACACCCAATCATACAATGGCCGATGGTCCTCAAATTCTAACGTGCACAATGAATGGGAAATCCCTTCCAGAGAATCCGAGAGCGGGTGAGCAAAATCATAGGTCGGATAGACACACCACGACGTTCCCAATCGATAATGCAAAACCCGGCGAATCCGATAGAGCGCAGGATCACGCATATTGATATTAGATGCGGCCATATCAATTTTAGCCCGAAGCACATGCGCCCCATCAGCGAACTCTCCGTCTTTCATGCGAGCAAAAAGATCCAGATTGTCTGCGACGGCACGATTGCGATAAGGACTTTCGCGTCCCGGTTCCGTCAGAGTCCCACGAAACGCTCTCATGTCCTCCGCACCCAGGCTATCAACATAAGCCCGGCCTTTTTTGATGAGCCCTACGGCAAACGCATAGAGTTGAGGAAAATAATCAGAAGCAAAAAACAGCCGGTCTTCCCAATCAAATCCCAGCCACCGAACATCCTCTTGAATGGATTGCACATAATCCATATGCTCTTTGGCCGGGTTGGTATCATCCAACCGAAGATTACATTTCCCGGAAAATTCTTGTGCAATCCCAAAATTCAAACAAATCGACTTGGCGTGCCCAATGTGCAAATGGCCGTTCGGTTCAGGCGGAAACCGGGTGTGAACCTGGCCCCCAAACCTTCCGGCTTCCAGGTCTGCCCGGATTTTACTCCGAATAAAGTCCTGTTGATTGTGTAGATCTGAAGACATTACAAAAGAAGTAAATCCGAGTTCACGACACAAACGCTTTGTTACAGTGGCAAGAAATTGGAAGGATTGCCTATCTGACGAAAGCCCAAGCATACAAGCCAGATTTCCTTCTGGCAAGAGTCGATTGGGTGAATGGGCAGGAAACAATTTCGTCAGAAGCTCCTATATAGCGCTGACCGTTTTTACTCGCACCCTCTTCGACGCTCCCAGACAATATGACTCCCACAACCCGCCTAGCCCGTGTTGTACGGTGGTCAACTCCGATACTCAATCCTGACTCTTCTAATTTTCTATCCATCCTTGCCAGTCCTGTTCAGCTATCTCCTCACCAAAACATTAGAAACGCGTGGAATGACGGATATGAGAGTGATCATTGATCGACCTGGCTGAATGAAATAGTTGGCATATACCCTTATTGTCTTTCAAATACATCGCTACTGCCTTTGCCCTTGGCCTGAAGTTTGAGCAATCCGAGGTTTGGTATTCGTGTAGATCTTTGCAGGAAAGGCTATTGGAGCAAATGTTAATTGGGCCTTCGTATATAACATGGGGTACATCGCTTCTTGACTCGTCGAACAAACCGGAAGCCCCCGATATCCGAATACACCGTCCGGAAGGAAATCCTGCGAATCATATGATCGGCTTACCCAGTTCCTTCTTCCCTATCTGTTCTAAAAATAGAAGAAGGAGGCATCCAAATTAAACTCAAGTCCTCGGTGCCCTTCTTTTTCTATCCTATACTCCCCGCGTCGAAGTGGCCGCACCTGAAAAATCCATTACCATTAATAAAGAACTCCCCAGCAAGCTGCGGGGCATAGCAAGTTTAAATGCGAAAATTGACCATAAAATTCGAGTGAAAGTGGACAAATAATTAAAAATTCCGTTTTTTTCCGAGAAAAGCGCTTTATTATAATTATTCAAGGGGAGGCCATAAAGAGAGCCTTTCCTCACAAAATTCACTTCACTCGCCTGTCGATCGGATGTATCCTCATCGGAGTCTTGACTCTACCAAGTTGCCAAGTTGGGAAGTACGCCGGATGATGCCAAACAGAACGGATGTCTTGGAGAAAGACCGGATGGCCGCTATTTAGGCGTTGTAACGGATTCGACGGACACTGAGGTTCTCGATTTGATGAAGGAGATTAGTCAAAAACGGCGGGGCATTTATCAATCCATCGCGGAGAAGAATGTAACGGCCCTCTGTACAGTCGACGCATGGGCAGGAGAAAAAGCCTGAGGCAAACTCGATCAGGGCAGTATATCCTGCTCTCCTCGGGGGAGTGAACCACTACATGGCAATAGACGGTCGCAACAGAAGACCATCACGAGAAGGTTTTGGTATACACAAAGTTTTGTCGAACAGATACGCCATCTTTAGTCTGACCAGCCGCTTTCCCTTGGGGAGCGGAGACCTTTTCTTTTGAGTCCTTGGGAAATTCTTCTTTTTTCGATTTTGAGTCAACAGGCTCTTTTGAGTGCTGAACTTTGTTTTCTCCCTCATCCTGACCCATTTTTAATTGCCGCGCCCACATATTGGGCAGACAGACCACATTGAAATTGGGCGCAGGAACTGAATCGTCAATCCGCCAGAGCTCTAATTCCATCCCATAAAAATTCACATCATCCCGCGAAACGGAATTCAGCCAATCCAAAGTTTGGCGTATTTCCGGTGAGATATCTTGTCCGACGCAGATGATGGCTTTGGCATCCAAGCCAGCGGCATACATCATCAACTTCCCTAACGTATCGGGATGCATACCGGATAAGGCTCCCAGGACAATGACATAACTTCCGCGTTTGGCATCCTTCGCTAATACCCCCCCTTTCAGCGTATCGAGGGGAATTTCTCCCCCTGCTGCCTTTAAAGGAACCTCAATCGCTTCCCCCAACATTTCAAGAATTTCATCTTGTTGAAGCCAGGCTCCAAATCCATCCGGTTCATTCCCCCATACTTCGTTAAGACTAATTTTTCTCAGTTTTCCAACAGGTTTTGCCATAACACCCTCAATTCATCAAAATTGTTTCACAAGAGCCAAAGAGTAATATCAAGTTCTATCGACTGGATTTATAAAAAATTAAGGCTAACCTGACCTCATAAAAACAACTAGGCCACCTTATTCAAGATCCACTGGAAAAAGCTTTCCGGGTATTCCTTTATATTCTTTTTCAGTCTACATACACGACCGTTCACTTTCCGTATGTTAGATTTTTTTGTTAGAAATTAAGACTCATTTCCTTATACCAAAAAACATTTATAATGAGGGAAACACCAGAATTCTTTGGAAGGCGATGACTGTCCAGCTCTTAGCACTGGAAAACGGTGTGCCCAAGGGATTGAGGAATTTCAAGTTTTCCTCCTTCCCAGACACTTCCTCCGACATTGACAACTTGCCCTCCCAACACCTGAGAGATAGCCTCATAATAAGAAAAAAAGAATTTGGTTATGTCCCAACTTCCCCTGTCTTTGCACAAATCCCACAATATTTGGATATGGCAAACAGGTTCCTGACAGGACAATCCCGATTTTCACCACAAGAAACAGCCCATCTGTTCCTATTGCGATGCTCTTTCGCGTATCCCCGAGAAACCGTTTTTAGCGGATCTTCGTCCGGCTACAGACTTCATCGTCTGGGAAAGAATGTTTGAAAAATTCCAGGTTTCCACACACGCTCCGTTGAAAAGAAGAACCTTTTCCCTAAGCTATTCACATTGCTCTTTCTTCAAAAGTGCGATAGGCTAAAAAGCAAAAGGCTGCAAAGGTCTTTATCAAAGCCCTCCATACTCCCAATACTCACCACTCATGGCTGCATCAAAGGTCCTTCACCACAAACAGGAGGTTTCTCAAATGATCTACAACTCTACTACTAGGCAGTTTTATCGAAATATTCTCGGAAGCCTATTGTGCCTGGCTTTCATCCTATTGATCGGCGGTTGCGGTGACAGCAGCGATAAGGGTCCGGCAGAACAAGCTGGAGAAAAAATCGATAAAGCCATTAAAGAAGGCACCGCATCCATGAAAGATGCCATGGACAAAACTGGCTCGGCAGTCAACGATGCAGCGGAAAATGCAGGGCAAATGACCAAAGAAGCCATGGAAGGCGCCGAGAAAAAAATGGGGGAAATGAGTGAAGCGGTGAAAGAAACCACCGAAGAGGCGGTAAAAAGCGCAGAAAAAATGGTTGATGAATCGACAAAATAATTAACTTCGCGTTACAAAAAATGAAATGGGAAGGGCCGTGCTATGCGGCCCTTCCTGCTCAGGAGATTCACGTTCAGGGAAAGCGTTCCATATTGTTTTGCATAATTAGCCTCCGCCACATGAATCGTAACGATGACTAGGTTCATGCTTCCCTTGTCTCAAGAGCCGAAATACGTATCCGAGAAAATTTTAAATTAAAGGGGATGCAAGGGCTACCGAGTTTCGGGTATCTTCCAGGCAATACTCGATGAACTCACGAAAACATCGTCATAAGTAAAGGAGAATTGGGGCATGGCGGATAAATGGATCAAAACCATAATTGCGATTTTGATGATCCTGGCCTCGGTGGCTTGGGCGAGTTCACAAGCCAGGGCGGAAAACCGATGGGGATTTGGAACCGATATTGGCTTTTTAGCGGACACCCTCGACGATGAAGTGTTTACCCTGAGCTTTCAGGCGGACTACTTTCTGGACTCCCATTTTTCCCTGGGACCCCAGTTATTGATTTCGCCAGGAAGTGATTTAACTCAAATTACCTTTGCGGGAATTGCCAGGTACTACATTCCTTTAGGTGCGGTAAATATTATTCCGTTTGGCGGACTCGGTTTTGTGTATGCCGATCTCGAACGAGGAAGAGTTGATAATGACGATGTCAGTTATACCTTTCCCTTCGGAGCCACCGCAGCCTTTCAAGTTAACCGGACCGTTTCTCTGGCCAGCACCCTCATCTTTACTTTTCAAGACTTGGATGTGGATCATCGCCTCAATAGTGATAATTTTAATATTGGTCTATTGTTTGGATTCCGGTTCCAACCGTGAGCGGAAAACGCGAACTGGATACCTTCAATAATAGCTCAGGCCTCTGAAGGGGCAGGAATAACGATCAGCCTTCTCACCGACTCTTGAAGATCCCATCAATCCGTAATACGCTCTAAATAACTGACCATACGATCAAGGGCCTTCGCATTAAGGCGCTTTCCATACCATCTAGGCATCACCCGATCCTGATATCCCGAAACCACATAGACCCCGGGATCAAGAATTGACTCTTGAATATATTCCCTTATGGTCGTTGCCGTTCCCTGATATTGTTGATCGGCCATCCGCAAGGGAGCATTGGTGCCTAATACCAGCTTGGGCCCTTCACGACCTTTGGCAGGTTCAATGCCGGGAATGGTGTGACAAACGGGGCAACCGGATTGAACAAAGAGCTTATCAATCGGCTCATCGCCCGTGGCCAGAGGAACATCAGTAATTGAAAGGGGGTCCGCGGACTTCTTGTGTGAAGGAGATGTCTGCTCCTGCACACGATTGACCTCGGACGTCGGGGGTTTGGGTGGCTTCCCAGAACCAAAATTAAACGATAACACGCCCATAATGCCGCACCCCACAACCATGAATATCAGAAATGTGTCACGACCCGGGGGGGAGGAGGGAGGAGAGGGCTTTTGAGGTGATGAGGATTCTAATTTCTTCATGAAACGATTCATTCAACACACTTCGCAGGAATACAACAAGGGATTGCATACTGTCAACGCATGACCCATCTGGAATGAGGCGAAGGTCTCCTCCAGGGGTGAGAGCATGATTCATGAAATTCCCAGGGCTTGCCTGACGGATTACGAATACGATATGTCGGAGTCTCCAATGCCTACCCACTCATTTGATTTTCCCCCGTTCGCCCCTCCCTGGTGGGTAAAGGGTCCTCATCGCATGACACTCCTTCCACGATGGTGGCCACGCACACCCCCTCTCCATATGCCACCCTCTCAGTCAAGAATTTTTAAGGTGACTGCCGAGACCGGCCTGCTCACTTACTGTCACTGGCAGCCCATGCCCTCCCAAAAACCCACACTGCTACTGGTACACGGCCTGGAAGGATGCACCGAATCACATTACATGCTAGGGCTGGCCAAGAAAGCCTGGAGTCGTGGCTGGAACTGCATACGGATCAATCAACGCAATTGTGGCGGTTCAGAACATCTTACGCCAACCCTCTACCACGGGGGGCTTAGCCAAGACTATGAGGCCATTATCCGGGAATTGACGGAAATCGATCATTGTCAATGTATCTGGTGCATCGGTTATTCGATGGGCGGAAACCTGACGCTCAAATTGGGAGGAGAGGCAGGGGAAACCCTGCCTGCTCTGAGGGGTTTGGCTGCCGTATGTCCAAACATCATTCCTGCCGCCTGCGTGCGGGCCCTCCAAGAACCGCGCAATCGTATATACCATGCGTTTTTCTTGAACAGCTTAAAAGCCAAACTCCGGCGCAAAGGGAAACTGTATCCCGGGAAATGGGATCTCGACCGCCTTCCACACATCTCCAGCATGTGGGAATTCGATGATGTGTATACCGGCCCGGACGGAGGATTCCGGGATGCGTCCGATTACTATGACCAGAGCGCTTCGCAACGCGTGTTCCCTCTCATTCGCAAACCTACGCTTATCATCACCTCGCAAGACGACCCGTTTGTCCCGTTCACCATGTTTACCGATCCGATCATTCACGCGAATCCTTTCTTGCAGCTCATTGCTCCTCCCTACGGAGGCCATTGCGGATTTTTTCAAGGCCACCGTCTTCAGGAAGATCCTTTTTGGGCGGAAAACCGCATCCTCGACTGGATTCAATCTCAACTGCTCCCTGGGTCGTCATAAAATCATTTTTTCCACAATTTGATCGGATAGCATTTCGAATCCCTCACGCCAGAAAGGTTGCCATTTTTTCTTCCTTGCGCCTCTTGCGAGGGACCTGCCAGGTAGGGTAGAACCTTGTTCTAATGCACGTTTCCTCGTTTTCCATAATACTTGATCCACGTCTCTCCTTCCATTCATGAGCCTTAAACCGAATTCCCCAGGCAAAGGCATTCTGCGCCAATTGCATAAGACGCAAGAAAAATATTTTGAAGGATGGGTGGATGTTCCTGCACACATACATCATACCGCCTATCGTATGGCCAACCCGCCAACCGAACGTCCTCAAAGCCGAAAGGAATTTCAGCAGCTCTTAAATTGCCTGGAGATCGAGCCTTCCCAGACCGTGTTGGAAGACAAGGTGGGATTCGGCGTCAAAACCGGAACGCAGGATGATCGACTCATTGCCATTTGGGAGGCGCACACCGAATATTACAGTTACCAGATCTGGCACATTCCGCACGACAAAACGCAGTTGTTGGGATTCGGTCCGTTGGGATTCTCCCGGTACGTCTTTCCCTTCTCTCCGTTGGGTCTTCAAGTCAATGCCTTAGACCTGCTCGTCACCCCTTCCCGTATCTACGACCAGGAAGAATTAGCCACGCTCCTGCCAGGCCCGCAAATCTATGCCAGCAAGGTGTTGAATGAGGATATTTCCGTGGCCACCAGTTTTACTCCTGACGAACATGGTCGGGAACGTTATCTGATCTGGTCCCCCGACTCGCTGGTGTTACGCCAAAAATTGGCAAGACTCATTGATATTTTGACCACCCTGGAAAACTATACCCATCTGATCCTGGTTCCGTATTCGGCTTTTTCACGAGCGGTGGATCAAGTCCAAATTTTTGAACAACGCCATCTATACCAACGAACCCTGATTACAAGAGAACTCAAACAGGCAACCCATAGCACCCTGCAGCAGTGGCTTGAAGGATTGACCCATGATTTTCTGGAAGTGGGACGACTAGCCGATTCCATGCGATTTCGGCTATCAGCCTCGGTCCCCTACGATCGTATTGTGCATAGCAATACCCTGGCTCTCCGGGAACATCCCCTGTCATACGGACGAACCTTGACGGATTATGTGGAATCAAAAATCACCGGGGTGGCCGATGGATATCAACAGCTGCTTTCCCGCATCCATGCCCTGGAACAGGATTTTGAAGGCACCATCGCCGTCTTGCGGACCAAGGTGGAATTATTGTTACAAGAACAAAATTTAGCCCAGCAGGATCAGAATATGAAACTGCTTGCCAGCGTCGATCAAACCACCAAAAGCCAAGCCGTGCTGCAACATACTGTGGAAGGCCTTTCCGTCATCGTCATCGCATACTATGTCAGCGGGTTAGCCAATTACGTTTTTAAGGCCTTGGAAGAGATCGGATGGCTCTCCAACTATTCCTTAGCCTCCGGCGTCTTTGTACCGGTAGCCTTGTGTCTCTCCTTTGCCATTATCACTTTGGGCCGGAAACATATTCATAAAAAACTCTTTCCTTCCCACCCTCCAGCCTCCTCCTCTCATCAACAGAATCAATAGCTGACACTCCGCCTTCCGGGTGGGCATTCGGCAGACACTCAAAGCCTTTTCGCTGGGCCGGCTGTGTAGAAAGATCGTGCACACCCCAAATCGTGTCGGAACTACTTGGGAGTTTACACCCGGAAAAGAGCACCCCCAACAGGCAGAAAAGTTCAACTATCCAGGCCATTTAAGGCATGGATGAGAATGTCCGACAACACTTAGAGAGCCGCATCACAAATAAGACGCGCTTCAAAATCCAAAGAAGAAAAAAGGACAATTGATGCAAACTGTGGAAGAAATAGTCACAACCTGCACGAATCTGTATACCCTTCCTAAGGTCTATCTGGAAGTGAAAAAGGTCATTGATGCTCCGGAAGCAACCATGGTCGATCTCTCACGAGCCATCAGCATTGATCCAGGCATGACCACCATGGTGCTAAAACTCGTCAATAGCGCCTTTTATGCCATGCCAAGAAAAGTCGAAACGATTTCCCGCGCGGTAGGCATTTTGGGTATGCAACCTCTCCACGATCTCACCCTGGCCGTCGCCGTCACCAAAACCTTTTCCGGGCTCAACCAACAGGTCATGAGCATGGATGTCTATTGGGCCAACAGCTTTTTCAGCGGCCTTGTTGCGCGGGAACTAGCTAGAAAATGTTTTTTGGTTGACAGTGAACGCATGTTTGTTGAGGGTTTGCTTCGAGAAATCGGCCATTTAATCCTATATGAGCAATTGCCCGAACAGGCCGAACGAGCTTTGCGGGAGTCGGCAGAAACCGACACGCCGGTTCATCTGATCGAACAACATCTCTTAGGGTTTGATTTTACGGAAATCGGACAAGCCCTAGTGGACGCCTGGCAGCTTCCCAAAAATCTCGGAATCGCCATCCGCTTCCAACATCAGCCCAATGGAACCCCGGATCATGCGTTTGAAGCCGCACTGTTGAATATGGCTCATGCCCTGACCGAAGGCTTTCAGTCCCCTCATGGCTATATGCAGTGGCAAGCCCTCGTGGCCCCAGAATCATGGACGTTGACGGGACTCTCAGAGGATGCGCTCAAGGAATGTATGCTGGAAGCCGGGAAACAACTCTCCACGATGTTAGACCTTATGGAAGAGGCCCAAGTTCATATGGCATCGTAAGAACTTCCCGGCATAAACAACCTTCGGCTTCTACGATCAAATATTCAGATTGCCAGCGCCCCACTATATTTTTGACGGCATGCGAATAATTCCAGATTGGGGTCAGGAATTATATGCATGACCAGATCACATATCAGAAGAATGCTCAGAGTTAATGCTGCCAGACCAAAACTCATTCAAAGAAGAGGAGTTGGGAGGCTTCATGATTTGCCTACCCACCCTGATTGGCAACCTGAAACCGGAACATCTCGCAGGATCCTACGTTAAGAGTATAATCTTCTTTTCTTCTCCACATTTGTTTCATTCTTTTTCTCACGGAGCTCGTACGTTTCCTTTTCCTTGCTCCCCCACTCACAATCCGCTCTCACGAATAAGAATGGTGGCGGCACGGGTCCAGACATGTCCCATGAAACTCTGGCTCACCCCTTTCACGTGAACCACACCCCTGACGACTTGTTCCCATCGCGGCAGATCATCCTCGACCTGCAACTCAACGCGGTAGACCGAATATTCCGCCATCAATTTTCCTTGATCATCCTGGCGGACAGGAATCGCTCCGGTATAGATGGACGCAACATAGGGTATCACCACATGGGCTTCATCCATATGTCGAAGATCTTTCAGATGACTGCGACGAGGCGGGCGCAGAGGATCATCCGGATAAAACCACCCTGCACTCCCCACACCCAATCGGGCCTGCTCCTCTTCGGAGGCAAACGCGTGGATGACTTCCCCGCGCTGGCCGATCAGATGAGCCAGGGGCTCCTTAGTATTGACCCACCGCCCCACATGCAGCGAAGGCATCAGATCCATGATCTTTCCAGAAAACGGCGCGGTCATGATTAATTGGTTCTTGAGGGCCAACACCCCATCTAATTCCCGTATTTCCCCTTTGAGTGCCTCCAAAACAACTTGGTGATCATTGAGATCCTTCTGATAAACCACCTCTCGTTGCAGCCTGGTCAGGAATCCTGCCTTTCGTTCTTCAATGAGTCGAAGCTGCCGATCAAGGGAGGGCGATTCCAAAACCAGGAGCGCTTGCCCCGCTTCGACGAGCTCTCCTTCCTGCACTAATATTTCAAGAACTTTTGAAGGAGCCGGGGGATATAGACTGGCCCGTTCCGTGGCTTGCAATATCGCCGGCATCGACACGGTGGAATCGACGGGCAGAAACCCGGCTAAGACAACAATGGCGACCACTGCCAGGACCACACGCCCCCGCGGCGATTGCACTACGTCTTTCCGGCGTTTCCACCATAACTCTACCTCCTGCCATACGGGCCAGGCCAAAAACCAACCTATCTCCAGCAGGAACAACACAATGCCCAGAACCTTAAAAAAGAAATGATATACCAGGATGGCAATTCCCAGGAACATGACCGCCCGATACACCCAGGTAGACCACGCGAAGACAATCAGAAAACGTTGACGGGCCGGCGAAAGAGTTTCCGATGGAGGATCTCCCCACGCAAAGAGCAGTTCTCTCAATCGCCATCGTCCTAACGCGAAGGCCCGTGCCTGGAGATTCGGGATGCCTACCCAATCCGACAAGACATAGTAACCGTCGAAGCGGAGCAAAGGATTCAGATTAATTAAGAGTCCCATGATCCAACTGGTGGTCGCCAACACAAACAAGACACTGCGAAACACCCCTTCAGGGGCCAGATGCCAGAGAAAGGTGGCCAGCGCCCCCAGACTGAGTTCAACCACCGTACCCGCGGCCGCAATGGCTGCTCGTTGACGGCGTGATGCGAGCTTCCAAGAATCGGTGGTATCGGTATACAAAACCGGGACCATCACCAAAAATCCCACACCCATGGTTTGTACGGTGCACCCGCATCTGACAGCGGTATAGGCATGCCCCAACTCGTGCAGAATTTTCATTCCCACCAGGGCAAGGACATAGGCCGTCAATCCTTGCGGAGAGAAAAAAAACAGGAAGGTATTGGTAAAAGCTTCCCACTGCCGGATCACACTGATCAGACCGAATGCCGTCAGAATACAGACCAGCACCAACGCCGTCATGGAAAAGCAGGGCTGCACAAAAGGCAGGGTGGCTCGAAGAAACCGATCCGGATTGCACAGAGGTATGCGGAAAAACAGATAATGATGCAGGGTTTTGAGCAGCCAATGCCGCTTGACCTGCTCCGCCTGTTCAAACAAACCTCTACCTCCGCTTCTTGGTGCCTCCCGGGTCAGATTATGACGATATAGAAAGTCAATCAGCTCCTTGACGTCTTCCACCGTAATCTTCACGGTAGTCGTACTCGTAACACGGCTCACAATCTGCTTGGCCGTTCCGGCCGGCCATTGAGAAAGAATATGAAACGCCGTCCAGCCGATTTGAAAATATTGATGCCGGACCGGATCGAGAATCTTCCAGGTCGGTACCCCTTCAGGCGTGAGCGTACCGGGGAAAATCTGCAAATCCCCCCGTAAAGGCGGCAAGGCACAATCGTCTTGAGCGGGAATGGGAGTCGGTGTCATCAAAACCCCACGGTTTGGCGGGCCACCGAAAACGGACGGCGGAAAAGATACAAAAAGAGCGGAACTTCTTCGCCATATATTTTGGCGGTCCCCTGCCACCCGATACGGATATGTGAGCCGGGCTCGATCAAAGCCGCCTTGACGCGATAAGCCAACACCTGAGTCGGTAAAACTTCCGCATGATAACTGGCATGCACCAAACGTGCGCTAATCGTCTTAAGGGGGTTGGCATCCAGAAAGATGTCCACTTCGGCGCCTTTCTCCAGGACAATCGCATCTTCCACCGGCAGGTCGATTTTCAGCTCAACCTGTTCGGGATCTGCCACTTCCATAATGCGTTCACCCACGACAATCGGCCGCCCTACCCAATCGGTCGGATCTCCAAAAATAACCACACCCGCCCGGGGAGATGTCACGTCAACCTGTTCCAACCGTTCCCACGCATAATCGCGTTCCACTTCTTTTAAGCGGACCTCCGTGAACTGAACTGGGAGATTCCCTCCCGTTTCATCCTCGAGAAAAGCCTCCTGTGAAGTCTTGCGATATTCCATCAAGGCTACGGCTAGATTTTTTTCCGCAACATCAAATTGATTGCGAAAATTTTTGTCGTCATACCGGAAAAGCACATCGCCTTCTTCCACAAACGTATTGGGCTTGACTACGACCTGAGCAATGACGCCTTCCAGCGGCGCGGTCACTACTGCCGGATCCCGCGCAATGACTTCCACGGGAGCCAGGGTCGCAAGACGAACCGGAAGACACATGGCCAGCATCAGACCCACAACCCCTGTCCACACCCATTTTTTTTGAAAGAGCTGTTTCCAACGGCCTGCCCGAGTACCGTTCGGCTGTAAAATCTGCCAGGCGTGGGCAGCGGTTTCCGCCACCCGCCTGATCAACTGATCTTCCCCCTCCTTCCAGATGGTTTCACGAGCCAACCAGATCCCGGCTACGATCCGCTGATTCGCCCACTTCAGTGGACACCACAGGACATGTGAAAACCCGTTGCGCTTCCAATCTGATTGCCATTCCCGTGGAATCTGAGAACCGATGATATAACATGGAACGTCAAGCAGGTGTTTGTTCCAAAGGTACCCCGACACCTTTTCCAGCCACTTGATCAGGGGTGCCTGACGGTCAAGCACCGCCACACTGGACACCGATTCTATCCGACATGCCTGGCCATTCGTAGGACTGATGGAGATCAGAAACGCCTGCCGGAACGTCACCAACCGCCGCGTTTCATTGGCCAGAAGAAAGCTTAACTCTTTGACGGTTTGGGCTGAACGGATCTGACTTTCCAGATGCAGGAGATCGACGAGTATTTTCGGGTCGATATCGGAAGAGGGACCGCCGGGAATATTAGGTCCGGCACCTGCTGATGATGCCGGTGCCGGGGGAGATTGCTGATGATCGGCAACCGCCGCAGTTCCCCTTGTACGAAAGAAACCCTGGGAGGATGGTGCATTTCTCATCGAACCGTACCTGATCCAGCCAGACAAGTGGCCATGGCACAGGCCTGCATTCTTGGCATGATGGCCTCGGTATTATTTGGGCGAGGGGGACCACATCACGTTTGAGCGTCGGCGTGAATGTTTTCTGTTCGGGATATTTCCGATCGGTAAAACAGGCATACATCCCGGCCAATATTTGGGGCGGGTGCTCCATAAACGTGCCAAACACGAATGGTTTGACTAACCGGATCGATCCTTGCCCCAATTTGCGACACCTGAGCTTTATAGACGGCTTTCAGTTCATCGATAAAAAGACAAACGGACTGCCCGTCTTCAGCCATTGCACATCCAGGGAGGGAACAATCAATTCGATATCAAAATGTTGATCGTTCAGGATACTGAGGAGCTCGTCATAGGGATTCACGCTTTCATAAGGATTCACGAGGGCTTTCACCACCCTTCCATCAAAGGGAGCCGTTATGCGACAGCGCCCTATCATCACCTGGGCAACCCGCTCCGATGCCTGAGCCTTTTTCAGCTCAGACCTGGCCACATCGATCTCCAATTGGCCGATTCCGTTCAGCTTGCCCAGTTCTTCATGGTGGGTGAGCGTAATCGTGCGCGACTCCACCTCGGCCTCTGCAGCCTGTAAATCCGCCACATATTTGCCGCATTGAAAATCCACCAGGAGGTCGCCTTTTTGAAACTGCTCCCCGTCACGAAAGGGCATCTTTTTAATTTTGGCCTGTAATTCACTGGAAATCACCACTTCCATGACCGGCTTGACGACTCCCCTGACGGTACTCAAGTCGGACACTCGCAGGCTGTTCTTTCCCTTATCCGAATCCTTATCTTTGGCCTCCGTGACGTATCCCCCGCCGCCCAAAATCACAACGAGACCAACACTCAGGACCACTAGTCGTTTCACGCTATTCATGGCAACGGAACCTCCGCGGTTGGGGTGAGTTGAGTCAGACGTGAAAACACATTCTCGCGCCGTAACCATTTCCATCGTTCTTCCAACGCCTGGGTAAGAACATCGAGTTCATCGCTGGAAATATCCGTGGGAAACGGATCTTCCCCGATGGCGGCCAACAAATTGGCATAGGCCGTTTCAACCTTGGCCTTGGCTGACTCATGCCGTAACTCGGCGACAAGAGCCTGCACTTTTTCACGAATCACTTGATGCTCGGTTGTCGTTTTGACCGTCCAGGACCGATTTGTCATTTCCGTAATTTCCTGCTGGGTGTCAAAATACCGGCCTGTCATTTTGACATCCTGCAACGCGGCCTGATACTGCGCGGACGCTACATGTACCTGTGTCATGATGGCCATGGTCAGCGCCAAACTTTGCGCATCCAACACCATCTCCTGCGCTTCGATGACTTGTTTTCGTGCCGGATGCCGGAACACGTTCAACAAATTCCAACTCACCTTGGCGCCGTAGGTCAGCCAATTGTTATGAAACAAAAAACTATTCGAGTCATAATGCGCCCCGGTAAACATGTTGATATTCGGAAGGAGTTCCAGAATGGCGGCTTTGGTTTCCTTGGCATTAATCCGTTTTTGATAATCCACCTTACGCAATTCAGGACGATTCATGAGCGCACGTTGCTCTAGATCCTCCAGATGATCGGGCAATGGCAATTCTGACGGTTGGGCGTCAGGCACGGCTAATTCATAGGGTTCTCCCGGGTCCAGACTCATCAATTCCGCTAAATGTACCCTGGACAGAGACAGATCCTGAAACAGTTGCTGGATTTCCCGCTGTGCCCCGAGCAAGTCGCGTTCATATTGTAAAAGCGGCAGGGGCGCATCGAGGCGCCGATCTTTAATGGTCTGCACCTCCCCCAGAGCCTTCTGCACCCACCCCTCCAAAAAAGCCAGGCGTCCCAACACCCGCTCGGCACTGACCGCCTGCCAAAAGGCTGATCGGACATCCTGAATTACCCGATTGGCCACCCGACGCTTATCCTCCTCGGCCACCAACACGTCATTCGCGGCTTGTTCAGCCCGCACATACGACAAACCGAAATCCAACATGTCCCAACTCAAGGTCAAATTCGAGGTGAAAATGTTTTTATCCGCCGACGTGGACGACACGAGTGATTGCTGCCCTGTCTCTAACGACTGGCTGCTGGCTCCTGAAAAGTTGCTCCGTCCGTTATAGGCAGCATCGGCCACCACTTTGGGAAGCAGATCGTAATGGGCTAAATCGAGCTGCCGATGCTCGACCATCTCCTTCAGCACTTCCACCCGCGTCTCCAGATTAAATTTCAGGGCACGGGCCATGGCTTCATACAACGTAATGGGACGAGACACCGGCTTTTGAAAACGGGCCAGATGCGCCAAATCCTTGAACGCGTTGGTGAATTTCTTCTTTGGTGAGTGGCATGGGCATCACCGCACATCCTGCGACCAGAATGAACAATCCCATCGCATAACAACTCGCTTGGGCCTTCAAGCTTCGATAACATCTTCAAAGGATTCAACAATTCGTTCTGCGATAGACCCTGAACCGAGACTTCACCTAGAACATCCATCGCCTATAGACCATTTAGCTTCTTTATCTGCCGAGCCGATCAGGAAAATAATTTCGTGAAATTATATGCACGACGTTCTCACCGAATTCGGTTCTTTTCTGAAAAAATGCTCCGCAGAAAAATATCCGAGTTTCCATGTTTCCGATCTCGTTGGATCTTTTCTCATTCTTCATCAAATACAGACAGGACTGATCACAATTCATAGTAATACAGCTCTGTTTGTCGGTTTTTCCTTCTTTCGTATTGAATAAATGCACGCCTTTTCACTTTCATCTCATTCAAAACATGAACATTGAGCAATAACCTGGTAGAACCTGGCAGGATGAACAGCGTCTACTCCTCGCATAATTTTGCTGTTTCCCACTCATCTTGTCTTCACGTGGCCTGCCCCTTTTGTTGTGAGATGCCCTCTGATCCCTTCGTTTCCGCCTCAATACATCGCAACAGCACAGAACGAGTCATCTCCCATCGAATTTCTCGATCTTTCGTCCAGATCATTCATCAAATGCCCGAAAAGGAAAGTGGATAATTCGTATGATCCGGGGGTGTATTGATATGGCATGTGACATAATCAGAAGTTTTCTCGTCGGGCTTTGTCTTTCGGATTCGCCGAACGCGTCACATCACACCGCAACATCTGCCGGAGCAATACCCGCGAAAGAGAATGGAAACATCAACCGCAGGAAAGTGTCCCGATTTAAAAATCCGTACAAACACCAACCGTTCATTCCCGTCGAACCGGCCCGCACGCGAGGCACGCTCCTGGCTCTCGAACCTCGGATCATGTTCGACGGCGCGGCTCTAGCCACAGGAGCGGAAACCCTCCAGGATCAGAGCACGCAAAATCAGGACATCCAAGACCCTGCGACACAAGAAGCCGCCACCGTTGCAGAATCCCAAACGTCATCGGCATCATGGACCAATGAGCATGACCTTTACTCTGCCTTATTGAGCACTCCGGCCTCATCTGACCGAAAAGAAATCATTTTCATCGATACCCGCGTCGAGGACTATCAAACCTTGCTGAACGGAATCGATCCGAGTGCCGAAGCGGTCCTGTTGGATTCCACTCGCGACGGCATCGAACAAATCGCCGAGATTCTTCGGGAACGTTCAGACATTAACGCCATTCACTTGATCGCCGAAGGAAGTGAAGCGGAGTTGCATCTCGGCACCACCTTCCTCACGCAGGAAGCCATCAGTGGCCGCTATGTCAGCCTCTTTACACAAATTGGACAAAGTTTGTCGGCCGAAGCCGACCTACTGATTTATGGTTGCAACTTCGGACAGGGAGAAGCCGGCCTCGATGCCATGCAAACTCTAGCCAATTTGACCGGAGCCGATATCGCAGCCAGCACCGATCGCACCGGGCATGTCAGCGAATATGCCAACTGGAATTTGGAAGTCTCTACCGGTTTTATTGAAACATCGGTCGTCATCGGAGAAGCCACGCAAGCCGCATGGGAAGGTGTCCTGGCTACCTTTACCGTGATCAATACGAACGATTCAGGGGCAGGCTCACTGCGGCAAGCCCTCATCGACGCCGATGCTACACCCGGAACCGACACGATTATCATTCCAACCGGCACGTACGTGTTGACCACAGGGAAACTGCAGATCAGTGACGATGTGATCATCACCGGTGCGGGCGCAGCCACTACCATCATCGATGGCAACGCGAATGATCGGGTATTTGAAACCACAGGCAGCATTTCAGTCACGATGAGCGGAGTCACCATTCAAAACGGACGTGCCAACGCGAACGGGGCCGGGGTCTTGGTCGATAACTCCAGCATTCTCAATCTCAGCGATGCTGCACTCACGAATAACGACGGTACGGGTGGGGACGGCGGCGCCATTCACGTACACGGCACGCTGAATCTCAACCGAGTCCTGATTGCCAATAATCTGGCGGATAAGGGCTCCGGAATCTATTTTCACAATGCCGTCGGAGGCACTCAGACCAACGTTACGGTCAGCGGCAACACCGCGACCAGCGAAGGTGGCGGAATTTGGACGGAAAATCCGATCACAATTATGAATTCCACGATCGCGTTCAATACGGCACCTCTCGGCGGTGGGGTGTATGACAAGGATGGCATGGAAATCACGATCACCAATTCCATTCTCCATAATCCAGGATCACCAAACAGCTTTGGCACATTAGTCTCGGATGGAAACAATATCGATAGCGACGGCACGGCGGGGTTGGGAGATCCGTTGGATGGTCAGGATCCCATGCTGGGAGCCTTGGCCGACAACGGCGGGCCGACATGGACGCATGCCCTGTTGGCTGGCAGCCCCGCACTCAACGCCGGTACAACCATAGGCGCGCCAGCGGTCGACCAGCGGGGATTGACGCGTGATGCCGCGCCCGACATCGGCGCGTACGAATATAAATCCACCGCCTTTGTCTCCAAAAATGAATTCATGGTCAACGATCCATCCGGAAACAATGAAGTTACCAGCGGACCGGTGCGAGGAGCCGAACGGGCAGTCGATATCGCGCCCAATGGCGATTATGTGGTCGTGTGGACCAATGGAACCGCCAACGACAAAGTGTATGCCAAAGTGTTGGACGCCAGCGGCAATCAAAAGGTCGCGCAGTTTCAAGTGAACATCGGAGGAGGAACCAACAATTGGACCGATGTCGCCGTCGACGATAGCGGAAATTTCATCGTGGTCTGGAACCAGGGCAACGATATCTTCATGCGACGATTCCTCGCTAACGGTACCGCCGTCGACGCCGGAGACATGATTGTCAACACCGGCACTTCCAACACCCAGCAAAACTCTTCGGTCAATATGAACGGCGACGGGGATTTCGTGATTGCCTGGGAAGGCAACGGTACCGAAGGCATCTTTGTTCGGCAGGGTAGCTTTGGTGGCGGGTTGGTAGGCAGCGATATTACGGTAAACACTGCCGCGGCCGCCAAGGACCCGTCTGTGGGCATTGATGATTCAGGGAACTTTGTCGTTGTGTGGGATAACGGATCCGACGTATTTTTTCAACTGTATAATAGTGCAGGTGTTCCACAGAACAGCGGCCAGGTGGACGTGCTCTTACAGCTCAATGCCGGTAGCGCAGCAGTAGATATGAGTGGCGATGGCCGGTTCACGGTGGCCTATCGAGCCACGGTCCTGGATGTGGATGTCTACGTCAGGCAATTCGATGCCTCCGGCAACCCACTATTCCTCCCGAGAACTGCCAACACCTCAAGTCTCTTGAGCACGCAGACCAACCCGTCGATCACCATGGATGATATCGGTGAATTTATCGTCGTGTGGGAAGGCACCGGCAATCAGGCAGGGCAGAGTGATGCCGCCGGTGTCTTCGGCCAGAAGTTCAACGCCAGCGGGCAAAAAATCGGGTTCGAATTTTTGATCAATCAAACCACCGCTAATACGCAGGATCGCGCTTCCGTGGCCATGCTGGACCGAGACAACTTCGTGGCGGTGTGGACCGGCAGCGACGGTACCCAAACCGATGTGTTCGCCCGCCAATACGGAGCCACCAGCTCTCCGACCTTGGATCTGGATGCCAACAACAGTTCCGGCTCCACCGGCAACGACTATGCTTTTACATTTACCGAGGGGGACGGACCCACCGCAATTGCCGACAGCGATACCAATCTGTCCGATGTGGACAGCACGACGTTTGCCTATGTGACTTTATCAGTCAGCGGCCTGCTAGATGGCAATGCCGAAGTGCTAATTCTTGACGGGGACACCTTCGCCCTGGCCACCGACGCACCGGGCCAGGACACTAGCGGCGGGAACTATCACGTGCGCCTATCAACGGCCGCCGGGACCGCCATTATCTCGATCACGAAGCAGGGCGGCGGCACACTGAGCGAGATCGAAACCGAAACCTTGATCAAGGCCATTCAATACCAACACACGGATACGTCCAACCCCTCCGACGGAAACCGGCTGATCGAAGTCCGGGTGAATGACGGCACAACCGACAGTGCCGCCGCCCGCACAACGATCAATGTGGATCCCGTAAATGACCCGCCGGCTTTCAGCAGCCTAGATAACACGCCTACGTTCGTTGAAGGCGGCACGGCCATCGTGCTGGATGGCAACGCCACAATGGCTGACCCGGACCTGGATGCTGCCAATAACTATAACGGGGCCATTCTGACGCTGGTCCGAAACGGGGGAGCCAACGCCGAAGATATGTTCGCACATACCGGTACCCTCAATGCCATGACGGAAGGCAGCAGCCTGGTGCTGGGGGGTACGTCCATCGGCACGGTGACCACCAACAGCGGCGGAACACTGGTTTTAACCTTCAACGGCAATGCCACCACCGCATTGGTCAATAGTGCATTGCAACAGATCACCTATGCCAACAGCAGCGCAACACCACCGGCTACTGTACAAATCGACTTCACAATCAACGACGGCAACGCAGGCGCCCAGGGAAGTGGAGGTGCCCTTAACGGAACAGGGTCGATCACCGTAACCATCCTTCCTACCAACACTCCCCCGGTGGCAATGGCTGATAGTTTCACCGTGAACGAGGGTTCGACGAATACGCTCAATTTGGCGGGCAATGATACCGATCCCGATGACCCATTGGATCTGACCAGCATCACTATTATCTCAGGCCCTGCCAACGGCACTATCGATCGCATCAACAATGACGGAACAGTGGATTACACACACAATGGGTCGGAAACACTTTCCGACAGTTTCACGTACACGATTCGAGATCTCACGGGAGCTACCTCTAACACCGTGACGGTCAGTCTGACTGTAATCCCGATCAACGATGCTCCCATCATTATCTCGAACAGGGGCGGTGCAAGTGCCAACGTTTCCGTTATTACGGGCAATACGATGGTGACCGATGTGGACGCCACGGATGCCGAGAGCAACCCCCTGACCTATAGTATTATTGGTGGCGCGGATGCGGCCAAGTTTACCATCGACCCAGCCACCGGGGCCCTCAGGTTCATCACGCCTCCCAATATCCAATCACCATCCGATGTCGGCGCAGACAATGTCTATGATGTGACGGTGCAGGTATCCGATGGAGCCCTCACAGACACGCAGGCCATTGCCGTGACCGTCACCAACGTACCGCCGGTCGTCATACTTCCACCACCGGATCCCACACCAGACCCGCACCCTGATACACAGGAGACGGAGCAAGAGGGAGATACCACCATAGGAGGAAGTGCTACCGCATCTTCCTCGGCAGATTCATCCAATGGCAGCCAAGGTTCAACGGCAGATCCCACGAGGGAAATACAACCTCGAGGGCGAAATATGAACGAGGATTTTGTCGACAGTCCGTCCCGCGAGGAGGATATGAGTGTCGTTGAGGCCGTGAGCGACATGGTCAAATCCTTGAAAGAGTCAGAGTCAATGATAGCCTCGACCATGAAAAGTGAGCTCCAAGCCTTATTATCTACCTCATCAGGCTTTCTGAAAGATCTGAATAGTATCCGCGATACGTTGAACGCCGTCACGGCCACCGAAAAAACCTATCTGGCTTCCAGCATTGCAGTCACCACCGGCCTATCCATCGGCTATGTCCTTTGGCTTCTTCGAAGTGGTGTGTTGTTAACGGCCTTGCTGACTTCGGTTCCGGCCTGGCAGTTCGTCAATCCCCTGTTGATTTTGGCCACCCCGGCCAGAAAGAAAGGCCACACGGATACGGAAGATGATTCCATTGAGTCCATGTTCGAACAACCCTCTTCCACGCCTTCCAAGATAAAAAACCCTGAACAGGGCAAAACCCATCAATCCCGCTGGTTCAGGAGACCCTGGCGATGAAGGGGCTTTCGACCAAATCCCGGCTGGCTATCGGCCAGGTCAGTCTGTTGATCAGCGTTCTGTTGACCGCCAGTTTATTTGACCTGATGCCCGACCGGATCGCCGCGATTCGCGAAGGACGCACCGCCCTGGCCGAGTCTATCGCCATGAATTCCTCGATTCTCATCACACAAAAAGACGTGGACCGGTTAGAAGGGATCCTGCACTTAGTGGTGGACCGTAACAAAGATATTCTGTCCGCCGCGTTGCGCACGGAAGCGGGAAAGCGGTTGGTCACAGTCGGAGACCATGAGGAATTCTGGCGGGATCACGACTCGGAATGGTCGACCAACACCCAAATTACCGTCCCGATCTGGGAGGGAGACACCAAATGGGGCCGGATCGAACTCCGGTTCAATCCCCTGGTTGGCGAAGGTTGGGTGGGATTCGTCACCAGTCCGCACACGCAATTACTCACCTTTGTGGCCCTGCTGTGTTTCCTGGGTTTTTATGTGTATTTAGGAAAAATGCTGAAGCAACTGGATCCTTCCCAAGCGGTTCCTGAACGTGTGCGATCTGCACTGGACACCATGGCGGAAGGGCTTCTGGTCCTGGACAATAAAGAACAGATTATGCTCGCCAACCGCGCATTTGCCACCTTCTTAACGACGACGCCGGAAGCGCTGTTAGGCCGGCGAGCGGGAGAGTTCCCTTGGTCGGACATTAACGGCCATCTCTTGGCCCCAAGGACACACCCCTGGCATGTGGCCTTGCAATCGGGAGAGGCACAAAAAAATGAGCGGGTTCGCTTGACTCTGCCGGATGGAGTGCGGCTCACGTTTATGATCAATTGTTCTCCCATCCTTGGCAGCAGAGCCAAGCACGTCGGTGTTCTGATCAGTTTCGATGATGTGACCCAATTGGAGGAAGCCGAAATCGAGTTACTCAAGTCCAAAGAGGAAGCTGAAGCCGCTAATCAAGCCAAGAGCGCGTTCCTGGCCAATATGAGTCATGAAATCCGCACACCGATGAATGCCATTCTGGGATTCACGGAACTGCTGAAACGCGGATTCGGACGGGACTCTGCTGAAACCCGCAAACACTTGGAGATTATCCATTCCAGCGGCAAACATTTGCTGGATCTCATCAATGATATTCTGGATCTCTCAAAAGTCGAGTCGGGTCGCCTGGAAATTGAACGGATCCGGTTTAATCCCTTTCAGGTCATTCTTGAGGTGGTCAAGGTCTTAGGCGTCAAGGCCGGTGAAAAGGGAATCAGACTTGACCTCAAGGTACCCAATGACGTCCCTGAAACCATCATCGGCGATCCTGGCCGCACACGCCAAATTGTTACTAACCTGGTGGGCAACGCTGTAAAATTTACCGAGCGTGGGGGTGTCACGGTGACTGCGTATGCGGAACGTCTGGCCGGGGACACGCTTCAATTTCATATTGATGTCGCCGATACCGGGGTCGGGATGAATGCGGAAGCCACCGACCGGATTTTTCAAGACTTTGTACAGGCCGATGTATCGGTGGCCAGGAAATTTGGCGGAACTGGGCTTGGCCTGTCCATCAGCCGCAAGTTTGCACATGCCTTGGGCGGCGATATCACGGTGACGAGCGAACTGGGAAAGGGCAGTACGTTTAAGGTCACTCTGGATGCCGGGACGGCAACCGGAGTGACCTGGTTGACTCCGGATGACGCACTGTCACGCATCGATCCGACAGTTGCCCAAACACGTACGAACTGGCTCTTTCCTCAGGCACGCATTCTGGTTGTGACGATGGACCGGAAAATCGCGAACTGGTCAAGGTGGTCTTGGAGGAATTTGGCTTGGTGATTGATAAGGCTGAAAATGGAAAGGTGGGAATTGAGATGGCCATGCGCCACTGAGTACGACCTCATCCTGATGGATGTGCAAATGCCCGAGATGGACGGATTTACGGCAACACGTCTACTGCGCGAGCAAGGATTCCAAACACCTATTGTGGGGCTAACCGCCAATGCCATGAAAGGATTTGAGCAGGAATTGTTTGAAGCCGGATATTCGGACTATCTGACCAAACCGATCAATATCGATGGTTTCGTGTCTAAGCTGGCCCAGCTGCTCCATGCTCAACAGGGAATTGAGGGGTCCCCTGAATCCCTCATGCCGGGGACGTCGCAAGATCAGACTTCTGAAGCGGAGGATACCTCCCCTATTGTTTCCATGCTTGGAACAAACAACCCGAAATTTGAAAAGGTGATTGCACGATTCGTCAGCCGCCTGAATAACCAATTACAAGCGATGGAGGAAGCCTACTCCAATCGTGATATGGAGACTTTGGCGAAACTGGCCCATTGGCTTAAGGGAGCCGGTGGCACGGTGGGATTCGATGTGTTTAACCAGCCGGCTGCCGAGCTTGAAGATGCCGCCAAGGCCGCCGCCCTGACAGCTATCGGTGAAAAACTTCAACAGATCAAAAGGCTGACGATAAGAATCTCGCTTGATGATTCGCTCATACCTTCGGATAACCTTGCAGCCTCAACTTCATCCCAATCGACCGGCTGATACTCTCACACTGACTTTGCCCACGTTCAGGAGGCCATATCCCTCTGTCAGACAAATTAGGTGTGACTGAACATCGCCACACTAGGGATAGTTACCATTTGTACTCAGGTTCTATTCGGGAATAGCCGAAGAATTTGTAATGCTGTCAACGGGCATGTCCGAGACAAAAGTCAAAATGTCGGTTATGAAAAGGCTAGACGGGATCGCGACGTGAAAACAATGCGCACAAGTGTGGAAAAAACTTCAGCTCAAAATAATGGCAATCTGCCGTTGTCCAAGCCAATTATTCATGAGTTGAGATGTGGGGCAACCTCGCTGATTGAAGGAACCATTATGATGGTCGACGACGAGCCGACGACTATGGAGGTCATGCAGGCTTATTTGGAGGACGCCGGGTATCGTCATTTTGTGCTCCTGGAGAAGTCCTCACGGGCCATGGCAGAAATTGAAGAAAAACGACCGGACATTCTGCTTCTTGATCTGGTCATGCCGGAGGTCACCGGTTTTGAAATTCTCCAGCAGGTCAGGGCCCATGCCCAGCACAAACACCTTCCAGTCATTATTTTGACTTCTTCCTCGGATGCCGAGACAAAACTCAAGGCTCTAGACCTTGGAGCCACCGATTTTCTTGCCAAGCCGGTCGATTCCAGTGAATTGATCCTGCGGGTTCGCAATACGCTTGCCGCCAAGGCCTATCAAAATCAACTCGCCTACTATGATGCCTTGACCAATCTGCCAAACCGGAGTTTGTTTCTTGACCGGTTGGACTGGTTCCTTCGGCGGGCAGAACGACATCATGAAATTCTGGTGATGTTACATATTACGCTCAACCAGTTTAAACGGGTGACCAATTCCTTCGGGCCTCAAGTTGCTGATCAGGTGATTGCCCAGGTGGCTCAACGGATTAGTTCCTGCATTCGGGGCTCTGATGTCGTGGGACGTGGCATAGCTGATGTGAATGCGTTGGATAGCCTGTTTCGCGTGGAGGGAGACGAATTCTCGCTGTTGTGTCCGACGATGAATCATATGGAACACGCGACCAAGCTCGCCTCTCGCATTGTCCATGTCATGGAAGCCCCCTTCAATGCCGATGGAACCGAGGTGTATATATGGCCCAGTATCGGTATCGCCAGTTACCCTGTGGATGCCAAAGATACCATGGCATTAATTCAATGCGCGGTGGGAGCAAGCGCGCAGGCCCCCGGACAGGAAAAAGGGAGTTTTCATTTCTATTCAAGCGAACTGAATATTAGGAGCCTGGAACGCTTGCAACTAGAAGTGGACTTGCGCCATGCCATCGAGGGCGAGCAACTTTTATTGTATTATCAGCCCAAGGTTGACGTGAAGAACGGTCACATCGTGGGGGTGGAAGCCCTGATACGATGGCAGAAACCCGACGGCAAGATGATTTTTCCCGATCAATTCATTCCTTTGGCCGAAGATACGGGCTTGATCGTGCCGCTCGGCGAATGGGTGCTCAACGAGGCCTGCGCTCAAATGGCACGGTGGCAAACCCAGGGACTGTGTATCCAGGTTGCGGTGAACGTTTCAGCGAAACAATTTCATGCCGGCAATCTTGTCCGATTTGTGAGTGAAACGCTGAATGCTCATGGAGTAGATCCACAATATTTGACGCTTGAACTGACCGAAAGCTTATTAATGAAAAACGCTGAGGAGGCCATCAGCACCTTAACCCACCTGATGGCCTTGGGGCCAAAGATCTCCATGGACGATTTCGGGACAGGATTCTCCTCTCTCAGCTACTTGAAACGGCTTCCCCTTCATGAGTTGAAAATCGACCGCTCCTTTCTGACCGATATCACGAACAATTCGGGAGACAAAGCCCTCGTATCCGTCGTGATTTATTTGGCCCATGAATTTGGCTTACAGGTGGTGGCGGAAGGCGTGGAAACACAGGAACAGCTTGATCTTCTCGTCTCCTTACACTGCGACCAATATCAGGGATATTTTTTCAGTCGTCCTGTCAAGATAGAGGATCTGGCTCCGATGCTTTCGGAACGATGTGCCCATATTTCAATCTGAGAAGTCCCCGTCTTTCAGATTTCCCCCGCCTGTCTTTCTATCACGTCCCTTCTCATTCGCACCACATTGGATAACCAAACCAGCAGAAACGTTATGAAATTTCAATATATTCAGATTGAATAGAACCCTTTCGCGTAGGCGAGACAATCCGAAAGTTACTTTTTCCTGATTCATTGATCCGACACCAACCTCTGACGCTCGCAGCCTGTTATTTTTGACATCATCAAATGCCGAGGAACGATTCTTTTCCCTTCATTTCTTCATTCCTTATTATGAAATGCCGACAAGACAATCGAGTGACTCTCCCCAAGTGTGCACTTCACTTTGGGAAAAATGAGGAATCGGAGTCGAAGGAAAATCAGGAGTGTTCGTTTCCCGGTACTGCTCCCTAACGACTCCGAATCGGGAACACTTCAATGACAACAGCCATTTCAAAATACGGTGACGTCTTCGTTGGTCGCCAACCTATTTTGGGACCAAACCTGAAAACAATCGGGTATGAGGTATTATATCGAAATTGTGAAGTGGATCAGGCTCTTTTTGTGGATGATTCGATGGCCACGGCCACGGTGTTGCTCAATACCTACTTGGATATCGGACTGGAGCATGTGGTGGGAGCACATTTGGCCTTTCTCAATATTCCCGAACAGTTTCTATTGGAAAAATATTGCGAAGCCCTGCCGAAAAATCGGGTGGTCCTTGAAATCCTGGAAAGCGTTGAACCCACGCCTCGAGTCGTGGAGGCTCTCGTAAGCCTTGCACAACAAGGCTACACGCTTGCGCTCGATGATTTTGTGTTTCACACCCGCTACCAGCGATTCTTGGAGTTGGCCGATATTGTCAAAGTTGACGTCCTGGGAAAAACCGAAGATCAGCTTCGCAATGAAGTGCGACGACTCCGCGATTACCGTGTCCGACTTCTGGCTGAAAAAGTCGAAACCCGTGACATGTTCAATTTATGCAAAGATTTGGGATTTTTCTATTTTCAAGGGTATTTCTTTTACCGCCCATCCATTATTAAAGGCCGGGAAATCCCAGCCAATCGCATCGCCTTATTAGATTTGCTTGGGAAAATTCAGGACCCTCGTGTTCCGTTCAAGCAATTGGTGGAGTATATCAGAAACGATTTATCCTTAAGCTATAAGGTCTTGCGGTATGTGAACTCGGCATATGTGGGGCTTCCCCGCCGAGTGGAATCCATCGATCACGCCGCCTGTATGGTCGGCATTGATCGCATTCGGACCTGGGCGACCCTCATCATCATGGCTAGCGGCAAGGAACAACCGACTGAAATTTTAATCATGGCCTTGGTGCGTGCCAAAATGTGCGAACACTTGGGGAAAAAGATTGGCACTCCAGCACCGGAAAAATATTTCACCACAGGGCTCCTGTCAGTCCTGGAGGCCCTGTATGAAGCCCGGATGGAGACGATTCTCGAGAACCTGCCCTTACCCGATGACATTATCGAAGCCTTAACAGGAGGCACGGGACAAATGGGCATCGTGCTCGGGTGCGTGAAGGCCTATGAACTAGGCGATTGGTTGGAGTTAAAATCCTTGCAGTTGGAGCCTGCCATTATTCGAGACTTGTACATCGAATCCATTGACTGGGCGAATACCTTTTCTCCCATCGTACAATAATCCTCATCGGGCTATGGCTGTCTTCACAGTCTCGCCTCCTGAAACGCTTCGTTCGTTCCATCCGTCCGGTGTGATCTCCAGCGGATTCCTTCGGCACAGAATTCGTGCTAAGATCTTTTCTTGTACTTGTTCCCATTGTAGGGAAAAGATTGAATCATCGGGCAAGTCAAGTCGTCATGGATCACTACTCGATGAACGTTTCATAACCACGACTGCTATGACATTTATTCCCACGTCCCAAATTACTCGTCCCACGCACAAGCCTGACGAAATTAAAGCCGGGCGCCTGCCCGGTTGGTTCCGGGTCAATATTCAGCGTGGAGAACGGTACAAGGCGATTCGTCGAATCATTGATACTCATGGGCTCCACACCATCTGCGAGGAAGCCCGTTGCCCCAATCAATGGGAATGCTGGAATCATGGAACGGCCACATTTTTAATCCTGGGCGACATTTGTACCCGACGATGCGGGTATTGTTCGGTGACAACCGGACGACCGCTTCCCATCGATTCGGATGAACCCAACAGAATTGGCGAAACAGTCCGTATGTTAGGCTTGCGCCATGCGGTCATTACTTCTGTGAACCGGGATGAGTTGCCCGACGGAGGCGCTTCGATCTTTGCCGAAACGATTGCCTCCATCAGACGTTTCATCCCTTCCTGTACCGTAGAGGTGCTGATTCCAGATTTTCAAGGCTCCTGGGAGGCCCTGAACACCGTGATGCAAGCCTCGCCGGATATTCTGAACCATAATATTGAAACCGTCGGGAGATTGTTTCCGGCCATTCGCCCACAGGGAAAATACCAACGGTCGTTGGAACTGTTAGATCGAGCTCGGGTGATTAAAGGTCGGACAAAGTCAGGACTGATGGTCGGCTTTGGAGAGACTTGGGAAGAAATCAGAACGGTCATGCAGGACTTGCGAAAAGTCGGATGTCAGATCCTGACGATTGGACAGTATCTCCGGCCGACAAAGACGCATAGCCCGGTCACTCGGTACTATCAGCCGGAAGAGTTTGACGAGTTAAAAGACGAGGCGGAGACCTTGGGGTTTGCCCATGTGGAATCTGGCCCCCTTGTTCGGAGTTCGTATCACGCAGAAAAACAGGCCAGCCTGTCAAATAGATCGCTTAAAAATAAGCCAGCCTAGTTATCAAACCTAACTGACGGAAGAGAGTGCTTCGGATTGCTTTTTCTTCGATAGTTGATACGTAAGCTCTCGTTTTCGAACAAGAGCATCCAAATATAAATGCTCACAGAGGTTTCGCAAAGAGACTAAATCGTACAGGGTACTTTCATGAAAGCAGATTTCGCACCGCATAACCGCCCCCTTTCTCCATTGACGAACACCTTCCCTTTTTCCCTTCCTGTCAGAACCGATAGCGGAGGGGCGAATAGTACAATGTTTTCACTTTATCTCCCCCATGTGACAGAGTGACCACCTTGCACTATCCACCCTCTCGCATCTCAGCTCAGACAGAGAATTCTATTCAGACAATGACGTTCGACTCCTTCCTCTGAAGCGCCTTTTCAAGTCTCTAATACAAGACAAACTTCCGTGACTCACGAACTTATCGAATGATCAAGGCGTGGCCTGTCTTGGCCACAACCAAGGCCTGGACAGCCTGACCAGGCTCTTTCTGGCCATTGGGGAATGCCGTATCTCCCCCAACATGCACACGAACCGTTTGATCCGCTCCAGTGCCTTCCAGAATATACATATCACCATGAATTTCCTTGAGCCGACCTTCTATATTGAGGTATTGGGATTTCTGACTGTGTGATTCTGCCTGAATCGCCTGACTGCCCCTAGGGAGTTCACCCGCGTTCTCTCCAGCACCTGATAAAGTTGGAGCCGCTCCCTGACACCCCATGATTAACACCATGGTTCCCACACGACTGAATGTTTTCATTACGATCTCCTTCAGAAAGGAGACTGGGTACCCAATCCGATAATATAATTGTCAATAATTTGCAAACCTTATTCCTTTCGAAATTAAAATGATATTCATGAATGAAACCAACAGCTTGACTAAGAATATGAAAACCAGAACTTCCAGCAAGTCTCCAAACCTGCAGGGGTTCCCCTACAACTTCATACAAAATCATGTATGGAAATGGGTGCAGGAAGAGAAAAATTGCTGATGCCTGCCTCGGTGATTCACAGACAGGTCTCAATAGATTCGACCTCCAACAAGTCCCTTAAGTAATACAAGCCCCATGAGGAGGTTTTTCTCACTAACAATGAAGTGCAACAAACCTCCAGTTACGGACGCTCCTGGGACAGCCCCTTTCCGGAATCATCCGCTTTTCCATGATGTTTGCCTGGGTATCGTCCATGATCCTCCATACCCTCTTTTATCCCGCCCAAATGATGCCCGATTCCTTCCATTCGATCCTGAAGTCTACTTTGAAACTGCGCATATTGATCAGGCGTTAAAATCTCTTTGACTCGGAGCAGCGTCTCCACACGGAACATCATCATCTTTTTCTGCACGCCTCCGATCTCATCCACTTTGGCCTCAATCGCCGTCTTATCGGGAACCTTGACATCCAACAAAGAACCCAGATCGACCATGGCGACCCGCAAGTCTGCTCCGTTTTGAATCATCGCTCTCCGATAATCCATTTCAAGAGGACGCAATTGGGTGACCTGCGCATCCGAAAGTCCTAACTCCTCCTTCAATTGTATGGGAGACATGACACTATGATGGCCGTGCATACCATCATGATCTCCTCCATATCCCATCTCCGTATGAGGCATGGCCTCATGGGGGGTATGACCTTCCGGTGGATTAGCCCACACCGATAGGCTTATGCCTCCAAGAATCCCGGCTAACCCCACCACCGCCCCTGTCAATTTCCAGTTTTTCATTCGACAAACCCCTTTCGGATAAATGAATAAAAAAACATGAACCGATTTTGCCACGCTCTGTCCCATCGTGGGCGTCTTTTCTCACGGGCTCTTCCGGAGTATAGCAAGGAAGAAATCATTTGGGTCGCTGCCCTCTTCCACGTTATACTATTCATAATGAAACCGAACGTGCCTATCTTGAGTCATGTTTATCCAGAAAGCCTGGGCAAGGGTGCCCATGCGTGATTTTTTCCCAGGGTTGGCCGGAGTTCCCGCCGCCAAATCCACCATCAGCTTTGTGGACGGGCTGAAAGGCATTCTGGAGTATCGTGGAATTAGTATTGAAACCCTGGCTCGACAGAGCAGTTTTACGGAAACCGCTTTCCTTCTTCTCTTCAACCGCCTGCCTACCAAGCCGGAATTGACACAATTTCATGCTGACCTGACCCAGCACCGACGCATTAAATATAAAATCTGCGACCTCTTGAAATGCCTTCCGGAAAGCGGACATCCCATGGATGCCCTGCAGTCCGCCGTGGCCGCATTAGGGATGTTTTATCCCGTGGCTGATGTCACCAATGAATCCACCAGGTACTGGACGGCGGTCAGGCTCATTGCCAAACTGCCTACCATTGTGGCGGCCTTTGCCCGCGTCAGACGCGGCGATGAACCCATCGTCCCGCGGGACGATCTTTCCTATGCCGAAAATTTTCTCTATATGTTGACGGAAAAGATTCCTGAACCGGCTCTCGCCAATATTTTTGATATCTGCCTGATCCTGCATGCCGAACACACGATGAATGCCTCCACCTTTAGCGGCTTGGTCACCGCCTCCACGCTCGCCGACCCCTATACGGTGATCGCATCGGCCATCGGCACACTGGAAGGCCCTCTTCATGGGGGCGCCAATGAAGCCGTCATACATATGCTGGAGAACATCGGATCGGTGGAACAGGTTCCGGCCTATCTGGAACGCACACTTGGGACAAAAGGCAAAATCATGGGATTCGGACATCGGATCTATAAGGTCAAAGATCCACGAGCCATCATCTTACAGGACTTGGTTCAGCAGTTGGATGCCCATCCGGACACCAATACGTTATTCACCATTGCCAGGGCTGTCGAACAGGAAATGGAAAAACGCATAGGGCAAAAAGGCATCCGCCCCAACGTCGATTTTTACTCAGGCATCATTTACCATCGGATGGGAATAGAAACCGATTTATTCACCCCACTCTTTGCCATCTCCCGTGTGGCAGGGTGGCTGGCTCATTGCTTTGAACAATACCAGGACAATCATTTGTTTCGACCTGATCAGATTTATGAAGGGCCCCATAACCGCCCGTATCAACCGCTGGAGGGGAGAACGACATTGAAGAACGAGGAAGGAAAAGTCAGGGGTAAGGGGTGAAAGACATGAATCGGTCTTTCATTGCTCCACACTCCTTACTCATTACCAGTGCCATGCTCTTCGTACATGTAGCCACAACGTCGTGAAAGCCTGGTGTTCCAGCAATATCGTTAATTTTCTGACATGACCACTTCCCCCCTTTACGATGTCCTCATCGTCGGTGCCGGCCTTGCCGGCATGCGGGCCGCGATTTCCGCGTATGAACAAGGGGCCAAGGTTGCCGTTTTGACGAAAGTGCATCCCGTGCGCAGCCATTCCAATGCGGCCCAGGGAGGCATCAATGCCGCCCTAACCGACCGGGGAGACAAATGGGAAGACCATGCCTTTGAAACCGTGAAAGGGAGCGACTATTTGGGCGACCAGGATGCCATCGAAGTCCTGGCCCGGGAAGCCGGGAAGGACATCATCACCCTTGAACACATGGGAGTCATTTTTAACCGTAACGAGGAAGGTCTTCTGGGCACCAGACGATTTGGCGGACAAAAACGGGCACGCACGTTCTTCGTGTCGGATTTTACGGGGCAGGCTCTTTTGCACGTGCTGTACGAGCAGATCATGCAAGCCAAAATTCCCGTATACGAAGAATGGTTTGTCACTTCTCTCCTGAAGAACGATCAGGGCCACTGTTCGGGGCTCGTTGCGTTTGAAATACGGAGCGGGAAATTTTCCCTCTTCCGTGCGAAGACCGTTATCATGGCTTCAGGCGGATTAGGCCGAGTGTATGAGCCCAGTACCAATGCGTTAATTTGCACCGGAGACGGCATGGCCTTGGCCTATCGGGCCGGCGCCCCCTTAATGGACATGGAAATGGTGCAATACCACCCCACCACCCTGAAAGGAAAAGGCCTGCTCATTACCGAGGCCGCTCGGGGAGAAGGCGCCTATCTCCTGAACAAGCAGGGCGAACGATTTATGGAACGCTACGCTCCCACCATGTTGGAATTGGCCTCCCGCGATGTCGTCTCGCGCGCCGAGCAAATTGAAATTAACGAAGGGCGCGGCATCAATGGCTGCGTGCTTCTGGATTGTCGACACCTGGGGCGATCGTTCATCCAAGAACGCCTCGGTCAAATTTACGCCGAAGCCAAAACGTTTGCCAATATCGACCTGGCCGAAGAACCACTTCCCATTCGACCCGGCATGCATTATCAAATGGGAGGGATTAAAACCGATACGGAAGGGCGCTGCTGGGATCCCCAGGGACACTGGAAGGGTTTGCCCGGCCTGCTGGCTGCCGGAGAGACCGCGTGCGTCAGCCTGCATGGGGCTAATCGCCTGGGGGCGAATTCGTTGCTGGATACCGTGGTGTTCGGACGACGGGCCGGGCAGTGCGCGGCTGAGTACGCGAAAACGATCCCTGCCCCCGTCATTTCAGACAGTGCCGTACAGGCGGACCGACAATTGATCGAAACACTCCTGGCTCGGCAAGGCCCTGGCGAACGGGCCGCCGCCTTACGGCTGGAAATGGGTACGACCATGAACCGATATGTATCCGTGTTTCGGGAAGAGGATGGTTTGGAAACCGCCCGACAACATATTCAATCTCTCAAAGCCCGATGGTCCGGCATCGCGATTCAAGATAAGGGCCATGTGTTTAACACGGGGATGATTGCAACCTTAGAGTTGGGCTTTATGTTGGATTGCGCAGAAGCCATCATTGCCGGCGCCATTACGCGAACGGAAAGCCGCGGAGCGCATTTCCGAACCGATTACCTGGATCGCGATGACGAGGATTGGCTTAAGCATATTTTGCTCTATCATCAAGCGGATGCGGAACCGGACATTCACTATCTTCCGGTTCGGATAACACAATGGCAACCACAGGTTCGCATTTATTAAATCCCTTGGGATGCAGGCGCATCAGGACACCCTAAGGAGGAACGAGATGTCGTTACAGGGAAAAGTCGCTCTCGTCACGGGAGCCTCAAGTGGGATTGGGCGGGGGATCGCGGAACGTCTGGCACAGGAAGGGGCATCGGTCATCATCAACTATGGAAAAAGTGCCGACAAAGCTCAATCGGTCGTTCGCACCATAGAAAGCAGGGGCGGGAAAGCCCTGGCCGTTCAAGCCGACGTCAGCCGTGTGGAGGATATCCGTCGTTTGTTTCAAGACACCCTCAGGCATTTTGGCCGGATCGACATTGCCATCGCCAATTCAGGCATGTTCAATCAAAAAACGCTGATGGCAACCACCGAAGAAGACTATGATGCCATGTTTGCTCTGAATGCCAAAGGGGCTTTTTTCACGATGCAGGAGGCCGGCACTCATCTCCGAGATGGAGGGCGAATCATCTTTATTTCCACCGGGGCCACCGCCATGAGTTTTTCGGGGGCGGCCGTTTATAAAGGCAGTAAGGCAGCCGGTGAACAATTCGTGAAGACTCTGGCCAAAGAATTGGGTCCACGGCAGATCACGGTCAATACGGTATCTCCGGGTTTTACCGAAACCGACATGCTGCCGCCAGACCCGACTTTTCGGGAATCCGGGATCAAGATGTCTCCGTTGGGTCGATTAGGACAGCCACGGGACATTGCCGATATCGTGCATTTTTTGGTGAGTGAGGAAGGAGGATGGATTACCGGCAATAATATCCAGGCCGGGGGTGGTATCATTTAAGTGAGAGACTGAGTGTACATCCCATCATGAAAACGACCCTACGCGTCAGACGATTCGATCCCGAGGCCGACCCGCCTATGGGTTATGTTCAAGAATACCGACTGGAAACGGAACCCTCCGAAACCGTTCTGGATGGACTGATCAAAGTCCGGGAAACCCTCGACGATTCTCTTGCCCTTCGATGTTCCTGTCGAGGAGCCATTTGCGGCTCCTGCGGTATGCGTATCAATGGCCATGCCGCACTCGCCTGTAAAACGAAAGTCATCTCGGTCGCACCCGCAGACGGCACCATCGAAGTGGAGCCCATGCATAATATGCCTGTGATTAAAGATCTCGTCACGGACATGGCTCCCTTTTGGTCCAAGATCCGACAGATTCAACCCTGGCTTCAACCACCAGGTACTGCTCCCAAAGCCGAATACACCGCCTCACCCGAGGCCATGACCCATTTGTCCGGGGTCATGAGCTGTATCATGTGCGGAGTCTGCGTCTCGGATTGCACCGTCTTGGAGGTCGACAAAACCTTTGTGGGACCCGCCGCCCTGGCAAAAGCCTATCGGTTCGTCGCCGACCCACGGGATGCGGCCACTCTCCGGCGCCTGAACGCTCTCAATCAACCCGGCGGCATGTGGGATTGCACGCGATGCATGGAATGCATTCAGGTCTGCCCCAAAGGCGTGGCGCCTATGGACCGGATCATGGCTCTGCGCGCAAACGGCATGGCGGCCAAAGTGCCCTCCACCTGCGGATCTCGTCATGCTGAAGTCTTTACCGACATTATTAAGCATAAGGGCATCCTTGACGAACCCATGTTGGCGGTCAGGACGTTCGGACTCAAACATGTGGGCCGATTGCTGGGCATGGTTCCCATGGTGCTTCAGTCCGTATTCAAAGGCAAAGTGCCCAAGTCTGGCCCCCTGCATCGCCCGATCCCCGGCATTCACCACATTCAACGGTTGTTTAAACGCATGAGAGTCAAATCATGACCTACGCTTTTTTCCCAGGGTGCGTCTCCAAGGGAGCCTGTCCGGAACTCTATCAATCGGTCATGCAGGTATATCCCAAACTGGGCATTGATCTGAACGAAATGACCACTGCTTCCTGTACAGGAGCCGGAGTGCTTCAGGAAAAAGATCCGAAACTCGGAGATGTCTTGAATGCCCGAACTTTTGCCCTAGCCGAGCAACAGGGCCTGCCGATCATGACCATCTGCAGCACCTGCCAAGGAGTCATGAGTCAGGCGAATCATCGGCTTACCACGCAACCTCAGTATCTCCAGCAAGTGAACGGTTTCTTGAAAGACGAGGGATTGGCCTATCGCGGCACCACCACAATTAAACATTTTCTATGGATTTTATTGGAGGATGTCGGTGCAGACACCTTGCGGCAACACATCACACGGCCCTTAACAGGACTCCGTGCTGCCCCCTTTTACGGATGCTATATTCAACGCCCCACCGAAGCCCTGGGAATCGACGATCATCCCGACCGCGGAAAATCGCTGGAACGGATCATCGAAATTTTGGGAGCGGAGGTCGTCGACTTTCCGGGAAAGACCCGCTGCTGCGGCTTTCCCATTCTCACCATCAATGAAAAAAATTCGCTGACCATGGTCGCCACCCACACACGGGATGCCAAAACGCACGGGGCGGATATCATGGTCACCCCCTGCCCGCTCTGTCATCTTAACCTGGATGGAATGCAGTCCAAGGCGGCCAACCAGGAAAAGACCGCGATTGATCTTCCCATTCTTCATCTTCCCCAATTGCTTGGCCTAGCCATGGGACTGGATGCCAAAAGCCTCGGATTAACACGTCACCTCATTTCGCCAGAGTCGGTACTTGCACAAGCAACTCTTGCACTGTAACACTTCATCCACAAAAATCCTAAGAAATTCCCTAAATCGAATCCGCTTCCATACTTAACGCAATCGCGTAGACACCGAACTGCGGCACCCAATGTCCGTGCTTTCGATAGTCATCACGCCAATATTGGGGCATTTTCATGTGCGTCACAATATGCATGACGTACAGATCACGAAATGCCGGATCCTGGGTGGCTTGAAATAGGGTCCACAGCCCCCAACTGCGGCTGAAATTCAGTCCCGCGGCATGCGGAGTGGACGGCATCCTCACCGGAAGGAAGGCCCAATTGTTCCGGCCAACCGACTTCAGCCAACTCTGCGATTCTTCCTGTGGCAGAATGGTAAGTAAAGCGTGATAACGCTGCAGGGCTGGGTCAAAAAATTCATCGTCCGCTTGGTCCGGAGAAAACGGGCCGATCCGATCAAGCGGCAACAGGCGGGAACGGGTAAATGCGGAGAGCTTTTCGGCAAGCTCTCCATCCCTCTTCCAGGTTCCCCAATTCCATAGGTTCAACAGAGGCCATGAGAGATTGCCGTATTCCCGACGTCGGGCATGATGATGCACCTCTTCATCCGATAAAGAAAACATCCAGCGACTCAATTGCCGCACAATTTCTGTAGCCAGGGGCTGGAGATCCTCTTTACCCCAGCCTTCTTCACGTTCCTGAGCCAGCTTCAAAAACCAGGCATAGCCATAGGGTAATTCCTGATTCAACTCCCCTCGCCTGAGAGAGGCCAACTCCCCCTCCAAACAGTCCGTCTTGAACGCCGCATCAACCACGTCAACCCATTGGCGCTGTTTCAAGAGTCGAGCCACCGTTAACAGTGCATAGGCCCCATGTACGCTGGAATGCCAGTCGATACATCCGCAAAATGTTGGATGGGTCGTATCGCGTCGAAGAACACTCTCTTCTACCGTCTGGGCAAGAATCTTCAAATATTCTGGACGTGCCGAACAAAAACTTTCCCAGTCCTTGTGGTCCTGATTAAACGATCGGGTAACCATTCCCCGAACCCTTTCAATCTAGAATTGGATGTATGCCGCAAAGAAAGTCAGAGTTTGGGATAGATCATGTGAAAAATTGACACCCATACTTCACCGAATTAAGGTGACAATATGAGGGGTTCCCGGCCACGGATCGCCACTGTACCAAAACGACAGGGCAGACCCAAAAGTTCTCTTGTGCCATAAGGTTCATAGACATGCCACCACAGACAGAACGCTTCAATCTTTCGGTCACCACCACCTCGGGTGACCTCCATGCACAAGTGGAAGTTCCCACAGGCTTCATTGCCATTACCGACATTGTGCCGGTAGTCCGCTCTCTGGGCGAACAAGCCCAAGACTTGGAAGTGGCCCGGACCATACAAGCCGGCAAATCGATCTCGTGTCAAAAAGGATGTGCCGCCTGTTGCCGAATCATGATCCCTGTCTCTCCCCCCGAAGCTTTTGCTTTGGTTGACGTGGTCAAGAGCCTCCCGGAGGTCCACCAAGCACGAATTCAACGGAAGCTAACGGACACACGGACACAGTTGCACAATGCCGGGCTTCTCCCGACACTCCAGGGGTTAGCCGAATCCACACAACCACAATCCGACGAAGACCTGGAGCCGGTCAATCAAGCCTATTATGCACTACGCCTCCCCTGTATTTTTTTGGAAGAAGAAACATGCTCCATTTACGAACACCGGCCTGCAGCATGCCGAGGGCATCTGGTATCTTCCCCTCCTGAAATGTGTCAAGATATGGAAACCAATCCCGTGGAGGGATTGCATGTCCCTGTCCGGGCGGGTACTGTTCTGAGCATCCTATGGGCTGAGTTGACCGGTGAACCTCTTCGACTTCTGCCGCTACCGATGGCACTCGAATGGGCGGAAAAACACCAGGACCTCAAACAGAAAGCCTGGAAAGGGATGGATCTTCTAAGTCGAACATTGGATGGATTGCAGAAATTTCTACAGCAAACCTTTACATCCTTTTCCAAGAAACCACCAATACCGGACCATGGCCCTTCTCTCACAGAAAAATTCGAGGCATGGCCCAAACGACCCACGGAAAAGCACTCATGAATTTTGATCCAGCCATTGCCGCCCAACAAGCCTTACGACAAGCGGAAGCACACGGTGAGTTGGGAACACTTGCCACAGACATACTCAAGGCCGAAGAAGTTTTCTCCACGGATCAAGGACAGGAATCCAAGCAGGCCTATGAACAATTGCAAACCTATGGCCAACAATTATCCAACGCCAGATGGTTTCAGGAGTTTCTGATCTTTATCACCTGGCAACGAGTAACGGAAGGTCCCCTCGCCCGTCATTTTCAGCATGGCCTGGATGCCTGCAACCGATTTCTCGAACAATTCAAGGATGAAATTGAAGGCACCCCTTCACATCAACACGTCCTCGACATTCGAGAATCGTTTCAGGGCGGATTAGGCCTTGAAGAAGATGATCTCATGCCGGAACTCGATGAAGATGCCTTCAAAGGTGGAGACTAAGACTTTCAATCGAAATTCGGCATTTGCCAATCAACAGATCTTCATCTATGCCTATGATCCATCGCGGGAATAAACGAAAAAGCCCACAGATACCTCCTTGGCCCACTCCCATGGAGGTGAAACCCAGCAGAATCGAAGGGCTGGGGCTCTTCACCAAAGTCAGCTTGCGTCGCCGTCAGAAAATCGGCGAGTACGAAGGCGAGCGCATCACCCGACGGGAGGGGCGAAAGCGGGCGAGAGCTCAAAAATGGATTGCCATCGTGGAAGTGAATAACGGAATATCTATCGATGCCGCCAAGGAAACCACAGGATTCCGGTTTATTAACCACTCCTGCACGCCCAACACCTTCATGCGAATTATTGGGGAGCGAGCAGAATTTTACGCCCTTCATCCTATCAAAGCCGGAAGTGAGCTCACCCTTGATTACGGTGACTCTCATCACAACGGGAAACTGGCCTGTACCTGCGAAAGCGCAATCTGTCGCCGTTTTCTTTAGTCAAACCGCGGCGTATTCTTGCTAAATACACTTTTACCCGCTAGCCTTGATCAGGCAGGTTCAGGACACGTTACTTCGTTCTTCATCTTGTCCACCTCCAAAACCCCAGCCCCGGTTTTCTCTCCCTCCTACCGATAAGGCATCAAGATGAATTCAGGCGATTCTGCGGGTAGTCACATGCCTCAATTCATTCCCGCAACAACCATCACTTTCCAATTCTGACAAAATTGTCATTTTCTTGTCATGCTGCTGTTGGGGATGGATTGTTATCATTCCTAACATACATTCGTAGCTCGATCCATTCTTTCTCATAATGAAGTCCAAGTCGGTCAGTCTGTTTATTATGTTGTTCATGGGAGTGGTTCTGCTCATCCCTGGATGTGCGACTGCTCCCACGGATTATTCACACGTGATCGACCGCATCGAAGATCGAACCGGTTTTCGATCCGGGCTGAAAGATGAACCTGAGAAGACCGTGATTCCTCCGAACGTCTCTCTGCAGGATGGTGTCACGCTGGAAGAAGCCATTACGGTCGCCTTGTGGAACAACGCAGCCTTTCAGGAAGCCTTTTCGGGATTAGATGTATCGGAAGCTGAACTCATTCAAGCCAATATGTTGCAAAACCCGCAGTTCTGGGGACTATTTCCAACAGGTCCAAGTCCACCAGGGGGCCCTTTGGAATTTGCTATACGTTTTCCATTGGAAGCACTCTGGCTTCGGCCCCAAAAAGTGGCAGCCGCACAACGTAAATTGGAGCAGACCGTCGAAGGGCTGATTCAAAATGGATTAACCCTCGTGCGCGATGTCAAAGTCGCATTTGCCAATTCACTGCTTACCGAACAGCGCTTGGTCTTGACCCTAAAACATGCCGAAATCCTTCGACACATCGCACAAATAAACGATTCTAGGTGGCAAGCCGGTGAAATCAGCGAACTTGATGCCGGAACATCCAGGATCAATGTTTTACAGGCCGAGGAGCAGATCCATCAATTAACGCATGAGGTGACTCTGGTTCAAGAACAATTCCGTGCTCTGATCGGGTTAGGTTTTGAAGATGCCTCCATCGTCTTGCAACACTCCACAACCTTACCCACAACACAACGGAGTGCCGAGGAATTGTTGGCCGATGCCCTCGCCACCCGTCCCGATCTGCGCGCGACGGAATTGGAGTTGGAAGCGGCCGGTCAACGGGTCGGTTTGGCACGCAAAGAAATTTTTGTGCTGACCGGAATTTATCGAGCCCAACAAACCACGGTCGATCCGTTTAATTCCCGTCCAGGGATTCAATTTACCATTCCAATTTTTAACCAAAACCAAGGTGGAATTGCCATGGCCGAAGCCGGAGTGGAGATGGCCGCCCGCCGGTATGTGACCGTGCGCGATCAAATCGCCCTCGAAGTTCGACAGGCACACACCCGATGGCTTCAGACCGTATCCAGTGTCCGCAACTGGCGACAACAAATGCTGCCGGCCCACCGGACGGCAACCCTTCAGGCACAAAAGGCCTTTGAGGCCGGAGATACTACGCCCCTATTACCGTTGACTGCCCAGCAAAGCTGGATTCAGGCGCAGATCCGCGAAATTGAACTCATCGCGGCCCAACGCCAGGCTACTGCTGAGCTGGAGCGCGCCATTGGTCATTCGCTTCTTTCCCAACCTCATCGTTCTCGTGACATTCGACTGGACCCATCATGAACTACAAGGCATCGACAGTGAGCAGCTCACCGGGCCAATCCGGCAAGCCTTTTGGAATATTCGGTAACCATCAACTATCCCGGTCCAAACTTGCCTCAATCGTAATCATAGGCGTGATGGTGAGTATGACGATCCCGAGAGCCGTGGAATCCGTCGAACAATCCAATCCCGCTCAAGTGGAACATATCGCCCAGGAAATGGCTTTCAATACGGTTCGATTGACTCAGAAGGCAGAAGAGCGACTCGGGATCAAGACCGTGGCCATTGAACGTCGTGCAGTCAACCAAACCCGCCTATATGGAGGCGAACTCATTTTGCCCCTGAATCAGTTACCCGCCAGTGCAGAACGGTCCTCATCCAAAGACAACCAGTCGGTCTTCACCATCTTGCCGTTGATGACTCCTGCGGATCAAATTCGAGTGGCGGAAGCCCAAGTGAATGCCGACGGGCAGGTTCAAGCGGCCAAGGTTCAGGTTCAAGCCGCTCAAGTCCTCTTGGCCCGCGCACAACGTCTCCTTCGTGACCATGCGGGGAGTCAACGTGCTGTCGATGAGGCCAAAGTCCAATTTCGATTAGCGCAGGGGACTCTGGCGGAAGCGCATGCTCGACGTCAGTTGCTGGGACCCCCACTTCTCGCAATTGCGGTTCCTGATCGATTCTGGATACGTGTCCCAGTGTATGTCGGTGCTCTCAACGAGATAAACCGCCAACAATCTGCTCGAATGGAACTTCTTGGCAATCTCAATGGGCAGATGGGGTTTGTGGCCAACCCTGTCTCGGCCCCTCCCTCCTCCAATCCGATCGCGGCGACCGTCGATCTCTTCTACGAAGTCGCCAATTCAAATAAGGAGTGGCAACTTGGTCAAAAGGTTCAAGTCCTGGTGCCATTACAGCAAACCGGAGAAAGCCTGGTCGTCCCATGGTCAGCGGTCATCATGGATATTTATGGCGGTACGTGGGTGTACAACCGGCGTGCTCCACACACGTTCGTTCGTGAGCGTGTGCAGGTCAGTTTTATTCATGGATCAGAAGCCGTGTTAGCGTCCGGCCCAACACCTGGTTCGGAAATCGTTATCCAGGGGGCGGCAGAGCTTTTTGGGACAGAAGTCGGATTCAGTAAATAACGCCCGTCACCATGACTTGGCTCATCACCACCTCATTGCGA
>JALDRK010000015.1 GCA_031315915.1 Nitrospirales bacterium
ATGGATCACCGGGAAAGAAATTCGGTTGAGTTGACTCCGCGGGAAAGGTTCGTATCTATAAGAAGGAGACATGGGAACTCCATACATGCGGTGAGAATTTTCTTCTTGCTATGATGTGAATATAAAGGACTCGCATATGACCCAAGCCGAACAACCAGAATCAGGCATCATTGTCACTCTCCCTCTTGTTCCAGTGAAACGTACGGTGCTATTCCCGGAAACCATGGTGCCGTTTACCATCGGACGCGGACACTCCATTGCTGCAGTCGAAGCCGCCATGAATTCCGAGGAAAAATCCCTCTTGATGGCGGCGCAACGGGATTCGGAAAAAGAAGACCCCGCGTTCAATGATCTCTTTCAAATCGGCACCAAAGCCGTCATCAAACAAATGGGCAGGACCCCGGAAGGCCATCTCCAAATTCTGGTTCAGGGCATTGAACGGATGGTGCTTCTCAAACCCGAATCGACCGACCCTTTTTTCATGGTCCGCGCCCGTCAGCTCCCTCAACCATCGGAATCCGGGACCGAGATCGAAGCGCTCCATCGCGCGCTGCAGGATCTCTTGAATCAGTTGCCGGAATTGTTGGGCACCCAAGGTGTGACGGATATGGTGGCTGTTCTTCGTGCGGAGAAGAGTCCCCTTTCGGTCGCGTATCGACTTATCTCGCTCCTGAATTTGAGCATGGACCGGCTCCAAGCCCTGCTCGAACAATCGGATCCTGTGGAAGTCCTGCGGCAGGTATACGCGGCGTTGTCTCACGAACTCCAAATTCTGAAGTTGCGCCACGAAATTGCCAGTCAGGCTCAAGCGGAAATCGGCAAATCCCAGCGGGAATATTTCCTGCGCCAGCAACTCAAAGAAATCCAACAGGAACTGGGAGAATTGGAAACCGTTTCGGAGGACAGTGAAGTTGGCGAACTGAAAACACGGATTGCGGATGCCGAGCTTCCTGAACTGGTGAAGGTCGAAGCCATGCGTGAATTGAAACGGCTGGCGAAACTTCCGGCAGCCTCAGCCGATCATCAAGTGATTCGCAGCTATCTCGAACTGGTGCTGGAACTTCCATGGAACATTTCCACTGAAGATAATCTGGATCTGGGCAATGCCCGCTCCGTGCTGGACAAGGACCATTACGGCATTCAGGACGTGAAAGAACGGATTCTCGAGCATTTGGCCGTGTTGAAATTGAATCCTTCCGCCAAAGCCCCCATCCTTTGCCTGGTGGGGCCTCCCGGAGTCGGAAAGACCAGTCTCGGCCAATCCATTGCCCGCGCCCTGGGACGATCCTTTGAGCGGCTCAGTTTAGGCGGTCTCCACGATGAAGCGGAATTGCGGGGACATCGGCGAACTTATGTGGGGGCCATGCCCGGTCGCCTCATTCAGGCCCTTCGGCGAGCCAAAGCCAATAATCCGGTTCTGATGTTGGATGAAGTCGACAAGGTCGGGAAGGATTTTCGAGGAGATCCGGCCTCGGCCTTATTGGAGGTGTTGGATCCCGAGCAAAATCATACTTTCCGTGATAATTATCTGGACTTGCCGTTTGATCTGTCCAAAGTCATGTTCATCACCACGGCCAATTCCATGGATCCCATCTCAAATCCCCTTTTGGATCGGATGGAAATCATTCGCCTGCATGGCTATAGCCATCAGGAGAAATTGGAAATCGCCAATCGGTACTTATGGCCGAGACGGCTGAAAGAAGCCGGCCTCACCGATCGGCCAATTACGTTAGCAAATGATGTGATTCCTCACATCATCAAGCGATACACCAGGGAAGCGGGTGTGCGGCAACTGGAGCAGATGCTGGGGCGATTGACTCGAAAGATGGCGTTACATTTAGCTGATACTCCCACGGACCAGCCGGTCGGTTCTCTGAGCATTCGGCAGGAAGAGCTGGGAGAATGGTTGGGAATTGAACGGTTCATGCCTGAAGAAGCTCGGAAAACGCTCCCGGTTGGCGTGGCCACCGGCTTGGCCTGGACGGAATCAGGCGGGGATGTCCTCTATGTGGAGAGTTCACTGCTGCCAGGAGGAAGCGACCTGACGATCACCGGACATATTGGCGAAGTCATGCAGGAATCGGCCCAGGCAGCGAGAAGCTATTTATGGTCGAGGGCGAAGTCTCTCGGCATAGAGCCGCCCGTGTTTAAAGACAATGGCATGCATATACATGTACCGGAAGGGGCTATTCCCAAAGATGGTCCATCGGCCGGAGTCACCATGGCTACGGCACTGGGATCGTTACTCCTCGGAATTCCGGTTCGCAAAGATACCGCCATGACGGGGGAATGCAGTTTGAGTGGATTAGTGTTGCCCGTGGGCGGGATCAAAGAAAAACTTCTGGCAGCCCATCGTATCGGAATCCGGCGTATCATTTTACCGAGAGCCAATCAAAAAGACTTGAAGGACGTTCCTGAAACCGTGCGGTCGGACTTGGAGGTCATTTTGGTGGAATCCATCGAAGAGGTTCTGAAACAGGTCCTCGCCCGCACGCCGGAATTTCCGCCGGTAGAGAAAGGCAATGTGGCATCTCAATCAAATCCCGGTAGCCCTTTTCCTTTGCCGTTGAACTAACACGGGCACAATACATTCACGGCGAAGATCTACTTTCCCGTCGTCCTCACCCCGGGAAGAGCTTTCAAAGAAAACTCTCCCCCTGGCGCAAGGGGATTGGCATCACTGCCAATACGGGTATACCACCATTTGCCTTGGGCCACAGGAGAGTTATTAAAAAAGATTAACTCGAATTTTCCTTCACGGTCATTTTCAGCCTGATACCACTTGCCTTTCCAGACCCCATCTTTCAACTCAATCGTCTCGAAGTGACCTTGTTTCCAATCATAATCCCCCCGGCCCTGGTCATCCAGTTTTAGAGGAAATGAACCGTTAGAATCCACGTACTCCCACACACCAGCCAATTCTTCAATCGTTTGGGGAACAATCGCTGGGTCGCCTCCCGTCGAAGGAATCGATTGGGGCCCTCCTGTGCAAGCCACAATTCCTAGGGTACCCACCACGTAACACATCAATATCCTTATCCTATTCCACATGATTCATCCTTTGTTACAGTCTTATTAATATATACAGACACGCTCATGGTGCCTCTCAACTTCAACCAGGTGTAGATGGAGAATCAGCAATCTAACGGGGGATTTGGGGACACGAGGCCCTTTTCATTCTTATGATTGTACCAAACTTGGCCGAAATGAAAAGGAGACACTCGGGCCTCCCTCTCCGTTACCTAAGGAACACCACTCACCCTACACTCATGTCATGGCACTAAGCCCAAGCATCACCTGCCCACAATGCGGGTCTCGGACCACCGGGCTGGATACCTGCACGACATGCGGAACGCCCCGACCAAATGCTGATGAGATAAATCCGCGACCACAGGCTCCCTTCACCTCTTCCCCGGCTCTAGAAGAAAAGGCTCCCGCCGTCCCAACCGTCCCTCCGCCATTGCCGATCGATCATGCTCACAATCATTCACGTCTCCATCCCATTTTGGGGGCACACAGACAGACCCTATTTGCATTTTCATCACGAATACCTTTTTCACGATCTTGACCCTGGGATCTATGCCTTTGGGGCCGTGTGCACTCGGGGTAACACAGCCAAACCAGTTTTTCCGCTAAAATCCGGTTTGCCTATCATGGGACAGGCAAAGAACTGATGATGGGATGGTCGAAAGCTTTTATCGTCTTTGGACTGCCCTATCTATCACTCAGCCTGATTCCCAGCATATGGCCTCAATTCCCTGATTGGATTCCCAATCTGTTAGCCGGCACACTGATTCTTTTCTTTATCCCTGTCGCAGTGGTCGGAGCGCATCGCTACCGGCTATCGAACCTCATTGGGTACTATCCGTTTTTCCTTTCGCGGAAGATTTTGATTACTATAAATATGGACAGCGGGTTCTTTACTGACGTTGTGACTCTGGGACTCTGTTTTCATTCGTCTTCGAGAACACTCTTGCAAGATGCTTTCTGGTGTGTCATACCTTTTTGGTACCCATCCGCTCTCTCTGATACTCATGGCACCGGAAAGGGAATGTGGTTGATTTAAGGGCAAAGCCAATATGGGGATGGTGCCGTTGATCAGAGCCTGGTGATCTGGAGAGCGCCAAATCGAGGCATTCCCCTCATGTGCTCCAAATGGACGCCCGACGCGGCAAGAGATATCTACATCATTTACCGTCGGCTGTATCCTCTTCCTTGTACCACTACGGTGCTATCTCCAAGTAGCCAAACAGCGATATATGTGGAATCATAGCGGTATTGGACAATCCGGTTTTCGCTTTACGGCATCAATTTGGAATCTCATGGAATTGCGCGTGACCAATTTTTTCATGTTGATTCTGACCTTGATTGGTCTATGGGTTCAGTAGATTCTACCAATTTTTGTATTACCACATTTAAGCCTACCCGGGTCCCGTGAACTTTCAGGACATTCAGCAGGAAGCCCGATGTCCCCCACTGTGAGGGCTTATTGTCACTTTGATGCAGGATTGATATTGATAACAATAATCTTCAGCTCAAAGAATTCAACACGTCCAACTTTCATTCTTTTCCAGCTTTGTCATCATTGCGTGCTTTTTCATAAAGTCGTTCCTATGGCCTATCCAACCGAATGGAATGCTCCTATTACGACGGTCGTTCACCAATCCCTCGACATGTTCGAGTGACCGTGGAACCCTCCGGATTGACCCTGAAAGTGCCGGGTGGCACAACCCGTTTTTGGGGTTATCAGGAACTTCGTCAAACTCAGGGACGCTATTCGGGTGAGGAAGTCCGGCTGGAACGGGGCAGCGGCATCGACGAAACTTTGGTTGTCCCCAACCCCGGCATTCTGCTAGCCATTCATCAAGAAGGCGGTACCCGCACCTCCCATTTACATCACCCCGGGACTCGAGGGCGTCGCGTTTTCCTGACGATCCTCGCGGCCTTGGCTTGTGTGCCGGTCATCTATGCCATTTTTTCTTGGGGCATTCCGGGATTGGCAGGCCCCATTACCAAGGCGATTCCTATTTCCTGGGAAATCCGGCTTGGGGAATTTGTCATACAGGAATTCACCAAAAACCATGCCGCCTGTGACGATCCTGAACTCACGGCCAATATTGAAACTATCATGATGTCATTGACCAACCCCCTGACTCAGTCGCCCTACTCATTCCGCGTGACGGTAGTGGATAGTCCTATGGTGAATGCGCTGGCTGCTCCAGGAGGAAATATTATCGTATTTCGAGGATTACTGGAAGATACGGATCGTCCCGAGGAATTAGCCGGCGTGCTGGCTCATGAAATTCAGCATGTTCGACTTCGGCATGGCATGCGACTCATCGTGCAGCATATGTCAATGGCTGTTATCATCGCGGCCCTCAGCGGAGATACCAGCGGAATGCTATCCTACGGATTGCAAGCTGCCCAGACGTTACAGAGTCTTTCATATGGTCGGGAGGCCGAACATCAGGCCGATGAGGAAGGCCTGAGTCTTCTCCTGCAAGCGCACATTGATCCGAATGGGATGATGACCTTCTTTTCGAAACTCAGTCAGGCACAACGTGACAATTCACCCCTTCGCTATCTTTCCACCCATCCCTCGACAGAGGAGCGCATACGCCATCTGGAGAATTTGCTGCCGGCCCAAATCCCGCAGATTCAACCTTTCCCATTCGCAAAGAACTGGGAACATATCCGCAGCCTGTGCGGGAACACGACACCCTCTACCAGGTAAGGCTTCAGGGTCCATTATTTTTCCTACATGTTTTCCTTGATCAGTGGGAGTAATCAGTAGGTAAAAATGGGAATGAATTTCCCATTCGAAATGTCTGGAAGCAGGAGGTGAGTCGGTTTCGTTTTCTGCCATTCTCCAGAGTGCCGGCAGAGACATAAGCAACTGGAGAATGATGGGAAACACATCTGTCTGTGGCCTACATTTTCCGAAAGGAAATGTGATCCTTATATTCCTGAATGGCCGCGCCCAATGCCTTCGACCCCAATGGAATATTCGCCTCTAACGCATCCTCAACCGCCGGATCGTCAATCAACACTTCATAGCGTTCATGTTGATTGGTCAAGACCATGCCCTTTTCCACTTGCCGGGGCATATAGATTTCCGTCCACACTTCTTTTTCAACCAGACACACATCCCGAAATCGCTCGTATAACAACGCCAACCGTTCTTGATCCGTAATGCTCAGTGGATTATTTTCCATGGATCCCTCACTTTCAGATAACCCTGCAGTGTACACATTTACATCAACCACGGTGTACATACCCAATTTCACACACACGATTCAAGGGCTCACGAGAAACCACGCGCAAAGAAGCATCTTCATTCTACCCCAAGCAGGATTCTGACAATTATTACCCGGAGCGCTATTCGGCAATCAATTCTCGCATTTCACCAGAGCCTGAAGCCTTCAGACGACTCAAGCAAGCACCTCTATGGGCTGCGATAACCAAGGTTTCCGGACAGGCTATAAGTAGGATGGAAATGATCGGACCCAAGAGTCCCAGAGGAATACGACTTGGGCCTATACCCGTGCCACGTCTTGAAGAAACGCGAGCGATGGATCTTTGGGAGAAAGCATGATTACCGGACGACCATCCATGAAATGATCGGTAATAAAACCCATCACCCCGGACTGAAATGGAAACAAACGGACGACCGCCACACGGGTCTCCTGCCGTTTCGAAAAGATCAATTGGAGATCCCGAGGAGATTGGGTAACCAACGTTCGACGAAACGCGTGCTGAAGGGTTCGGCCAGCCTCTCTGGGAAGGGCCTCCTGAATGGACTTCCCCAGAATATTTTCACCACCCAGCAAATGCTGGCAAGGCACGGGAAAGAAGCAATCTTCGTAGATCCCTTTGAAATTCCAACGAAAAATTTTATGCGGAAAAATGAACGCTTGCTCTGGGCGAAAGATCTGGCTCAGAAACGATTCCCATGAGGCCTGTGACCATCGTGACATAGACATGAAACCCTCCCTGGTTTCCATCTAATGATTGAATACTGTAGGTCAAAAAGCCTTAAGTAATCAAGGAGGGAAGCTTTTTGGTTACTTCCCAAAAACAGTCACCCAGGGATCCTGTCCAAGAACCCAGAGATAAAAAAACGTTGCCAACCAGCCATGATAGAGGCCCAACGGCCAGAGGTTCCGATAGCGAATATACAGTGGGATAAACACACACGCCAGTAGCCCCGTCGCTGCCATGAGCACCCAATCGGGATAATGCACTACCGCAAACAAGATCACGCCTGCCGACATGGCTATGCAGAGCCTAAATTGGGGAAAAATTTTCAACAGGTTGGCGACACCAAGCGCCTGCACCAGAAACTGTTGAAGAATTCCCCATACAGGATAGAGCACCAACAGAAACAGCATGTGTCCCTGCCAGAGCATTTTTCCGTTCGACACTGCATACCAGGCCATCACACCGGTCGCGACGACAAAGAGCACGGTCGGCAAGAAAAAAGCCTCTAGAAGATTGTCGGTACGAAAACCCCAGTTTTCCCAGGCCTTTGGATCACGACCAACCTTCCGGACAATATAAACCGTCCAAAATACACTTGCCAACGCAATGAACAAGCCCTTGACACCAAAATACTTAAACAGAAGGTGCCCAACCCCCGTCCCCACCACTGCTCCCAATTCCATTACCGGCAATCGGAATGGTGCCATAGCCCTTTCCAGGAGACGATTCTTAACAGGGAGACCTCTCTGATTCGCGTATCCTCTTTGTTAACACGTTCAATAAGCGTGAACACGCAATCCATGATTATGGCAATTCTGGCGATACCCCCGACAAAACAGGAAATAGGTATTTTGTCGATTGAAGCCTCGTAAAAATCGGGACCCTATGAATCAATATCTGTTCAACACTGGAAAAGGTCGAAATCACGTCAGTTCGCTTACAAAAATTTTAAGGCACGATACACGGCACAACACCCTTAATATTCGTCCCATTCAAGTGAACATTTCGCAATCGTGCCTTAACGAGGCATTTCCACTTATCGTTTGCATCCTTTCGGCCTTCGAGCCGAATACGATAGTGTTGCCCTTCTTTGAGATTAGGAATGACATAAAAATTGTTTTCGAAATTCCGAACTTTTTGGTTCACCTCGCACGCATTCGTAAAGGTATCACCCCAATCCTTCCAGCAGATTTTCCACTTATCGTACTTATCGGGCTGTACACTCCACGTCACCTTGATATCACAAGTCCCTTTATCGAAATCGCAGGAATGCCCACCCTCATACCCATCAGGGCCGGTGGTGAGCCACACAGACAAGGGGCCCTTTTCATTATGCGGAGGTTCGTAGGGTTCGCTTTCACCCTCCTGCTGCGGAAGGTCGGCCGGGCAATCCGGGTCACTCGAACACACCGAAAAATTACAGACATTATCCAATCCACAGGGAGGAGGGCCATCAGGAGAGTCCAGCGCCGCAAGGCGCATGGGCATATCTTTTTGACAATCCCTTTCTGGAGAATCACTGCGACTTGAGACATCCCTGCTCCGAGAAAGGCCTGTAGACCTTAACGTAATGGATTTGGACGTATCCATTACACTTTGTACAAATGAGAACTCCGATCGGTCACCTTCCAAAGCCAGAACATCTGTTGTCATGTAACTTTCACCATAGACAACGCATGGTACACTGAGTCCCAAAACCCATGCCAAGACCATACGGATTCGAAATTGCAATTTTTGCATTGTCATTTTTCTCCTTTCTTTGTTCTTTAAGGGCTCAGGTCAGGTCTTGCTTACCGGCAAAGCCTGACCTGACTGATAGGAAATCTCCTTATTCCGTGATACAATAATCGTCGATCACAAATTGAGTGGCCCCGCCCATCGTCCAATTTCGATCGTGTCTCCACCGCCTTCCGCATTCACAGCCTCCGGAATGGTCGCATACGTGCAGCTGGAGGGACAGACATCCAAGGACGCTGCCTGAACCATCGTGGCTCCCAACACCAACCAGAAACACCTGATAGCAGCACGATGGAAGCCTTTTGAAAAACCGTGAATCAGTTGTGAACGTGAATAAGATATATGAATGTTCATATCTGACTCCTTCTATTGTCAGCGAACATCGGGGCAGCTATTTCATTTTCTCTTTTGTGCCTGGCCATTCTCCCTTGGGAAGGTTCTTTGTAATGAGGTCCCAATCAACATGTTGACTCCCTGGAGCAAGCTTCATGGGCTGAACCCTTGGTGCTTCTTTTCCTCTCCCCGCTTTTTCCATGACGGAAACCTTTTGAACGGCTTGACTCACCGACAGGCCTTGAAAGGTCTTCAGAAACTCTCGAGCTTCGGTTAATTTCTGCTTGAGTTCCGCACTTCCTTTCGCGTCGATCGCCTTTGAGATTTTTTTTATAGATTCAATCACGCGCGGTGGCAGGACCGGCTCCTGAGATTGTGATAAGCGCTCCAGCCCTTGTGCCTCTTTGAGCGTATGGCCGATGCGTGAAAAATGCTCGACGATGACCTGCCCGGCTTGGCGAGCCTTTGAATCCCCTATCAGCAAGATGGCCATCTCGGGACTATGACTATAGTAGGACTGCATCCAGTGGCGGCCCACGACGAGCGGCTTCATAACTGTGTCACGAAAGGCTCGAAGCCCATCCAAAGTGACGGCGTAATTCGGACTCGTTGCCATGGCCACTTTAGACGCCACACACAGGAACGGACCCGTGAGTATACCCATCCAGTTGTAGAGCAGAATGTCGCTTGTCAAAGATTTTGTGGTCCCGGAGAGATCTCCTAAGAGTGCGCCATAAAAACTTTGAAAATCGGTATGCAGGAATCCCCACATATGGTTCCGGTAGATCGTAGCCAATGAAATTCTGTCGACGGCATTGGCGTCTTCGTAAACCGTTCGGCCTACATCTTCGTTTGGGATTCCGCCGACAAGATTGTCATCGTTCGGTGCGTCCAAAAGGTCGTTAATTGCTGCGGCAACGCGCCCCTCGTTCTGTTCGCCTAAACGACTGCCGGCAAGGATAAACCGCTCAACAGTGACCCCTATGTCAGATTGAGTCTGATTTGTGCAGATCGGCCAATCGCCCGGACCTTCGTCGGATCCTTCATCCTCTGTAAACTGCCCATCCGGACAAACTGAGAGGGCAAATGCATGGGCCCACCCTTCGGAAAAAGCCAGTCCCGTATCTTGCAGGAGCTCGTTCCAAGTATGGGGTCCTCCGGGGGAAATCTCGTTTCCCCCAAAAGCATAGTACAGGAGGGCATGACCGTATTCATGCAGGATGACGTCAGGAACGTTTTCATGGCCGGCCTCAATATCCACCCGTTCAGCCACATCCCAATGTGTATACACTGCCGGATATTGCACCTCAACATGGCCAGGGTCTTGGCCACCTTCTGTGACAATGTGGTTCCAGCCGCGATTGATCACCGCAAACACCTGGGCAGCCTCGACGTTCGTCGTAAAAGTCTCTTGCCCGAAATCCACGATTGAATCCGCGGTTCTTGTCGAGGAGGCCCAATAATAACTACTGCCGGTAGTGTCCCGCACAGCAAAACTGTCATTCACCAGAGCCACCGAGTAGTAGACATCGTAACCTTGAAACGATGGGTCGATCATAGCCGACCATGCGCCCAGTTCATCCGTCACCGTCGTAGCGACAACTGCATGGTATCCTCCCGGCACAATCACAATAACGGTAATCAACACATTGGCAAGGTGCGTGAAAACAGGATTTCCAAGCGTGTCTGTATACCAATCCTCGAACACCAAGTGGCCACTAACCCTAAGCAGTGGTACAGGAACTGCTCTTGGTTTCTGCAATAGACGGCTATCCTCGGTTTTGTCATCTTCACCCTTGTCAATAACATATGGCTGCATCGCGGCTGGTAGGCCGGATGGATGCGCTTGCCTCTGTTGAATCCCAGTATATGGCTTGATGTTCTTTTCGAGTTCTTGTGGGACGGGGACGGTGCTGTCCATCAAGAGTCGGATATTCGGCTGCTTCGGTTTCTTAGCCAACGCTTCCTGGAAGACCTGGTTTTTTTGTGAGACTTGAGTTCTGCGCAGTTCAACCGGCGTTGTAAGTCGCGGCTGACCTTTTTCGACGACTTCGATGAGAACTCCTTTGCTCACCACACCCATTTTTCCATCCCGTTCAATTTGCAGTCCCGCTTCTATCCGATAAAGGCCATCCTGCTGCTGTGCAGGAATCTTAATTTCCACAGGCTGCGTCTCACCTTTCGCCAACCCCCTGAGGGCATACTCCTTACTCTGCCCCCCACGCCGTCCCGGTATGCCCTTTGTAGTCGTCCGAACGATCAGCGTGAGCTTCGCGACATCCTGATGCGCCCGAATTCGAACGGGAACACTAAACACACCCTTCTCTGGCTTGAGCCCGGCCAACTCCTCCATTTTGGGAAGCTGAAGCTGCACTGGCGGAGTGGGTGGTGTGGCTTGTGCAGCAAGAGACATGAGTAAAAACAGACTGCTGATCAACAAGCTTACACACATAGGTTTTACTCGGTTCTTTGTCATCGGATTCATGGCTAACCTCCTGTTATCATGAAATACTCTCCGGTTGAAGACCGAATGAACGTCGTTCGGCCATCTCCGAATAACCATGAGAAAATACAAGATGCCATCCATTAATCACCGACAATCACGGCCCCACAAGGTTGCTTGATTCCTTGGCAAGCAATAGGAACGTTGACGTAGGTAGCCGAATCCGAGCCAACCGCTCTCCAGGTGCCGTCTGCGCGGAGAGACTGCAGATGAATCTTGATATAGGCGATCTTGCCGTCACTGTACGGACTCAGATCGATTTCTCCCCAGTAGTGGGAATTATCCGAAGCACATCGTTTGCCGCCGGCTTTGGTCGCCAATAGGACATCATCATACGAAAAATATTCGATTTCGAGACGTGCACAGGCGCTGGCCACATGATTGAGATGGAGCCTTCCAGTCACTCTTGGCGTCACTTCGCCCCCGCTCCAAGACCAGGCCACATCACCCGATTTCGTCGGAGCCCCTGCAACAAAGGACTCCCCTCCAAAATCGAAGCCGTCCTCCGTAATTTTCACTTTGTTATGCAGTGTATTCATTTTCACGGTTTTGGAGCCGATGATCGTCCAATCCTGACTGGCGGTCTTCTTTTCAATAGATACCTTGACTTCATCTATTTTATTGCTTCCATAGGGATTCCCATTATCATCGTAGGGAATGAGATTAATCTCCCACCGTAATCGCTTCCCACTGTCTGCACATTTCGCACCGCCATATTTGGTTGTCAGAAACAAGTGTGCCCCTCCATACAAGTCCATCCGCATCCGCCCACACAGTCCCTCGGCATCATGCAAATCCAGATCCCCATGAACAGAAGGCTGCATTCGTCCCTCTGACATCCCCCAGGTCAACCAGCCATCGAATTCGAACTTCGATTCTTTGATTTTGACCCAAGAGATGCCAATGGATTGGGTATACCCGGTTGAGGGCAATCCGCCAAGACCAACTAGGAAAACGAAAAAGCCCGATACCAGGACATAAAAAACCTTTGAGCGAAGTCGTTGTTGATCCTTAAAGGATTGGTGTTCCTGATCCATGATTTCCTCCCTTGTTTGGCATTGGCCGGTTGGTTGTTCTTGAAGACATGGCTCACTCCACACCACGCTACTGAAAAACCCCATTTCAAGGGTGGCTGCTCTGCAAAAATATCGAGATGCATTCCCTGTGCAGCCCAACATTCGCACTCCGAGCAACGGTTTTTTGGCAATTTGGGGGATCTCTTCTGATTCGGAAGTACACGCGGTGTTGTACTCCTAAGTCATAAGCAATCATCAGACCATAAGAGATCTTCCCCCGATCCGAGACTAGAACCCGATGATAAACCTATCGAATTCCACATATTCGTTTTCCCAAAAGCAGAAATAACAATTACCTTCAGCACATCTTGAAGGTCTCCACTGTATCCATTCGGATAGAATCGTTATCAAAAAATATTCCAGACCCTGCTCTGAAGAATGAATAGGCCTAGAAACTCAAATGCTGTGGGGGAAGCATCGGGGAAACGGAGAAAGCTTTTTGGATAAGATCAGCAAGGCAGCATGTCTTAAGGAATTAGTTAAAGCATTGTTGCGCTCAGAAGGGTCGGTTGCCAGTTTTTCGGGCTTTATCACTGGGGCAAATCAGGCCTGATCTGTCTTTTGTGCATGATTCTCCAAAATTCGCAATCAGGCTTCACGCACTAACCTCACAGTCGGTTCATTGAATGTACATTGGTCGCTGGAACAATGGATAGTAATATGAAAATAAATTTTCTCATAACCTCTTTCTCTGGTGAACCCATTATATAGAATTCTGACTATTTCTAAGGACTTCCTTTGCATCAAGAAAAAACATTGCCGATCAGCTTTGATCCTTTTCAATTCCGACAATGAATGTTCTTTTGACTATGAATTATCGTAGGTTAAGGATGGCCTATCAGCCACTCCTGACCTCTTGCCTCTGAAGCATTATTTCTTGATGCACACATTACCAATACAGCATTGAACATTCCCTCCAATGGAGAATGAGGCAATGGAAGCTCCCAGATTAGTGCGCATTGCCAGCGTGCCCACAATAAAGTTGCCTCCTCCAGGTACTGCGGTCACATGAATCTAGGCATTCCCCAGTATCTTCTAATGGAGCTGAGAAAGCCATCCCTGCAACACGCGTTTTTGACCATTGACCTTAAAATTTTCAATATAGGCTCCTCCGTGTTTTCTGCGAATCGCAAACCAAACGTTTTGAACCGGCAAGGTGGGTGTGACTTGTGCATTGATCGAGTATGGTTTCAATGATGGAGTTCCTCCCACAAGAATGTTGGAAGAAACTACCTCGGCAACCCGGCCCGCTTGGTGAAAAGGCTGATTATTGTTGACATAGAATTGCCTGAGAGTAGTCACAGAATGCTTGGCATTCACAGTATCCCCGACATGATACTTGGTGTCTGCTGCCGGTCCACTAATGTCATAGCATTGGGTCTCCGCATAACTGGCAGATTCACTGAGAGCCAAAACCAAGGCTCCCAGTGCCGTCACCGCGAGACTCGAGATGATTGATTATTTGCGTTGAATGGTTTTCATGGCACTACCTCCGTCTATTCCCTGCCCTTTGATCCTGAATCGTCAGGTATCGAGCAGAGTGAAACCCCTGATGACCTTTCATAAACCAATAAATTCGGCTGGCAGATTCAATCTTTGAAGTTTTTGGGGATGTCAGGTCGCCTTCAGTCGTCAAATTCCAGATTGAGCTTCTTATCCACGGCGGTGGCGATGAGCCCTTTTGTTTTGTACAAGGCATTTTTCCCTTTCTCGTATTTAGAGCGCAGGTGATGGGTCAAAGCACACCCAGCGTTAGTTTCAATTGCCTTGGTCGTCTTTTTCCCAGCTCCTACCGTGAAGGAATCGTCGTACACCGTATTCCATGAGCCGGTTGAGGTCTTGGCTTCCACGCTCTTGACCGTAATGGTCATATTCATGTCATTGTCGAACGTCACAGTCAGGCCGCAACCTGCACTGGCCGGTCCCGTCACTCCCCCTCTCCCAAACAGGGTCAAAACCAAAATTCCCGTGACTCTCAAACGCCCTTTCCGCAAACCTTTTCCCCTAAGACTCACTTTTCCATCGTTTGAATGATTCACCTCGAATCGATTCATCGTGTTCCTCTCTTCCTCCCATCTTGTTAAATATCTCTCCAAGGTTCCGACAGATTAAAAACTCTTGGCGATATCGACATCCTTGTTCTCACATCTTGTACGACACCAAGAATGTCTGTGATGATTTATTACATCATGGCTCTCCACGGTTCGGCATCGATCCGCCGGATGCCGATTAAGGGATATTGATTTGAATGGTATCTCCGGATTTAATTTTCACTCGGAGGGAAAGAGTGCGCAGAATCAATCTAGGCAACACTCTACAGGCGTAAAGCAAGCATACGACAAGACATGACGCCGAGTTTGGGAGAAATAGCCTGCACTTGATTGGCCACCGTATGTTCGCTCGTGCGGCATTTCCGCGCAATATCACTGTTCGTGGAACCGGCAATCAGATGAGTCAAAAACCACGAGCGGAAAGGGAGCGGCACACTCCAAGAAGTCTTTCAGTCATGTTCCTTCGTCGTTTTAATTCTATATCCGACTTCCATCAGACCGACTCAATTCTTTGTATTTTATCGACACGCTCAAAACGGGTGGAAGAAAAATTGGGGAAATCACGTTCGTTTTTTTAACCGCCTTCAAAACGGCCACAGCGGGCCTATGGCATTTTTTACTTTTTTCGTGAAGCCTTTACAAAAGAAATCAATTTATCCGGCCTATTATTAAAAAACCTGGCTCTTCAAAAAATCGTGTGGGTTGATCCCTTGGTTTTTGATAGGCTTGGTTCTCTCGAAGGAGGGATCAAGCCATGCGCGATATCGAACTCTATCGGGCTATCCTGGGACTTCAGGAGCCCTGGATGGTTATGAACAACGTCGAACTGGATATGCCGGGACAACAGGTGGTAGTCACCGTGGATTCCGGCCCAGGACCATTTCCCTGTCCGATCTGTCAGACACCGGCGCTGGGCTACGATCGGAAGCTTCGGCGATGGCGACATCTCGATACCTGTCAATTCACGACCATCATTCAGGCGGAGGTGCCTCGGGTGCAGTGCTCGACGCACGGGGTCAAACAACTGGCGATCCCCTGGGCAAAACCGGGGAGTCGGGTCACGGCGCCGTTCGAGCAGCTGGCGATCGACCTGCTCCGCGAGTGTGCGGTCAAAGGGGCCGCCAAGATGTTGCGGATCTCCTGGGCGGAAGCCTGGGGCATCAAGCGCCGCGCAGTGGCGCGGGGCCTGGCCCGTCGGCGGGCGGAGCATCGCACGCTCAAGCAGAGCGGGGAGACGCGGCTCACCGGCACCAAGTACCGGTGGCTGATGCGCCAGCAGGAGATGACAGCCGAGCAGCATGACGCGTTCCGGACCTTGCAACGCAGCGACCTCAAAGTCGCCCGGGCTTGGCTGCTCAAGGAGCAGTTCCGCCAGTTCTGGGACTATACCTACCTGGGCGCGGCCCAGAAGTTTTTTGCCCGCTGGTTCTGGCGGGCGACGCATAGTCGGTTAAAACCCATGACCGCCGTGGCCAAACGCCTGAAATGCCATCTGGCGAATGTCTTGACGTACTTGAACCACGGCATCACCAATGCGGGGCTGGAAACCGTCAACAGCACCATTCAATGGGTCAAGAAGATGGCGCGCGGCTACCGCAACGTGGAGAACTTCAAGACCGCCATCTCTTTTCACTGTGGAGGCCTGAATCTTTACCCACCCCAAAGTTGGTAGAGCCAAAAAAACTATTGTTGACCGGGGATAATCTCGATGAGGAAATTTTTCAGTTTTAATGAGTTCCGTGTCCCCCGCCACCAGGGGTTTCGATAATCAATTGATCCCCGTCATCGACAGTGAAGGAACATTTTCCATCAACCGTCTTTTCAGCTCCTTTTTGTTTAAGGCGATTTCTTCCTGGTTGTCCGGGGGCGCCGCCTGCCAGGCCATAGGGTCTGCCGACCCGCCGATCGGACAGCAGGGTAATTTCAGCAGGTTGCATAAATTCGTACCTCCGCACAATTCCGTCTCCACCCCGTTGCTGTCCATTGCCTCCAGACCCATCCCGCAAGGTGTAACAAGAAATTCGGAATGGATAGGCATATTCCACGGCCTCCACCGGCGTGTTGAGGGTATTGGTCATATGCGAGTGACGACCGCTTGTCCCATGTGATCGGGGGCCCGCGCCCATTCCGCCGCCAATGGTTTCATAATACGCAAAGGGTCGGCCATGGCGTTGATCCCATCCTCCGATCGTCAAATTATTCATGGTGCCCTGGCTGGCGGCCGGAATGCGTTCAGGACAGGCTTGCGCGAACGCTCCCAGTAAAACATCCACAATTCGCTGAGACGTTTCCACATTCCCGGCCGCCACGGCTGCGGGGCGACGGGCATTCACCAATGTCCCTTCAGGGGCGACAATATGAATGGGCCGCAAGCATCCGCTGTTCGCCGGAATGTCCAATCCCAACACACACCGAAACACATACGCCACGGACGACAGGGTGACCGGATAGACGGCATTGATGCTGCCAGGCCGTTGCGCGTCCGTTCCGGAAAAGTCGACGATGGCTTCTTCCCCGTCAATCGTGATGACCACTCGGATGACGGCCAGCTCTTCCGAAAATCCGTCGTTATCCAAGGCATCCTCAAATCGGTAACACCCATCGGGCAACCGGCCGATCAATTGACGGGTCATCCGCTCGCTGTATCGAAGCAACGCTTCCATATCGGCAATCAGAGTCGACACGCCAAACCGTTGGGCCAATCCCATCATCCGTTCGATTCCAATCCGGTTGGCCGCCAACTGGGCTTGCAGATCTCCCGACCGTTCATCCGGTGTACGGACATTGGCCAGGAACAGGCGCCACACATCCTCATTCTTTTTCCCGGCAACCATAAGTTTTACCGGAGGAACGATAAGGCCCTCCTGAAAAATTTCCTGTGATAAGGGCATGGAGCCGGCTGACATGCCTCCGATATCGGCATGATGCGCTCGGTTGGCCACAAAACCCAACAGCGTAGCTTCATGGTCGTTCTGCACGAAAACCGGGGAAACAACCGTCAGATCGGGAAGATGGGTGCCTCCGCGATAGGGATCATTCACCATGGCGACATCGCCGGGATGAAACGTGATGGATTCCAGGCAGGCGCGAACGGAAAGCGGCATGGCCCCCAAATGGACGGGAATGTGGGCTGCCTGAGCCACGAGATTTCCCAAGGCATCGAAGACCGCGCAGGAAAAATCGCAGCGCTCTTTAATGTTGGGCGAAAACGCGGCCCGCTGAAGGCGAGCGCCCATTTCCTCAGCCACCGATACCAGCCGGTGTTTCATGATTTCCGTGCGAATGGGATCATCCATCTGAACCTCCAATATCAATCACGATATTCGAGTAGATGTCTATCTTGGCATGATCGGAAGGCCCCAGATACACGGTGGTATCGTCCATGACTAGAATCGCCGGACCTGAAACTTCATGGCCCGGTCGCAATTGGTTCTCCGATAATGCGGGACATGTTGCATGCCTTTTCCCGTCACCACCGGTCGTTCTTCCCATTTGGCCGAAGAGGAATCGGCAGAACCTAATGACCGTGCGGAAATAGGCGGGGGCGTCACATGACCGATAGCCCGAAGGCGGACGTTTACGATTTCAATATCAGCATCCGGCTGACAATAGCCGTAGCGTTCCTGATGCAGGCGATCAAATTCCTTGCGGAATTGGGGTGTCAGCGGCACTTCTAAATCGAAGGATTGTCCCACATACCGCACATCGACGCTTCGAGTCAGGACCGCTTGCTCGGAAGCGATCCCTTCACGAAGCAAATCCGCTTCACCACGGGAAATCAGTTCCTGCGTGTGCTGTTCGATTATTTCACAGGGTGTGTCACCCGGCAGCATGACTGTCTGTACATAATCCAACTGCACATCGGCTGCCAGCATGCCCATGGCCGACAGAGTCGCGGCCATGGGGGAGACCAACACGGACGGCACGCCCAAGGCTCGTGCCAGGGCGCATGCATGCAAGCCTCCCGCTCCACCGAACGACACCAGGACCGTCTCTCTCGGATCTTCTCCCCGTTCCACCGAAATAACCCGGAGCGCCCGCTCCATATGCGCGTTGGCAATCTGAATCAGACCCAAGGCCAGTGTCTGCCTCTCATTCAAACCGGGAAGCGGAGAAACCGCAATCTGTTTGCCCAATGTATCGAACGCCTGTTGAGCCGCCGCCACATCCAATTTCATCCGACCGCCTAAAAACCCGTCGGCGGGCAATCGTCCTAATACCACATGCGCATCCGTGACCGTCGGAATGGTCCCGCCACGCCCATAGCACACGGGGCCCGGATCGGCTCCGGCGCTCTGGGGCCCAACGCGAAGATTGCCGCCCGCATCGACTGTGGCCAGGGAGCCTCCTCCGGACCCCACGGTGTGGATATCGATGACAGGCACGCGAATGGGACATCCGCCCACTTCCGCTTCGGTGGTGACTTGAATCTCATCGTTGACCAGCGCCACATCCGTGGACGTGCCCCCCATATCGAACGTCAAAATCCTGGGAAAGCCGGCCATCGCCGCCAGATACTGAGCACCCACCACGCCCCCTGCCGGACCGGACAAAATGGAGCGCACCCCATGACCTCTCGCCTGGGCCACGGAAATGCGGCCGCCGTTGGATTGTAAAATATGAAATTCCGCCGGATTCATCTCACGCTCCAAACGTTCCAGGTAATTGTCGAGGACCGGAGACACATAGGCGTTCACCACCGTCGTGCTGGTCCGCTCATATTCCCGGAACTCCGGCAGCAATTCTGAGGAAGCCGTCACAAAAAACCCCTCCTCACGCAACCGTTCCGTGACCCATCGTTCATGCTCGGGATTGACAAATGAAAAGAGAAAGGACACCGCTACCGACCGAATCGCATTTCGTCGAAGAATTTCAAGAATCGATTCAATGCCCTGCCTCTCAAGCGGGATCACCACGTTTCCCTGGACATCCATGCGTTCACGCATCTCCAGACACCACTCGCGCGGAACGAGAGGATCGGGAATGGTTGGGAACAACTCATATAATGCTGGACGGTCCTGCCGGCCGATCTGAAGCAAATCCCGGAAGCCTTCCGTAGTGATCAACGCAGTGCGGGCACCTTTGCGTTCTAAAATGGCATTGGTGGCCACCGTGGACCCATGAACAATGTGGCGACTGAGGTGTTGAGGAAGTTGGGATAACCCCTGGAGCACTGCTTCGGCAGGATCGGCCGGAGTGGAGAGAATTTTAAACCGCTGCAGGGATTGATCGGAGGAGGAATAGATGACAAAGTCGGTAAAGGTTCCGCCAATATCGACACCCACCCACACATTTTGACTTGTTTGTCCGGAAGTCGACATGGGAAACACTCTTCTTCAGGGAATGGAAAAAGAGCATACCGGATTACTTGTAAGGTTTGAAAGGCAGAAATAATGCAGGCGAGAAATAGTAATGGCAAATCAGTTTTACGACGTACTCCAATTTCAGTTATCCGATTTTAGCTCTTGTTTAGAACTCTCGTTGAACGGAAACATAAACTTTAGTTCCATAAAAAGCATTCTCATCGGCTTCATGATGAAGTTCCTTTGACTTTAGAGAGGAGAGACGAAATTGGTTTTCTTTAACTCTGGAATGGCTATGGATTTATCTGCTTCTTCAATTTTAGATGTATCCTCTCCAATTGAACATCTTGCGCAGAGAATCAGAAAAAGGTCCTCCAAATGCCACTCAATCTGAAGGGATATTTTCAGAAAGTAAATTCCCCATATTTCTGCAGAAAAATGTAGGGTATCTGGCTGACCGTCAATCCAATTGTCGCTCCGCTCTGTTTGAACCATATATAACCCTGGTCGGACAACAAGCCGGGTATATTGATTATTGCCTAACAAAACCATTTTGTAACCATTCAGCGTAACCCACGGAGTTGCAAGTGCTGCACAAGAGGCACTTGGACGATACAGATAAATGATCGCCTGAGATTCCTCCTCAGCAGACATGTGCTCAAACAATGATGTCTCAGAATTTTCGGAAGTCTCCGAAACCGGGGGGCAGATTCACACCCGGCCAACCATATCCCCAATAAAACAGAAACCGTCAACCAGCCCGTTAGATTGCAAATTCTGCTAAACAATTGCATTGGTATTTTTTATAGAAAAGTTAGAGGCAAACAAAATCTATATAATCGGATAAAACATTAAAATTATGAATCCAATGCCAATGGAGGGAAAAAGAACGCCTAACGGCCGTCATCAGGATGGAAAATGAGGAAGGGAAAAAACAATCAGGCCAGTCTGGTCGGCTAACTACCCAACTCAGGAACGATTGCGTTAACTTTTCTGCAGACCTTTTAACGCTACCCGGCGGGGACTTCCGCTGGCGTTATCCTGGATATTGAGTGTGGCATGGTGGCTTCCCTGATCAGGCGGAGCGAAGCCGACTTGAAGGGTACAGGAATCCCCGGTACGCAAGCTCACCCCTTCACAAGTGTTATCCGCCACAGAAAACGCGTCCGCGCCATTTCCCGAAATTCCGACATTCACGATTTTGAGTACCCCCAATCCGATGTTCGATAACCGGACCATTTTCGGAGCCACCTTCGGGGATAACCCGTCCTGTCCGGCGTCGGACTCAAACACCAGAGCGTCGGTACTGACACTGGGCAAAGGGATAGCTCCTCCCCCGCTCAATAATACCGACACTCCATCGGAATTGGTGCTGGCCGTGGCCAGATCGGGAAATTGATCCTGGTCGAAATCCTCCACCACGACCGCTGACGGAGTCGCTCCGACACCAAAATGTCCTGCCGAGGCAAAGAGGCCTTTCCCATCACCTACAAACACGGACAAACTATTGGAATCACGATTGACGACCACCAGATCCAGCTCCTTGTCCCCATCGAAATCCTGGAAGACGGCTCCGACCGGCGCAAAACCCACCTTGATCGGTTCCAGCTCGGAGAAAATCCCTCCCGCCCGCTGGAGCAGAATGCGTATCGTGTCCGTAAAAAGGCTCGTCACCGCCAGATCCACAAATCCGTCATGGTTCAAATCGGCTCCTTGAATAGCACTCAAGGTAAACCCGGGCTTCAGCACTTTTTCAAAGACAAAGGTCCCATCTCCATTATTTTTCAAGATGGACACCAAGCCGTTCGGGGAACGCCAACTCGGTTGACTCCAGGTCACAGCCAGGTCAGGCTTTTCATCACCCGTCATATCTTCGACCAGCACTCCGGTAGGAAACATTCCGTCCCGGTCTTCGTTTTCATAGGTGACCGGTGCCAGCAGGCCTCCCTTCCCATCATTCAACAGGATAGCCAGATTGAACGGCGGGTAATAGCCGAATCGCCCGCTATTCACCGCCACGACATCACTCCATCCGTCTCCGTTGACATCCCGGACAGCCAAAAAAGTAGTGCCTTTGCCTGCGCTCTGACCGGCCAGCTTCTGAAATAGACCCGTTCCGTCACCTTTCAGCACCACGACCTGATCGGACCCGCTTAACGCCAGGACGAGGTCAAGCACGCCATCGCGATCCATATCCTCCGCTTCCAAGGCCAGAGGAATTTTGCCGACGCCGAACGACACGGCCGATCGAAACGTGCCGTTGCCGTTTCCCAATAAAATCGATACATCGTCGGATGTTCCGTTGACCGTAGCGATATCCCGCAACCCGTCCCCATTGAAATCCCCGGCGGTGATGGCTTGTGGAGCCCGTCCCACCGGATTGCTGGGTGTGGGAGTATACGTCAGGTTTTGCCCGGAGCCGGAGCCTGGCAGCCAGGCAATCCAGAAGCCCAATACCCAGAGACCAAACAGAACCTGAACTCTTGCGGGACGCCGCTTAGTCATGGGAAACCTCGGAAAAATCCTTCTCCAACACGATTTCAATTTCTTCGCTGGAGGCCATGCCGCGATTTCGAAACCGGGCTGCCCAATCAGGGTAGGCCTTGAGCGTCTGAAATATGCCTTTAATGATGTCGGGTTTCACTCGGGTTTCCCAATTCTCGGCCCACGCCAGTTCGTCTTCCTCCCCTTCATAATCTTCCGGAAAGGTCGCTTCCAGGGAAAACCGCAGGGTAAATGACTGTTCTTCATGGTGCATGCTCTTCTCCCTTTTAGAAGGGTGACGACGCAGACCGTGCCCACAGACGAGACATTGTCACCCCGGATCTGATGCCTATAATAGCTTTACCATTTCCTTGAAAGGAGGTCCAGAACCGATGCCGATTTTTGCCTATAAATGTCAGGGATGTGCACACAAATTTGAAATGATCGTCCATAGCTCGTCCACCCCGGAATGCCCAAAATGTCAGCATACCAAACTGGAAAAACTCTTAACAGCATTTGCCGTTGGCGGGACGGGAGGGGGTATGGATTTTTCAGGCGACGAAGGGAGCTGCGGAAGCTGTGGCGATCCCCGTGGCCCGGGCGCCTGTTCGATGAATTAATTACCCTTGGGCGCTCCCGAATTCCCAAGAAACCAGTTACGGACTCTCGGATAACCCATTCAAATGTTCATTCCCGTTGATGCCATCCTCTTCCGGATCAATCCATGTCTTTTCCGGAAATCCCAGAGAATCTTCTCCTACCCCATAGAAGAGTGCATGGGCTGACAACAGATAAGTCACCCACCCAACGGTGCCGTCCACCTCGACGACCCGATAGTGCATGTCCTTGGCTTCCGGAAGCCCTTCTTGTAAGCCCGGCAACACCATCATCACCCGGTGCACGCTGACATGTGGGGCCAATTCCTGATCCGTTTCAGGATACCGAATGGCCATCATGCCATTGGGAAGTAATGTGTTTTGCGTGAATGTTTTGACTTCGAATGCGTGGGGATTGAGTTGGGAGTCACATGGGAGAGCTTGAGAGGGACACAACAGGAAGAGAAACCAAAACGTCAAGATCAGTGGACCAGCTCTGAAGCCTCCCATAGGACACCTCCTTGTCGGGAATCTTCAAGACGACTTTTGACCCTATTCCTCTTATCGGCCACATCTGAATGAAACTTAATGGAAGTGACAAAAACGAGCCTGGGGGGAATAATGATCCCCGCAGTAAGTGAAGGGGAATAGCAAGTTAAAAAGCCGGGAGATCGTGTACAGATTTTGGAAGTGTCGTGAAGGGGAGATATGGACCCGGTTTTCATCCAGGGCACACGAGAGGGATACAAAAACGGTATGAAACGCGCAGAACCAGGTTCGGCTTACCGGGAGAGAATCACCAATCTGCCGTTATTCCGAACTGCCGAGCATATCATCGATGAGAGGACGGTTCAGGTCTTCGCAACCTGGGCAAATGAGGTCGAAAAAGGCTTCGTGGTCGGCGACATAGTTTTTTTTATCCGCCAATTTTTCTTCATGAATGAGATCGTAACAGGTCGGACACAGAATCATCAGGCCCCGCATGACCGATATGGTTTTTCTTCCTGAACTTCCTGACATCGTCCTACCTCTCCTCTCTGTAATGAAGCCGGTGCGGCCTGAAATCAGGACCACCCCCGCTGCTGGGCTAAGAGGAAATCTTCCTGCTCCAAGTCAATGCCGCAGACCGGACATTCATAGGGTTCGTCGGCCGAAGGAACTCTTAAGGGAGTGTCCTGGATCTTTCCCTGACACACGTGATAGAACTTGCCCCGGGCATCCTCATCGTCCATCACATCCGATTCATATTTAAGAATCATTTGACATCCCTCTCTTAACTTTGCATTGTTTCGGTTATAACAAGGGACTATTTTCCCAAGCAATCCTTAAATTAACCTGATTTCCCATCCTGCCAAGAATAGCAAGTACAGTATGGACTACTCTTAAAGAGGACGGCATGCACCACTCACTTTCCCTATGTTCTGTCCGCCAGGCTCTGCAAAGCTCGATCCCATTCACCTCTTTCAGTCCTGGGAAGAGGGCCTCTTGGCTCCGGCTCATGGCTGGCCTAACCATTTGGGTCTTTTTTCTGGGAGGCATCGCTCCATCCGACGGATGGAGCTTAGCCAGCACCCCTCCCATCCCCGAAGCCTCAATCCACCTGCAACCCGTCAGTTCCCATACTTTTGAAAGTCCGGTATTTTTCACACCATTCCCCGGAGACCCTGCACGGTTCATTGTAGTGGAGCAGGAAGGGCAACTGCTCGCTATTCTGGGTGGGAAAGTACAAGAAAATCCATTTTTAAATATCGGCGAGAAACTGTCCACCGGAGGAGAACGCGGTCTTTTGGGATTGGCGTTTCATCCGCAGTTTTCTTCTAACGGACGGTTCTTTATAAACTATACCCGCCGGTCGGATGGGGCAACGGTGATTGCCGAGTACCAAGCCCCGCCACCTTCGCCAATCGCCAATCCTCAGGAACGAATTCTGATCGTCATCCCTCAGCCGTACAGTAACCATAATGGGGGCATGATTGCCTTCGGACCGGACGGGTATTTGTATATCGGAATGGGGGATGGCGGTTCGGGCGGGGACCCTGACAATTACGCTCAGAATCCGCAGGAACTACTGGGAAAATTCCTTCGGATCGATGTAGACCGATTCTCCCCGTATGCGATCCCACCGGATAACCCTCTGGTCCAGGGGACAGGGAAACCCGAAATTTTCGCTTTGGGGCTCAGGAATCCCTGGCGGTTTTCCTTCGATCGGCAAACCGGAGACTTATGGGCCGCTGATGTGGGGCAAAACATGTGGGAAGAAGTGGATATCATTCACAAAGGAAAAAATTACGGATGGCGGCTCTTGGAAGGCCGACATTGCTACAATCCCACGTCCAATTGCGAATTGGCTCCAAGCCTCGTTGCTCCCGTGACCGAGTACCGGCACGAACAGGGACGGTGCTCCGTCACCGGAGGATATGTCTATCGAGGGAAACGCATCACGGCATTAGCAGGAACCTATGTCTTCGGTGATTTTTGTTCCGGGGAAATCTGGGGATATCGAGACGGTGGGACGAGTTTGCTCACCGATACCGATTTGCAGATTTCGTCATTTGGAGAAGATTCAGAGGGTGAACTCTATGTCGTAGACCATCAAGGCCGGATTATGAAGATCGTTCCCAAAGCTACACGTCCGGAATCCTAAAAAAACTTCCAAAACCCACTGATCTGTTATGACCGGAAGTTTTGACTTTTTGAGCCCAGTAAGCGATTTCCGCTTTCTAGCTAAGAATCTTTGGCCATGCGAAGACTTGCGAAACTAACCGGCGATCATCCCGAATAGAGTACACCTATAAATGGGAATACCGAAAAATGGCCACAAAAACAGTCTTCTTAACAGCGGTAATTAAATTTTGATGAGAATCCTTTGTGAGGGCTCTAAATACTAGAAACTCATAATCTGGCATATTATAGGCCAGTTTTTTTTGCTGGCGAAACGGAAATTGCTTTTGGCAAGGAAGAAAACACTGCCACTTTCAAAGAGAGTATGGCTTAAAAAAACGACCGAAAATTGTAGGGAAATGGTAACGAAAAAGTTGCTTACGAGTTTGAGTAGCACTGCTAGGTGAGAGATTTATCTAATTTAGATAGTTTGGGAATCCCTATATTCTTTCTTTCATTACGGGATCACAATATTCTTTCATAACCTCAAATTGCTTAAACAGAACTTTGTCCAAATCTATAGTCGTCCTTTGTGATATTTCAGCTACCCCTCGAACGCACTACAATTTTTCGGATTTTTCCATGTTATCAATAGCTAATTTTTGAGCCAATTTCGGAAAAATCGGATTGGCGAAAAATGCCAAACATGACTCTCGGCTCGTATCTTTTTGAACTACCGTCTTCAAGTTCTTTTACAGTTTCAGCGATGATCTTAATACTTTCAGATTCCATTGGTGTCCGCATATATGAATCATAGGAGTATCGCGTGCTTCTTCTGCATCTTCGCCACCTGAGTCTTGTTCACCGGACTCCTTGTGGCCTGACAGAAAATTGGGGCACCAAGATGTTCCCTGGTGATACTGCAGGATTCAACGTTGTCAACTGTTCAATAGCCAAAAGTGACAACATGATATTTTCGTACTTTGCTACAATTTGAGAATACTGAAATTGATCTAACGCTTGATTGGCATAGGCTTCACAAGCCCGATATAACCCATCTCGAAGAAGTTGAATCTCGTGGCATTCCGATCGCCAAAGAGCCTTGACAGACTCGGCCAAGTTTGATCCAAGTGTCCTTCAATTTCCTTCAACCTATGCCCGCTGATAAGGACGCTCCAAAAGCTGATAAGGCATCTGGGCTCCGGTTCTGCGCAAAAAATTTTTCTTACATTATCTTCCCCCTCCATTACAATAATGGCACGTTGCTTGGCATCGACACTCACGCTTTCCATCTCTGAAACGTCAAACTGCTTAAAAATGGTACTTGTGCAACCAAATTGAGAAAAAAATAAGAGAGTGTAAAGTAATAAGAGGGAGAATGTTTTCATCTTTTATGGACCTGATGGAAAAATTCGATTCTGAAACTTAGATAAATGTTGATATAAAGCAACCCAACATTATTTGACCTTTCCCTAATTTTGCTTTTGTTAAAACCACAAATAGGAAGCCACGAAAAATCAATAATTTACATACGTCTACAACCATGCTATTTTGGCTTTTATGAAGAAATACAAGAAAGCCGAAATTGAAAATGGACCATGGAACAAGGGTAAAGCGGTCGACCAAATGACCCCGTTTTACGCCGGAACAGGCGCAGGTCATCAGTCCTTATTAACGACGGAAAAAAAGATTCGGGATTTGGCGCTCTTTAACGTCGGGATCGATACGATGCTCCGAGCGTCCGACCTGCTTCGGCTTTTAACGGGTGATGTGACCGATCATCACGGTAACGTGGTCAGTGAGATCAATATTCGGCAGAAGAAGACCAACCGAGGGCATCTGGTCGCCTTATCACCTGAAACGCGAGACAGTCTGGCCGATTGGATTCTCCATAGTGGGAAGAAAGCCGATGACTATTTGTGGACCAGTATTGCAGAACCGCAAAACCCGTCCACACCTTACCCGAGAACAATATGCCAACTTGGTCAAGCAGTGGGCGTATCTCGCCCGATTGGACCCGAAACGCCATAGCACCCATTCCATGCGCCGCACGAAATCCGCGGTCATTTATGATAAAACTCAAGTCTACGCGGCGTGTCAGCATATCTCCTCGGCCATAAAAGTATCAGGCTACGGCCCACTATTTGGGCGTGGATCAACGCAAGGCTCTTGACTTGGCGAAGCGGTTTAAAATCTGAAACCGAGCCAGAAGAAGATTTTTTTGATGAGTATGCAACGCACTTCTCTAGGAGAACGATTACATTTGTGGCCCTCACATAGTTTGTAAGATAGAGAAATCCTCAGCTTTTTAAAATGGTCGTGGACGGGTCAAGAATGTAACAGGAACACCAAATTCCGTGACATACAGTTCTAATTTATGGGAAAAGAAAAGAAAACACGGATTTTCTCTGATATTGTTTTGATACTAGCTGTATTGGCCTTGATTAGCATCATTATCTATATTTTTGGGACGCGGGCTAGCTAACAAGGAAATAGCAATAGCTGAAAAGAGGGAAGCCAAGCGCAACTTGAAATTGAACGCTCAATCTATAGATGACTGTGAGTTATCAGCAGTCAATCATTTCGGCCAAGAAATATTAACCCAGAAGATATTGAAAAAAACTTTAAAAATCTTGGTATAGCAGCTTGCCGGATGGCGGGGTTTTTTGATCGCATGCATAGAACGCGAAGACTAAAGGGATCATCCCACACGATGAAAATTCAATAACGGTAAATTGGAGCACTGATTATGCTTTACAATAAACCAGAATCACATACACCGCTTCTTCAAACAAACAATACTTTAAAACATAAAAATTTGGCTATTCGGATATATGGAAGTTCAATACGCCATTACTTATCCGTTATCACTTCCCAAACTATGTGCATTTCCTCTTCATTCTTATCTGGACCACACCCTATTAAGAGCGTGTCACCGATAACAAAAACCCACTGAAAATGGGCTTTTTAAAAGTCGTTTTTAAAGGGACCCTATTTGAGAGTATTTTAGGATCAATTTATGTCAGAAAGAGAAGCGACGACTTTAGAGGTTATTCCGATTATGACCTATCGGATTATTATGATGATGAACCTGAAGAGCTAGAGGAGGAAGAATGGCCTCGTGATCATGCCATTGATCGTGGTAAGGAAGAACTTATTGAGTTTCTTTTCAGAACACAAGGATGAAGTTTATTATTTGAAGCAGCTCCAGGTTATTTTGAAAAAAAGTATTTTCATTGGGTCATTCAAAAATATTAAAGAATTAGATGGATTTCGCCTACAGACTCAGGCTGCACCCATCCAACTTGTAAATAATAAAAAAGTTATTACAGCAAAATTGCTGGCATCCCAGCAACCATTATACCACGAGAACGATTAATTCAAAAGCAAAAGTATTGGCTCGAATGAGCGACCCACACGTAGGAAAAGTTGCGGCCATCACGCTCCAATTGTTGTTTTCTAATGGGCTAATGCAAAAGGCTTTACCAGGTTGCCCAAGATACCGTTCTTACGAAGGACGCACTTGGACTGAAACAAATCATGACCTAGATTTTATTTTTACTCGTGATGGCGTTCCATGGCTGTGAAATTGAAATCGTTTTGAATATATCGATCAACACGAAAAGATATCAAAATACGAATGTGCAAGGAATTGGGGCTGAGGCCGCTATTTATTATGCGAGCTGCCCCCAAAAGCTATATCCAAGAAATAATAGAAGCTGGGGGCTTTGCCATGATTTTTCAGGCACACATCTATGCAGTGGGGTTTGGACCGCTTGTTCGGGACATTAGAAGAGGGAGTTTCCCGGCATGGAAGTAGCGGAAACAAAAGCTATTCCAGAAACCATCTTGAACCGTTTTTTAAAGTGGCATGAGAGAAAAAAGCCACTAGTCAATATTGTATTCATGGTCCAACCTAAAATAACCTTTATTATCAACACGTTGCATATACTCATATGTGAATTATTTTTCAATTCACATACTATTTCATCCATTTGGGCTTGGGGATTTTGAAGCGGCGCTTACTCTTAAAGCGTGGACGAAACTACGCATTGGTAAATTTATACCCGTTTCGGCGAGGCGGAACTTTAGCCGCTTGATAAAATGGCACAGTCACATTCATAGGGAAAGTCCGAATTTAAAACATGGAAACCCCAAGGCATTGTTTTATTTTTTCCACAAGGGGCCCATGAAATGTTGGTGGATCGTCTTGATCCTGCTGGCTCTGCCGCTGATAGGCCATGTGGAGGACTCGAAGAACGAACCCTTGAAGATAGGCATTCAGGGATACCATGATATGTTTCCGAGTGCCTTAAAAGGGTGGGATTTTCCCGCCGTCGCACTTTTGACGGTGGAAGCCCAGCAGCCGCTAAAGAATGTCAGTGTTGACCTGACCTTTTTTGTGGAAGATACCCCAGAGTTTTCGTTTGACCAACTGCAAGCGGCCCGGTGTGGGGTTATGACAGCGGAATCAGCCCATGGTGCACTTCGAACATTTCCTCCATTAGATGTGGGGAAGGCGTGGGAATTATGGGTGCCCGCTCTGAAGGAGCGCACCATGATGAGTGTGATAATCGGATGGGACAACCTTGACCTTGCAATTCAGGCCGTGACCCTGAACGTCAGGAGCGATCAAACGACCCAGCACCAACGCTGGAAAAAAGGAGAGCTGCAATTGACGAAAAAGACAGTCAAACCCTATCCATGGATCGCTTCTAATCCACCCCTGCGGGCGATTCCGTTAGATCAGGTCTGCGAACAGTTCATCCCGCTTCAGATGCCACGGACCTACCTCATGGCCGGGGAAATGGCGCTTAAACCGAGAGCGGCTCCATTTCCGGGAAGCGTTTCACCTTAATCGTTTTCGCCGTCTTTTCGATTTGAGCCAAATCATAGGCCATTTGCATCCGCATCCAATGTTCGACGGTTGAGCCAAAGGCTTTGGACACTCGGACGGCCATTTCAGGCGAGAGTAAGGTTTTTTCATTCGTCACACGGGATAAGGTTTGCCGTGTCACGCCAAGCCGTTCCGCAGCCTCAGTTACACTGAGGCCAGAAGTCTCAATGGCACGTTTAATAATCTTGCCCGGATGGACAGGGTTTTTCATCGTCATGGTTCTTTCTCCTCAATGGTAATCCACTAAATCCACATCAAAGGCATATCCATGTTCAAACCGGAAAATGACCCGGTGATTCAGGGACACGGTCACACTATAAAACCCTTTTAGGTTCCCCGTGAGCCGATGAAAGCCAAAGCCCGTAACATCCAATTCCTTCACGGTGTGAGCCGTATCTAAGATCGAGAGATACAACGCGGCTTTGTCGGCAATATCCGTGCGAAGGCTGCTCCAATCGCCTTTTTCGTAGAGCTTTTTTAAGCCTCGATGCCCAAGATTCTCTATCATTTTTATTGTAACACGTAACATGACATGTTACAATAAGTTTTCGATGGGAGTAGTCATTGAATTGGCTAGCAAAAAATGAGATGATTTTCCGTAATTTATAATCAATTATTTACGGCGAGGGATTTCGTATGTATTGCAAAAGCCAAAATCATGACCACACAAAAAGCCCTGTGGTTGCCGCTACAAAAAATCCCGCTGAGCCGTGGGGGCGACGACCGTTCCACTGTCCCGAGTGCTTTCAGGTGAAAAGGAAAGATGCGAATAAATTAAATTGGACTTCTTATAAAAACATCGCTCAAGCCAAGGAAGACAAACGAAGAGCTTGCAAAAATTGCTTTACCTGATTTTTCATAATCTATATCATCACTCAATCTGTAGTACCCAAATACTGTCCTGTCCAAATTTTTGCTTAAAAATTACTAATTCTTTACACTCTTCGTATCTTTATGGCAGAAGCACGAATCAATGAATCCTGCATTATCGGACTACCTACGTGTGGCTACGCATTTAATAGTAGCCGCATGGCGTTTGTCGCCACTCCTTCTGACGAAGAGTTTTCCCTTGAGCTCGAGGTAATTAAGACACTCCTCAAGGATAAGCAGTACGAATCTTATATTGCTCTTCAAAACCTTGATCCTGGACAACTGGCGTTTTGTACAAAGATTTGTTCCAAAATAATCACGTCACAATTTTGCATAGTTCTCCTCAATTCTTCCTCTCATCGAGAACATCCAACAATTAAAGTACCCAATCCTAATGTTCACTTGGAATATGGCCTAATGATGGCCTTTAAAAAGCATGTCCTTCCTTTTCAACGCGAAGGGGATGCTCTCGCATTCAATATTAAAGCTCTGGATACAATTATCTACACGCTCAGAAATTTCAAAGATCGTGCTGATCAGGCTATTGATGAAGCAATACTAAAAACAGGCACCACAAACCGGCCAACACGCGCCTTGGCTTCTAGCGAGACTCTTCTTCGCTATGCAACTGTCCTCGGTCTCCGGGTCACGCAATTAAATACTGAGGAAGCGAAGTCCCTTTACGCACTAGGACAATCAATGGGTTATTTTCTTCTTGACGGAAAAGATATTGTTTATCTTGGCCTTTTTGATCTTGAGCAACCAAAGGAGGTTGTTTTTCGCCTTAAGTTTCTTTTACAAGCTCTCCACAATGCCAAACGCCAGTTCGAGACTGTCACTAAGAAGTCTAAGTCAACTGAGGAGATAGAAACTATTTACCAAATATGGAAACAACTGCGCATAGAAGTATTAGTATCTAAAGAAATTGATAAGGAAAAGGTTATTACAAAGGTCCAAGAACTTACAGCCACATTTGAAAAAGTACCTTGGAAGATAGTGAATGAGGAAGATATTCAGGCTGTCATCGATAATGCATATGATGAAATTGGCGAACTATAGTTTTCTTACTAAAATCTCATTATTCAAAATTCCATACTTTCCGTAAGTTATTTTATCTGACAATCTTCATATGTTTATTCTTCTGATCGCAGGTTTCTTCGGCTCTTCCTAATCCCTTAAAAAAATTTCATGATGGATAAATCTGGAAAGCAATCTGATACCTTAAACCTTATACAGCTTGAAGCGCGCATACTGCAGCAAGAACATCGTCTTTTTCGTTTGTTGTACAACTACTTTTATTTACGTCACACTTTTCCTGAAAATGACGAACGACGTGACGCATGTGTTTATGCTTTTTACCTCCGTGTAGCTCAAGCTATTCTCCCAACAGCAGCGGCAACATCAATTTGTATTACTAGCATTGCAGCTTTGGTCATTTCCGTATATACACTAACCGTTTTGCAAAAACAAAACCTCACGGACGCCAGGGCTGCGCTTTTTACGCATTCACTTGCTATTCAAAAGACTTTTTTTAGAATACCCAGACTTGCGGCAGTACTTTTATGAAAACCAGTCTCTACCAGATACCGAAAACTCCGCCTTATTAAATAAAATTATGATCGTCTCGGAAATGCATGCTGATATGCTAGATCATGCTATTTCAAGTGACGCTGAGCAGTTTGCAAAAGAAGGGTGGGATGAATACGCCCAAGATCTATACAACAATAGTCCAGCATTTAGGAAATTTATGAATGATCCCGAAATTCGTTCTTGGTATCCCTTTATAAGCAAATGGATAAAGTATTACGATAACTAAGGTCGCCACGTCCCGTATGGGTGTGGTCTTTTTTGACTAAGGTTTCGTTGTCGTGTTACCAACAAACGGAGGCACCAGATTCACCTCTCACCTCCCCTCTAGACGGGGAGTTTTCCCTGCCTAAATTTACAAATATTTTCTACCTGAGGGAATAAAAACATTTACGATCGCAACAATACATACAGCACCCCGTGTGGATGGAGTATTTCGAGATTTTCCTGAATAACGGTTATCCGACAAAATCAAATTCTTTGGCCCGCTTTGAAAACCGGGAGTTGGCCGGGAATCGATACCACCCTTGTTCAATGAAGGCCCCTTGCATATTGAATCGTCGATATAAGCCGCCACCTTATGAGGATGGTACTTGGAAAGGCAAAGAAAAAGACATCCTTTGCCACATGCTGGAACTGAAATGCAAGACCTGGTTTGAGTTCTTCGCGGGACATATCTCATAGCATCTTCTGCCCTATTCTTCCGTGGGATTATCCACATCTTTCGGAAAGAGCACCACCCGGCCAGAAACGGCCACGTCTTGTGGAAGGTCGAGTGTGATACTGCCGCTATCATTCGCAAAAGCTCTTCCCACAGTGGTCCACGAGGTTTTTTGCTCTCCATCTTTTTCGTAGGTTTCGGGAACTGCAATTTTATATTAGATGTTTTCAATCATCGTTTTCTTCTCCACTCAGTAAGTCATTGAAAGCCCCACCTAGCCAGATTCGGCGCGGATCGTCCAGCAAAAACCGCATATGGAGATAAAGTGGTCAAAAGAAACACATAGAGGTTTTGGAATTCAAGAAGATGGAGGCTAATTGCCGCCTTCACACAACTGCTGATGGGATATGGAGAAAAAAGGGAAAAGGGATACGGTTATTAACAGGAAAAAATTTTGAAAAAACAATAACTTATAAAATCAATCGACCGATTTTTCTTTATATATTTTCGGTATCGACCAGTTTTTCTCTATGATTCCAACCCCGTGCACCACTTTTCAGAAAAAGGCGGATAGGGACAGTCGTGTCGACTTATTTTTGCCTTAAAATTTTTCAACTTTTCGGAACAGTTCAATCTCATCCAGGACCTTCCCGACTCCGTACACGACAGAGGTCAGCGGATCTTCCACCGTAATGATCGGGAGATTGGTTTCTTCCTGAAACCTCGTGGCCAGGCCAGGTAATAACGAGCCTCCCCCGGTAATGACCACCCCTTTATCGATAATATCTCCAGCCAATTCAGGCGGAGTATTCTCCAATGCCGTCCGTAACGCATTCACAATCGAGTGGATCGGATCTTCCAAGGCTTCCCGAATTTCCGAATCATTGACCACGACGGTTCGGGGAATTCCGGAAATCATATCCCGACCCTTGACCATCATCGTTTTAGCCTGCTCCATAGGGTAGGCGGAGCCCACTTCGATTTTGACCCGCTCCGCCATATGTTCCCCGATCAACAGATTGTATCGGCGTTTGATATAGCTCAAGATCGCGTCGTCCATCGAGTCGCCGGCCACCTTAACCGACTCGCTGCACACGATTCCGCCAAGGGAGATGACCGCAATATCGGTAGTTCCACCGCCGATATCCACGACCATATTGCCCGATGGTTCCGTAATCGGCAGACCCGCGCCGATAGCCGCCGCCACCGGCTCTTCAATGAGATACACTTCACGGGCTCCGGCCTGGTTCGCGGATTCTCGCACGGCGCGTTGCTCCACTTCCGTAATCCGGGAAGGCACGCCAATGATACAACGTGGCCTGACGAACGCGCGTCGATTGTGGGATTTGGTAATGAAATATTCCAACATCCGCTCCGTCATGGCAAAGTCGGCGATGACGCCTTCCTTAATCGGCCGGATCGCCACGATATTGCCGGGTGTTCGTCCAACCATCCGTTTGGCTTCAATGCCGACCGCCAACACCTGATTGGTTTGTTTTTCCAGCGCCACAACCGAAGGCTCGCTGAGGGTTATCCCTTTTCCGCGAACATACACCAGCGTCGTGGCCGTCCCTAAGTCAATCGCCAAGTCACTCGAAAACCATCCTAGAATGCTGCTCAACCCTACCATGGGCCCCCCATATACAATGACCGTTGATCAGAAACCTGTGTATATTGCATCACAAAGCGTAATAGCTAGTGTTATCGGGAATCATTTTGCAAAAATAAAGGAATAAGCCCAAAAAAAGGAATGTCCGAATTTCAAGAAGTCCTCGTCTCTTCCATGAAAGCAAGGTCCTTCGTCCAATCCAAGAAGCAGCCTTAAGAGAAACGGCAGGATTGTCCGAGGCGGGAAAGTTGTGCTGCGAAACGTGAAAACGGCCGCCAAAGGCTAGGCCATCACCGTATGGATGTCAAGTGTCAGGAAACGAATTCGTCGTACCCCGAATACTTCCGTCGGGCAGGCATGTCCAGGGATTTCTTGCTCCAATCCTCCGGGACACTTGCTCTCCATCAGGTCTATGGTATAAGTAGGAGGAATAAATCACAAGTCTCGCTGTGTCCTTGACCATGGAGAAAGATCAACGGCTATCGTGTCAAAAAAAGTTGTACTGATTGTTATTACCCTCGGTTTGATCGTCACCTACCTGGGCCTTCTCGCCAATGCCCGATGGGGGGACTCCACCGCTCCCGAAATCCTCCTCGAACACCCCTTTGAACAGGTTGGGCCGACGACCCGGTTGGTTCTTCGCATCAAAGACGAGGAGACCGGGCTGCGCGATGTGTCCGTCCGCATTGTGCATAACTTGGAAACGTTTGTTCTGCAGGAACAGACTTTTCCTTCGGAAGGTACATTCTCGCCGGCAGGCGGGAAGGAACGTGAATTTACGATGGACCTCGTGCCGTACGAAAATTCCACGCTGCCTCGCCGACAGGGACAAGCCCAGCTGATCGTCACCGCCCGAGACTATTCCTGGCGCAATTGGTTTGAGGGAAACGCCCAACGGTTGGAAAAGGAATTCAGCCCTCAGTTCACGCCTCCACGTTTGGAATTGCTCCAGCCATCGGCCACCATCGTCCAGGGGGGGACCGGCCTTGTTCGCTATCGTGTCGTGCCGGAGGTCGCCATGCATGGCGTCAAAATCGGAAAAGCCTTTTTCCCCGGGTTCCCGGCGCCGGACCAAGTGGGCATGTTTGCCCTCGTGGCCTTTCCCTATAATGCTCCCACAACAACGCCGGTTCAACTTGTGGCTGACGATGGGTATGGCAATTCGGCCTTGATGGATGTGGACTTTGCCGTCAAACCTCAATTCTGGAGAACGCGACCCATCACAATTTCGAACTCCTTCATCAATAAGACCGTCCCTGCCATTCTTGCTCAGACACCGGAATTGGAAAATTTCGGAGACCCACTCAAAAACTTCCTGCAAGTCAATGACAAGCTTCGAAAAATGAATAATCAAACCATTGCGGACCTTTCGAAAAAGAGCCGGCATGAACTGCTCTGGAAAGGACCCTTCCGGCAGTTGCCCGGTTCTCAAGTCGAAGCCTCATTCGCCGACCACCGTCAATACACCTATAACGGGCAAATTGTCGATGCACAAGACCATTTGGGATTTGACCTGGCCGTCACCAAACATTATCCGGTGGAGGCCGCCAATCATGGGATTGTCCTTTTCGCCGGGTACCTGGGAATTTACGGAAACACTGTGATTTTAGACCACGGGTATGGGCTTCTCTCCCTCTATGCTCACTTATCCGCCATCAATGTCAAAGAGAAAGATCCGATTGCCATCGGGCAGATCATTGGCCATTCGGGAACCACCGGACTGGCGGCCGGGGATCATCTGCACTTCAGCATGATTTTGCATGGAGAACAGATCAATCCGACGGAATGGTGGGATCCGTTTTGGGTGAAAACGCGCATTAAGGACAAACTCGGACTTCCCTCACTCATTAAGGCGACAGACGAGGAATCCAAACCTTTACCACCGACGATCGGCCCGACGCCTCCCCCGACTCCCTAACGTGAAGAATCGCGCGATTTCCCCACTTCAGATTTAAAATGACTCCTTTTCCATGCAGTCTTTGAGGATCTCCATTCATGGCTAAGCGAACACGTACTCCTCACACTTCTTCTAACGGAAATGCCACCGCTGTCATTCCGATTCCCCTGGAGGAAACCACCAGACAACGGTATCTCAACTATGCGTTGTCGGTCATCACCTCGCGTGCCCTGCCGGACATCCGTGACGGATTGAAGCCGGTTCAGCGACGGATTCTGTTTTCCATGTTTCACAACCACAGACTGGTTCCCGATCGACCCCCCATTAAGAGCGCCAAGGTCGTCGGATCGGTGATCGGCGAATGGCATCCGCACGGTGACGCCGCCGTGTATGAGGCCATGGCCCGCATGGCTCAGCCCTGGTCCTTACGCGCCACATTGGTCGACGGCCATGGAAATTTCGGGAGTCAGGATGGCGATCCCCCGGCAGCCTATCGGTATACCGAAGCCCGCCTCACGCCCATGGCGTTGGAACTGCTGAACGAACTCAATAAAAACACCGTCGACTTTCAACCCAATTACGACGGCAAGGCGGAAGAACCGCTCGTGCTTCCCGCACGGTTTCCCAACCTTTTAGTGAATGGATCCACCGGCATTGCGGTGGGCATGGCCACCAACATCCCCCCCCATAATCTTGGAGAAGTCGTGGAAGCCGCGATGGCGCTGATTGATAATCGGGACGCCTCGATTTCGGATCTGATGAAATCCTTGAAAGGCCCGGATTTCCCCACGGGCGGAGAAATATTGAACAACCGCACCGAACTCCGGGAAATCTACGAAACCGGGCAAGGCTCGATCCGGTTGCGGGGAGAATATGAGGTCAAAGACATCGGACAAGGCAAATCGGAAATTCTGATTACGTCGATCCCGTTTGCCGTGGACAAATCGACCATCGTGGAACGCATCGGCGAACTGATCGCCGCCCGCAAGATTCCGCAGCTGCTGGATGTCCGCGATGAGTCCACCACCGACGTCCGGGTGGCCCTGGAAACGCAAAAGGATGCCGACCCTCACCTGGCCATGGCCTACCTCTTCAAGAACACACCGTTACAAAATAATTTTTCCGTCAATCTCACGTGTCTCGTGCCGGTCCCCGGGTCATTGGTTGCCCGGCCGGAGTGCATGAATCTCAAATCGATACTGGAACAATTCATCGAATTCCGTTTTACGACCGTTACCCGGCGTTTCACGTATGACCTGCAGGTCCTGGAACGACGCATTCACATTTTGAACGGGTTCAAGCTGATCTTTGACGCCCTCGACCAGGTGCTGAAACTCATCCGGCAAAGCGAGGGAAAAGCCGATTCGGCTGAAAAACTTCAAGCACGCTTCGGATTGGATCAAGCCCAGACCGATGCCATTCTGGAAATTCCCATCTATAAATTGTCCCGCACGGAAATTAAAAAGATGCTGGACGAATTGGGAGAAAAGCAGCGCCAGGCCAAAGAATTGAAAACCCTGTTGGCCTCCAAAGCCAAACTATGGGGCATCGTGAAAACCGAACTCCAAGAGGTTGCCACGACCTTCGGGGATAAACGGCGCAGCAAAATCGGGCGGCGGCAGACGGAGGAAATCGAGATTGATCCCGATGCTTTTCGAGTCAAGGAAGACGCCATCATCACGGTCTCCGCAGACGGTTGGATTCGTCGGGTCGGAGCCATTAAAGATCTTTCCAAGGCCAGGGTACGGGAAGGCGATCGGCTCATGACGATTCTGGGCGGCAGCACATTTGATTCCGTCGTGTTCTTTTCGAATTTCGGCAGCGCCTATACGATTCGGATCGGTGATATCCCCCCTGCTCGAAGCGGATTCGGAGACCCCGCCCAAAAATTATTCAAATTCAAAGATGGAGAACGAGTGATCGGCGCCTGGAGTTTCGATCCTCGCGCCTTCGGACTCACAAATACGAACGGGGCCGCCTCAGGTGCCAAAAGCCAGCTCGCTCTCTTTGATCAAAAAGGGAAACCAAATGCTGTGCCGCAACTCGAAGCCCTGGCAGTCACGTCGAGCGGCATGGGACTCCGGTTCGATCTCAGCCCCGACCAGGAACCATCCACCAGACTGGGGCGAAAATATTGCAGGCTCAAAGACGGTGAAGACGTAACGGGTATCGGAATCCTCACCGGACCTCTGAAACAAACCACTGTGGCTGTGGCCTCGGCGCACGGACGTGCGCTCTTGTGCAAAGCCGAAGACGTGACGCAACTTGCCGGACCCGGACGTGGGGTCATGGTGTTGAAGCTTGAGTCCAGCGATAAAGTCATCGCGTTTTCATTATTATGTTCAAAAGACGACCAACTCACGCTACTTAAAGAGGACGGCGGCACGCTGCCGCTTTCAACCAGAAAATATCAAACCGTCGGCCGAGGCGGGAAAGGCCATCCGATCATCAAACGCGGCCGACTGACTGGAATGGTTCCCCCGGAACTCGTCGTCCCGGTTTTTCAAACGGAAGGCTCGGCCTAACAGGACCCTGACTCTATTCAATCACCAAAAAGGACACCAGAATGGCGAAAACATACGATGCCAGTGACATCGTGATTTTAGAGGGTATCGAACCGGTCCGGCGGCGTCCCGCCATGTATATCGGCGGAACGGATAAAACCGGCCTGCATCATCTGGTCTGGGAAATCCTGGATAACGCCATCGACGAAGTCATTAACGGCTATGCCACACAAATCACCGTAGAACTGGATAAATCCCGCACCGGCATTCGCCTGACCGACAACGGCCGCGGCATTCCCGTGGATAAACATCCCACGCACAAAAAATCCGCCTTGGAAATTATCATGACGACGCTGCACGCCGGAGGAAAATTCGATTCGGGGAGCTATATCCATTCCGGCGGATTGCACGGGGTGGGCGCTTCTGTAGTCAATGCTCTCTCCGGCTATTTGGAAGTCCAAGTCAAGCGGGACGGCAAGGAGTGGGAGCAAACGTACCAGGCCGGGAAACCCAAGGGACCGGTTAAAGCCAAAGGGGCGGCCAGGGGAACTGGCACGTCCGTGTATTTTCAGCCGGATGCCAAAATTTTCGGAAAGAATATTCAATTCGATCCTGCTCTGTTACAGGAAACCCTTGATGCCAAGGCCTATTTGCATAAGGGACTCAAGCTGATCTTCAAGAATGGGACCACGGGGGAAACTCATCAGTATCTTCATGAGCAGGGCATTCAGGAATTTCTGCGAAAACTGGTGTCCGACCGTGGCCGGAAGCCTACCGCGGATTTCGTATTTTATTTGGAACGGCAAATAAAAAACGGAGGAGCTGAAACCGATGCCTCCGGACAAGGGTTCGGCATGGAGGTCGCTCTGCAATGGACCGACGAACCGGCAGAGTTCGTGAAAAGCTATGTGAACGGCGTGGCCACCCCCAACGGGGGCACCCACGAATTGGGACTGCGTTCAGGGATTGTGAAAGCCGTGAGGAATTATCTTGAGACCCACAACCTCATCCCTAAAGGTCTCTCGCTTCAGGCGGAAGACATTCGAGAAGGCCTCTCGGCCGTCTTAAGTGCACTGGTGCTCCAACCCCAATTTCAGGGACAGACCAAGGAACGTTTGAATAATCCGGAGGTGCAGGGCCAGGTCGATAATATCGTGCGCCCGGCGCTGGAAACCTATCTCAACGGGAATCCCAGCATCGCCGATACGCTGGTCGGCCGGATGATCCTGGCCGCCCGCGCCCGGGAAGCCTCACGGGAAGCCTCCAAAGCCGTCATGCGCAAATCTGCCGTCAGTCACCGTCTGAATCTTCCAGGGAAATTGGCCGACTGCCAAAGCACCGACCCCGGCATCAGCGAATTATTTATCGTCGAAGGGGATTCTGCAGGAGGCACGGCTAAACAAGGCCGGGATCTGAAAAATCAGGCCATTCTGCCAATTCGCGGAAAAGTCCTGAACACCGAAGATCTGACATTGGCAAAAGTGGTGGAGAATAAAGAACTCGCGGATGTCGTCAAAGTTTTAGGGTGCGGCATCGGAAAGGATTTCGATCTCAAAAAGCTTCGCTATCATAAAATAATTCTGTTGATGGATGCGGATATTGACGGATACCACATCAGCACGCTAATGCTGACCTTTTTCTTCAGGCATATGCCGGACCTGATTCGTCACGGCCATGTGTATATTGCCCAGCCCCCTCTCTATCGGATAGAAATCGGGAAAGAAGTGCAATGGGCGGGCTCCGACGAAGAAAAGAGTCGAATCGTGTCCGAGGCTCGGGCCAACGCCAACCCTACCATCAGCCGCTTCAAAGGATTGGGCGAAATGTTCCCGCAACAATTGAAAGAGACCACCTTAAACCCGGCTACCCGCAGGCTCCTGAAAGTCGAATTGATGAACGAATTGGAAACGGACCGAACATTTCGGGATCTGATGGGCAAACGAACGGAAGCCCGCTATGAATTTTTGATGGCCAACGCCGGAGCCGTCGACAACCTGGACGTGTAAGAAAACGCGACCCCTTCACCTAACCTCTCTCCCCCAGGATGGGGGAGAGGTTAGGATTATGAAGGGAAAAAGGGTAAAAGGATAAAGGGCAAAGGGTTAGGGGGTGTCCTGGGTAAGACGAAAGCCGAGGAAGTTGAGCCGGAGGACGGCGTCGTCCCTGTACCGGACGGATGGGCGCAAATTCTCCGGGCCGTCGCTCCAGGAACCGCCCCGGCTCACACGCTGGCTTTCCGAATCGTCCAGGCGCACGGGCTTCGGCTTCTCGGGGTTGTCATACGTGTTCAGACACCACTCCCACACATTCCCAGCCATATCCATGGTACCTTGCAGGGTGACTCCCTTCGGGTACAGTCCCACTGCACTCGTGCGGTTTAAACGGCTTTCGTAACTATTACATCGTGCCGCATCCCAGTCTTTCCCCCACGGATAGTCGTAGGCCGGGTTTCCTCCGCTAGCCGCCTGTTGCCACTCCCATTCGGTGGGAAGACGAATGCGAGTCCCGGTTCGGGCACTCAGCCAATTGCAAAAGGCCATCGCCTCGAACCAAGACACCGTTTCCCGTGGGGCATTGGGTTCCTGCCAAGAAGATGGCTGCGGCTCTACTTTCCTGATCCCCTGCCACCATTCTTCGTTTTCGTACCCGCCATCCTCGATGAAAGCTTGAAACTGCGCGTTCGTCACCGGATACTTGGCCATCAAAAACGGTTTAACCGCGAACAAATGGTCCACCTGTTCAAGTTGAATCTTCCCGCCTGGTATGTCGATCCAGGCCAGATCAGGCAACCCGTCTTCACCCAAACCCACCCCTTTTCGGGGATCCCCAAACTCGGCCAATTTCTTCCCAATCAACAGGCGTTCTTCATGGGATAACGTCGCGTCCCCTAAACGTTCAATCAACATATGTTGCGGTCTGAGCATTCGTTCGAGCTCCGGGGAGGGGAGTTTGCCGAACCGATCGAGCCCCTTCCGAATGTCCTCAGCACGTCTGTTCAACCACAACTCTTGGAGATGCCTGCCTGTTTCATGCCATCGCGTTGCGGCTTCTTCCGCATAATCGATCAGCCGCAAGGCCTCTGAACTGTCTTCGATCCACCTTCTGAGTTTCGGCCAAGCGGTGAAAAGTTTTTCATGGGCCACTTCGACCGTAGAATCATTTCTCTCACCGCTCGTCACCAAGACCCGGCAGTCCCGACCAGCCAGATTCTGGACGAGCCGGATTGGTCCCTCGTCATCCTGAAAGATGGAGAGGGGCACCCGTTTGCGAGTGGGTGGCCGCTCTCGATCCAGATGCACCAATTCCGCAAACACCCGGTCAAAAGGTTGGCCCACCTCGGACCCAAGGGTTTTCAGGACTTCATCGGCTTTGGTGCCGATGGCCCCTGTGACGCCCCCTATCGCATCATAGGCGGCATACGTGAAGGTTCGTTTATCTCTATCCCGGCGCTCAAAGAGCTGCTTCAAGGCATAGGCCACGAGCGGCAAATTCCCAGGCTCCTTCCCCGCTTCATCCAGGATCGCATTCACTAACCGGGGCTCGAAATCATAACCCGTGACTTGGGCCGGTTTTTCGATCATCTCCTGTATAATTCTGGGTGACACGGGACCAAGATGGTAATTGTAGCCGGCGTTGAGCACTCGCAGAACCTGCGCGGATTCTTCCAACTTGCCGATAAACTCCGAGCGCACAGTGCTCACCACCCGCAACCGGTTACGGGGATCCTGGGCCACGGTAACGAGGTGAGCCAGGAAGTGCTGAATGTCTTCGTCTTTGAAGCCCCGCGTAAAGAGTTCTTCTAACTGATCCAGAAATAACAGCAACTCTTGATTATCCTGGAGTTGTGACGCCAACTGGGCTTCGAACGCATTGGAATTCTTCGCCAGTTGTTTGGCCAATTCATCGGGTCGAGGGGTCAGGCGGTGAAAGGCCTGTTTGAGGCCCCAGGCAAGTGAAACAAAAGGGGTTTCCCCATCCCCAGGAGTCATCCGTTGCCAAACCCAACGGGTGCTCTGAGGAAGGCGGTCCTCCACTTTTAAGGCTTTCCAGAGACCAGCCGCCACTAATGACGATTTGCCTGAACCGGAGGCCCCGCTGATGATGAGAAAGCGCCCTTGGGGCTCGCTCATTTTGGCGATGAGGTTAGCTACCTCCTGGTCCCGACCGAAAAACAAGGGCGCGTACTCTTCGTCGAACCATTCCAACCCAGGATATGGGGATTGGCCCTCCGGCCAGTCGATTTTCTCCAGGGGACCAGGGTCAATGGGGCTACCCTCATTTTTTGCAAACCAACGGCCCAAGGCCCCAGTTAGGTCAATTGATTGCGGGTCAAGGGTAAATTTTTCTGATCCATGCCTCTGCCGAAGTTGGGAACGCCAAATCACCAGTGACGGATCTTTTTCCCGTTCATCGAATTTGGCCCACCAGGGGGCGTCCTCATCTAGCAGAAAGGGTAAGATATCAATTTCCTGCTTCAGGGCAGCCTCATATTCCAACTGAGTGATGCTGCAGGTTTCTCCTTCGGGGATACATCCACGACGGAAGGCGACTAGCAGAACACAAAGGTCGCAGCCCTGTAGCCGGTTTTGAGAAAATTGTTTGGGCTCATTTGTCTCCGCCGTCCAATCCTCCATAGGATCCACAAAAAATCCGGCCCGCCGCAACTGCCGGATGACGTGGGCTCGATGGTTTTTCAGATCCTCAAAAGTCGAGGAAACAAACGCTTTATAGTGAGTCTTGGGTCCCATGGTTTATGTAATACAGGAAAAGATTCCGTTCCCTTGAGTAGGTCTATTTGGCCAGAATAGGGAAATAACTTCAAGCCCGTTCAGAATGGTGGGCGGGGATCGCTAGCCGGAGTTCATACGCGGCCGTTGGCCGCCCTAGCTCCTAACGCCGGGGCCGGGGATAATGATAATTTGGATGTGCGAGACGTGACGATGGTACACTCCTCGGCATGAAACCGGAACCGAATTCCCCTGACATTCTTTCCTCATTGGAACAGGTCACACAATACCACCATCAAACCAAACATCAGTTCAATCAATACGCTCGTTCATTGGGCTATCTGGATTGGGCCAATCAGCCCAATCCCTTTCGCCGGTATGAAGGCGCACCCCTGATCAAACTTCCCTTGTTATCACCGGAAGATCAGCCTGTCTCTCCCCCGTATGAAAGCCTATTTTCCTCTGAAACCATGCCTCCCCAACCCCTCACCCTTTTTTCACTTTCCCGTTTTTTTGAATATGCCCTGTCCCTGACGGCCTGGAAAGAATACGGAAGCACTCGTTGGGCCTTGCGCAGCAACCCCTCCAGCGGGAATCTTCATCCCACCGAAGGCTACCTCCTGATCGGTGCCATACCCGGTCTGAAATTGGAGAGCGGCCTATATCATTATGCTCCCAAGGAGCACGCGCTTGAGCACCGATGGTCGGTTGAACCAGATACAGCGTCTGACTTGTTCCAGGCCCTTCCACCTGACGCCTTTTTGGTGGGGCTTTCCTCCATTCATTGGCGGGAAGCCTGGAAATATGGCGAGCGGGCCTTTCGATATTGCCAACACGATACGGGCCATGCCCTGGGGACCATGCGAATTGCCGCCGCCACACTCGGGTGGAATCTGCGACTCCTTGATGGCCTGTCCGATGACACCATCGGCAGGTTACTGGGGCTTTCTCGGAAGCAGGATTTCGATGGAGTCGAACAGGAATATCCGGAATTATTGGCGGTCGTGTGGCCACTTATGAAACCGGCTCCGGCTTTCATTGAAATCATCCATTCGCTTTCCCATTCTGACCTGTTTGGCAAAGGTGCATGGAACGGTCGGGCCAATCGTTTAAGTAAGGACGAACCCGTTCAATGGGACATCATTGATGTGGTCACCGAAGCCACCTGGAAACACGATACGACCACCGATGAATCTCCTGGTAACCTAGGATCCCATTCAAGACGGAATAAAGGAGAGGAATCCTCTCCCACTCTAGTGTCGAATAAAACCAAATCCGGTGAGTCCATTGCTCTTTCCGCAGGACATATTATTCATCAACGTCGAAGTGCCGTCGATTTTGACGGGCAAACCGGCATGACAGCCGACCGGTTTTATCTCATGCTGGATCGAATTCTCCCTCGGGCAAGTCGGCAACTCCCGGAACGGCCGATGCCCTGGGATGCATGGCCATGGGACCCTACCGTTCATTTGGCCCTGTTTGTTCATCGTATCGATGGCTTGGAACCTGGTCTCTACTGGTTCAATCGTTTTCCGGAGCATCGCCGCTTGCCCATCTTTCAGGCGGAGATGCACTCCCATTTTCTATGGACTAAACCCGATGGGTGCCCGGACCACCTGCCGCTGTATTTGTTGGAAGAAGGGAACGGACAGAAACTGGCCAAGCAACTGAGCTGCGGACAGGACATCGCGGGCGACAGCGCCTTTTCCCTGGGTATGCTCGCCGAATTTGATGACCCGTTACAAACCTTCGGCCCGTGGTTTTACAAGCGGTTGTTTTGGGAAACGGGACTCGTCGGTCAAGTTTTGTATCTGGAAGCTGAGGCCGCCGGGATTCGAGCTACGGGCATCGGCTGTTTTTTCGATAACCCGGTTCATGAAGTCCTGGGGTTTCACCCGAAGACCACATGGCAATCTCTCTATCACTTTACCATGGGAGGGCCCGTTGATGACGGTCGTTTAACCACTCTCCCGCCCTATGGGAATCATCTGTCTTAGCCCTGATCAGATGCAACAATATTCTCCACTCCCCAGACCGTTTTACGAGAGGTCAACCCTGGAAGTCGCCAAAGACCTTTTGGGGAAACATCTCATACGACGGACACCGGACGGAGTGATTCAAACAAAAATCGTGGATGTCGAAGCGTATGTCGGGCCTCAGGATAAAGCGTGCCATGCATCCAAGGGACGAACGAAACGGACAGAGGTATTGTTTGGGCAGGCCGGATATACCTATGTGTATATGATTTACGGCATGTACCATTGTCTGAATTTCGTCACCGAGCAGGTCGATTTTCCTGCTGCCGTATTGATTCGAGGGCTGGAAATCGTTGGTAACACTGCGTCTTCCGGCGCTCCTCCCACCCGCATTGATGGACCTGGGCGGGTATGCCGCTATCTCAAGCTCGACCGCACGCACAATGTGTTGGATGCTACGAAAAAAGAAATTATCTGGGTTGAAGACCCGGGTATCTCCATCCCAAATAACCAGATTCAAGCGTTAACCAGAATCGGAGTTGACTATGCGGGGGAATGGGCCAAAAAACTCTGGCGCTTTTGCCTCCCTGCCCCCACCTCTGCTAGAAAACGTGGAACCACGCGTGGATAAAGGCGAGGCTCTCCATTCCTTCACGTCGGCATTCATGCAATCAACCCTTTCCCGCCCGTTTTCATCATCTTGAACAACAATGACCGTCTACGTTACCCTAGACCGACAGAAACCTGTAGGCACCTTTCCGTACGCAACATTACAAGGGCCTATCATTATTCAACGAACAATGAAGGAGGCAATAGAATGGGTAATCCGCTCGATACCATTTCCGGCACCATCACGGCAGGTTTTGTCCTGACTGTCGTACTCTATGTCCTGGTCAAAGCCCTGGTGTAGGGCTCAAACCGCCAGACCGAATGAATCACGACGCACTATTAATCACTTGACCGAAACGAGGGATCTATTATGGAAAGTTTATTGGCGTGGGGACATTTCCTCGCGGGCATTACGTGGATTGGAATTTTGTATTACTTTAATTTCATCCAAGTGCCGTTTTTAAAAGCCGTCACACCGGAAACCAAAGCTGAAGCCTTTAAACACCTGGTGCCCAACGCACTCTGGTGGTTTCGCTGGGGAGCGTTATTCACCTGGTTATTTGGCGCCGCCTTGCTGATGAACCAACATCGGATGGGAAGTGCCTTTTTACTGCAGGGACCGGATGCCGTCATCGGCATGGGAGCCTGGCTGGGAACCATCATGTTGCTGAACGTCTGGGGAATCATTTGGCCTAATCAGAAGAAGGTCCTCGGGCTCAAGGAAGCCACCCCTGATGAAAAAGCCAAAGCCGGGCGAATGGCTCTGTTGGCCTCCCGCACGAATACCATGCTGTCCATCCCCATGCTGTTCTTCATGGCCAGTTCCGGGCACGCGTCAGGATTGTTCTGAGTCTCCATGACAAAGAATGTTCCCGTTTAACATCGACGAGGGCCGGTTATCACGACCGGTCCTCGTTTTTTCTGAGCCCGAACACGCGGCCATTCGGTTTCATTCAATCCTGTACCACGATATGAGTGTCGGTTTCTTCCACGCCGGGAATCGTATGGATTTTGGTCATGATGAGATTGGCTAACGCCCGATCATCCGAGGCATTCACCAGGCCGAAAATATCCGGATGACCAAAACAGGCATGGGCTTGCTCCACTCCCGGCAGGGCTTTGAGGGTTTCCAGAACATCCTGGGTTTTTCCAGCTTTGACTTTCAACAACAGATAGGCTTTGGCTGCCATAAAATCCTCCTTGATGAATATAGATCGGAGTGTTGCCATTCACGACAAACCGGATCGTGCCATAGATCAGGGTCATTAGTCTCGCCTTTTTAGATCCGGCAGAGAGTTCATTTTTACCATAGATGGCATAGCGCTTCCATGTCCCAGATTCCCTCCCCTTACAAACCCCATTTGGCCATTTCAGGTTGCGGACGTTCCGCCTCTCTCAGGTAGGATAAGCCATGGTATGGATTCCTTTGTTGTCGCCCCTGTAGGAGAATCTTGTGTTTCGTATTGTGTCTTTCATCCCTAGCGGAACTGAAATGATCTGCGCAGTAGGCTGCGGCTCTCAACTCGTTGGCCGGTCGCACGAATGCGATTTTCCGCCAGAAATTCGGCATCTGCCTGTTTGTACGACATCGACGGTGAATGGTGAGAGAAACAGTCAGGACATACACAATCAGGTTTCTCAACGTCTCCGGCAGGCCCTTTCCCTCTATGAGGTTCTGATTGACCAGGTGAAGGACTTACAACCGGATATCATTGTGACCCAAACCCAGTGCGAAGTGTGCGCCGTCAGTGCCGATGAAGTTCAACGGAGCCTTCACAATTGGGTGGGATCATCTCCCACCTTGATTTCATTAGGAGCGCAGGATTTATCTGGGGTCTGGGATGACATCACCAGAGTAGCGGAGGGCATCGGACAACCAACGAACGGACAGAGGCTGCTGGAACAAGCGCACTACCGAATTGGTGAAATCTCCCAACGCTCCACGCAGCGCTCCTCCACCCCCACCGTCGCGTGCATCGAATGGATGGATCCCCTCATGGCAGCCGGGAACTGGGTTCCCGAACTCGTGGAGTTAGCCGGCGGACGGTCGATGTTTGGTGAAGCCGGTGCCCATGCTCCTTGGATTACCTGGGAGGCCCTCCTTGAAACCGACCCTGAGTTCATTCTGCTCATGCCCTGCGGATTTTCCCTGTTCCGGATTCAGCAGGAATGTTTCTCCCTGGCCAACCATTCCAATTGGCGAAAGCTACAAGCTGTGCAGGGGGGGAACGTGTATATGACAGATGGCAATCAATACTTCAACCGGCCGGGACCACGATTGGTCGAGTCATTGGAAATACTGGCCGAGATTTTTCACCCGGAACTTTTTCAATTCGGTCACCAGGGCCAAGGCTGGAAGTTGGCCCACCCTCTCCTCTAATTTCCGAGAATTTCTGACCTTCGATTGACCAGGCCACGGCAAACATGCTAGTTAGTAACTATTCCTAAACAGGAACGATATGAATTCTATCTTATCCCACATTCACGAGAAGTTCCGGGCACGTGGCCTCAAAAGCACACCACAGCGGACGGCCATTTACCAGGCGTTAAGCCAAAGCACGGCCCATCCGACGGCGGAGGAATTGTATGCGGAAGTCTCTCCCCGCTATCCCATGCTTTCTCTGAACACCGTGTATTACACCTTAGGTGTGCTGCAGAAAGCCGGGCTCATTCAGGAAGTGAACGTGGGTCATGATCGAGCCAGATTTGATGCCAATCTCTCTCCGCACCATCATCTGATCTGCCAGGGCTGTCACGTTATTGTGGATGTTATGGATAACCGACTGAATCAGTTGGCCCCACCGCGTGGGCTCCCCTCTGATTTTATCATCACCGACCACCAAGTGGCGTTCCGCGGATATTGCGGACGTTGTTATCAAGCAGTATCAATCACTACTTATCCGGGGTCTACCCCGTTATCTACAGGAGGCACATATGGGAAAAAGTCTCAAAGGGACAAAAAGCCACGACAATCTCAAAGCCGCATTCGCCGGAGAATCTCAAGCTAACCGCCGATATCTGTATTTCGCCCGACGCGCCGATATCGAGGGCTATCCTGATGTCGGTGGTTTATTTCGCGATACGTCCGAAGCCGAAACCGGCCATGCCTTCGGCCATTTGGACTTTTTAAAAGAAGTGGGTGATCCGGCCACAGGAGTGCCCATCGGCAATACCGAGGCCAATTTGAAAGCCGCAATTGAAGGTGAAACCTACGAATACACCCAAATGTATCCCGGGATGGCCAAGACCGCCCGAGAGGAAAATTTTGAAGAGTTGGCGGAATGGTTTGAAACCCTGGCGAAGGCCGAACGATCCCATGCCAATCGATTTACCAAGGGCTTGGAATCTTTGAAGCAAGCTTAACGGCAATTTTTTGACAGCCCGGACTGGCGTCGCCAGTCCGGGCTGTTTTTTCGCTTATCTAAACGATTACTCACCATGCCACATTTCGATCTCATCACCCCAGGATGGACTCGATCACATTTAGAAAAAGAAACCACACGTGTTTTTGATATCTGCGACGGATGTCGGCGCTGTTTCAACTTGTGCCCTTCCTTTTCTACGCTGATCGACCGCCTGGATGATTACGAAAGTAACTTATCAAAATTTACAGGTCAGGATTTCACCAAAATCGAGCAGGAATGCTATTACTGTAAGTTGTGTTTCAACCATTGTCCCTATTCGCCTCCCCATGAATATGCCTTGGACTTTCCACGCCTTATGGCCGCTTGGAAAAAACAGCGGGCCAATGATGGCGGCATGACCGTTCGGGACAAACTCCTGGTTCAGACTGACCTGATGGGTAAAGTTGGAAGTCTCACAGCCCCACTGACCAATTGGGCGTTGCGAACGCCTTGGATTCGGGGTCTCATGGAAAAAATTTTCGGCATCCATCGGGAACGAGAAATCCTCCCGTTCCAATCCGAAACCTTTACCCAGTGGTGGAGTAAAAAACCATCTTCTTCAAACAGCGGAGCAAAAACCGGGAAAGTGGCCTTTTTCCCAAGTTGTCTGGTGACCTACCAAATCCCCGATATCGGAAAGGCAGCCATTCAGATTCTTGAGAAAAACGGAATTGAGGTAATCGTTCCACCCGGGCAGCAATGCTGCGGCATGCCACGGTTCGATCTGGGCGACACTGAAGGGATGGCCCAGGCTGCCGAGCATCATTTACAGCTCTTTGGTCCCTACGTGGCTCAGGGCTATGACATTGTGATTCCCGCCCCCAGCTGCAGTTTAATGTTTAAACGGGAATATCCTTACCTGAGTCCTACCCAGGAAATGAAACAGCTTGCCGAACATACCTTCGATCTGTGTGAATACCTTATGCGGCTCAAACGGGAGGATCGCCTTTCACTGGACTTCCCCAACAATCCCGGCAGGGTCGCCTACCAGATTCCCTGTCATTTGCGAGACCAAAACATCGGCTTTAAATCAAAGGACCTGATGGAACTGACCGGAGCCACGGTGCATCTCATTGAAAAATGTTCCGGTCATGACGGTGCCTGGAGCGCCAAGACCGAGTTCTTTGATCTTTCCATGAAGATTGCCAAAAAAGCCGTGCGAGACATCGAAGATGGAGGATTCCAGGTCGTGGCTTCAGACTGTCCGCTGTCGGCTGTGCAGCTCGATCAAGCTCTCGGGTCTCAGAAACCTCAAACGGCCCTTCATCCCATCCAAGTCGTTCGTAACGCGTATGGATTACCCTCATGAATAAACTTGAACCTCAAGACTTATTGTCCGCAGCGGATTACGAAAAGAACCGGTCGGACATTCGTCAACGGATTATCACACTGAAAAAACGCCGACGTATCGGGGTCGGCGATCTTGTAACCCTGGTCTTCGAAAATCGTGAGACCGTCCTCTGGCAAATTCAGGAAATGATCCGAACCGAACGGATCTTTGACCCGCTGAAAATCCAGGAAGAACTGGATGTCTATAATGATTTATTGCCCAATCCCAGTGAGTTACACGCCACCCTGTTCATTGAAATTACCGACATGGAGAAAATCCAGGAACTCCTGGATTCATTTCAAGGGATTGATGGGACTAATACTCTAGCCCTGAAAGTCGGAGACCACAGTATTTACGGATCATTCGAGGGGGGCCATAGCAAGGAAGATAAGATCAGCGCGGTACATTTTGTTCGATTTTCGACAACTACACAATTTAGGGCTCATTTGGCCCAACTTGACATCCCGGCCTTTGTGTCTATCTTTCATAGTAATTACCGAGCTGAAACTCCGGTATCCCCTGAAATGCGCCGGGAATGGTTGAATGATCTAGAATCCTAATCCCATTTGACCTATCAATTCAGAAAGCCAAATTGACAACCTTCAAAGTTGTGCTTTAGAATGTAAACTCAATCAAAAGTGCCTTTCAACCGATTGAAAGGAAAGAGAAACTTAGAACATCCCTCATAAAAAAGGAGAATGCACACATGGTAACAATTACCTCCATTGCGGAAGAAAAAATCAAAGAGTTAATAAAAGAAGAGGAGAATGCGGTCGGCCTTCGAATTTATGTAAAAGGCGGCGGCTGCAGTGGTTACCAATATGGGATGTCCTTTGAAGATAAGACCAGCGATGACGACACCATTATTGAAAAGGGCAGCGTGAAGGTAATCGTTGATTCCCAAAGCGCTCCCATGTTGAACGGTGCCGAGGTGGATTATGTCGACAGCCTGCAAGGCTCCGGGTTTGCCATTAAGAACCCACAGGCAAAATCTACCTGCGGTTGCGGCAGCTCATTTAGCACCTAATTCTTTTTTGGAATTTCTGACTCACAGGGCTGAGGCTTGGTTTTGAAAATATCCAAGTCTCAGCCCTTTCTTTTTTCTCCACACCCCACGATGCCTAAAGCAACCCTGACTAAACGCCTGGAATTCTGCGCTTCCCACCGCTATCACAATGCCAAGTGGGATGATGCGAAAAATCGCGACGTCTTTGGCGTCTGCAATAATGTCAATACCCACGGCCATAATTACTTGCTTGAAGTGACTCTTCAGGGAGACATTGATCCTGTCACCGGTATGATCATTAATCTTTACGATCTGAAAATTATTCTCCACAGCATCCTTGAGCAATTCGATCATAAAAATCTGAACCTGGACACCGCTTTTTTCTCGAACAAAATTCCCACGACGGAAAATTTGGCTTTGACATTGTGGGAAATTCTACAGAACCACCCTGATCTGCCTCATTTGGATACCATTCGGCTTTATGAAGATAAAACCCTTTATGCCGAAGTGACCGCGGAGGATTGGGAAAAAGCGCAGCGCTTAGAAGAAACTCCAAGCGTGCTAGTTGCCCGACGATATCGATTTTCCGCCATTAATTTTGCGTCCGATGGTCGGGGAAGAGGGCACAATTATGAACTGTGGATTTCCCTGAAGGGTCCGGTTCCTGAGGATACGGGTCAGATCATTCATCTTCACAAATTGGATAATCTGGTTCACAAGCATCTCTTATCCCGATGGGACCAGCAAGACCTTAGCCGTGACCAAGCGTTATCAAAGAGCCCTGTGACCGACTCTTCCCTTTCAGCCATGGCATGGAATCTTCTGGCCCCGGAGCTCAGTTCCCCACCGGCTCTCATTCACCTTTCTATCAGCCAACAAGAAGAGACCAAAGCCTCCACGGCTTTCTCGTAAATACCTTACCTGCACTGCTGAACAGACGAATCCATCTTACGGCTCACGACGCTTTCTCTTCTGACCAACATGTAAAAACCTCGGTTGGGGAATTTTCAGAATGCGATTTGTGTAACAGGAAGAGAATCAGTTGGTGGGAGAAAAATACCGATTAATCAATTCGGTAAGTTCACTGGACTCCAGTTTGCCTTCTTTAGTTAACAGCAGGGCTCCCTTTGAATAGAAATGGGTCGTGGGGTAGGTTGCAAATTGATGAAGTTTTTTTATCGCTCGACAACGCCCCGGCACATGCATTTTGGCTTTTCCGAATCGAATGTTTTTGAACTGTTCTGACGCCTCTTCGACGATGGGATCATATTCTTTACAAGGCTCACACGTCGCCAACCCATACGCCACGACGGCAGCATTAGACTGAGTAAATCCTTCGTAGTTCTCGTCACTGACATCTTCAAGCATATTCCGTCTATCCTCATCCACAAGTCAAAAACGCCAGATGGACCGAAAAAGTTCCATCCGGCGTTTTTTCAGAGGAGTCCGATTAATTCAACTTTTTTAAAGCTGCCAGAATTTCTTGGTCATCTCGAGCGGTCTTAATTTCCTGGACTTTTACATAAGCGACTTTTCCATTCTTATCAACAATGACCGTCGCCCGTTTGGAACAGTTCAGCGGTTCAAAATACAGTCCATAGGATTTGGATACCGTCCGATGCATATCCGCCAACAATTGGTGAGTTAAGTCTAAAGAATCAGCCCAGGCCTTGTGGGAAAAAAAGCTATCGCAGCTAATTCCAAAGACCACGGCGTTCACCGACTCAAAATTAGGAAAGTCATTGGTCAGACATTTATTTTCCCCCGTACATACCGGGCTCCAGTCTAAGGGATAAAATGCTAACACCACGTTCTTTTTCCCTCGGAAATCACTCAACTTGATATCTTTCTGGTCCTGATCCTTCAGGGTAAAATCCGGGGCAGCATCCCCGACTTTAACTTCTGCAGCAACATCTGTGGACATGTATCACTCCTTCCTTTTTGGGAATTAAACGATCAACAACCAACCTCAACTGCAGCTTTGGTGGTACCATGGGGTGAAAAAGTTTGTCAATCTATCCAAAGACCTACCAACATTGTGGTTCATGGGTCATTATCCAGCTCATATCGGGCAAGAGTGCGTCAAAACGCTTCAATTCACGGCCTTTCGTGACATCTGCTTCCTTGTCATATGTTCAATCTCGGAGTATCGTTAAAGAAAGGTCGAATCCACCTTTCCCCAAAGATGTTGATCATATTTCTGAGTCATTCCTCTATCGTATTTTTCCATGAATTACCTTCGCGTCCTTCGGACTCGGATTAAAAACTGGTCCTGGTTTCGTATTATCTCGGTGACGGTCTTTCTGAGTATCTGCCTTGGTATAGGCGGAGTGGGGGGTATATTATGGATCGCAACCCGAGACCTACCTACCTTCGAATCATTCCAAGATTACCATCCGAGTCTGGTCTCACGGGTTTATGCTGACAATGGCGAAATCATTGGCCAATTTTTTATAGAACGACGTCTCTACACTCCTATCGATCAAATTCCCCAAGCCCTGACACAAGCTGTCATCGCCACGGAAGACTCCCGCTTCTTTGAACATCCGGGACTGGACATCGTTGGAATCGGAAGGGCAGCCTGGACCAACTTCAAAAAAGGGGGGCGCTTTCAGGGTGCCAGTACTATTACTCAACAATTGGCCCGTGCCCTGTTTCTCACGCCGGAACGTACTTATCAACGAAAAATTAAAGAGCTTATTTTGGCCATCAAAATGGAATGGGTGTTGACAAAAGATCAAATTTTGGAAATGTACCTGAATCAGATATATTTTGGCCATGGAGCTTATGGGGTCGGGGCGACATCCCAGACCTATTTTGATAAACATGTAAGCCGATTAACGTTACCGGAAGCGGCTTTTTTAGCCGGCCTTCCCAAGGCTCCCAATACCTATTCTCCCTACCGGAATCCCGAACTCGCTAAGGCCAGGAAAGAGTTAGTCTTACAACGAATGGTGGAATCCAATTTTATTTCAGATCAAGAATCTCAAACGGCCAAAGATTTCACCCTGACGTTCCGGCAACAATCTCCTGGAACCGATCGCCTCGTATTTTTTGGAAGAAGTCCGTCAACACCTGGTGGAACGGTACGGAGAGTCGTTGGTGTATAAGGGAGGGCTTCAGGTTTACACTACCCTAAATATCCCTATGCAAAAATTTGCGGAACAGGCTGTCCAGAAGGGACTTCGTGAGCTGGATAAACGACAGGGCTGGCGTGGCCCCGTAGGCCATGTGCAAATGACCAAAAACTTCGTCCCCCCAGACGATTTTCCCGAGCTCCATAATCCTCACTCGGCTTTTATCAATAATCTCTATCGCGCACTGGTCACCAAGGTCACGACAAAAGAAGTTTCTCTCCTTATTGGCAATACGTATAAGGGGACCATCGCTCTGGAAGATATGACGTGGGCACGCCGGAGACTGGATAAATCCAACGACGTATCCAATGCGACGGTGAAAGAAGCGGCCACCCCCCCGCAACTCTTCAAGGTAGGGGATATCATCGAAGTCGCCCCCAAAAAAGGCAATCTGGAGTCTGGACAATTTGTGCTAGAGCAAACCCCTATCGTAGAAGGAGCCCTTACCGCTATTGATCCCCGAACCGGCGCTATTTTAGCTATGGTGGGCGGATACGATTATAACCGGAGTCAATTTAACCGAGCAGTCATCGCACGACGGCAACCTGGGTCCGCATTCAAGCCTCTGATTTATGCCGCAGCTCTTCAACAAGGGCTGACACCCGCAACTCTTATCCTTGATGCCCCGGTTGTCTATGAAGATGAAGACCTGGACCGTGTGTGGAAACCCGAAAATTACGAAAAACGATTTTTTGGAACTATCTCCCTACGTGAAGCCCTGAAACATTCTCGCAATGCCGCCACCGTCAGACTACTGGAACAGATCGGGGTTTCCGAAGTGGTGAATTTATCCACGACGCTGGGCGTTCAGAGCCCCATGAGCCAAGATCTTTCTCTGGCATTAGGCTCCTCCAGCGTAACCTTACAAGAAATCACTTCAGCCTACGGAGTGTTCGGAAACCAGGGGCTTTGGTTACCTCCCTATCTCATCACCCACGTCCAGAATCTCACCGGGGAGATTCTGGAGCAACACTTTTTTGAACCCCGACAGGCGATGAAACCGGAAAACGCGTATTTAATCACCAATATGTTGATGGATGTCATACAAAGTGGGACAGGCCGACTGGCCAAATCCATCGGCCGACCTCTAGCGGGAAAGACTGGTACAACTAACAGCTACAATGACGCCTGGTTTGTCGGATATTCGCCCAATCTCGCCACTGGAGTGTGGGTGGGATTCGATGATGTCAGAACGTTAGGTCGATTAGAGTCCGGGGCTCATGCTGCATTGCCCATTTGGACCGACTTTGTGGATAAGGCTCTTCGGAACCTTCCCGTCATGACATTTCCTATCCCGGAAGGCGTGCAGTTTGCCCAAGTCGACCCACAGACCGGAGAACTCCCATCTAAAACCAGCCGCCTTATCACCACAGAAGTCTTTCGAAAAGGAACCGAGCCAGAAAAGGCCGCAAGGAAAAAATCCAACCCCATGGAATTCTTTGAATTTGACCGATTAAATTTTGGCTCCTCCCGACAAAATCTCAGATATTAATCTCCCGTTAAATAAGTAATCCTGTTTTAACCAGCTCGAATCTTGAAAATTTTCTAAAAAAGGCAGGAAATCTGATAGGATGAATGAGGAACCCGGAGGATCCAGAGTACCTTAGTACCTTGTCTTGTCTGGGATTTCTCAAATTCCTAGGAGTTCGCGTCCTGATATTCCGAATACCAAGCCATTTGGATCGCTTCAAGCTTTTTTTCATTTGAAGCTTTCGGATCATCTTTGAACTCCGGGAGGGCTAGGACCCAGGCATGCAAATCCGTGAATCGGACCGTCAAAGGATCGGTATCGGGATGCTCTTCTTGCAATCGGATCCCAAGGTCTTCTGTGTCTTCCCAGGTTAATTCACCAGCCATTTCTTACACTCACTCAAAAATAGGAAATATGAATCTGTAACAGGGAGAGGATAGAAACGCTCCTGTTCCTTACTTCACCACCTCAGAGAGCTTTTTATGCTCTAACGCTTCCTTTAAGGTGGCATCCATCAACATTTCTGCCAAATGATGGGTGACTTTTTCCACCTCTCCAATACCTGCGCGAATTTGTCGGTGGTCATCCGTTGCCTTCACATCCCGAAGCTGCTGAAGCACACGTTGAATTGCCTGATATTCGTGATCCCTAATGAGATCCTTCCCACGTGCCAAAGCCTTTTCCGTTGCCGCAATAATGGCATTGGCTTCATTCCGAGCTTCGATAACCTGTCGAGCCTTAATGTCTTCGGCAGCAAACTGGAAAGAATCTCGAATCATGGATTCGACTTCATCGTCAGACAATCCATGAGTGGGCTTCACTTGTACGGTTTGTGCTTCACCCGTCCGGATATCCCTGGCCGTGACATTGAGAATCCCATTGGCGTCAATCAAGAAATTCACTTCAATGCGTGGAACCCCTGCAGGCAAAGGAGGAACCTTTAATTGAAACCTGGCCAAACTGCGGTTGTCTTTGACCAATTCACGCTCTCCCTGAAGAATGTGGATATCCACAGAGGTCTGGCCATCGACATAGGTCGTGAACATTTCCTTCGCACTAGTCGGAATCGTGGTATTTCTCCGAATCAGGGCACTCATCACCCCTCCCATCGTTTCGATGCCCAGGGACAAGGGTGTCACATCCAATAACAATAAATCTTTGGTATGTCCGCCAAGAATATCGGCTTGGACGGCAGCGCCGAGGGCCACAACTTCATCAGGATTAAGTTCACAATGAGGATCTTGACCGAATAATTCTTTCACCTTTTGGCGAACCAACGGCATTCGGGTACTCCCTCCGACCAACACCACTTCATCAATTTGATCAGCAGTCAGGCCGGCATCTTTCAAGGCCATCCGGCAAGGAGCCAATGTTTTCTCCACAAGGTGAACCACAGCTTGTTCTAACTCTTCACGGCTCCACGCTTTTTCATAGCGGCCTTGTGGAAGATCGATGGCAGCCGTAGCAGTCTGCTCATCCGACAACCGAACTTTTACTCGTTCGGCTTCCATGCGAAGGGCTTGCATCAATTCGGGATTGTTGTCGACCTCCACTCCCTGCCGATCCAGAACATCCTTGACCATAATATCGACCAACCGTTGGTCTAAGTCATCTCCTCCCAAATGAGTATCTCCATTCGTGGAAAGTACCTCGAAGATGCCCTCATGTAATTTCAGAATCGAGACATCAAAGGTTCCACCACCCAGGTCAAACACGACGATCAGGCCCTGGGTTTTCTTTTGCAGTCCATAGGCCAAGGAAGCGGCCGTTGGCTCATTAACGATCCGCAACACTTCCAAGCCTGCGATCATGCCTGCATCCTTGGTGGCCTGCCGCTGACTGTCATTGAAGTAGGCCGGAACCGTGATAACGGCTTTAGTCACTTCCTCCTTTAAATGCTTTTCCGCACGCCGTTTAAGATCCTTGAGAATCATGGCCGATACCTGGGGCGGTGAGTAGGATTTCCCGCCGACTTCTATTCGGATCACTCCATTTTTTTCATGCAACCGATACGGAAAATATCTCAATTCCTCTTTCACATCATCCAGACTTTTTCCCATAAATCGTTTTACAGAATAAATGGTGCGTGAGGGATCTCGAACGAGATGGGCTTTGGCTGGCTCTCCCACAATAAGCCCATTATCGGTCATACCGACAATGGAAGGAACTTTTGATTCTCCATTGAGCCCCTTGATGATTCTTGGGCTTCCATTATCCATAAAGGCAACAAGGGAGTTGGTCGTGCCGAGATCAATACCTACAATTCGACTCACGATAATTTCTCTCTTTGGTTAATTTCCAATCGTTTCCACAAGATCAGTGAGAATACTTCGGACATACGTCCGATTGGACAATATTTCCTGCATTTCACGCAATACCATGGTTTTCTCTTCACGATGCCGGTTCGATGCTTCCGCCTCGGATTGCAATCTATCCCAATCATGAAATTTTTCCCGTAGAGCTGACTCCATTGCAGCCTGACGTTCTTCGAGATGAATTCGCTCCTGTTGTAATTTTTCCCGAAGCTGTTCACTCTCGGGAGACGGTCCCTGTTGCACCATGTCCTGATAGGTTTCCACGTCTTCCTGCAATTCAAGAATCTCTTCGAACAAATCCCCCGGGGGATTGGAGCGAATGTCCTTGACCGCCCCTGCCTCTAGACGGATCAGATACTCCGCGCGTTGAATAGGATCTTTTAACGTTCGATAGGCCGTATTTAAAAATGCCGAATTGCCTAAGCTGATCGTTTGCTCCGTGTCATCTTTGGTGGAATAGAAATCTGGATGAAAGGTTCGGCTTAACTCGTAGAATGTGCGTTCCAGTTGCTGCTCATCAACATTCAAATGACGAGGCAACTGAAAACAGGCGAAATAATCCAACTCCTTGGACAAGGGCTGGACTTTCACGCACTGCCCGCACAAGTATTCCCCGGTGACCTCCGATTGACAATGCCAACACATACTTCTGGCCATCGGGAGGGCACGAGATTTTGTTGGGGCATCGGATCGGGTTTCCATCACTCAGCTCCTCTGACAAGTCGGGCATGGTCGACTGCCCCATGCCCGAACGAAACGCAATGCCTGTGCCAGAAACAATTACCTGTATTTATGCGGAAAATGACTCTCCACACCCACACGTTTTAGTCGCATTGGGATTTACAAATTTAAACGCTCCACTGACAAGATCTTTTTGAAAGTCCAGGGTCATTCCCTGAAGATAAATAGCGCTTTTGGAATCCACGATTACCTTCACGCCGCCTACTTCCGTCACGGCATCAAACTCCCCGATCTTCTCATCAAAATTGATAGTGTAGCTCAGCCCAGAGCATCCTCCGCCTTTGACACCTAACCGCAATCCACCCTCCGTAATGCCTTGTAAATCCAACAGCCGTTTTACTTCGTTTAAGGCCGCATCCGTGAGCGTGACGGTTTCCATAGATGAGTCGGTTTCTTTCGTTTCCATAAAGACCTCTTTATTTCTGTCATGTCACAAATTACGATCCGGTGGCGGCGCCTTCCTTCCCGATTTTCTTTTCTTCGGCCTTCTTTTGATAATCGCCCAGCGCCGCTTTAATAGCATCCTCCGCCAATACCGAGCAGTGAATCTTTACAGGTGGCAGGTTGAGTTCCTGGACGATATCCGTATTCTTGATTTTTTGAGCATCCTGAACAGATTTTCCTTTGAGCCATTCCGTAGCCAAACTTGAGCTGGCAATAGCCGATCCGCACCCAAACGTCTTGAACTTCGCATCTACAATGGTTTCATTTTCCACTTTAATTTGAAGTTTCATGACATCTCCGCATTCCGGAGCGCCCACGATACCTGTGCCGACGCCTTCTTCCTCTTTTTTAAAACTCCCCACGTTCCGTGGATTGTTGTAATGATCAACAACTTTATCACTATATGCCATAACAGACCTCCTGTTTATGTTTTCCTGAGAACTTTCTGAGTTTCTCGCTCATGCCCCCGTTAATGCGTAGCCCATTGAACGGTTTTCAAATCAATACCCTCTTTGGCCATTTCATACAAGGGGGACATTTCCCGGAGATGATTGACCGCTTTGACCATTCGGTCAATCGTATATTCAATTTCCACATCGGTATTGAACCGGCCAAGACCAAATCGAATGGAGGAATGAGCCAGATCCGATCCCACGCCTAACGCTCTCAGAACATAGGAAGGTTCTAACGTGGCCGAAGTGCAGGCCGAGCCGGAAGACAGGGCAATTTCCTTCACTCCCATAAGAAGAGCTTCCCCTTCTACATACGCAAAACTAATATTCAAATTGTTCGGTAACCGTTCAGTGGGGTGTCCATTTAAATACACTTCTTCCATGGCCCCCATAATGCCATTCTGCAAACGATCTCGCATTTTGGCCATTCGAACGGATTCTGTTGGCATTTCCTGCTCACACAGTTCACAGGCCTTTCCAAAACCAACAATCAGGGGCACAGGCAAGGTTCCCGATCGCATTCCTCGTTCGTGGCCTCCACCATGAACCATAGGTTCTAATCGAACCCTGGGAGCTTTCCGTCGCACATAAAGGGCTCCAATCCCTTTCGGTCCATAAATTTTGTGCGCCGAAAACGACATGAGATCAATACCCATCTCTTGCACATTGACAGGAATTTTCCCAACCCCTTGCGTGGCATCACAGTGGAAAATAATGCCTTTTTCCTTGGCTATCTTTCCAATCTCGCGAACTGGATTGATGGTGCCGATTTCATTGTTGGCCAGCATCACCGAAATCAAAATGGTTTTATCTGTGATCGCATTTTTTATGTCATCAGGGCTGACTCTCCCTGTTTTGTCCACCGGAAGAAAAGTCACAGAGATGCCTTTTTTCTCTAATGACTTGGCCGTATCAATTACCGCACGATGTTCAGTCGCACTGGTAATAATATGATCCCCTTTTTCCCGATACATTTCCACAATACCTTTCAGGGCCAGGTTATCCGACTCCGTGGCTCCACTGGTAAAAATAAGTTCCTTGGGGTCGGCATGAATCAACTGAGCAATTTGCTTCCGACCTTGCTCCACAGCTTCTTCAGCCTCCCATCCAAAACTATGATTCCTGCTGGCTGCATTTCCAAATTTCTCCGTGAAATATGGCAGCATGGCCTCAACCACTCTGGGATCGCATGGACTCGTTGAATGATTATCCAAATATATGGGAAGCTTCATGACTGCACTCCTTCTGTTTTTCTGGACTCAACAATAATTAAAGGGGAATCAACCGACATGTCCTCAATAGACATGTTATTCAGTAATTGATAAATGCTTTCTTGCACCTTAAGCAATGGGGTCCGGATATTACAATGTGGCATTTGTTCGCACGGGGTTGGATCCTCCTTGTCATGATAACAATCCGTAATACCTAGTGGTCCCTCAATAGCTTCCAACACTTGAGCAATAGAAATTTCTTTGGGCTCCCGTGCAAGCATATACCCCCCCTTGGGTCCGTTTTGACTTTCAATCATGTCATGCTTAGCCAAAGCTTGAAGAACTTTGGCAAGCAATTCGTGGGGAATATGATGCTCTTCCGCAATTTCTTTCGTATTCACAACCCGGATAGCCTCTACATCGCTAACATCGCCATACTGTACTGATGCCATATACTGAAGGGCCATCAAGGCATAGTCCGCTTTTTTGGAAAGTTTCAACATTTTTTCTATTTCTTCAATGCTTTGGTAATCATTGAATCTCAGGAAACTCCCAGAAACTAATTTAATATAAGAGATCAACAACCTATTGGCGACCTCATTGATCGGGTTTAATCTAGCATTGACCAATCAGCACAGTCAAGACTAAAATGGTCGGAGATTAAATAAGTCGGAGACTATATCGGTCGTAATTCACTATGAATCAAAATGAAATTTGATTTTAAATCATAATCTATTGTTTAAAAAGGAGTTTTCATGGGAGGAAGTAATCCATATATTGAAAAATCAGAAGTCGAAACCGCAAAAAACATTTTCAAAATCACATTTATTACTCCTGCAGATCCTATTGTCATTACCGCTGACCCGTCTCAAATCCCTTACGGGGAAACCGGATTACCAGGAAGTATTTTAGACATTGCTCTGGGACAAGGCATCGATTTAGAACATGCATGCGGTGGCGTATGCGCCTGCTCCACATGCCATATTATCGTTAAAGAGGGGCTTGAAACCTGCAATGAACCCACGGACGATGAAAACGATCAACTGGATGAAGCCCCAGGCCTTTCTCTTTTATCGCGGCTCGGGTGTCAATGTGTTCCCAATGGCACCAAAGACCTGGTCATTGAAATTCCAGAATGGAATAAGAATTTAGTCAAAGAAAGTCATTGAGTAAAGATCCCTGCAGCAACTGACGGGGAATAGCAATTTTAAGAAACAAAACTTACAGTTCCTTTGACCCACATCTCAAGGTTTTCCAAAAATTTTTGAGTTTGAGATAGACAAAAAACAATGCCCTTTGTGATTTATATCACAAAGGGCATTGTACAATGGCTCCTCGGGCAAGACTCGAACTTGCGACCAATCGGTTAACAGCCGATCGCTCTACCAACTGAGCTACCGAGGAACAAAACGTGATCAAGTTTCAAAATCAGAACTTGCTGAGCAAGATAATAGCTTGACAAGTCGTATTCTGCAATATTACACAGGAAGGGTCTTCTTAATAAAATCCTCTAAAATTGAAAATCTACAGAATCTTCCTCCCCTTCATCTGCTTCTGCCGCTCCCCCATCGGATAACTTTACAAAATGCCTGGCCCAGGACAGATAAATGTTCCCGCTATCTTTCATCGCATCCGCCCCTTTGATGAGCTTCCCTACGACTTCAGCATCTCCACCTATAAGTTCAATCTCACGGGCTTTTGTTTCTAAGGATTGGTGAAAGGATTCCATCTGACTGGCCAGATCTTGAACTTGCTGCTTCAGATCTTCGCTCATAACCCTTAATTCCTCTTTTATCCCTTGAGTACCTGACATAAGGTTTTTGAGAAATAAAAAAGCCTTTCGACCCTCTAAGGGAGTAGAGGATCGTAAGGCTTTTTTACCGTCAACACTTACCCTTGATAGGCCTGCCCTAAAGCGGCCGCCTCTCCGGCCTTCTCCATTAAAGATCCATCTGAACTGACCGCGACCATGGCAATGGCTTCATGTTTTGCGGCATCGCAGACCACTTTACACAGCTCGCAACCTTTACAACGATTGATCACCACCTCGGCGATCATTTTTTCTGAATTCAAGTCCAGACAGTTGGCTTCCGGACAATACATAATACATAGACGACAGCCTTTTTTCGCTACACACTTTTCCTCTGTCACTTGGGCAACATTATACATCTATATCTTTCCTTTATATCTTTCCTTCGCTGAGGTTCCCGTTATTACGCAGCGGCGGCCTCTCCGACCATCAGCTCCACGTGATTTTTCTCCGCCCATTCTGCCGCGATTTCATAGGATCGGGCTACCGTATCCAAATTCTTTTTCAACAACATTTCCTTCTTGGCAAATTTTTTCTTAATAGCTTCATCCAGGGTTGCCGTACCACCGGATGCCACAAACTTTTTCCCAAAACGTTCCTGCAAAGCCAAGTCTAAGGCCTCCATTGATACACACTTGGTAATCCCTGCCACCGATCCAATCATGGTCATATTGGTGGCCAATTCCGTCCCGGCAATTTCCATGGCAATGTTCGTCCCTGGAATATTAAAGACCGACACATTCAAGTCTTTGAGTCGCGTCACATCTTCATCCGACAGAAGAGGCATGTCAGTATTAATGATCACCAACCCGCCTTCTTTAATCCCTGAATAGAATGGCATGGTGTAGCTCTTACCCATGGTAATAACCTGCGGGTGAAACACCTGGATCACATCCGGAAAGACAAGCTCTCCACGATCGTAAATTTTTCTGAGTCCAATTCGACAATAGCTTTCCGCCGGGGCCATACGCTTTTCAGCTCCAAAGAATGGATTAGAAATCGCAAACTTTCCATCTTTGGAGGCAGCCATAGCCATCACATGAGCGGCGGTCACCGCACCTTGCCCTCCAAGCCCAGACATTCGGATATTAATTCGACGTAAAATCATAGGATAGCTCCTCTCACATGTCCCGCCGTTTATGCCGTTTGGCCGGCGAGTTGCTTTTTGGCTTCAGCTTTTCTTTCCTTTTCTTTCGCTGCCAACTCAGCCAACAGTTCCTTGGCCGGTTCACTCACATATTCTTTATAGGCAAACCGTTCGGTTGGCTTTTCGGAATCCCGCATTTCCTGCAAGCCCTCCATACTATTTTTTCCGATCTCCAGGATACAGGGGGTATAAAGTTGCAGATAAGTAGGCCCAATTTCTCGCGCAATATGAATAGCGTTTTTAATGACTTTTTCCACCAAATTGGGCTTACTGACCGTGCAATTCACCACGTAATGGCAACCGGATTCTCTGGCGATTTCCGGAAGGCGAACTTTTTCAAAGGTTTTGCCTACCGGGGCCATCTTGGCCACAAACCCTTTTTGCATCAAGCCGCTTTCTTGGCCCCCCGTATTGGCATATAACTCATTATCAAAACAAATGGTGGTAAATTTCTCTTGTCGGAACCAGGCCTGCAACGTCATATCTAATCCAATATCCACCGTGGCACCATCCCCCGCCAACACAACTACATCTTTCACTTGCCCAGGGAACCTCACAGACAGAGCCCGTTTCAGCCCAGAGGCAATGGCATTTTGGTTGCCAAATAATGAGTGAATGTTATGAACAGCCACATGAGGAAATACCAGACTCGTACATCCCGTGGAGCCCACCATGACCGTATCTTCGGGATTCGGCAACGAGGCGAGAATATAGCGAAATGCCATGGACTCGGGACATCCTGCACAAAGAGAGTGTTCTTCAATCAGTTCCTTGGCATTGCCAATATCTTTCCATCCCCGCTGTTCATTCCCAAATGTTGCCCGTTTGACCAAATCTTGATATTCAGGAGGCATAATATCAAACAACTCTTCTGCGATTTTTATCCGTTCTTTACTCATATGTGTCTCCTTTATTCGTTATCTGTACAAGTATCTTATCTGTCCATTATTTATAGCATACTTGGCCTTCATCAGCCTCCGCGTCCGGCCAAAGAAGGAGCTTTAATCCCAAGCACGGTTTTAACTTCCGCAGCAATAATTTCTGGTGGCATAGTCATCCCGCCGCACACATGGGGTCCTGCATGCACCCGTTCATTGTTTGGAATGGTGGCTTTTACCTCACGGGCCAACCATCCGGCCACATTGAATTCGGGTACAATAATATGTTTTGCATGTTTTGTGGCTTCTCTGATTTCTTCCCCCGGCCATGGGCGCAATGTTTTCACCTTCACCAATCCAACTTGAATTCCCTCATCTTCCAGCATGGCAATGGCTTCTCGACTTTGAGAAACGGCGGTTCCCGATGCCACCACCAGTACATCCGTATCCGTGTTTTCGGTATCAATCAAACCATCCAACCACCGGATGGCATGTTTTCGTGAACGTTCTACGGCAGCCCAGACCTCTTGCTGCCAGCTCGCATGGGTGGCATAACTGATATAGTTGCTTTTCATCACGAAGGGGTCACGCATCATACGAACAGGGGGACATTCCATATCCATACATGGAACAGGAGACCGATAGGGATCATACGGTGGCAGGCACATATCCACTGGAGTCAGATCCACCATATCCTTGGTATGCGTCACAAAGAATCCGTCACAGCATAAGGCCAGGGGCAAGTGGACATCCGGTTCCTCCGAAACCATGTATCCCTTTAGAATCCAGTCATAGAAATCTTGCGCAGTCTCCGCATGCCACACCAACATGCCCGTTTGCATCAAGTAGGATATTTCCAGAGTATCCGGTTGAATGGATAGGGGAGAGTTGATCCCTCGGCAGGTCACAATCATTTGAATGGGCAACCGAGCTCCCGCCCACATCGGGAAATTTTCCATGGCTCGCATCGTCCCGGGACCGGCTGTCGTGGTAAAGACCCTGGCGCCACCAAAAGCAGCACCAGCGCATTGAGACATCACGGCAAATTCGCTCTCGCCTCGAAAGTAATCGCCAATATAGCCTTCGGCAAACAACTCCCCAATGAGGGCCGCCGCTTCGCTCTGAGGGGTTATAGGATAGGCAATCATCACATCACAGGAGGCACGCCGAATGGCCTCTTTGATCACCTCACTGCCTGTAAAAAACGATGGAGTACGTTCGGCCTCATTCATCATTTTCCAAGGATCCGTATACACCTGACCCTTTTTGTTTTTCTGTCCAATTGGAGAAGGTTGCCCGGCCATATTAGACCTCCTTTGTATTAACTGCAGTGAGAAAATTTCCGCCGTCTTTGCTGACTTTACAAACTCTCTACAGAAGATGCTGCCGCGATATTTTCTATTAAGCTTCTAATTGATTCTTCATTACTATTTCTACAATTATATACTATCGACCCGTTTACGCTGGAGGCGGAACCGAGCCTTTTAACTTTTTGACCCAATCGGCCAGCCGTAAAATCTTGTCGGCCGTGGCATCCCGAATAGAAAGCATCGCATCTTCATGGCCAGCTTGTGCACACATGGCAATGGTATAGCAATTCGTTCCACCACGGATAATTTTTAAGGAAAGATTGGCTTGATGACAGTGCACACCAACAAACATGCACGCATCTATTTTATTATGCCAAATGGTTAAATTTGGATGATTGGGATTGATTTCAATTTCCGGATTGATCTTAGGATATTTCGGTCTGTAGTCAGGCATGGGAATCAACATGGCTTGTTGGGAGGGAGTCACACTTTCCTTAATCGTTTCATAGAGGTGCCTGACAGCTTTGGCTTTATGAGCGGCTTTTTCATTCCAAGCCCATAAGACTAACGGACCAGGAAAAATTGTGGGAACCTTTGCAGACAGAAATTGCCTGGCAGCCTGCTCCATCGCCTCCTCTTCGGTGACAATGGTGCCATGAATGTGAGCTTGGCCAGGGTCCGGCAAGCGAATCCCCATACTGGCAGCAGATGGGGGCAAAAAGTGCTCAGGACCTGGTAATACCTTATACGACGTTGGCATTGGATTCAGCATCTCCCCTGATTACGAAAATGGACACAGAAAACCTCATTAATTCATTTAGGACACTCTAAAAAGGTGAGTAAGAAATCTCAATATCAAAAAAGACCCACCAGGCAAGAATCTTAGCCTTTTTGGAGAAAATATTATGAGTCTTTTGGCCCATGCGATTTTATAAAAGAGCAATATGCCAGTATAAGAAGGCACTATAAATATTGTCAATTCAATAGTTTGTGTGATGTTTGGCTTAATTACCTAGGTTGGACTATTCAGCAATTTCATGAATATTGATAAACATATGTGCCTTAGTGTGCCCGCACTTGAACAATTTCATAATGCCACGTGGCTTCACCTTGGATTTTGGGTACAGTAGAAAATGGAATGGTTTTCTGAAAATCTCTTGCTTGCCCTCCTGGGATTTCCAGGGACAGCTCTGCTCTTTCCTGGCCAATCAGTTCACATTCTGAATTGTTGATTCCATGGCAATCCTCAAGAGTCACCTGAAGAGTGGCCGAAGTAATAGCGTATCGTTGTGAGTTATTTTGAAGTCGCCCATTCACGACAAATGACCGGGAATTCAAGCCCGGTCGAATTTTCATATGAGACAACTGGACCTCAGCAATAGAAACTCGATGAAATTCCAAACCACGTTCTTGAGTATCCAGCCAAATAACGAATCCAATGCCGATTACAATCCCACCACATAGAATGCCCATGGCCAGGCGAAAACGCGGGTACCACACAGCAATTCCCACAATAACTAAAAAAAGAAGGAATAAAAGAGGTTGAATCATATTGTTGAATCGAGAGTATTACTCTTCGTGGTAGACATTACCCAAAATATAATTGCCCGCTTTCGACTGACAACTTATACTTTTTCCCATTTAAGGAGTGATTAATGATGCCAGACTTTTCAGAAGAAATTGAAGTTGCGTCTAAACTGGCCTTACAAGCCGGAAAAGCCATACTACAGGTTTATGAACAGGATTTCTCTATTAGCTATAAAAATCCCAATGATCCTGTTACCGATGCCGACCACCAAGCCAACTCCATCATTGTTGAAGGCCTTCAGGACATGTTTCCCCAAGATACCGTTGTTGCGGAGGAAAGCCCGCTTCCCAAATCTTCTACCTTCTCCGAAAGAGTGTGGTATGTAGATCCGCTCGACGGGACAAAAGAATTCATTGGGAAAAATGGAGAATTTTCAATCATGATCGGCCTTACCGTCGATGGGACTTCGCAATGTGGGGTCGTCTTCTGGCCAACAAAAGGACAATTATTCTTGGGCATCAGCGGCCAAACTGCCTGGAAAGAAGAAAATGGGAATCGTGAACTGTTGACTGCCGCTCACGCCCAAGATCTGAATAATTTATCACTGGTGGCCTCCCGATCACACCGCTCGTCTGCCTTGGACCACATCAAACGGACCCTCAACATTCATCGTGAACAACGCATGGGAAGTGTCGGGTTGAAAATTGCTTGTATCGCCCAAGGGAGAGCGGACTTCTATACCGAACCTGGCCCCTATACTCGTTCATGGGATGCCTGTGCGCCCGAAGCGATTTTACGGGGAGCCGGCGGTAAATTCACCGATGTTCATGGCAACCCCATTCAATATGGTGCACATGATTTTCGTAACATCCATGGCATTGTGGCCACTGCTGAAGATTGTCATGACCGGGTCATCAAAGCCGTTGAATCCCTGTGCTCATGCCATAAAAGTTGACACCTCTTTCCTTCCATTTTTAAAATCGGCTTCTTACCCCTGAACATTCTGGGTCCTATTTGTTTCCCTTCCAACAATTCAATTGAAACCGCATAAATGAATTTATGAGACATGACTTGGTCATTATCGGAGGCGGCCTCGCGGGCTCTGAAGCCGCCTGGCAAGCGGCTAATCACGGTGCGAAAGTCACCTTGTATGAAATGCGCCCCAAGCAAGAAACGGCCGCTCACAAAACCGACCGACTGGCTGAAATCGTGTGCTCCAATTCATTGGGATCAAATGACCCAACCAGCGCACCGGGCATGCTCAAACAGGAAATGCGACATTTGGGCTCGCTCATCATTAAAGTTGCGGACGAAGCGCGGGTCCCAGCCGGAATGGCCCTGGCGGTCGACCGAGAATTGTTTTCTAAAAAAATCACCCAGTCGCTTTCGGAACATCCCAATGTTCGAATCTTACGTGAAGAAATCCATGACATCCCGGAAGATGCCTTCTGCATTATCGCTACCGGCCCCCTCACTTCGCCAAAGTTGTCAGAAGCCATTATCCAACTCACCCAATCCAAACATTTATATTTTTTCGATGCAATTTCTCCCATTGTGGATACCGACTCCTTGGACATGGGAAAAATCTTTCGTGCTTCGCGGTATGGCAAGGGGACGGCAGACTATTTGAATTGCCCGATGGACCGCCAGGCGTACGATCAGTTTTTCGATGCGTTAATACAGGCTGAACGGGTTCACGCCAAGGATTTCGAAAATATCCCGTATTTCGAAGGTTGCCTTCCGATTGAGGTGATGGCCGACCGCGGTCGCCAGACGCTTTTGTTCGGCCCGCTCAAGCCCGTGGGATTGGAAGATCCCAAAACCGGTATCCGTCCCTGCGCAGTGCTGCAATTGAGACCGGAAAACCACCATGAATCCTGTTACAATTTAGTAGGGTTCCAAACTAAATTGACCTACCCGGAACAACGAAGAGTGTTTCGTTTGATTCCGGGACTCGAGCAAGCTGAATTTCTTCGGTACGGAAGCATCCATCGCAACACATTTATCAACGCTCCAACCCTGCTGACCAAGACTCTCCAAATGAAAACACGTCCCTCGGTCATGTTTGCCGGACAACTGGTAGGGGTCGAAGGGTATGTGGAGGCCGCCGCCAGCGGTGGCTTGGCGGGACTGAATGCGGCAAGGTTGCTCTCAAACCGCCATCCCATTTCGCCGCCACCTACAACCGCCCATGGGGCGCTGCTCCAGTACATCACCACCTCTGACCCCAAACATTTTCAACCGATCAACACTAATTTTGGATTGTTTCCGCCTTTGGACGCACCTGTCCGGGACAAACAGAAAAAACGCCAACTCATTCAGGAACGGGGGCAAACCGACTTTCGAACATGGATGACGCAATCCGGGCTTTCCTAATGTACCTCGACGTGGAGCGAGGGGGGTCTGTGGAGACCGGACAAAGCTATCGGTCGGATCTTCGCCAATTCCTGACCCACCTGCGCCAGACCTTTCCACACGATCCTCCCCTTACACCACAACACATAGAAGCCATCCATATTCGATCCTATCTGAAATGGCTCAGTGATCAGGGATTAAAAAAACCCTCGTTGGCCAGAAAGCTGGCCTGTCTCAAAAGTTTTTTTCGATACCTGGTGGCCGAAGGCCACCTGTCACGAAATCCGGCCTCGCTGATTCGATCTCCCAAACAAGGTAAAAAACTTCCGACCGTCCTGACCAAGGATGAGGCCAATGCCCTTCTTGATGGTCCCAACGCCCAATCCTGGCTCGACTTGCGGAATCAGGCCATGCTGGAAATGCTCTATTCCTGCGGAGCACGAGTCAGTGAACTGGTCGGACTGAATAGTGAAGACGTGGATATCGAATCCGGGTTTTTGCGTCTCAAAGGAAAAGGGAAAAAGGAACGAAGAGTGCCTTTGGGAACGGTAGCCATCGAATCACTTCAGACCTATAGAGAGAGCTTGACCACCCTCGTCCCCCTGTCACCCACCGCACGAAAACCCCTAGGCCCAAAGATGGCCTGGACTGCCGGAACCCCGCTATTCAAAAACAGTCGTGGTGGACGACTCACCAGCCGAAGCGTGGAAAGAATCCTTAAACATCGAACGGAGGGGCTCTTTCACAAACTCGTCACACCCCACACGCTTCGACATTCTTTTGCCACGCACCTCCTGGATGAAGGAGCGGACCTTCGCGCCATCCAGGAACTTCTGGGTCATTCATCTCTAGCCACCACACAAAAATACACACATGTGGCTGCAGACCAACTCATGGCCGTGTATGATAAAGCGCACCCACGCTCCGGCATCGTTCGACAATCACCACAAAAAGGAGAACCGCCGACTTGATGAAAATTCGATCAACAACCGTCCTCTGTGTGCGTCGTGGACCTGCGGTGGCGATGGGCTGCGATGGGCAGGTTACCGTGGGGACCACAATCATGAAAAGTAATGCCAGAAAAATTCGGAGATTACACCAGGGGGGGGTGTTGGCAGGATTCGCAGGAGCGACTGCTGATGCCTTCACATTATTTGAAAAATTTGAAGCGAAATTGGAAGAATACCGAGGCAATCTCACCAGGGCGGCTGTTGAATTAGCCAAGGATTGGCGAACGGATCGGGTCTTGCGCAGACTGGAAGCCCTCTTGGCTGTGGCCGACCGTGAACATTCATTTATTATATCGGGCACGGGGGATGTCGTCGAGCCGGAAGACAGCCTATTGGCAATCGGCTCCGGGGGGCCCTATGCTCTGTCGGCAGCCAAAGCCTTACTGACACACACTTCCTTGGAACCGCGCGCCATTGTCCAACACAGCATGACGATCGCCGGCAGTATTGATATTTATACCAACGACCACATTGTGATTGAGGAGTTATCAGCTTAGCCTATGGAACAGACACCTGCAGAACATCCGCAAAAATTAGACACCATGACCCCTCGTCAAATCGTGGAAGTCTTGGATCGATACGTCATCGGCCAACGCGATGCCAAGCGAATGGTGGCGATTGCGTTGCGCAATCGCTGGCGCCGTCAACAACTGAACCCAGAATTGCGGGAAGAAATTTACCCAAAAAATATCATCATGATCGGCCCCACCGGGGTCGGAAAAACTGAAATTTCCCGTCGAGTGTCCAAGCTGGCGGATGCCCCGTTCATTAAAGTGGAAGCCTCAAAATTCACCGAAGTCGGATATGTGGGACGGGACGTCGAGTCCATCATTCGAGACCTGACCGAGTTATCGGTGAATATGGTGAAAAGCGCTTATCTGGAAAAAGTCCAAAAAAAGGCCGAGGAAATGGCCGAGGAACGCATCTTGGATTTACTACTTCCCCCGCCGCCCGCCACGCCGGGCTTTGAACAGAAGGAGTCCTCTGAGTTCCCCGAAACTCCGGACAAAAAGAAACTCGATACTCACGAGTCCACGAGAACCAAACTCCGCGCACAACTCAAGGAAGGAAAACTCGATAACAGGCTTGTGGAGTTGGAAGTGAAGGATCGCGGACTACCCGTCGGCATCATTTCCAACATCGGAGGGATGGAGGATCTGGAAAATAACTTGCGGGACATGCTTGGGGGAATGTTACCCGGCAAAAAGAAAAACCGCCGCATGAAAGTCTCGGAAGCCTTGAAGTTTTTATCCCAGGAGGAAGGACAGAAGCTGATTGATATGGAAGAAGTAACGAAAGAAGCCATTACCCGGACCGAGCAATCGGGCATGGTATTTCTCGACGAAGTCGATAAAATCGCCGGGAAGGAAAAACATATGGGTCCCGACATCTCCCGCGAGGGCGTTCAACGCGACCTGCTCCCCATTGTTGAGGGCTCGACGGTGAACACCAAACATGGCCCGGTGCGAACCGACCATATCCTGTTTATTGCCGCCGGGGCCTTCCATGTGGCCAAGCCTTCCGACTTGATCCCTGAACTCCAGGGCCGATTCCCTATTCGGGTGGAGCTGGAACCGCTGACCAAGGAAGACTTGATCCGTATTCTGACCGAACCCCGCAATGCCTTGATCAAACAATATCAAGCGCTCTTAGGAACGGAAGGCATCTCGCTGGAATTTACCCCGGATGGCATCGAAGAAATCGCTTCTACCGCTGTTCAGGTCAATGATCGGACGGAAAACATTGGAGCCAGACGCCTGTTCACCATCGTGGAACGCCTTCTGGAAGACATTTCATTCAAAGCTCAGGATCTGGAAGACAAAAAGGTCGTCATTCATGCACAATATGTTCAGGATCATCTGCGTGACATTGTGAAGGATCAGGACCTGAGCCGTTTTATTTTATGAGGTCACGCCTGATAATCACCCTATAGCGACACCCTGACTCACCGTTCAATGACCATCTCTTTTCCCTCTTTCTTCAAGGAATCTGAGTATGAATAGACTCATTAAAAAAGCGGATACCCTTATCGAAGCACTCCCCTATATCCGTTCCTTCGCCGGAAAAAGCGTGGTCATCAAATATGGTGGAAATGCCATGGTCAAACCCGAATTGAAAGAGGGGTTTGCCGAAGATGTCGTACTGCTAAAGTACGTGGGCCTGAAACCCATTATCGTTCATGGCGGTGGACCGCAAATTAATTTCATGCTGGACAAACTTTGCATTGAAGCCAGGTTTCTTCACGGTGTACGTGTCACCGATGAGGCCACAATGGAAATTGTGGAAATGGTCTTAGGCGGAAAAATCAACAAGGAAATCGTGTCTTTTCTCAACCAACATGGTGCAAAAGCGGTCGGACTGACCGGAAAGGATGGACAACTCCTCACAACCAAGCCGTTTAATCCCAAAAGCCTGGTGCACAAATACAGCGGTTCCAAGGAGATCCTGCAGCCTGAAGACTATGGCCTGGTGGGCGAAGTCAGTCATGTGGATACCAAATTGCTCGATACTCTGGAAGACGCGAATTTTATCCCGGTTATCGCACCCATCGGTGTGGATTCCAAGGGGAAAACTTATAATATTAATGCCGATCTGGTGGCGGGGAGTGTCGCGGCCGCCGTTCAAGCCGAAAAATTACTGGTCTTGAGCGATGTGAAAGGCATCCGGGACGCCAAAAACCGCCATGTGTCCACTCTCTCACGGAAGGACATGGAGAGAATGGTGAAAAAGCAGGTAATCCGGGAAGGGATGTTGCCAAAAGTTCACGCCTGTCTCACAGCCCTTCAAGGAGGCGTGCAAAAAGCGCATATTATTGATGGACGTATTCCCCACGCCATTTTACTTGAAATATTTACCGACAAGGGGATCGGGACAGAAATCGTCGCCTGAGATACGATGAAGCTCTCGAAAGACTCGCTTGCCAGCCGGAATAATGCGATTCCCCAACCCGATCGTCATTCCGCTCTGTTGCTGGTGGATTTGCAAAATGATTTTTTCCCCGGTGGCACCTTAAGCATTCCTGAAGCGGAAGTCATCATTCCCACCATCAACAGGTATATCCGTCACTTCAGTCGGAATGGATGGCCCATTCTGGCTACCAGAGATTGGCATCCTCCCAACCACTGCTCTTTCCATGAGCAGCAAGGGCCTCAACCCAACCACTGCGTGCAGGGCTCACGGGGAGCGCAATTTCATTCCGAGTTAGTCCTGCCCCCTGGCATGATGGTGATTTCGAAGGGCACTCATCCCAAGAAAGATTCCTCTTCATGCTTTGAAGAATCAAGCCTTGAGGAGCGCCTAGAAGACTTTGGAACGAACACACTGTTTATTCTTGGGTTAGGCGCATCTGAATGCCTGAAGAAGACCGTCGCAGACGCCTGCCGCTTGAAATTCAAAACCGTCATTCTCACCGATGCCGTGAAAACTGGCCTTCAGACTCCCGCCCACTCCACTGATTATTTTCAGGATCTGGTAAAGATGGGAGGAGTGCTTTCCCTTGCCGAAGATCTGGACATTCCCACGCCATAGCATACACAAGCGTTGTTCATATTGATCGTTTTTTGGCTTTCTGCCTTCTCCTTTACCGGAAGGGTCTCATTAAGACCCGCATGGTCGTAACGCCGCTTACTTTACAAATCCGCACTGACTTTCTTTGGCAGGCCCACGCACTAAAAATACCATTCATCCTAAAGAATTCATGCTCCCGGGCCGATGAATGAACCTATGAGACCGAAGGGAAGTGCCGCAAAATTAGAAGCCCGTCGACGAATGGCCGCCAAAATGTTGGCCAAAGGCCGTGGAATTCGGGAAGTCGCCCGCACGATCGGGGCCGCTCCTTCCTCAGTGAAACGATGGAAGGATGCTCTTGAACTAGGCGGGAAAGATGCCCTGAAAGCCAAACCCCATACCGGGCGTCCCTCACGACTCTCGGCGAAAGAACGTCAGCATCTCCTCCGCATTCTCAAACAGGGTCCCCGGGCGTCTAACTTGCGCGCAGACCAATGGACCTGCCAACGCGTCGGAACCATCATTCGACGTCTTTTTGGGGTCAAATACCATCCCGATCATGTCAGTCGAATTTTACGGGCATTGGGGTGGAATTCCCGTCAAAAAAGAAAAACACACCTGAAAATCACTCGCAATCGACTCCAGTGGGCGCACTTTTCCCGACGACATCGCTAGTCGCTTTGGAAAAGATCCCTACATGCATTCACGGAGATGAAAACCGTAAAAAGGAAAACCTCCCGTTTCTCCTTTTTTGGGTTTCGCAGTACTTCTTCTTCCTAATAATCTACTCTCAATACGCCAACTCCGTCTTGTACCAAACGGAATAAATGACCTCATGACTGATCCATGGTTTCATCATCCGAATCTTCCATCACCCGAGGAAGATAGATGGAAAAGGTCGATCCTTCACCCGGCGCGGACTGTAATTGAATTTTGGCTTTGTGTCGCTCCAAAATCCGCTGAATGATCGCAAGCCCAAGCCCATCTCCCTTTTCTCGTTTGGGATCAACCCGATGAAACACCTGAAAGACTTGCTTGTGATGTTGCCGGGGAATACCGATTCCATTATCGGTAATGGAGTAAATGGACCAACCATTTTCCGCTTTTCCGGCAATGGTGATTTCGCCAGGACGGCGCGTGTCCAAATATTTCAGTGCATTGTCGATTAAATTGGAAAAGACCTGGGTGATCAGGACCAAATCCCCCATACAGGGCGGGAGATCTCCCAAATGCAGAACCACCCCTTTTTGTCTCATTTGATATTCCATGGATGTGACAATCCCTCCCACGATCGTATTGATATCCAACGGTTGCCATTCAATGTCCATCTGCCCCAAACGGATAAACCGCACTAACCCTGAAGTCACGGTACTAATACTATCCGCCCCGGCTTGAATAAAATGTATGGCTTCGGGAATGTCCTGGGCGATCAAGGGCTGGATTTCCTCACCCATTTCGTTCAATAGGGGCTTTTCCTGAAATAGAGATCGAAGACGCTCGCAGACCATTGTCAATTCCTGACAAAATCCCTGAATCGTGACAATGGGTGCACGCAAATCATGCGAGATGACATGAACCAGTGTCTCCATGTCCTGTTGAAGTGCCGAGAGCGAAGCCCCTTGATCATCCCCATCAGATATTTCCGGACGATGTGGAGTTGCCATAGGCCATGATTCCTTTTCTAAAATAGTCTTTACGCGTACTCCCTGTCCCTTTTTTTAATGGAAAACAGAGAGAGACCGCCCCGGCCACATTCTCAGATTTGAGAGAACCCCCGCTTCTCCTCACGGAGCATTTATTCCGACCTCGGAAAAGTGACCTCAGACCTGAAACGGAGAGGCATTTTTTCTATTAACTATTTCTAATGATTTGTACTGGGGAGTGATTCGGGGGATTATCCAGAAACCACTCCACATGCCAGAGGATAAAAACGAGATAAAACCGAAGTATAATAGCGGAGAGAAAATTAGGACTGCATCAATATTAATTAGGTGAATTTAAACATAAGATCGGTCCCTGGTCTAGTCCTCTCTTAGCACTACCACACCCCCGTCACCATCTGTTACGTCGGTTACGCGTATTGTCAGGATGATGAAAAAGGCCAACAAATCATCGTCGGCCTTTTCTCGGAGACCTATCGCGAACTTCTACCGAACCAGTAACCCTCCGTACTGTACGAAAAACGGGACGAAGACCAAAGAGAGAATAGCCGAAAGTTTAATCAAGATATTCAACGATGGCCCGGACGTATCCTTGAGCGGATCGCCAACGGTATCCCCTACCACTGCAGCTTTGTGCACATCCGTACCTTTGCCACCCAAGTTGCCGGCTTCAATATACTTCTTCGCATTATCCCAGGCCCCACCACTATTGGATGAGGAGATGGCAATAACGCCACCAGCCACAAGGGATCCGGCCAGCACTCCGGCAACGGCCTGAATATCAAACAGAAAACCCGTGAGCAAGGGAGTACCCATGATTAAAATACCAGGGGCAATCATTTCCTTGAGTGCCGCTTGAGTGGAAATAGCCACACATTGTTCGTAATCGGCTTCGGTCTTGCCTTCCATGAGGCCGGGAATCGTGCGGAACTGACGTCGCACTTCCTCGATCATCTTATAGGCCGCCGACCCCACCGACTTCATCGTCATAGCCGAAAAATAAGCCGGCAACACTGCGCCGATAAACAACCCGGTATATACCAAGGGATCAAGCAAATTAATGCTCCCTAACAGGTCAAATTCCGGACCGTTTTGTTCCTTGAGCAATAAGTCCGCCCGGGTGAGAAAGGCCGCAAAGAGCGCCAACGACGTAAGGATGGCCGCACCAATGGCAAAGCCTTTCCCAATGGCCGCTGTGGTATTGCCGGCTGCATCCAGCACATCTGTCCGTTTACGGACATGTTCCGGCATTCCCGACATTTCCGCGATGCCGCCGGCATTATCCGATACTGGCCCGTAGGCATCGATGGTCAACGCAATCACGAGGGTCCCGAGCATCCCCAGTGAGGCGATGGCTACTCCATACATCCCTGCCAACATCCAGGGGATATAGATGGCCAAGCCAATCGCGAGATAAGGACCCACGGCACTTTGATAGCCCAGAGCCAAGCCAAAAATAATATTCGTGGCTGAACCGGTTTCACACGATTTAGCCACTTCACGAACCGGGGCATAATCATGCGAAGTGTAGTATTCGGTCATGAGCCCGACAGCCAGGCCGGCGATTAAACCCGACAGGAAACAAAAATACACGCCCAGGTTCGTATACGCCTGGCCGGCAATCTGAAAGGTCTCGGGAACCATCATCTTGGTGACAAACAACATCACCACTGCCGTCAGTGCGCTGGAAATGATCAGCATCTTTTTCAGTGCAGGGCCAACCTGGTCCTCGGAATTGGCCTTGATCATCATCATGGTGAGGAAACTCACGGGGATTCCAACCGCCGAGATCACAATCGGGTATAACAACGCATCAACCATACCCGAGAAGGCGACGGCGCTAATGACCATAGCCGCACAGGTGCTTTCCGCGCAGGATCCAAAAAGGTCCGCTCCCATCCCGGCCACATCTCCCACGTTATCGCCGACATTATCGGCAATGACCGCCGGGTTACGGGGATCGTCTTCCGGAATGCCCGCTTCAACTTTTCCCACTAAATCCGCCCCGACATCCGCGGCTTTCGTAAAAATTCCTCCGCCCACGCGAGCGAACAAGGCAATGGACGACCCCCCAAGACCGAACCCGGCGATGACTTCCATCAGCACGTGAGTCGGAAGTTGTTCCGGCATTATGGACTTGAGTAGGAGATAAACCGAGAGTAGGCCCAATGCAGCCAGACTGACCAATCCAAAACCCATGACCGAGCCGGAATGCAGCGCAACGTTAAAAGCTTCTGCGAGGGATTTATTGGCAGACACGGTGGTTCGTACATTGCCTTCCGTGGCAATTTTCATCCCGATAAACCCGGAGGCAATGGAAATGATCGCCCCGAAAATAAATGCAATGGCCGTATACAGTCCTTCATTCACGTAATCGGTGTGATGATCATCGATGAGAACGGCAATGATCGCCCCGAAGACCGCCATAAAAATGGCCATGAATTTGTATTCCTGCTTCAGGAAGGCCATGGCCCCGGTCGCAATCGCCGCATGAATCTTCTTTAACCGTTGCTTGGTGTCCTTATCGTCGACCCCCATATCAATAGGAATCTTTCTCACTGACGATGAATAGAAAAATGCGACGCCCAGTCCAAGGAGTGAGAGGGCCAGAATGATGGTTACCGCCATGTTAGATATGTCTCCATTGAAAGAATTGTATAGAACTTATCCAAAACCATTTCCCATTTTCACACAGCAATCTCCGCTTGCCCTATCTTCGACCTCTGTCATTCAACCGGAAGAGCACTCCAGGAACTATGAGGTTGTACTAGACTGACCAGATAGGATCACGACACCGCATGATGACTGTTAATGGATACGAATACCGCAGGCATGAACATCATGAGGACGAGGGTCGTATTTTACCTGCCTCAGCAATCACATTCAAGGTAAAAACCCTAAGGCAGAAACATTTTACGATAAGTATTTTCAAGGGTTCGCGACCAGGCCATGGCCCCCGGATCAATTCTTTCAATTGTATTTCTTCATGGACCCATGGTGGTTATGGTGCCTGACCGATCCGGAATCATGGCCAAAGAGCCTCCAACTCCGGCCTTTTCAATTCACGCCAGTGGCCGCTTGGCAAGTCCCCTAGCAGAATGGTTCCTATGGCGACACGGATGAGCCGTAAGGTGGGATGGCCAATCTGAGCTGTCATTCGGCGAATTTGCCGATTCATGCCTTCTGAAATTTCAATTTTCAGCCATGCAGTCGGCACGGATTTCCGGAACCGTATCGGGACCGACCGTGGAGAGATTTGGGGTTCCGCTTTCAACAAAGTCACTCTGGCCGGGCGGGATCGCTTTCCCTGGATAATCACACCATTCCGCAATCGTTCCAGCGCCGATTCAATCGGTACCCGCTCGACTTGGACCCAATAGGTTTTGGGAACTTTTGAAGAAGGAGACGTAAGATGATGGGAAAACGCTCCATCAGAAGTCAGCAACAGAAGTCCCTCGCTATCCTTGTCCAATCTGCCAACCGAATACACGTCCGGAATGGTGATGTAATCCGCCAAGGTCGGCCGTCCTTCAGAGTCGGTAAATTTTGAAAGGACCCCATACGGCTTATGAAACAGAACATACCGATGGACAACGTTCTCCGATGACTTCCGATCATCGTCGCGTTGATTACTAGGCATGGCGTCTTTCTTCTTAACCAGACCGCGCTTCATTAAATACATCAGTCAATCGAAAAAGGCAGACAATAGTTGATTGAGCCATTTCCTCGCATAAAGAATCTCCCCATATTGATTGCCCCGTCTTAAAAATTCTGTTAACGTGAATTTCAGTTTTCAATCTCAGTTTTTCATTCCTTCACTCACTTTATATAGGAAGAACGCATGGCATGGGAACCAAAAGATCCCTGGGGTGGTAGCGGTCAAGACCCTTTGGATGAAGTCGTCCGTAAAGCCCAAGATCAATTAAGTCGCATGGTCCCAGGGCGAGGCATGAAATCCATTGCCTTAATCGTCCTTGCTGTCCTTGCCATATGGCAGGCTTTATTCATCGTGGCGCCGGATGAACTCGGGCTTGTCAAACGTTTTGGAGATATCGTACGTGAGGTTGAACCCGGGCCCCATTTTAAAATTCCCTTTGTGGAAACCGTCGATACGCCAAAAGTTGAAAAACTTCATCGAGTGGAGGTCGGATTCCGCACCGACCGGGGACGGACCCAATTCGTTCCCAGAGAGGCCCTCATGCTGACCGGCGACATGAATATTTTGTCTCTCGAGTTCATCGTCCAATATAAGATCAAAGAGGCGAAAAACTATCTGTATAAGGTTGCCGATGTCGAGTCCACCATTCACAACGCCGCCGAAGCGGCTATGCGGGAAGTCATCGGCAAAAGTAAGATTGACGAGGCGTTAACGATCGGCAAAGCGCAAATTCAACAAGAAGCCCAAGACCTCCTCCAAGGCGTGTTGGATCAATACCTGGCAGGCGTGCAAATTGCCACAATTCAGCTTCAAGACGTGAATCCTCCGGAAGCCGTCGCCGCAGCGTTTAAAGATGTTGCCAGCGCCAAGGAAGATCGTGAAAAACTCATTAATCAATCTCACGGGTACCGAAACGATCTCATCCCAAGAGCCAAAGGCGAAGCCGCTCAAAGCATCAATCAAGCCAAAGGGAGCGCACAGTCCCGGATCGCACGGGCGGAAGGTGAAGCCCATTACTTTCTCCAGACTTTAAAAGAATACAAACTGGCCAAGGAAGTCATCAGTAAACGGGTGTACATCGAAACGATGGAAGACGTCATGACCAACACGGAAAAAATCATTTTGGATTCCAAGGCCAGTGGGAACGTTTTACCCTACCTTCCCTTAGATCGCCTTTCCCGATCTCGCGGGGAAGCCAGCATGCAAGGAGGAGACTCCCGATGAAACAAAATCTCCTTCTTGGTGGGGCATTAGTTCTGGGACTGCTCTTCATCTTGGGACTCTCCCCGTTTTTCGTCGTCGACCTCACCGAAACGGCAATCGTGGTGGCCTTGGGAAAACCGGTCCAGACCATTACCGAACCCGGACTGAAATTCAAAATTCCCTTTTACCATCAAGTCACGTTCTTTGATAAACGATATTTGGACTATGACGCACCGGCCAGAGACGTCATTACCAGCGATAAGAAGTCCCTCGTGATCGACAATTTTGCCAAATGGCGTATTGTGGACCCGTTAAAAGTGTATCAGGCCTTTCAGACTCAACGGGGAGCCCTTCAACGCCTGGACGATATCATTTATTCGGAATTGCGTGTCGAGTTAGGCCGGCATGAACTGACGGAGATCGTGGCCTCGAACCGATCCTTGATCATGAAAGTCGTGTCCGATCGAGCCAACGAAAAAGCCTCCGCCTACGGACTGGAAGTGCTGGATGTGCGTATCAAGCGGGCCGACCTGCCTGAGCAAAACGAAAAGGCCATTTTTGCCCGTATGCAAGCAGAACGTGAACGCCAAGCTAAACAATATCGCGCCGAAGGGGAAGAGGAAGCCCAAAAAATACGTTCCGAAGCCGAAAAAGACAAGCAGATTATTCTCGCCGAAGCTTATAAAACCGCGCAGGAACTTCGAGGAGAAGGGGAAGCCAAAGCCTACAAAATTTACGCCACGGCTTACCAGCAAGGCCCGGAGTTTTTTGAATTCATCCGCACCATGGAAGCCTACAAGAAAACTTTCGCGAACAATACCACGTTAGTTCTCTCACCAGACTCTGAATTCCTCAAATACCTTAAAAAACGGTAGTCGTGTGATGAGACCCGTTTCCTCTGTCGGTTTTATATAACCGCATCGTCCTCTCGGTATTCTCTCACATGGCCAACCCAGACCACGTTCAACAGTTGTTAAATGGAGGAGTCGAAGGCTGGAATAAGTACCGTCGCACCAATCCAGATCTCATTCCCGATCTCAAGGAAGCCGATCTCTCAGGCTATGATTTTACCGGATTGGATCTGAGCAAGGCAGACCTCTCCGGGGCAGACCTGTCCGATTGCTATCTGTTCCGAGCGAACCTGACCGAAGCCAATCTGTCCAAGGCGAATTTCACCGAAGCCGACATCCTGGAAGCGAATTTAATTAAAGTCAATCTTTCCAATGCCACGTTGATTCGAGCAGACCTCACCGGAACCGGGTTGATTGGGTCCCGTCTGGATGGGGCAAATTTGGAAGGGGCCAATCTCAACAGGGCCTCGCTGCCCTGGTGCAAACTCTCAGGGGCCAATCTTTCCAAAACAAAATTACACCTCACCGATTTGCGTGAAGCCCAACTTATCCGAGCCAATTTGCAGGGAGCCTCACTTCAAGACGCTTCACTTACAGGAGCCAATTTCCAAGAAGCGAATCTAGAAGGGATAACCCATGTCTCGCTCGATCTCCTCGCCAAAGCCAAGACTCTTTACCTTGCGAATCTCGATTACGACCTGTTTATCCAACTCCAACAATCTCACCCCAATCTCTTTCACCAACCCACAGCTTAATTCACGTGTGAACATTCCTCTGGGGAAAAACGTCCAACGCTTGGAGGCCGCTGGCAGCTTTTTTTGATCCGACCCGAATCCCTCATACCCAAAAAGGCTTTGGTCTCATTTGCCTATGGAAACATGATCAAGGATCCATACCCATATAACTACCTAGCCCCTGCAAACTAATTGCTTCCTGACAACCTATATTTTCCTTGTAATCGACCGATTAAAAGGTAAAACCTATCAATTTTCAAATGAGATTGCAGTCACATTTAGTGGGCACACCTTATTTGGGATACCTTTACCCAGCAAACATCAACCCTTTTTTTGAGCAACTTATGAAACAAGTCCCTTGGCACTTCCATGTTCTAGTCTGGTATTACAAACAACCGGTAATAGGATATGGGATTTTATTCGTGATTGCCCTATGTTGGGGACTTCTCCCTCATACAGGGGAAGTTGTAGTGCTAGCTGTCCTCCTAACTCCTTGGTTAGCCTGTTTGTTGATTATTCTCAATATTCCTTTTATTAGTGGAGTCATCCAACGCCTCCGCCTCACTCCCCAAGAAAGACGAAATCACGCCCTAGAGCATGGGACGATCCATTGTTTTTTCCATAAACATGGCCCGAAGAAAAAAGTCAGCGGGGAGGCAAAAACCGATGGATTCAGAATAGCTGGAATACATTCAACGAAGGAAATTCGTGAGGCATTCAGCGAATTTCTCTCTCTTGATAAACAAGAACAATGGAATATGGCCATCTCAAACCGATGCGGCTCCATGCTTTTTATCGCTCAGGGGATCGGTACCATTTCCTTACTAACTGTGCTGGTATTATTTGGTTTATGGCATCCATCCCCCCCTACAGTTGCGCTGACACTTGGCGCTCAACTTCTTCTGTTTCTAGGATTGAGACTTCCTCTCGGACGCTTTCTGCAAAAACACCGACTTCTTTCCCCAGATTTTGAAGATGCAAAGATTCTGAACATCAAACAGGTAGACCGAATACCGCTAATTGAAAGTGGCCCAGTTTATTTTGTCCGTACCCACGTTCAATAAGAACCTACTAGCCCATGAAGATAATGACCCCACTGAAAAGCACAATCCATTTGACCTTCTCGGACTGACTAACCACTCGTAGCGATCTTAGCGATACAAATTAATACCAACCTTATTCCAAGCTGATTTCCGAATTCCTGGAGAACCTGCCGGCTGTGTCACCGACGTTCACTTTATTCCGGGGATTCCACGGATGGGAATGGGGGGATTGACTTGAGCTTTTTCAAGTTAAAAACAGGAACTAGTTTCGACGAATGGCGACCAGACGGCCCAGCATATCTTGGGGAAAATGTGATGGAGAAGAACCCACGTCTTACTTGACCTCCTTGCCAAAGCCAAAACTCTGTATCAAGCCCAGCTCGACCAGAATTTACACCAACAGATCACTGAATATCATCGTTCCCTCCTTCACGAGCCACACGCGTAACTCCTTCTTCAGTTCCCCATCCTCAGCAATACCCGCGTAATCTCATTTCAAATATCCCCAACGTGTAAACGAATCAAAATAAAAACCAGTGTGAGTTTTTGTACTGAGCCAGCCCTCGGCTGGTTCTAAGCACAGGAGCGCACATGGCGGATCGGTGTGCCTGCCGGATTACCGCTCTATTGCCTGGAGTTTCTTCATTTCTCCACTCACTGCCCTGCAGGTGTTTTGTGCTACCGGCAACATCCCCCAATCTGATCTGGGCTCACCACTTTCAACACTCAAACAGGAAAGGACATACCCTCCTAACAGAAAAAAGTATTCATCGATAGATCCATAGGCACGTGTGGATACGTAAAGAAAGAGAAAAGCGATCATCGAACCACACGAAACCCAAAAACGAACAAAGAATCCCAATCCGACATTCACACAAGTATACAAGGAGGAGATTCCCGTGAGACGACACTTGACCCTCACTATGACGATAGCCCTAGGAGTACTCGCAAGCTCTATCACCACGACCGCTGCCCAAGTCCTTCAAGAAAAGAACCCCCTCAGCAAGCCCACCACTCCCCTGTACGACCCCTGTGGGTTTCAAAAACCAACACCAATCTATAACCCCAAAGATCCCGTTCAGAAGACACTTGGGGATTATGCCTCGTTGCCTCAGATCAAAACTGAGATGGAGGTTCTCGCCAAACTACACCCCTCCTTCGTCAGGGCAGGAACGTTGAAGGGCAAAACGGTATGCGCCCAGAGTATTCCCTATATCTCCATAGGGAAAAACGTTACCTCCGACATGATAGAAGAAAAATGGAATGCCTATATCGAAGGAGCCCAAAATTTCGGCGGCATAACCCTATCTGGAGATAACACTGCGCCTTGGAAGCAGGAAGTCGTCGGGCTTCCCGAAGACTTTATAACCGAAAACCATCAAGGAAAACCTCAAATCCTCTTCGTCGGAGGTCTTCATGCCAACGAAGCCAATCCCACCGAAGTGTTAGTGAAATTTTACCAATTTCTCATTCGGGAATATTCGAAGGTCGGGCCAGATCCGTTAGTGAAAAAAGTCGTCGACAATTCCGTCATTCACGTCATTCCGCTGGTCAATGTCGATAGTCGCCGTCATCTGGAACTCAACCCCGGGAAAACTCCAAGACGAAAGAATCGGATGGTTTGGCGGCGTGAATACCAAAATAACGATGACGCCAATCAGTCCATCATTTCGGGAACAGCAGGTGTCGACCTTAATCGCAATTTCGCTTACAACTGGGATTCGCCCGACAGCGATGAAGACAGCACCACTCCATCAGGAAATTTCTATAGAGGACCCGATGCCGCTTCAGAGAAAGAAGTTCAAGGGTTGGTCGATTTCATTGAGGTACAAAATTATTATGGAGAGCTCAAACTGATTGTCGATATGCACGACGGAATCGGCCCGGAGTTCACCTGGAATGAAAAAGCCAGAGACGATTTCCAAAAAATCCAGCCACCTGTCGATCAACCGCATTTGTTACTTCTTGGGGCGCTGAATGCCATTAGAGTATCGGCGAAAACGGCACAGACCCTTCTTATTGAAGACCATCCCATGGGAGGAACGCTAGAACAATATGCCGATGACACGGTGGACTACGCCATAGGCATTGAACTGTCTGACAATAGGTTTTTTACGAGTGGCGACCAGCCCAAGGGACAACCGACTCTCGCGGAAACCCATTTCCAAAAACTGAAGTGGCCACTGCTCAAATTAATTAAGGCGGTATGCAAGGCTTGTCAAAAATAGCTCAGTCATTCACTTGCCAACTTTTACATCACGTGAGGAGCATGACCAACCAAGGAGGGACGCATGAAACCAACACGCAATTATAATTCGAAGATGGTCAAAGGCATCGTCGCTCTTATTATCACGACAATACTTGTCATCGGACTGTCGGGGTTCATTTTCTGTAGCGAAACCCCAGTACCCAATACTCCCCCTACGCCTGTTCCTGCTGGAGCCATACCTATTGGCAGGGCAGTGGTTCCACCAGGTGCCATATGTACCGCCGCGATCGGCGAGACGTGCACAACACCGGGGGCCACTTGCTGGTTCTTTGACACTTGCACCAACATTTATGACACCAGAACCGGACAATGCAATTGCACCTGCCTCTAATATTTTCCAATTGTTAGGCGTCTAGTATTGGCACATACAAGCAGGAAACATCACACGATACTCCAGCAGGAGGCAGAAGGCAGACGATCAGGACTCGACAAAGTATGATTCGCCAACCTGTCTCCTGCCTTTTACGCCTAACGGTTCATTTCCTCTTACTTGATTTTTCTTACACCCCTTAAAAAACCACTCTGCCTGGCTCCCCCAGCCCTACTCTCGAACCGAATATATCAAGGGCCACATTTCACTTCACAAAAACTCTCTCCACGAGAGATCCGAAATGCACACGATCTTCGTAAAGATAGAGAGAATTCAAGAATGGAGAAACGGAAAAAGAATTTCCATTACCTATCCCGACAAGGAGGTTGTCATGAAACGATTAATCATGTCGGTTATTCACTCTGTCCTGCTGCTGCAAGCTTTCATGCTCGGAAATATCGACGTCACACGGGCAAGCAATCATCATGAGGCGCCCATGGTCCACTTCGACTCAGAGGTCCCTATCACCAACTTTTATGCCTTTCCGGACCAGGCTCCTACGATATCATCGGGCAATCAGGTTTCCGTGGGAGCTATTAATTCGCTAATTCCTCAGGGGCCCTCCACCAACCTCGGTGCTTCCGGCCTCAATCAGCAATTTCAAAGTGAGGGCGACTCTAAGCCTGGCCTTGATCGCGCTGAAACAGGAAACTTCGGCAATTTCCAAGACTTGCTTATTGACGTACCTGACAGATTAAAAAGAGACCCGGTCGATGAAGACGAGGCTCCTGCTCTGAAGCAATTCTTCTCTTCTATTCAAATCAAACAGGTCAAACCAAAACTCCAGGAGGATTGCAAGCAGGTGATCCCATTAATGTGATTGTGGAGGGTACCGACGAGGTCTCAACCTCACACATGTCGGTGACCTTGACCTTGTCTGATAGTGGAAAGACCTTTCAAACCTTAGGAACGCTGAGTGAGAATGTCGGCGCTGGCATATTTGGAAATCGACGAGTCGGCCAATTTACGCTTCCGCATGATCTTCCGTCAGGATTTTATGGCCTTAGTCTCTCCGTCGGTTTGCAATCGACAAAACCCGTCCTCATCCAAATCACCGATTCGGCTTCAATAAATCGTCGACGAGAACTGACAGAAATCGTTCAATCCGCAATTGGAGAAAAGTATCCGTATCCGTATCCGTACGCATTGATTGGCCCATATAGTGCCCTGCCGATGGGGTCACAAATCAACGATTCCATCACAGGTGAGATTATCGCAACTATTGATCGGCCGAATATGTGGTTATTTTTCGCGTATGACCCGGAGGCTTTTTTGGGGCAATCCGATGCGCGCTGGGTTCTGATCGACGGTAACTCTGAAAACATCCAACTCATCGAAAATCGAGAATTCGGACCAATCGTCACCCTTGCTAATAGAGGACCTTATGCGTTCGATTTCGGTAGCCATGATCACGTGTATCATGGATTGTTCGCTACAGGTCCGTATTTTCAAAACCGGCCGACGGGATCCAATATTACTCCGGACGATAAAGAGGGAGGAGACGGCATCGAAGACAACAGCATTTCGAGTCACGCACCGATTCTCGGATTGTCCTTTTCCTCGGAAGTTCCCTGTCCACCGGAAAAAGTCAAACAATATGCCTTCATTGTCACCTTAGACGACACGGATAAACGTTTCGAGGAACTCATAAAGCAAAGAAAAGAAGCTCCTGAAAAAGCTAGGGGTTGAACCTGAAAACATACAGGAAATACACCCCGCAGATTTCCTTATAGACGGAAAAACATTTGCGATTGATACCAAGGGTTGGAGCAAAAGCTTTTCCTCATTCCGAAAACAACTCGAGGAAATCCTGGGAAAAATCGACGATTGTTGTGCAGAAGTTTCGATCATCGTCAATGCCCACGGCACGAAAAATGGAAACTTGATTTTTAAAAAAGCCAAGGATGTCCCATGGAAGAAGCACCACACGAAAAAAGAGGGAATTGTGGAAATCAAACCCCAGCAGCATGTAAAGGTTTCTTCTACGGGGGTGACTGTCATAAACAGTACTCCGTACTTTAAGTCTGGGCTTTTGGCCACAATGGTTGCCGAGACATTTAAAAAGATGAAGAAAACCTGCATTCCTGTCGGTTTGTTACTCCATTCATGCTACAGTAGAAAAATTGAGGAAGACCCAAAAAACAAAACATTGTTCGGAGAGGTGGATACCACACTCGAAAATTTTCGAGTCTTTTCGTCTTCATCCAGCAACGAACAGTCTTATGGTCGTATCGAAAGCGGAAACTACAGATTTCCATTCCTCGAAGCGATCAGCCATTGCCTCCTGGAAGATGCCAAGGATGGGAAAAGGACTCTGGAAGCCCAATGGGCCTGCATCGTAGAAAAAACCAAGGAGTTAGCGAAGGGATTCGGAAAACAGCAAACCCCAACGAAGTACCCCACGAAATAACACCGCAGGTGCAGAAGCAAAGTCCCCTCTGAGAAAGCATAGGACTACTTAGAGGGGATTTGTGTGATGGCCCAGGAACGTTTCAGAGTTTTACCGTATACTGCTCTTGTCTTAGCCCCCATACATGAAGAACCTTGTCGTCGTAGGGAAAAACATCGTTACACACAAAGTGCCGTGAAAAAACTACGGCATGCGTTGCCAATGACTCACCAGTGGTGGCAAGCAGGCGTTCCTTACGCATATCATCCCCCAGTTCTGATGTGACTTGCCTTGTCAAGCTGCCACGATCGTACCCCGAAAAAACTAACAGACGAAGTTTCAAAAGAAATGCAGTGGATTTCGCGCCATGCGGCAAGTCACCATCATTACTTATGTCGCGCCACAATTGAGGCTTTGAGGGGTTTGACGGTATCTATCGGGAAGGCCTACCAACGAAGGAAGTAGAATTTAGGCTGGGGCTTTGAGTATCTCATTTTTCGGAGAGAAGATCATCAACATCAGGCATCCATCTTCGGTGGAAGTCTCATGATGAACCGTTCCAACTTCTGCCCGATGATAATCCCCCTCATAAAGCAGTTGTCCACCTATAAAGCACGTTCCTTCTAATACATAAAATTCTTCTGGAGCGGTATGCTGATGAGGCGCATAACGGCTGTTTGGAGCCATACGCGCGAGTGCCGTCATTCGGCCTTGAGCTTTATCAAGAAAAAGTGGTTTCAACAAGATTCCAGGGAGAATCTCTTTCCAGAGGACATCTACTGATCGAACGAACGTCAGTCCTGTGTCTTCCACTCGTTCCACGGGCTTGGATATTGACTTTTGTTGATCGATCTTTCGTTCCGCGGCGATTCGTTCCAACAACGTGGCACGAAGCGAGGATGGGGGAGGCATTGGTGTCGCTGCAGTTCCTAGAAGGTCTGCAACTTTCTGAAAGTCCTTGACAGCCTGACACGTGGCGCACCCTTCCGCGACCAGCTTCTCGAACTCTTCTTTCTCTTGGCCTTCGAGCAGACCCAATGCATAAAGCGCCGCCTGTTCCAAGACGTCATTATTGGGTTCCTGTTGGGTCATGAAATAAGCCCTTCTTCGAGGCGCTCAAGTACATTGCGTAATTTCATCATACTTAATCGCATTCGGGTTTTCACGGTGCCAAGCGGTTGGCCAATCTGAATCGCAATTTCATTTTGACTCCACCCTCCAAAATATGCCAGTTCGATCACTTCCCGCTGCTCGGCAGGCAAAGAGGCTAGGGCCTGTTGGACGATTCGGCATTGTTCCAGATAAAAACTGCGTTGTTCGGGATCCCTTTCTGGGCTTGGCTCCTCGCCTACTTCTTGGAGAGGTTCGCGGGCTTCCCGATCTTTCTTGCCTACCCGCAGGCGATCAATCGCTCGACTACGAGTCAACACCGCGAGCCAAACCATCGGATTTCCCCTGCTCTGGTCAAATTGTTCCGCCTGTCGCCATACCTGCAGAAACACGTCCATGGTGACTTCTTCGGCCATCGTGGTATCACCCAGTATCCGAATGGCCAGACCATACACATGAGATCCTGTTTTGTCATAGAGGGTCCCTAAGGCGGCTTCATCTCCTTGGGCCGTCCGGCCAATGAGCCCTATCAGTTCTCGATCATACCCACTCAGGCCCTTCGCCTGTTGAGGGCCTGACGATTCCGACACCTCGTCACATTCACCAGTACGAGTCTTGTTTAACATTTGGATTCATTTTTTGGGAAAAGTTTTCTTACTGTACCACATCATGGATATTCCCTCAAAAAAATCACATCAAGAGATCCAAATACATTGGTCATGACGTAACCACATATACAACCACTATCCCTGGACAGGTAACAGTCACATCAACCATTACCCAAGGAGAAACCATGCAACCCAAAACCATGTACAAACTGCTCCCGGTCTTCCTCTCCACAGTGATAGCGATTCCCGCATTTGGTGCCAGCCATCGTGAAGCTCCACTGATTGCTCTTGACCCTGCAGCCGACAACACCGATACCTATGCGTTCCGAAGCTGGGAAGACCCTGACAAGGTGGTGTTTATCCTAAATACCATTCCCAGCCAAGATCCCGCTGACGGTCCGAATTACTTTGCTTTTGATGACTCGATCCTCTACCAGCTACATATCGACAATAATAAAGATGGAGAGGCCGAAGACATCGTGTATGCCTTTCGCTTTACAACTGAAACCCGCCCCGCTCTCGGTTCGTTAAATTTTCCCCTGCCCTTTGTGGGGAATCCCAACATTGGAGCCGTCCCGGCGCTTCAAGGTATTACCGCTCTGGACGGCCCGGGATCGGAAGGCTTAACCCGCCGGCAAACCTACGAGGTGTACGAGAAACGGGGGAAAAAGTGGAAAGAATTGTTCAAAGGCCAAACCCTCGTAGTGGTGCCCTCCAATGTGGGTCCTGCCACTATGCCCGACTATCAAGATCTGGTGAAACAAGGCATCTACACGGATAGCAAAACCAACATTCGCGTGTTTTCCGGACAACGGGCCGAAACCTTTGCCATCGACTTGGGGGCTGTATTCGATACCGTCAATCTTCGCCGGTTTCCCCCTGTTCTCAGCGAAAGCGAGGACAACAACGATGCCGCCAATCCCTTCGGGAATAATCGTTTTAGCGGTTTTAATATCAATAGTATCGTGATTGAAATTCCCATTTCACGTGTGACAATGGATGGACAACCGGCTGATTCCACACATACCCCTCATATTGGAATGTATGCGTCTACCAGCCGGCAGAAGGTCAAAGTGTTGAAAACCAATGGAAAGACTTTTGAACTAGGGAAGTTTGTTCAAATCTCCAGACTAGCCAACCCGTTGGTTAATGAGTTGATCATCAATACGCCCATGAAGGATACATGGAATGCCTCGGAGCCTGAAGACGAAGCGCAGTTTCAGGAGTTCTACAAAGCCCCTTCCTTGGCCACCGCACTCAACCTGATTTTCGGTCTCCCGGTCCCGACCACACCACGAACCGATCTCATGCAAGTGTTCTTGAAATATCCGGGGCAATCGGTCAATGGAACAAATTGCGGATATCCTTGTGCGGAACTCTTGCGCCTAGACGTCAGCGTGCCACCGACCGCCCCAGAACAACAAAAACGGTTGGGAGGCCTGGCCACTCCTGCAGACCCTGCCGGATTTCCCAATGGACGTCGTCCCAATGACGACGTCACCGACATCGCCACACGAGTGGTCGGAGGCCAAGCCTTCATCGAAAACCGTGTCGGAGATGGCGTGAACTTTTTGGAAAATGCTCCAGGGGCAGGCACTTCCCAAGTCACGGCCAATGGGATTGCCAAAACTTTTCCATATCTCCCCAATCCCTTTGACGGTCGAAACCGGCAACATCTGGATTGTGGAGAGGTCGGAGCCAATCCGTGTAATTAATATATGTACGGCGGGAGAGGCCAACTGCCTCTCCCGCCTGAAACGCGGAGGATTCCAAAATTTTATCTCCATGACTAGAGAATTACCGATGAATCCCATATCTCAAGCATGTCGTATGCTCGGGTCGTGCATGAAACTGAAGTGGGGAGTCTTCCAGACTCTCCTGGGCTTTATCATCACCTTTTGGATATGGAACATCGGTAGCGTTCAAGCCAAGCCCTATGTCCCCGAATCCGATTCAGCCATCGTGGAGCATGTCCCTTTATCCGGAGACCCTCGCATTCGCCAGATTCGTGACGCCCAGCTAGAACTGTCACAAGACCCCCGGAACCTTGAATTAGCTGTTCACTTGGCCAGACAATTGGTGGAGCTTGGACGTGCCGAAGCCGATCCTCGTTATGACGGCTACGCTCAATCCGCGTTACAACCTTGGTGGAACAGCTCAACCCCGCCAAGCGATGTCCTGTTTCTCCGAGCCTTGCTTCGCCAACGAAGTCACCATTTCGACGAAGCACTCGAGGATCTCACGCAGGTTCTCCACAATCGGCCCAGAGATGCGCAAGCTTGGCTCACCAGCGCGGTCATTCACCAGGTTCGCGGCCATTATGAAGAAGCCCGTAAGACTTGTCTGCCACTCCTCAGGCTCACGAATGCTTTAGTCTCGACCACATGTATTACCAATGTCGCGAGTCTGAATGGACAAGCCCAGGAAAGCTACCAAAGCCTCTTGAATATTTTTTCTTTGACTCCCTCAGCGGATCCTCAACAGAAACTCTGGACATTAACCATTTTGGCTGAAACGGCGATGCGTCTGGGAAATACCTCGGCAGCAGAAGAACACTTTCAAGAAGCCCTGTCTCTTGGAATACGGGATACCTACTTACTGGGTGCCTATAGTGACTGGCTGCTAGATCAACATCGTCCGGCCGATGTGCAAACCTTGCTTCAAAATGATTTTCGTCCTGACGGTCTCCTGTTGCGGGCTGCCCTCTCGGCGCAACAACTCAACAACCCACAGTTGCCACACCATGTCGCAAGTCTTAGTTCTCGATTTGCCGACAGCCGACTTCGTAGAGATACGAGACATCTGCGCGAGGAAGCCCGGTTCACGCTTCATCTCTTAAAACATCCAAAACAAGCCCTCCATTTGGCTCAGGAAAATTGGACGGTGCAACGGGAACCCTGGGACGCGCGAATATTACTGGAAGCCGCCCTGGCAACCGGAGATCATAAGGCGGCCCAGCCAGTCATTCAATGGATCAATGACGTTCGCCTTGAGGATGAGCAAATTCACCGATTAATGGAGCAACTCACATGAGTTTGTGGTTGGCCTTCATTTCCTTGTTCATACTGGACCTTTTCGGTTCGGTCGCCGCCCATGCCCACAAACCGAGCGATAGTTATCTCCGCCTTACTGTTCATGAGGAAGCCATGCAAGGGCAGTGGGATATTGCGTTACGGGACTTGGACTACGCGATCGGGTTGGACGGAAATACAGACGGGGAGATCACTTGGCAAGAAACGCGGTCTCGTCATTCGGCCATTGCCAGTTATGCCCTTTCCAGGCTCGAAATTCGTGATCACAAGTCTGCTTGTTGGATGCACCCCACAGGGCACCGTATCGATCATCATAGCGATGGAGCCTATGCCGTCCTGGATTTCTCAACCAGATGCCCTACCACCCCTACACAGCTCACTATCAATTATGGATTGTTGTTTGACCTCGACGCTCTCCATCGGGGGTTGCTTCAGGTTGAACACAACGGAACCACCCAAACTGCCGTGTTCAGCCCGGAACGCTCCAATGTCAAACTTAATCTTCTGTCCAGCTCCCCCTGGCGTGAATTTTTTCAATTCGCCCTTGAAGGGGTCTGGCACATTTGGATCGGTTATGACCATATTCTTTTTTTGATTAGCCTCTTACTGCCCGCCGTCCTGTGGTGGCGAGATGGCCAATGGAACCCGGTCGGTTATTTTGGCCGTGCCTGTGGAGAAGTGTTGAAAATTGTCACCTCGTTTACTCTTGCGCATTCCGTGACGTTGAGCCTTTCAGCCCTTCACCTGATGACATTACCCTCACGATGGGTAGAGTCCATCATTGCCGGTTCAGTCGTATTGGCTGCCCTCCATAACCTGTATCCGGTGATGCCGATTCGTCGCTGGATCGTGGCGTTCGGCTTTGGCTTGATCCATGGGTTCGGCTTTGCGTCAGTTTTAGCCGACCTGTCGTTACCAACTACTTCTATGTTGATGACGTTAGCTGGATTCAATTTCGGGGTGGAATTCGGGCAAATTGGTATTGTCAGCCTTTTTCTTCCCTTGGCCTTCCTGCTCCGCCGGTCTTGGACTTATCGGATTCTCGTTTTGCGATTGGGGTCTTTGGGTATTGCAGGCTTGGCATCCCTGTGGATGCTCGAACGGAGTTTGGACCGTCCATTCAGTAGTTGGCTGTGGTGAGAGCCCAACTCTGAACAATATCTTTTCCATGAAAGCGGGCAAGAGCTATGGCAGGAGAAACAAACGAAAAAGAAGCAGAGGAATCCACGGGCCACGCTAGGCTTCTGAAGAAATACCCTATTCTTGGTTGGATAGGTCTATTTCTTTTCGTCGGAACGACAGGAGCGCATACAACTGCCCCGACCGTACTCCCTAACCCCTTTCTAAACCTGTCTTTCCAGAATCAACGCCTCTCAGCCGAGATCGATCGAATTTCACTTCAGACTGTCTTATCGGCTCTGAGCGCACAACTTCCTGTTCAATTCATAGTAAAAGGGATTAATCAAGACAATCTCGTTTCGACCTCCTTCACCAATCTTCCATTTGACCAGGGACTTGAGCGTCTATTAGTGGGATACGACTACGCCATCGTTCATTTCCCTATTGGCCGCTTTCCTTCGGCAGTTCCCTCTGGACAACAGATCGAAGTGATCGTTTTATCAAGAAATCAAAACTCCTCCACACTGGCCTCGTGGGGAACTGCCGAAATTCTCTCTCCCCCAGCATTGAGTCAGTCCCCCGCGGCAAGCAATCACCAAGAACCAACGTCAGAGGACCATACCCTTAACCCGGAAACACCAAACTATGCCGATGAACAAAATGTGACACCTCTGTTGAAACAGGCATTGGAGAATTCCGATCCTGAGATCCCACAGCTTATACAAGACTTACTGACAAAATCGGGTTCCTTCCATGAGTGACACGCACACCATTGGTCTTACCATCTGAGCCTTGCTATAAGCCTCCATTTTTCACGAATCAACTACCCTGAGTTCTTTCTTTTTTCCCAACTAAATTTCCTCTTTTTGATTGAAAAGTCACTCAACTGGCAATCCGTTTGTCTGAGTAATCTCGTAAAACCAATAACCTCTCACAACCAGAAGAATTTTGTGACACAGGCCGAAGGGGGACAAAAGATCATACGTTCACATGCCATTTAGTTAAATGCAGATTTTTATCATGCAGGTTCCCCAGAACAATCCCAGGCGAGTCAAGTGGATCCGGGTCGTATTTTCTTGTCGGGCCCTCTGATGGACGCTTCCTTCCTGGGGACACGAACAAGGGGAAGTCTTGGTTTTACAGG
>JALDRK010000016.1 GCA_031315915.1 Nitrospirales bacterium
TTCTGGCTGGGTGGTTTTCCGCCTTCTGCCTCTAACTGCAACTCATGCCTGAACTCTCGTCGCGAATCGAGATAGCTATAACCATTCAGATTTGCTTCAAGTTGTGAGCGCACTGAAGACTCCTCAAACTCTTCCGTTGCGCGTGCCCGGATATCGATCACGGCCTCCGCAATCGGCGCCTTTGGGAAATGCTCAAATTTCTCGTCGATGTTGATTTCCATAATTAACTGAATCGTCACTAGGATCGAAATTCTTTACAAGAGAAAGGTTTGTAAGAACATATCACTTCATTGCCCTCGTGGCCACTGACGCGCCGTCGTTAACTCTCATTCCACGGCAAATATGTCCAACCTATCTCCCGGGCGAATTTCAGGATGCGGACCTGGACATGTTTTATGTTCGCGGGTACAAATATAGTTCAATTGATCATTCGCTTTGTAATGGTTGTAATTTCGTCTTCTGATAGCCTAGGCAAAGTCCATCCTTGCGCGAATTTTGCTGTATCCGATTCTGGTAGCTTATCCTTGGGAAGATCGCGGATTCGAATACGTGCAGGTAGGGCAGCCCCTTCTCCAACAAAAATGGCTTCCTGCTGAGCTAGATTCGGCAAGGCTTTGGTCATTCCTGAAAGTCCATCAGGAAGAAAGCGGGCAACATGCTGCTGGTCTGCGGAATTCGTTAGCCTTAGCACGAGCCATGTACCGCATTGAGAGATTACTGTACTTTCCACGTCAGCAGGGCGTTGACTCACGAGCATCAACCCTATCCCATATTTTCGACCTTCGCGAGCAATCCGCCTGATAGATGACTGTGCAGCGGCGTATTCAGCCTCTCCGCGATCCGGAACATAACGGTGCGCTTCTTCACATACGAGTAAAATTGGATCTCGCTCCCGTTCGGCTACAGTCTGATAAAGTTTGTATTGGAATAGAAGCCTTGCGAGTACTGCCGACAAAGGTCCGGCCACTTCGTTTGGTAAGCCGGAAATGTCTATGATCCGAATATCGAGAGGCTGTCCATTTGCGCCTTTCAGGAGGCCAACTAATTGCCCAACGATTTGACCGAGAGATGGACTGGCACTTGTCCATTCAGTTATCAGGAATTGGATTCGCGGATCTCGGCGAAGCACTGCCAGTTTGTCTAATATGGACTTGAAAGATTTTGAAAATTCTGTGTCGGTAACGCGCTCAAGTTTGCCATTTTTATCTCGAGCTGCCTGGAGGTATACGATGTGATTGTGAAACTCCTGAAGGGAGAACGGACGTGGTTTATCTCTATCAAATCCTGTGATTTGTTCCTGTGTGACACCTTTTTTGGGGCGAGGTTCGTCTGGAGGTAATCCGTCCGCTGGGGTATTAGTACCATATTTATTTGGTGCTGGATCAATGAGGTTTTCTGCAACCATTCGTGCATGCGTGAGAGCCTTGTAAACGATGTTGTTTTGAGAGGTCGCTTCTTCTTCCGTTTTCCCAATCACGAGACGGCGAAACTCATCAGCGGACATCAGCCAGTAGGGCAATTGAATGGGCTTACCGCTAGTTTCCTCGATGCCAATTGGGTCATAAGCACGATAGACTACCGCGCGATCGCCGAAAGCTTTTTTGTATTCGCCATGGGGATCAATAACTACGACTCGTGGAAAGCACACATCGTGGGCATTTGCCTTATGTTCAATTACGCTATGAAGCAAGGCAGCCACAGCGCCAGACTTGCCAGATCCGGTTGATCCCAGAATGGCACAGTGCATGCCAAACATCTTGTCGATATTTGCTCGGCAAAGCGCGTTGTCTGCACCAACATAGTACGCAAACGGAACAAGGGGGTCATATCCGTTGCTGCTTTGCTGCCCCTCAGCAGACTTGTAAAGTTCGATAGTCTCCTGCCGGGTCAGAAGATAAACTCCTTGACGAGGCAGAGGATAAGTGGTTACGCCACGGGCAAATCGCAATCTTTCTTCAGTCCCGTTCCATACGCCTTCGGCGAAAAGTTCGACTTCCATGACGCGTTGATCGGCATCAGGAGGGATTGGCGTCGCGACCTCAAGCAGTTCCTCCGAACGCATTCGCAATAAGGTGACGAAACCAAAGACAAGCCGCCGTCCGAAGTGGACCTTCACGATGCTGCCGATCTGGCCAATCGGATAAACGCGCCCGTCATGAGTTCGGGTCAGTTCGGTGACGTCGCCGGAAAGTTCAACACGAATGGTTGTGCCGGTTACTTCGACAATGTGACCGATGTTCAGATCTGAGATGAGATCAAAGGAATTCATAGCACGCATGCCTCTGCACCGCTGTTCAGAATCTTGGTGACTCCGGCGAATGTCCACCAGTCAAGTTTCTTTTCTGCAGATGGTGGAAAGAGGGGCCCTTCTGCTCCCACATATAACCCGGAATCAGTAATGATGTAGAGACGTTTTCCCCAAGTAGTTCTTCACCAATTATCAAGGACCTCGCAAAGGGACCGAGAAAACGCCAGTATAGTAGTTTTGTTCTCTGGACGCTGAAGAGCCAGTTCAATCTCTTGATTGATGTGCTCGTCTCCGAAACTGTAGCCACAGACTGCCAAGACGTTTTCCCTGCCCGAGCCTAAAGCGCGCCGAAACAAATCGAATTGAGCAGCAAAAGGATCCCTTTGTGTTGCGAGATATTTGGTGAATTGTGGATAAATGAGGACTCGACCTTTTCGCTCTGGATAGCCATCCACATCCCGCACTCGCCAAACTCGCTCATCTGGCCCTAGATGCCAATCAATCGAGCCATGGATTTTGATCACATGAGCTCTATAGCCTGAGTCAGGTTCGTTCTGACCATAGCGGTGGCTCCGATAAGCCACAGCGCCACCCGTAAAGCCGTCCCAATGAGAAAAGCAACCAAGGGCGAGTGCATCCTCCAAGAGCGTATCGTAGTTGACTGTGAAGAAACGGACAGCTCGCCTCCTTTCTTCGATACCCTGTTGGTTTCTGTTGAAAAGGGCCTTGAGAAACTCTATATGCCCAGCCACTGTGACAATGGTGTTCTCCCGAGATCCGATTTTTTCCGCATCATCAAGTATCTTCGGAACAAATCCCCACCGAATCGTCTCTGATATCCACTTCAACACTTTGGCGTGCAAGTCTTGCAACTGGTCGAGTTCGAGCCTTGTTTCTCCGACTAAAATGCTTTTGTCTTTTGATCGTTCTGCGATGGCTGCGAAATCAACTAGATGACTGAGGATGTGCTCAATATGGGAATTTTCTGGAAGCATGGCCTTCACCGCATCCAACACCTCCTTGGCCCCCTTGTCCTCGTCTTCGTCCGCCATCGCAAACACGCGTGCTGTCAAAGGACCCATAAGGGGGATGTTCGCTGCGAAGCTTATGCCTGAGCCGAATAGCCAAGATTGATCTCCGGCAGCAAGTAGGTTATCGAGTTGCTTCAGGCAATCCGTGTCGATGGCTTCCATGGTCAAGAGATCCCCACAAGGAGTTATTCGATGTCCAATATGTCAAAGCGATCCTTTGCCGTCATAAGCTAGTGCAACAGTGTGTGGAGAAGAACTCTGAGCACGGCATGGTTGTGCTGGTGTTGTAAGTGTTTTCGCGCCATCACCGCATTATTAGGTTCAGCATGTCATTGGTGCACAAGAGTACCCTTTTCCTCTTAAAAAATCACTCCTATACAAAGAGAAAATGGCTGTTTTTTCATAAGATTACCCATGGATTGAGTTGATCGACATAGTATTGAGGCCTGACATCCTATTGAACGACTTTTTCTGCTTAGCTGGCCTCGCGTGCCAAAAGATGATGGGGCTAGATCACCGAGAGCAAGAGCATTCCACTACAAGAGGGGTTCGCTGGAGAGAAGAGAAAATCCACCATGGTCTAACACCACTTTCCACTCCGACATGGTTTCGGGGAGTTGTCCGCGCAGAGGAGTTTGCAGGATGGCCATTTTGCGGCCTGGCGCAGAAAGGTGTTGAGGCAGGTCTTCGTCATTGAGCCCGAGAAAGTGTACTTTGCGTTTCGCGTAAAAGCTGAGGGAGGGACGCTTGCGGCCAAATTGAATCAATCGATCATCCTTGCCAAGATTCAGCCCGGCAATCACGGCCAATTCCTGCGGTGGGCCGACAAAATATTGTTGGTAAACCGGCAAGCCCCATCGTGCCAGCACTACGGTAAAGATCAGCATCATGCCGCACCCTGCCCAGGAGGCCAAATGGCGTTTCGAGTCGGACAACATCCAATGCCGCATGAGCATGGTGCCCAGCACAATGACGATCCCCAGGATCGACGGAAGCCAGTTCAGATCCACATGCACGGCAGCCGGAAACTCCTTGGCAATCTGTTTCATGAACAATTGAAAGGCGGCCGGTGCAAAGGTCAAGGCAATGCCGAAAAGATACCCTGTCCAGATGAGCACCCGTGTGGATGTCGTCAGCCCGACCGGATTCTCTTCCGCCAGCAAGCGTTTCCACCATATGGCCGCAAGCACGGTCGCCGCCGGAAACAAGGGATAAATATAATGCGGCAATCGGGTGGCCGAAAGGGTAAAGAACAGCAGTAACCCCACCACCCAGACACTGAGAAAGAACGTCAGATTGGATTCGGGCGAGGAAAATGCTCTGCCCCGCCAATAGTCCTTCCACCGTTTCAGCGTTTGGTATAACACCGAAGGCAGGACTGCACTCCACGGAAACAACCCCAAAAGCAAAACAGGCAGATAAAAGAACATCGTTCCCCCATGGCCTTCCATGGGACTCATGAACCGACCGGTGGTGTTGGCTTGCGCCGCCGCCCAATAGGCGTCGCCATGGATTTGAAACATCATATGAGATACCAGGGCGCCACGGCCATGACTAATAGACTGCCCACTAGGGGAAATCCACGGCGCCAAAATATTCCCCACTGGCGCGTAAGGATAAGATACGGGATCACCCCCACCAGCGGAATGATGATGCCGACGGGTCCCTTGACCAACATGCCGAATCCCATAGCCAGATAAAAAACCGCGAATAACCAACGCCTGGCCTGGTCATGCTGCATGGCCTGCCAAAAGCTATAACCCGCCATCGTGGTAAATACCACCAGCTCCGGGTCGGTCAGCACCATGCGATTGATTCCCATGAATTCGAGATTCAGCAGCAACATGAACGAAGCCCAGACGGCCACCGTTGAGCCCGCCCACTTGCGGACAAACACGTATTGAAGCAACAGGAGACAAAGGCCGGACATGGCCGACGGCCATCGTGCGGCAAATTCATTGACGCCGAACAGGGTATACGACCCGCTGATCAGCCAATACACAAAGGCCGGTTTGGCATAGCGAGGCTCGTAGTTAAGGGTTGGAGAAATCCAATCGCCTGTTTCCAGCATCTCCCTGGCCGCTTCGGCATTGCTGCCTTCATCACGATCGGTGAGTCCGAGTGCGCCAAGATCCGGACCGAACAGCCGGCCTCCGTCCAAGCCCAACAACCAGGCTGCCAACAGCAGAAGACACGCCACATGAAGAAGAGGAGAATGTGAAATGGGAGCACGAGATGAGACGGCGGAATGGTCTGGAGAGGGGGGGCTATCCACTCATGACTCGCTTTTTGGCCTGATGCAGAAGCATGATATTGCGGACATACACCAGGGTTCCGACCCCTTGTCCGACGATGAATACCGGATCAACCCTATGGATCGCATAGGCCAGAACAATGACGCTGCCGATGAGGCTCATATACCAAAACGATGCTGGGATCTGGCTTTCGGCTTTCCGTTCCGATACCACCCATTGAATCAACCAACGGGAGAAAAAGAGGCTTTGGCCGATAAACCCGATGCCAACCCAAATCATCTCAGTCGTGGACATATCCAGCATGTACTTGGCACCTCAACGTCATCATTCATCCAGGTTGACTGGAGGTCTGTGAGGAGAATGAGAGAGAACCAACCCCGATTCTACTTACGATGATCCGAGTGATGATGAGGCCGGACTTCCTTCGTGGTGTAATTCAAACAGCGCTTCTGCATCCACCGAACGGCAAAGAGATCATACAATCCCACAAACAACCGGTTGCCGACTCCGTATTTGGAGACTCCATGGGCCCGCGGGAAATGCTGGACAGGCACCTCCGTCACCGTGAAACCATACATTTTCGCCAGTGCGGGAAAAAACCGATGCATATTCCTAAACGGAGGTAACCGTTCCACCACTTCTCTCCTGAAGATTTTCAGGGAGCAGCCGGTATCCGATATGCCATCATGGACCACCCAATTACGGACCCGATTGGCAATTCTGGAGGACACCCGGCGCACGAGATTATCATGCCGTGCCTGCCGCTTTCCACACACCAAATCGAAACGGTCACTATAGGCCAGGAGTTTGGCAAAGTCCCCCGGATCATACTGTAAATCCCCGTCCGTGGTCCCAATGAGCCGGCCCCGTGCCTGTCGAAACCCGGCATCGAATGCCGCAGTCTGACCATGGTTCCGGTCCAATCGAATGACACGAACGGACGTGGAATGAACGGTCAGCTCATCTAAGATCCCGCTGCTCCCATCCGTGCTCCCATCATCGACAAAGAGAATTTCAAACGGAGCCAAGTCGGTTTCCGGTCGGTTTTCAAAAACTTTCAGGAGCTGATTGGCCAGGGGCTGTATATTGTCCCGTTCGTCCTTGATGGGAACGACAATGGATATCCAGGGAATAGCGGAGGATGTCATGGGAAGATAAACACGGAATTGCGTTTACGACATACGTGACAGGCCTGTCCCGGAAAGATCCTGGAACCAAGGTGATATTTTACTGAATCCCTGAAAACGGAATCAAACATTCCCTTTCCATGAAACTCACCTGGTCTCATGTTCCGTGGCTGACATGATGCGATCGGTTCACATATTTCAAGAACCACCTGCCATCAGTTGACGGTCCCCACCGGCGATTGTAAGGTGTTGGGAAACCTTCAGGAGGATGACTCGATGACAGACGATATCATGCAAGCGTATTTGGAGATTGAACAAGCCATGGAGCGGTACACCCTGTTGCTTGATGAACAGGTCAAAGCCTTGCAGGAATCTCCAGATGGAAATCAGGAAAAGGCGATGCGCATGAAAGCCGGGTATAAGGCCATGCTCGACAGCAGCCAGATTTATCTTTCGTATGCGAAATTTGTGGCCTATGGGATGCCGGAAGGCGACGATTTAGAAGAGGATGATTTACAGGCCTAACAGGGTGGTCGGCAGACGCAGAACTTCAGTCTATGTTGCACGTAACGTTTGCGACTCATCATGTAAGCCGGTATGGCATACGGTGAGAAAAACTGGTCGGGGCGAGAGGATTTGAACCTCCGACCTCTCGCACCCCAAGCGAGTGCGCTACCGGGTTGCGCTACGCCCCGACACTTCCTTTATTTTTCGTCAATGCTTATAGTTCTCGCAATCTGGAATCTAGACCATTTGGCGATCGAGTATTTTTAAAATGCCTTTTAATTCCGACTTGGCTTTTTCCACACGATCCTTGGGAACGTTCACGGCCTTACTCTCCCGTTTTTTCTTATACCAGTACCGCTTCAGTCCGGCAATCGTATAGCCTTCTTCATACAGCATTCGCTTGATCTCAAAAATCGTTTCGATATCCGCCTTGGCGTAGACCCGATGTTTGCCCTGGCTCTTTTTGGGCTTCAGGAACATGAATTCCGATTCCCAAAATCTGAGCACATATGCGGGCAGATTGGCAATGGCTGCCACTTCCCCGATTTTATAGGTTACTTTGTCATCAAGCTTGGGAGGAGCCCCCATACCGGCCATCACCTATGGCGAAAGACACGCATTGCACCGTTAGGAATTGACATGTTTCTTCAGAAGCTGACTGGGACGAAAGGTCACGACACGGCGGGGGGTAATGGCAATCTCTTCTCCGGTTCTTGGATTTCTCCCTTTGCGCTCGCCCTTACTGCGAACCACAAAATTTCCGAATCCCGCAATTTTTACCACTTCACCCTTTTGAAGCATGGATTTGATGATGTCCAGCACTTTTTCCACCAATTCCATGGAATCGGTTTTTTGGACACCGGCCGTTTCACAGATCGTTTCCGCAATGTCAGCCTTCCGCATGGCACAGCCCCCCTCGAAAATGGTCTGAACAGGAATTAGCCATCACCGCCTGCCCCTTACGGGTTTCTCATAAAACCAGAAGGTACCGATAAACGCCAATATTGTCAAGGAGTTATGACCAAGGGGGAGGATTACCCTTTATCGCGCATGAGTTTAAATTCGATGCTATCTGCCAGGGCCTGCCAGCTTGCCTCAATGATATTCTCGGAGACCCCGACCGTGCCCCATTTATCCTTGAGGTCACCCGATTCAATCAAGACTCTGACCCGAGAACCCGTCCCGTGCCGACCTGTCAGCACACGAACTTTATAGTCCAGTAATTTCATCTCCCGCAACTGGGGATAAAATCCTTCCAACGCTTTCCGGAGAGCGTTATCCAACGCATTGACCGGTCCGTGCCCTACAGCGGCCGTATGCTCCACCAGCTCTGACTTTCACCCATGATGGTGGCTTCGAGATGGATCTTCATTGGTCTTTCGTTTTTCCACGATGATCCGGCAGCTCAACAGCTCAAACGAAGGCGTGTGTCCCCATGGCCTTGCGCACCAGCAACTCGAACGAGCCTTCCGCCCCTTCGAATTGATAGCCTTCAAATTCCAACGACTTTAACGACGCCAACAGCTCTTGGACCTTCGATTATCCTGGGGAAGGTCGAGACCCAGCATTTCCATTTTCAAACACGACTCGCCCGGTTGTTTTCCGAAATCAGTACCTTCGACGTTGATTCCCACGACCCAGGATTCACGTGTTCATAGGTCATCTCGATTTTTCTTGGACGGCGTGAATATGTACGCCCCCTTTATGGGCAAATGCCGTATCGCCCACATAAGGCTGCCGTTTGTTGGGGGTCAGATTGGCCATTTCCGCCACAAAATGGGAAATGTTTCGGAGGTTGTTCAACCGGCCGTCTTCCAAAGCCTCGTACCCCATCTTGAGTTCAAGATTGGCCATGATGGAACAGAGATTGGCGTTTCCACAGCGTTCCCCGATGCCATTGATCGTCCCCTGCACTTGAATGGCCCCGGCCCGAACCGCAACCAACGAATTGGCCACTCCCATCTCCGAATCATTGTGCGCATGAATGCCCAACGGCACCGAACAACAGGCCTTGACCTTGGGAAAAATTTCTTGGACTTCCCAGGGCATGGTCCCGCCATTGGTATCGCATAAAATAATTCGTTCGGCCCCTGCCGCAACGGCCGCCTGCAGGGTTTTCAGCGCATACGCCGGATCGGTCTTATAGCCGTCAAAAAAATGTTCCGCATCATAAAAGACCCGTCGTCCATGGTTTTTGAGAAAAGCGATGGAATCGCCGACCAGCTCTACATTTTTCTCTAGAGTGGTTTCCAGGGCCTCCGTGACATGTAACGTCCAGCTTTTTCCAAAAATCGTCACAATCTCGGTCTCGGCCGACAGTAACGCCTCCAGCGTGGGATCCGACTCTGCGGTATTTTTGGCTTTTCTGGTTGACCCGAATGCCACGATCCGAGCCCGCTTGAGGGGGAGAGACTTAAGAATCCGGAAAAACTCGATATCCTTGGGATTGGCTCCCGGCCAACCCCCCTCAATATAATGTACGCCTAGCTCATCCAACCGCTGAGCGATACGGACTTTATCCTCCACCGAAAAACTCACGTCTTCGGCTTGGGAGCCATCCCGAAGGGTCGTATCGTAAATTTCGATACTGGAAGCAGAAATGGTCATGCTCTTGGGTTTCCCGAAACTCTCGATTCGTTTTCCTCTGCCTCAGGCCTTTATGCCTGAGGCATCCAAACCAAATTCCTGATGGAGGGTGCGCATCGCCAATTCCATATATTTTTCTTCGACCACACACGAAATTTTAATTTCGGAGGTGCTGATCATCATAATATTAATGCCCTCGCGCGAGAGCGCCTGAAACATTTGAGCGGCCACCCCGGAATGCGACCGCATCCCAACTCCCACCATGGACACTTTGGCAATGGTTTCGTTCACTTCTACCGATCGGGCATTGATGGATTTGGCCACATCCTGGACGAGACTCATGGATCGGGGCAGATCGGCACGCGGCACCGTAAAGGAGATATCGGTCAGGGAATCCTGGCTGACGTTTTGAATAATCATATCCACATTGATCGACGATTGGGCAATTTGTCCGAATAGTTTTGCGGCGATTCCCGGCTGATCCGGCACACCCACAACGGTGACTTTCGCTTGATGTCGATCTCCCGTAACTCCCGATACCAGAACTTGTTCCATATCTGCATCCTCTTCGACCACCAGGGTCCCTGGCCCATCTTGAAACGTTGACTTCACCACCACCGGCACCCGATATTTGGCAGCCAGTTCCACGGAACGCGTCTGAAGAACTTTGGCGCCAAGACTAGCTAATTCTAACATTTCTTCATAGGACACTTTTTCCAACCGTCTGGCTAACGGCACAATATTCGGATCGGCGGTGTAGACCCCATCCACATCAGTATAAATCACACATGAATCCGCTTTCAGGGCGGCGGCCAAGACCACGGCAGTCAAATCCGACCCCCCTCGGCCTAACGTGGTGACATCCGAAGCCTCATTGATCCCCTGAAACCCGGCAACGATGGGCACCACGCCTTCTTTCAACGCCCCTTTGACGCGCTCGGTATCCACCCGTGATACCCTGGCTTTCGTATGCGCACTATCGGTCACAATACCGACCTGACGACCGGTAAACGAGCGGGCTTTGATTCCCAACTTTTTTAAGACAATCGCCATCAGGGCAATCGTCACCCGTTCTCCCGATGATAACAGCACGTCCATTTCCCGGTCATCAGGATCGGCACTGAGTTCCTTGGCCATTTTTAAGAGTCGGTCTGTTTCCCCGCTCATGGCGGACAGCACCACCACCAACTGATGCCCGGCTTTATAGGTCTGCTCCACCAAACGCGCCACATGTTGAATGCGCTCAATCGTCCCCACCGAGGTTCCGCCAAATTTTTGAACGTAACAGGCCATAGGAAAATTATTGCGTCACCAACCGTTCAAAAAATTTCGTGACATCCTCAAGCGGTCGAGTAGCCAAGACTTTCTCATGAAACCCAGGAGCAAAGGGTGAGCGCAGTGCTTCTTTTCCGTCACAGAGCAGATAACCCGATAAACCGTTGCCTCCTGATAATTCAGGAGCATCATCCACATACGGCGTCCCGATAACCACAAGACGATTCGGACCTTTGATCAGGAACTCATCCTGAAGCGGTCCGATCAGATGCGTATCAAGGGTCTCCCAGCACTGACCCATTGCATCTTCAGGAGACCCTAACTTGCCGGCTATAGGCACATGCACATAGGCAAATTCCTTTTTCCCGATCGCCTTCAGACTGAACTCTTTAGCCTCACGAAAAGCCTCGGACATGTTTTCGTAACCCATATCCAGCCTGACTGCTGAAAGACCGAGGAGCGACCCTGCGCCGAGGACGGCACTGTCGCCAGAAATAACCGCTCCGGTCACCGGCCAACGGTCGTTCAAGGGTAGAAGGTCCAGGGCCTTTCCCTGATCCCACATCCATAAACAATTGACCGGCTTTCCTCCGTCCGCGATACGTTCCTGATTCAGCTCATGATGGCTTAGAATAACCCGGGAGGCCTCCATCAGCTCTCGAAGAACCGCCCCGCCATCTCCGGTCGGTAAAAAAGGCTCAATCGGCTGGCCGACGGCTTCAACAGGGTTTCGGGAAATGACCTTAGCTCCCCCTCCGGCCCATACCATAAGATGCCGATGGTGATGCCCCAGGTAAAACTGAATATTTTCCGACACCAATTGCTCATTGATGGCATCAAGCAGATCCCGCGCTTCTTCACTGGAGACTCCGCCTCCGCCAGGATCATCCATGATCAATTGGGGTCCTAACTTTTTCCCCTCGCCCCATCCGCCTTCAGAGCGCAACGTCACCAGATCACAGAGAAATGCCACATCGTGTTTTTCCAGTTTGACCTCCAGGCCTGCAGCCGCAAACGGACCGGAACCTGCATAGCACTTGGTTGTCTCATATCCTAGCAAAGACAACAAGGCCAATGCTCCCCTCAAGGGCCTGGACTCTCCCGGCACCTGAAATTGCCCGATGTGTCCTCGGTTCGCCAACTGGTTCAAATGGGGAGTCGGAGCACGCTCCAACGGAGTCAAGCGGTGAGTCGGTTGTGAGCCCTGAAAAAGAAATCCTTCCACGTGAACAATGATCGTTTTCCTCACGACCTTGGCCTCGCTGGTTTAAGGTGAATAGAGTTGGGAAAAAAGCCGAATCGTGTCGTTGATGGTAGAAAGGGTTCGGTTAGATGGATAATTGAGCAGCCACCCCTTCTCGGGTCGCAGGAACGGTTACGGGCCGATAGGAAACCGACAGGGCGGTATCAGGATCTTTGAGACCATGTCCGGTCAATGTACAGACGATCGTGCCCTCCTGAGGCAACCGGCCGGCACGGCTCATTTTATAGATTCCGGCAAGAGAAGCGGCCGAAGCCGGTTCGCAAAAGACACCTTCCTCTCTTGCCACCAATTTGTAGGCTTGAAGAATTTCTTCATCGGTCACCATATCGATGCAGCCGTGGGAATCCGCCACTGCCTGCATGGCCAATGTCCAACTGGCCGGATTGCCAATGCGAATGGCCGAGGCCACGGTTTGAGGCGTCTCCACCACATGGCCCAGGACCAGAGGGGCGGCCCCTGCAGCCTGAAATCCAAACATGCGCGGAACATCTTGAATTTGCCCTGCCTGCCGATATTCCGTATAGCCCTTCCAATAGGCGGTAATATTCCCCGCATTGCCGACAGGTAATGCATGGATCTGCGGGGCGAAGCCCAGTCGATCGCAAATTTCCATGGCAGCCGTCTTTTGGCCCTCCAAGCGATACGGATTGATGGAATTGACCAGCTCAATATCCGTTTCCTTACATAAAACCTTCACAATCGACAGGGCCTGATCGAAGTTTCCATCTATTTGAATCACTTTGGCTCCATGCATTAAGGCCTGCGTCAGTTTTCCAAGCGCAATATTACCGGCAGGAATCACGACGTACGCAGGCAGCCCTGACTTGGCTGCATAGGCAGCCGCAGCCGCCGATGTATTGCCGGTAGAGGCGCACATGAAGCCTTTGACCTTGCCCTCCAGGGCCTTGGAAACCGCCATCGTCATCCCCCGATCTTTAAACGATCCTGTGGGATTGGCGCCCTCGATTTTCAAATATAACTCCATTCCGGGACACACCGTTTTGGTCAAACGTGTGGCAGGAAGCAACGGAGTGTTGCCTTCCAGGAGCGTCACCACGGGGGTCTTCTCCGTGACAGGAAGAAACTTCCGATATTCTTCGATTATTCCGCGCCAGGGAATCATGCGGATCGCAGACCTCTTCTAATAAAGTATGGCAACACTCGGGTTATTCCATTTCTTCCATGCGCAACAAGGTTGTCGGCTCGGAAATCAAGGGCAGAGCATTGATTTCCTGAAGGGCCAATTGAACGGCGGCCTCTTGGGACCGATGTGTCAGGATGACCAACGGCACGGTCTGTCCCGCCTTTCGTCCCTTTTGTAAGACCGAGGAAATGCTGATGCCATGGGCACCTAAAATCCCGGATATTTTAGAAAGCACGTTCGGCTGATCTTTGACCATGCACCGCAAATAATACATGGATTCAATGTTTGCCATAGGCTTAATAGGAATTGCCTGACGCTGTTCCCATTGAAACGATGTCGGAGGAACTCTGCAGGATACCTGGTTGACCCGATTTCTGGCCAAATCGATGATATCCCCTACGACGGCGCTGGCAGTCGGCAGAGACCCCGCCCCTTTCCCATACAGGACCACATCCCCTACGGCATCACCGACCAGATGAATAGCATTATAGACTCCACCCACTTGTGCGATTGGGGAACCGGTCGGCACCAATGTCGGGTGCACTCTGGCTTCAATACTCTGTTCGCGTAACTTCCCAATCCCCAACAGTTTCATGGTCAGTCCCAGTTCCTTGGCAAACTCCATATCCACCGTTGACAGTTTGGAAATGCCTTCGGTGAAAATTTCAGACATCCGAACCGGGGTACCATAGGCCAGATTCACCATAATCGCTAGCTTGTGCGCAGCATCAATCCCGTCCACATCCAACGACGGATCCGCTTCCGCGTATCCTTCCCGCTTGGCCTCCTGCAAGATCTCAGAAAAGTCGCGGTGTTCGTTAGTCATTCGGGTCAAAATATAATTCGACGTGCCATTCATGATTCCCATGATGGACGTCATACGATTCGCAGCCAGGCCTTCAGTCAATGATCGAATAATGGGAATGCCGCCGCCCACGCTGGCCTCAAACCCCACATCAACGTTCGATTTAAAGGACGCTTCAAAGATCTCCTCGCCATGATCCGCCAACAGCGCTTTATTGGCCGTGACCACGCTTTTTTTTCGTTCAATCGCCTGCAGAATGAACCGCTTGGCCGGTTCATGGCCGCCAATCAGTTCCACCACAATCTCGATATCGGGATCGTCCAGAATATCGTCAACCTTGGTGGTTAATATCCCATCCGGAACCTTGATTCCCCGGTCGGTTTTCACATCAAGGTCGGCAATACGACTCAAGACGACTGACCGTCCCACCCGCTTTTCAATGATCTCGGCGTTCTGTTGCAGGATTTTGACCACGCCCGTGCCGACTGTCCCAAATCCTATCAGCCCAACCTGTATGGCTCTCATGATTCCACCATACTGTCCATTTTCAACGCCTGTTTAATTCCCCGAACCGCTTGGAAGATCCGGTGTTCATTTTCCACCAAGGCAAATCGCACATACTCATCGCCTCCATCACCAAACCCGATGCCGGGTGACACCGCCACCTTGGCATCCTGAAGCAAGAGTTTGGAAAACTCCAAAGAGCCCATTCCGCGAAACGGAGGAGGAATTTTTGCCCAGACAAACATGGTGGCCCTGGGATAATCCACTTCCCACCCAATTCGATTCAGCCCACGCACCAGGGCATTTCGACGACGCTCATACCGCCCGACAATGTCCTTGACGCAATCCTGCGGCCCATTTAAGGCAATAATACTGGCAATTTGAATCGGTTGAAACATCCCATAATCCAAATAACTTTTGATCTTCGTCAAGGCGCCGATGACCTCGCGATTCCCAACACAAAATCCGACACGCCACCCGGCATATTATAGCTTTTGGACAGGGAGTAAAACTCCACGCCGATTTTTTTCGCCTCGGGAATTTGTAGAAGACTCGGCGCTCGATAGCCGTCAAACACCAGATCGGCGTAGGCGAGATCATGAATCACCCAGACCTGGTGTTCCAACGCAAATTCCACGACCTTTTTAAAAAACTCCAGGTCCACCACCCGGGTCGTGGGATTGTGGGGGAAACTGATAATCAGCGCACGCGGCCTGGGCTGGGTTTGCTTAAACGCCCTCGTCAGGTTTTCAAAAAAATCGGACTCGGAATTCAGCTCGACGCCACGAACCTCTCCTCCCGCAATGATCACACTATACATATGAATGGGATAGGTGGGCGTCGGCGCCAACACCACATCACCGGGTCCCACCATAGCCAAAGCCAGATGTGCCAATCCCTCTTTGACGCCCAAAGTCACAATCGCTTCGGTTTCCGGATCCAGACTGACCTCATAATGACGTTGGTACCATCCGCAAATGGCATGCCGTAATTTGGTAATACCACGGGAAGCCGAATAGCGATGATTTCGACCTAATTGGGCCGCTTCCAACAGTTTATCGACAATATGACGTGGGGTGGGCTGATCCGGATTCCCCATGCCCATATCAATAATATCTTCCCCTCGCTTCCGTGCTTGGAGTTTCAACTCCTGAACTTGACTAAACACGTATCCTGGCAATCGTTGAATTCGGTAAAAAGGTTCCATGTTATTTAGAAAGAATTGAGGAAAATTTCTGGTAATTGTGGGGAAAAGATTGGGTAGAACTCGCTTTTTTGCTTGAAAATTTCATTCTAGATGAGGAAAAGGAAGCAGTCAATTTCATGAGAACGCATTTTTTTCACGCACGAATCACCTCCCTATTTTTCAAGCTCGGCTTTGATTGCAGGGTGTTCCTCCATTTGACATAATGACCCAGGTATGATGGTCCTGATTATTCCCGCAAAAGGTGTCCAATGCCACGGTTAGGGGTCAATATCGATCACGTCGCCACGCTCAGACAGGCCCGAGGCGGGTATGAACCCGATCCGGTCATGGCGGCTTCCATGGTGCAATTGGCGGGGGCTGATGGAATCGTAGTCCATCTTCGAGAAGACCGAAGGCATATCCAGGACCGGGATCTCATGATTTTGCGGGAGACTGTTCATCTCCAATTGAACCTGGAAATGGCCGCAGAAGAAGCCATCGCCAAGATCGCCATCAACGTGAAACCGGACCTGGTGACACTGGTTCCGGAACGGCGGCAGGAACTGACCACAGAAGGCGGGTTAGGGGTTGCGGAACATCGTGATCGCATTCAAGCCATGGTGGAATTCCTGCATAATGGGGGCATCCCGGTCAGCCTCTTTATCGATCCCGATTTGACCCAGGTCAAAGCCGCATCCAAAGTCCACGCGGATGTCATCGAACTCCACACGGGGAAATATGCCAATACCAGAAGACTGTCCGAGAGGGATGCGGAGCTGGAGAATCTCGTGCAAGCCGCCAAATTGGCCTGTAAACTCGGGCTTCGAGTCTCGGCAGGGCATGGTCTCAACTATCAAAACATTCAACCCCTAAAAGGAATTATGGAAATTGAAGAATACAATATCGGGCACAGCATCATTTCCCGCTCGGTCTTTGTCGGCCTGGACCGTGCTGTTCGGGAAATGCATGACCTCATCAGGTAAGGGTTCACGCAAACCCTGGGAACACACCCGCATCCTCGCTATCTCATTTGTCAGGCTTCCATGAAACTTCGGCTGAGACTTTTCGACACGGCGTAACTCAATCAGCATGGTCGGCAAATTCCTTTTCGCGTGTTCATTGATCAACCCCTAGCGATTCCTTATGTGGTTAGTCACCGCAGAACAGATGCAATCCCTTGATCGCCGGACGATCCAGGAAGCCCACGTGCCCGGAATCACCCTGATGGAACGAGCCGGTCAGGGGGTTGTGGAGCACCTGATTTCGGCTTGGGGCTCACCCAAAGGACACACCATCCTGATTGTCTGCGGAAAAGGGAATAATGGAGGGGACGGATTTGTGGTGGCCAGGCTCTTACACAAAAAAGGCGCCAAGGTCCATACGATCCTCCTCAGCTCTCCCAAGGAATTGAGCCCGGATGCCAAGACCATGTATCGCCGCTTGACACAACTGGCTCCCAGTTCCCGGCTTCATATTCAACCATCATCCGAAAAGCTCCAATCGCTTCTTGAAGGCGGGCACGTCATTGTGGATGCCATGCTCGGAACGGGATTGACGTCAACCGTGCGGGAACCGTATCTATCCGCCATTGAGCTGATTAACCTATCTTCCGGAAAAGTAGCGGCCATCGATATTCCATCAGGACTGGATAGTAATAACGGAACAGTGCTGGGATCGGCAGTGAACGCGGACCTGACCGTCACATTCGGATATCCCAAAGTCGGCCTCTATCTGGGGACAGCCATTGATCGGGTCGGACAAGTGCACGTGGTGGACATCGGCATCCCGACTCAATTCGCATCGGATCTGTCTCCCCGCATTCAATTGCTCACACAAGACAGGGTGCGGCAGATGATTCCGGCAAGACCCCCGACAGCCCACAAAGGCACGTTTGGACATGCAGGGCTCCTGGCCGGATCGCCCGGGAAAACAGGGGCGGCTGCCATGGCCGGACTCAGTGCCCTGCGCATCGGAACCGGATTAGTGACCATTGCTTGTCCTCACACTGTCTCCCCGGTCTTAGAAGCCAAGCTTCTGGAAGTCATGACTGACCCTATGCCGGATTCTCCTCAACATCAACTGGGAATGGATTCCTTCTCCGCATTACGGTCTTTTATGCAGAATAAATCCGCCTTGGGGGTGGGACCGGGACTCGGCGTATCGGAAGATACTACTGCCCTCCTCATTAAATTACTGCCTCAGTCGGACATCCCCTGCCTTTTGGACGCCGATGCCTTGAATGGATTGGCAGGGCACCCTGAAGTCTTTTCGGCGACAAGAGTCCCTCCCATTTTGACGCCTCACCCCGGTGAAATGGCCAGGTTAATGGGCGAAGGGTATTCGGCAAACACTATCAATCAGGATCGCCTGACGGTCGCGACCCGTTTCGCCCAGGAACATCGGGCCATCGTGGTGTTAAAAGGCGCACGAACGATTGTGGCTGAACCTGGAGGCCAGATTGCCATCTGCCCAACAGGAAACCCCGGAATGGCCTCAGCCGGGATGGGTGATGTCTTGACCGGGATGATAACCGGATTGCTGGCCCAAGGAGTCGCTTCCTGGGATGCCGCCCAGGTGGGAGTATATGTCCACGGACTGGCCGGTGATTTAGCGGCAGCCCGTCTAGGGTATGCCGGGCTTATTGCCAGCGATGTCATTTCCGCTATTCCCCAAGCGCTCCAAACCATATTGGAGACTGCTTCAGGGGACAACACACTCCCCTCTCTCTAACCATCTATGACGAGGATTAAAGCCCCATCTCCACTCTGCCTTCGCTTGGATTCTGCGATGAAAACCCTGGAATTAGGCCAACAGATCGCCAAGATCCTGACTGGCGGTTCGATTCTCGCCCTGACCGGAGAGTTGGGATCCGGAAAAACCCAGTTCACCAGAGGAGTCGGAATCGGACTCGGCATACCCGAAGAGCACATCACGAGTCCCACATTTACTCTCATACAAGAATACCCGGCCACCATCCCCTTGATTCATATCGATCTGTACCGCCTGGAAACCCACGCTGACATTCAATCGTTGGGACTCAGCGAATACTTCCAGACGCCCTACATCGTAATCATTGAATGGGCTGACCGTATGCAACGTGCCCTGCCTTCCGACTCTCTCCGCTTGCAATTCAGCCATGGCGAACACCATGAGGTCCGGGTTGTTGACATCCAGGGAACAGGATCGAAAAGCCGGGAATCCGTCAATCGTTTGAATGCTCTTCTTTCGCAAAATCCCGACAACGACTTTCCACGCATCAGTCGGTAATCGGAAATCCATTCCATGAAGCAGGTCGCCAAGAACATCAGTTTCCCTGAGCAAACCGGGGGAAAAACCGGCATCCGTTTTCAATCCAAGGAACGCTCTCCTTATGAAAGATCTTGATCTCACTCCTCTCATGCGTCAATTCCAGACAGTCAAGGCGCAATATCCCGGAGCCATTTTATTCTTTCGGGTGGGCGACTTTTACGAAATGTTTTTCGAAGATGCCGAGGAAGCCTCGAAAATTCTGGAAATCGTCCTCACGGCCAGAGGTAAGGTCAAGGGAGACCCCATTCCCCTCTGTGGAGTGCCGTATCATGCCGCCACCGGCTATATTGCCCGCTTACTCAAAGCCGGGAAAATTGTGGCGTTATGCGAACAGGTTGAAGACCCGAAGCTCGCCAAGGGATTGGTCAAGCGTGAGGTGGTCAGAGTCTATACGCCCGGTACTCTGTACGATCAGGAATTACTCCCCTCACGGGAGGCTAACTACCTGACCGCCATCTATTGCGATAGCTTGCCCTCGCCGGAAACCGGTCTATTCCCGAATGGCTTTGGATTGGCCACGCTTGATCTGTCCACCGGGGAATTTTGGGTGACGGAGGGCAAGAAGCCCGCTTCGCTCCAAGCCATCGCGGATGAAATCTTTCGAATCGAACCGAGAGAAGTCGTTTTTCCTGTTTCCCTGGACGACTGCCTTCCTCCGGCACTCAGAACATTCCCCATTTCCCGCTTGGTTCCTCGATCGGCTCATCCGTTTACTCTGGAAGAAGCCCGTCTATTGCTTGAGCACACGTTTCAGGCCCAATCGTTACATGAGCTTTCCTCGGCCACCTTAGGACAGGCCATACAGGCAGCCGGCGGCCTTCTCCACTACCTGAAGGAAACCCAACCGGCATTGATCCAGGCTCATCTTCGCCCTCCAGCCTTTCGACCGCTAGACCAGGAAATGCATTTGGACCAGACGACACTACGGAATCTTGAAATATTCAAACCCCTATCCGAACATCAGAAAGCTCCAACCCTGCTGCAAGCTCTGGATTATACCCTGACACCCATGGGATCGAGGCTGCTCCGTCAATGGATTGTCCGCCCGATGACTCAGGTGGCGCGTATCACGGAACGCCAAGAGGCAATCAAAGAGTGTGTGGAGTCTCTGAACCTTCGCATGGAAATTCGAAGTTCACTCAAATCCATTAAGGATCTGGAACGATTAAATAGCCGGATCACATTAGCGGTCGCGAATCCGCGGGATCTCATGAATTTTCACCGTTCGCTGAACGCTCTCCCTCGGCTTGGCGAACTTCTCTCCACCTGTACGTCTCTGTTGCTGAAAAATATTTCTGTCTATTGGGACTCACTCCGAGAGGAGTCCAACTGGATTGTCCAGTCTCTCGTTCCTGACCCGCCGTTGTCCGCAAAGGACGGGGGAATCATGCAGGCCGGCGTGAGTGCCGAGCTGGATGAACTACGAACTTTGACCAAAGAAAGCACCCGCTTGTTGACCGAATTAGAAGCCAGAGAGCGCACACGCACGGGCATTGAGTCACTGAAGATTAAATTCAATCAGGTCTTTGGCTATTACTTTGAAGTCACGAAAGCCAACCTGGGTCGCGTCCCCCTGGATTTCCAACGAAAGCAAACGTTGGCGAATGCCGAACGATTCACCACCCCCGAACTCCAGGACCTGGAAGGACGGCTGTCCAGTGCAGAACAAAAAATGAACAGTTTGGAATTTCAACTATTCACGGAGCTCCGCGCCAAGATTGCCGAGAGCTCTTTGCGAGTTCAGGCCATGGCCCATCAGGTCGCCCAAGTGGATATCTTGGCCGGATTAGCCGAGGCAGCCACCTTGCACCGTTATCAGCTTCCGATTATTCATGACGGCGGTACCATCAAAATTACGGCGGGTCGCCACCCTGTGATTGAACAACTTCAACCTGGGGGAGGATTTGTCCCAAACGATACCTACCTGGATCTGGACACCCATCGTTTGCTCTTGATTACCGGACCCAATATGGCCGGAAAGAGCACCTATCTTCGTCAAGTGGCGTTAACCGTATTAATGGCCCAAATCGGAAGCTTCGTTCCGGCTGACGCGGCCACAATCGGCATCGTCGATCGCATTTTTACCCGAGTCGGGGCGGCTGACGATTTAAGTGCCGGACAAAGCACATTTATGGTGGAAATGACTGAAACCTCAAAGATCCTGGAGTCCGCTACCTCGAGAAGCTTGATTTTATTGGACGAGGTCGGTCGAGGAACCAGTACCTATGACGGTCTGAGCATAGCTTGGGCTCTGGCAGAATATATTCTCGACCGGTCAGCCCTAGGGGCTAGGACCCTTTTTGCCACTCATTACCATGAAATGACCCAATTGGAAAATGTAAGGGAAGGCATAAAAAACTATACGGTCCTGGTGAAAGAAAAAGGACATGATGTTCTGTTTTTAAGAAAAATCGTGGAAGGAAAGGCCGACCGAAGTTACGGAATTCAGGTGGCCAAGCTAGCAGGGATTCCCGAACAAATTCTAGATCGGGCTAGGAATATCCTTGAACAACTCGAACATGAAAGTTCTCAGGCCAACCTGCCTAGCCAAGAGAACCTCACCAGCGACATCATCACTTTACCTCCAACACAACCCACCCCACATGTCATTCTGGAAGAGGTCAAACAAATGGATTTATTTTCCATGACCCCTCTTGAAGCGCTTAACCGATTAGCCGACCTAAAAGCCCGTTTGGAAGAAGAAAGGCCTTAACCAGTTTTTATTACTTTTATCTAGCAAATATGCCTCCACGTTTATTGGCTGTCACTTTTGCCTAATAAATATTTCTCAACATTTTTTTCGACCAAATGGTACACGAAAAAAAAGGCCCGCGTATTACGCGGGCCTTTTTAGGCCTACCTTTAAAATTTTAGATTAGGAGCCTATTTTGTAGGATCCCAGATGCCTAAGCCTTGGTCGGAATTCGGAATGATCCCGGCAATTGCCGGTCCGCCTGGGATTAGGACGTCGTAAAGCATCTTTCGATTATTTTGCCAGCTATCCGCTCGGATCGCATCCATGATAGGTATCTGACGGAGACTAGCCATGTTGCGTGGCTTTGTTGGAGACCCCGCCACTTCTTCGACCGATTTGACCGATTGGATAACCCGTTTGTTTTGCTCAACTTCCTGCACGACAATTTCAACCAATCCATAATTTGATGGCTTGGTATCCGTCATGACGGCCTGACTGGGTTCGGCTTTGCCTGCGGAAACCAGCATTTTCAAAATTTCATCATCGGCAGCATACATTTTGATATTTTTGCCAGGAAAATACTTTTGCCAATAATAGCCGCTTTCCGCATTCCCACCAAAGACCGCCACATTGATCCACACGGCTTTATCATAAGGATCCGCAACAGCAACACGGCCACGCAGAGTGGTTGGCTTGCTTAAATCACCCCACTCAAACCGCTCCTGAAATGCTTCAATAGCCATTGCACTGGAGGCCATTGTCCCCACAAGCGCCATGGCTCCAAATAGGACCCAACCTTTCTTAGCACCTTTCATAATGGCTTCCCTCCTACGCTTTAAGTTTTATTCAAAAAATAAATTTTTAATTATTTTTTAGTTACTCATCACCTTGAAACCGGTCACCGTTCTTCCATCAAGCGTCACTTCCATAGCCACAAAATCCTGGGCCGCTTTCATGATTTGGTCCATTAATCCCTTGTCCTTGACGGCCAATCGGACCGTAGTTTGGGGGTTGTACCATCCGGCATAGGGATTGTTCTTTTCATTACCGCCTTGATACCCCCACCCACAACAGACAAACAACGGGTCGGGAAGGGCTACATCACGGTCATCTGAGGCCCGACCAGGAGGATTTCCCGTTTCTGCTGGGCCTGAGGTATTCCAGTATTGAATACCAAAAAGAATTTCTCCATCTGGATTGTCAGCCCAATGCCCATAGACACGGCCCTTCAGACTTTTCGCTGCGACAGCTTTGAAGGAAAGGTCGCCCTGGCTGGTGATGTCATTTGGATCACCCTGCGACTTGTCCGGACCCGGACCGGCTGCAAACGCCGCACTTCCCACTCCCAAAAGCCCAAAGGCACAGAGAGCTACCAATGCCCGACGTAAAGATGACTTCTTCATCTGCTCCCTCCTTACAGTGTTAGAATGACAAAAATGAAAATACAACTTGACCGTTTTTTATTTGCGACTCCTGTTTTTTATTTCCCTTCATTCACCCTTCAATCCCCTTTACTAGCCTGAAGGGTGAGGAGGGGACCATGCTACTTATCTCGACCAAGGTTGTCAAGATAATATTTGGTGATTTTTTCCCGGTTTATCCACATCTGAGAAGCGCTTTTCTGGGAATTGGGCCTAAGGCCGTGACGACATAATCATTGAGATCCAATAATTTTTTGCTGAGGTCACGAAGATACTCCGGGGTAATCCTGTCAATGGCTTTGACCATTTCTTGGAGGGTGACATGTCGACCCTGGTACAACTCATCCTTGGCCAACTTGTTCATCCGGCCATAGGTGCCCTCCAGACCCAGCATGAGATTCCCTTTGAGCTGTGTTTTTGTTCGTTCCAACTCCTTGATCGTGACACTCCGCCTGGTTAACCGCTTGGCTTCTGTGCATATTTGCTTCACCACGTTTTCCACTTCACTCGGGCGCGTAGCAGCATAGACCGTTAACAGTCCGCCATCAAGAAAACTGGTGAGATGGGAGTAAATAGTATAGGCCAATCCTCTTTTTTCTCGAACTTCTTGAAATAACCGCGAACTGACCCCTCCTCCGAGAACTGTATTCAAGACATGCGCCCCATATCGGTCGGGATGCCCAATCGGCAACCCCTTAAACCCTACACACACGTGAACCTGCTCCAAGGGCTTAGGATGCGCGCTTTGTCGATTATAGGTTTTTTCCGGCCATCCCCACTCGTGGAATTCACCGGAATGATCAGGGAGAGGCTTTCCCTTCCACTGGCCGAACTGCCCATGGATTTCATCCAGAAACGTGGAGGTGGAAAAATTCCCAGCTATGGCGAGAATCGTGTTTTCCGGCCGGTAATGTTTGGCCACATATCGCAACAGATCTTTCCGTGTCACCTGCTTCATGGATCGTGGATTTCCTAGAATCGGCTTGCCCAAGGGATGGGGGCCCAGGATATCTCTGGCATGCAATTCATGCACAAAGTCCTCAGGATCGTCCTGGACGGTTCTGATCTCTTCCAAGACCACATGCTTTTCTTTCGCAATGTCTTGTGCGGAAAATCGGGAATGGTGAAACAGATCGGCGAGTAAGTCCAACGCTGCCGAGGCTTGCTGATCTAGGACCTTGACATAAAACGCAGTAGTTTCATGGGTGGTAAATGCATTCATTTCCCCACCCAAGGCATCAATTTCGTTGGAAATCTGGGATGCCGTGCGATGGCGGGTCCCTTTGAACATCATATGTTCAATAAAATGCGAGAGGCCTTCTTCGCCTTTATTTTCATACCGGCTCCCCACCGTGGCCCACACTCCAAGTGCGACGGACTTCAGGGAAGACATACGCTCGAGAAGGACTCGAACTCCATTATCCAAAACAATTTTTTTATACACAATAGGGCAATCAGGCAGATTCAGAGGTTAATTCAGCACGCTCAGCCATCGCATCTTTTCGGCTTAAGCGCACTTTTCCCTGACGATCGACTTCCAGGACCTTGACCAGAATTTGTTCGCCTTCTGAAATTTCATCGACGACCGACTGAACTCGATGTGGGGCCAATTGTGAAATATGAACCAATCCGTCCAGGTTGGGAAGAATTTCCACGAACGCCCCGAAATCCACAATCTTCTTGACCGTCCCCAGATAGATTTTTCCGACTTCAACTTCCTCGACCAATTTCATAATCATATCGGTGGCTTTTTGTGCCGACACGCCATCGACCGCTGCAATCGTGACGACACCCGAATCATCCACATTCACCTTCACCCCGCATTCCGCAATGATATTCCGAATGACTTTCCCGCCCGGCCCGATCACTTCGCGGATTTTATCCTGCTTAATCTGTATGGTGGTAATTCTGGGAGCATACGCGGCCAATTGAGGACGCGAAACGGAAAGACACTCGTCCATTTTCCCGAGGATCCATAATCGCCCTTCCTTCGCCTGCGCCAATGCCTGTCTCATCAGAGATGGCGTCACTCCCCCGATTTTGATGTCCATTTGCAAAGCGGTTACGCCTTCCCTGGTCCCGGCGACTTTAAAATCCATATCGCCCAAGTGATCTTCTATCCCTAAAATATCCGAGAGAATGGCCACCTGGTTATTTTCCAATATCAATCCCATGGCAATCCCGGCGACCGGAGCCTTGATGGGCACACCCGCATCCATCAAGGCCAAACTTCCTCCACAAATGGTGGCCATCGACGAAGAGCCATTAGACTCCAAAATATCCGAGACCAGTCGAATCGTATAGGGAAATGTGTCTTTTGAGGGAACGACACTTGCCAAAGCCCGTTCGGCCAGCTTGCCGTGCCCCACTTCACGGCGGCCGGGAGAGCGAAGCGGTTTGGCCTCCCCGACACTAAAGGGAGGAAAATTGTAATGCAGCATAAAAGCCCTGAAATATTCTCCTTCCAGAGCGTCGATCCGTTGTTCGTCATCAGAGGTCCCCAAGGTCACCACGGCGAGCGCTTGGGTTTCTCCACGCGTAAATAGGGCTGATCCATGGGTCCGAGGCAATATGCCGACTTCACTGGTGATGGGCCGAATATCCGCCAAGCCCCGTCCATCGGCACGAATTTTTTTCTCGAGGATCATCCGACGCACTTCCGAATATTCCAAATTGTGAAAAATTTTCTTGACCTGTGTTTTTCGGTCGGCATCCTCTCCGGCAATGGTTTGGACCGCCTCATCCCGAATGTGATCGAATCGCTCCTGCCGTTCATGTTTGCCGGGGATATACATGGCTTCACAAATTTGAGGCGCCACCAGCGTCCGAACGGCCTTTTCGATTTCAGGATCATGAACATCCACTTCGACTTCCCGCTTCGGACGTCCAGCCTTTTCGCGCAATTCATCAATCTTGGCCACGATTTTCCGGATTTCCTGATGCGCCAGTTCAATGGCATCGATCATGATATCTTCGGAAAGCCCATCGGCTCCGGCCTCCACCATCAGCACCGCTTGCTTCGTGCCAGCGACAACGAGATTTAATTCGCTGGTCTCAATCTGACGATGATCGGGATTAACGATAAAGGCTCCGTTGATCCGCCCGATTCGGACGGCGGCCAACGGACCATCAAAGGGAATATCCGAAATGGCCATGGCGGCTGAAGCCGCGACGATGCCGATCACATCGGAAGACATCGTCAGGTCCACAGAAAGAACCGACACGATAACCTGGGTTTCATAATAATATCCCTCGGGCATAAGCGGTCGAATGGGTCGATCGATTAACCGGCTCGTCAATACTTCTTTTTCACTCGGTGCACCTTCCCGGCGAAAATACCCGCCGGGAATTTTTCCTGCCGCATAGGCCTTCTCTTGATAGTTCACGGTCAGAGGCAAAAAGTCCGTATCCGGCTTCATGGTTTTTGACGAGACGGCAGTCGCCAGCACCACGGTGTCGGCATAGGTGGCCAACACCGCGCCATCCGCCTGTTTGGCCATCCGTCCCGTTTCCACTCGCAGGAGTCGTCCGCCGACTTCCAATTCAACAGCATGAATCATGATTGCCCCCTTCTTATTGCTTCTATTTTCTTGATAAACCGAGCCATCCCCCGTTTTCGAAAACGAAAGAGGCCGCACACCGAACCACCTATTTCCGTATGCCTAACGCCGCAATGACCGATTGATATTTCGCCTCATCGCCCCTTCGTAAATAATCCAGCAATTTCCGGCGCCGGCTGACCATGCGCAATAATCCTCTCCGGGAATGGTTGTCCTTTTTATTGGCCTTGAAATGCTCCGTCAGACTGGCAATATGTTTAGTCAATAACGCGATCTGGACTTCCGATGAGCCCGTATCCCGATCATGAATCCGAAAGCTGGTTATGGTTGCTGTTTTTTCTTCCTGTGTGACCGCCATACATCCTCCTTTTCACTCCCTCTGCTTGTTTAAGTCAGATTGTAGAGTGAGTTATCTGTTTTGACACTGGGTATATCCACCCTCAAGACCATATTGTTTGAATAATTAGAGCAAAACCGTTTCAATTTTTAAATATCGATCTCCCGAAACCGAAACCGGGCCCAATCCTAAAGCCAACAGACGGCCGCGTTGATCCTTCACCCGAACCGGAACTCCTTCTGTGTGTTCGTTTTGCCCTGACACGCTTGCCTCAAGAACCCGCACCCAAGGAATGGCATTTCCATGCAGGACTTTTCTCACATCATCTCCCTGAACTTCTACAATCGGAAAATGCAACAATGCCTGGTCCAGCCCCCAAAAAGCCGACTCAACCTCTTGAAGAGTTTTGACTTTTTCCAATGATTCCACATTGATGGCCTCGCCGATGTGAAGGGGCCCTACCCGGGTACGCTGCAAGGATTCCAAATGCCCGCCAACCTCCAACACTTCGCCGATATCGGCACACAGGGTTCGGATATAGGTGCCTTTGGAACAGGCCACCGTAAATGATACGACGGGCAGAAGGGCTTTGAGTATCTCTATTTTATGGATCGTGACCGTTTTAGGGGTCCGTTCAACACATTCGCCTTTTCTGGCTTTTTTATAGAGGGGCTGCCCCCCGACTTTCACCGCCGAAAACATCGGCGGGACCTGCTGAATGACTCCCTGAAACTCCATCAGAGCGTCGCACACCAGGTCAGGAGTTAATCCGTCGGTACTGGTTTCTTTCAGAACGGTTCCCCACGCATCCTGGGTGTCTGTGGCCTGTCCCAGTCGCAAAACTGCAGAATATTCCTTATCCCATTGAATTAAATGTTGAGCAATCCTCGTCCCCTTCCCAACCAAGATGGGCAACACGCCGGTTGCATGGGGATCCAGGGTCCCAGCATGCCCGACCTTAGGAATCCCCAGAATCGACCGGACCCGCTTCACGACATCATGAGATGTCCACCCATCAGGTTTATGGATATTTAAAATTCCGTCATTGGTTTCCTGGCCGATATCCGCGGGAACAACTGGAAATCCATAGTCCGTTGTCATTTCAACAGTCATGTGGGTGTCTCAGCGCCCGACGTGGGCTCTTGAGCGTCAACCGCCACCGAATCGTCAGAATCCACATGCAACGAATTCAACAACTTTTCAATCCGGTCACCGCGCTCGGCACTTGTGTCGCGAAAGAACACCAGTTCCGGGGTATACCGGAGATGTAAGCGTCTCCCCAATTCTGTACGAATAAAACCGACGGCACTGTTCAATCCCGGTTTCGTTTCTTGCTCAAAATGGTCCCGATTCATGGCGGTCACATAAATTCGCGCGATTTTCAAATCGGCCGTCATGGACACATCCGTGACCGTGACCAACTGGATTCGAGGATCCTTCGTTTTCCTGGCCAGGATATCCGCGACTTCCATACGAATTTGGTCGGCCACCCGAGTCGTGCGATTCGAGCCTGTTTTAGACATAGCCGAACAACCATACTCCGTTACAACAACTCAATTTGAGACCGAAGCAATTGGAGCGAGGGATTACCCTGAATGACGTTTAACACTTGATCAAGAGTCTGGTTCACCATACTCGACTCATTAGCCACACAGGCAATACCTAAAATGGCTTTTTGCCAGAGGTCATGGTCATCAATTTCTGCCACCGCAATATTAAATCGATTCCGTAGCCGAGACGTTAAACTCTTCAATACCTGACGCTTCCCTTTCAACGATTGAGCCTCGGGAATATGGAGTTCGACCGTACATATTCCGACAATCATTCCCATCACATTGGCTCACGTGACTCACGGCCTGCTCACCTTATTCCAAATCCGCACAGCCCCCCTCATCGCGTTAAGCTGATGAAAGACATTAAAATAACCCTACCCTTATCATCGCTTTTCAAAAATTGCATCGATCTCAATGAGACATCTTGATTTCACAATCAACATCCGCAGGATTGAGTTTCTGCTTAAAGCTTTCCGGCTTCTTCTTCCAAGACAAACGCTTCGAGGATATCACCCGCTTTGAGATCGTTATAATTTTCGACCCCTATTCCGCATTCGTATCCCTGCTGGACTTCCCGGGCATCGTCCTTGAAGCGACGCAAAGAGCCGATTTTCCCCTCATACATCACCACCTGATCACGAAGGACCCGAATACGGGCATTAGACCTGACGATAGTCCCATCACTGACATAACACCCGGCGATCACCCCGACTTTGGGTACCGTGAATAATTGTCGAACCTCAGCATGCCCGGTTACCCGCTCTTTTATGGTAGGCGCCAACAGTCCTTCGGCAGCCGAACGGATATCATTCAACACTTCATAAATAATGTTGTACAGTCGAATCTCCACTTTTTCCCGTTCAGCTAAACCGGTGGCTTTTGAATCAGGCCTGACATGAAAACCGACAATGATGGCATTCGAAGCCGACGCTAAGAGCACGTCCGATTCGTTAATCCCCCCGACACCACTATGAATCACCCGAAGCTTCACGGCCTTGGTCGATAGTTTCTGAAGAGCCTCGACCAATGCCCCGATCGATCCTTGCACATCCGCTTTGACGAGAAGGGCCAATTCCTTGGTTTCCCCATCCTGGATATCGGCATAGAGATCCTCCAGGGTTTTTTTCGGAGCAGGCGACTGCCCTACATCTTTTTGTTTTTGCTGTCGGGCCCCGGCAATTTCCCGGGCCGCACGATCATCCTTCACCACCACTAATTGATCTCCGGCCTCGGGGACACCCAATAATCCAATGACCTCAACAGGAGTCGATGGTCCGGCCTTCTTCAAGCGTTCCCCCTTATCAGAGGTCAATCCCCGAACCCGGCCACTCACCGCTCCCACCACAAATATATCGCCGATTTTTAATGTCCCACCCTGAATCAGCATTGTAGCCACCGGTCCACGACCGCGATCCAACTTCGCTTCCAGCACCACACCCCGGGCGGAACAGCCCACGTCGGCTTTGAGTTCCATGATTTCGGCTTGAAGCAGCAACATATCCAGGAGGTGGTCCAGCCCAAGATTTTGCTTGGCGGAGACCTCCGCATAGATGGTTTGACCACCCCAGGACTCCGAGTCAATCCATACTCGGCCAGGTTTTGCTTTACACGGTCCGGGTTCGCCCCGGGCTTATCCATTTTATTCACCGCAACAATAATCGGGACATTGGCCGCCTGGGCATGGTTGATGGCTTCAACGGTCTGAGGCATCACTCCATCATCAGCAGCCACGACCAGCACGACGATATCCGTGACTTGGGCTCCACGGGCCCGCATGGCCGTGAAGGCTTCATGTCCCGGGGTGTCCAAAAATGTCACTGCCCGATCCCCGACCTTTACAAAAGAAGCCCCGATATGCTGCGTAATGCCCCCAGCCTCGCGGTCCGTCACTTGGGTTTTTCGAATGGCGTCCAATAAGGAAGTTTTGCCATGATCGACATGTCCCATAACCGTCACTACTGGGGCTCGAGGCTCTAATTGCTTGGCCTCTTCTCCCTCCAACGCCTCTTCAAGCAACGCCTCTCCGCTTTTTTCCACAACGGTCTCCACGGCAATACCATACCCCTCGGCAATCAAAACGCCCGCCTCTAAGTCCATGGGCTGATTCAGGGTTTTAATTACATTCAAGTCCATGAGTTTTCTGATGATTTCAGTCGGTTTTTGGCCTAACAATTCTGCGAACTCTTTGACTGTCATTCCGGACGCCACCTTTAACCCTTTTTTCCGTGGTTTGGTAATTTCCCCGACTGTAGCCGGTTGGACCTGGCGAGAGCGTTCTTCCCTTCTCAATGTCGGAAGAGGCCGGAGGTCCTGCCAAACAGCCGCATCCTCAAATCTGGCCGCAAACAGATCCTCATCCCGTAAGCGCGGAGATTTCTTGGTTTTCTTCCCCTTCTCTTCCGCTTCCTCACGACCAACGCTTTTTCTATCCGGCCTTCCTTCACTTTTCTTTTCTTTTTCTCCCTCTTTGCCTGTGACTACTTGGGGTCCTTGAACCGCCTCAAGGGAACCCGCCGCAGCCGTTTCACCCACAACTTCTCCCGGTCCCTTCCCAGACAAAACCGCCACATCAGTCGGGGAATCGTGTGATTCGAATTCCTGAGGAGGAACGACCTCTATCGTATCTGTATGGTCGTGGTGCCCATCACCATCACCCTCGGGTCTTGACGAAGGAAATTCCTCAGCTTCGCCGGAAATATCTTCGTCGGATTTTTTCCTCTTTATCAGAATACGTTTTTTATCAACCTTTTTCGGCTCTTCAACGGTGCTCTCGCCGCTTAACTTCGCGCCGATGTGAGAGGAAGGGCTTTCGACCGCGGCACGACTAAAGGGCCCATCTTTAACGACCGGTTCAGGAATCTTGCCCTGCAACACATCAATAGCCCACTTCGCCACATCTTCTTCCACGGCATTACTGTGAGACGTGACGGAGATTCCCAGTCGCACTAATTCGGGAATCAACAGACGGCTTTCCATCCCGACTTTTTTTGCTATTTCATAAACTCGCATTCCAATCCTTTACCCTGCTTGAGCCTCTCCCGGTAGCGGTGATGGACGTTCCGATTCGCTGGAAACCTCTTCAGACCCACTCAGGTCCGTGACGGCTTCTTGTTCCGCATTTCCAGTCGTTTCCCCTGACCCGCCTTGGATTTGAGCTGCCTCTTCGGCCAAAGCCGCTTTAATTTCAGCCTCTCGTTCCAGTTTTTCTTTTTCGTATTCCGAGGCGCTGATAATGTCAATTTTCCACCCGGTTAACTTGGCCGCCAATCGCACATTCTGACCGTTTTTCCCAATTGCTAAGGAAAGCTGGGAATCAGCCACGACTACTAGGGCCGACTTCTTTTGCTCGTCGATTCCGACTTTTTCAATAGAGGCAGGATTTAGGGCTTCCCCGATAAAGACACGCGGATCATTGGTCCAGGGAATAATGTCAATTTTTTCCCCACGAAGTTCCCTCACAATAGCCTGGACCCGAGATCCCTTGACTCCCACACATGCCCCGACCGGATCGACGGCTTTATCGCGAGAAACCACAGAAATCTTGGTTCGATCGCCTGGCTCACGAACCACGCCCTTAATTTCAACAATTTTTTCTGTAATTTCAGGGACTTCCAGCGCAAACAACTTCACCACGAATTGCGGATGCGCCCGAGACAAAATAACCTGGACATCCTTCGATGTCCGGCGGACTTCCAGAAGTAAGGCTCTAATTCGATCACCCCGACGGTGCGCCTCACGAGGAATTTGCTCTTGAATGGGCAGTAAAGCCTCAGTCTTCCCAATATCGACCAGATAATTTCGTCGTTCCTGGCCTAAAATCACGCCATGAACCAAGTCTCCCACTTTCTTGGAATATTCCCGCTCGATGGATTCCCATTCCGCTTCCCGAACTTTTTGACAAATTACTTGCTTGGCTGCCTGGGCAGCAATGCGACCAAATTCCTCCATATCAATTAAGGAACCAATCTCGTCGCCCATTTCGGCTTCGCCATCAATCCGTCTGGCCTCCTCGAGAGAAATTTCCGTCCGTGAATCCACGACCGTTTCCGAAATGGTTTTTTTCGATACAATGGAAATTTCACCCGTTTCCGGGTCAATATCGACCTGGATATTTTCACCTTGTCCAAACCGTTTTTTTGCCGCCGTCAAAAGTGCAGATTCCAGGGCGGCCAACACTTTGGCTTTGTCAATCCCTTTTTCTCGACCAATCTGATCAATGACAGAGATTAATTCACTTTTCATAGGTTCCTCTCGCAAACTCGAAAGACAACCCACCGGCAGGCGGGTTTTCAGGGAAAGGTTAGCATACCGTCAGAATTCAACCTCTAATCTGGCTTTTACGATATCTTCCCATCTCACATCCACCATCTCTTGGGGTTGGAAGCGCCGTGGTGGAGAGACGCCTAAGTGAATACCCAGTTCCGACACCCCGACCAGACGCCCAAGAATCACGTGATTTTTTGCGATGGGGTTTCGAAGAGTGACCTTGACCAACTTCCCCATGACCCGCTGAAAATCTGAAGAATCTTTGAGCGGACGATCAAGACCCGGTGAAGATACTTCAAAGCGACAGGACCGTACCCCTGATTTGGTCAGTTCCCATGTACGCCGGAGGGTGTGATGGAATTCTTCACATTCCTGAATTCCGATTCCCCCATCCTTATCCATCACCACGCGGGCTGAGGGGTTGGTGATCTTCCCAAAGCATTGAACTTCAATGATTTCTAGCCCCAGGGCTCTGGCAATAGGCTCGGCCACTTGCCGAATTTCCTCAGCCAGATTTTTAACTGTCAAGGCCGGCCAATCGCCTCCCATTTCTGTAGCCTTGATTCAAGACCAAAAAAAAGTGGGCTCACGCCCACTTCACTAGGAGCCACGGTAGCACTTTCAACCCGCAAAGGCAAGCCTTGCCCATCCCACCCTGATGCCCCCCTCACCATGAATTCAGGCCAGAAACCTCAGGAAGCGACCATGGGCATAAGATAAGACCCGTGATAATGTAATCTTCACGGAAGTGTCCATCCCAGGGGAAACGCAGCCGTTTTTTAGTCCCAGAAGAGGAGCGGAGTTATGGCCACAATTCTTTCAGTTGCATCCGGAAAAGGCGGTGTGGGGAAAAGCATGGTCGTCAGCAATCTTGGACTACTCCTGTCCCGAAAAGGGAAAAAAGTCATTCTGGTCGACCTGGATATTGGCGGGGCCAACCTGCATATTTTGTTTGGAATGTTCCACCCACACTCCACGCTAACGGACTTTCTGACTAACCGGACCAAAACCCTTGAAGAGGCGGCCCACCCCATCAATACCATTTCCCACTTGAAACTCATTCCGGGGACAGGGGAAACGTTAATTACCTCCAATTTGCAACATGCCAAGAAAAAACGGTTGATCCGGCATTTACAAAAATTGGATGCCGACATCGTTCTAGTCGATGTGGGGGCAGGCACCAGCTATCACACCCTGGACTTTTTCCTCCTAGCGGACTACTACTTGTCGGTGGCCACCCCGGACCCCACATCGGTTCTGGACCTCTATCGATTTATCAAACTCGCGGCTATTCGAAAGGTTCTCACGGCATTCCTGGCTCGTGACCCGGTATCCGAAACCTTATTAAACCAAGACTTTCATAGCGTCTCCGATGTGTTGGAATCGGTAGGTCGCACCAGTGAATCCGGAATGGCCGTGGCTCAGGAAGCCCTTAAAGACTTCAAGCCAGCTTTAATCTTAAACCGGATGACCCCCAAGGCCAGAATTAACACCTTGCAGTTACAACAACTACTGAAACAGTACGTCGGAACCACCCTGGCCGTGGTCGGGAATATTCCTGAGGACACCCAGGTCCATGATTCCATATTGAAATATCTTCCTGTGGTCGACTTTGCGCCAAAGAGTCCGTCGGCACAAGCTTTCCACCAACTGAGTGAGAATATCTTTTCTTTAATTAGCCAACCCAGGGAGAGGAATAGGGAAGAGATGATAGAAGAACCACGAAAACTGAGGGCTTAAATCGCAACTCATTCAGCTCAAGAGGATCCGGAACGGGAAAAGAGGCCGTAAGGGCATCCCTCGCTCATCCTAGCGCTGCAACCTCATGGCGAATCCGGGTTGACTTTTTGAAAATGCCTGAGAATCTAGGAAGAAGAATCGGAAGGTGCCAGGTTTCTAATGGCTTTTGAAAGAGATTTCAAGGTCATGGACACACTTTCCAGTTCGGCTCCCTTGCTTTGCAGTTCAGACTGCATGGCTGACACTTTCCCGACCAATCGATCCCGTTCGTTCGAGATCTTCTCAAAATCGATGAGTGACTTTTCCAACGCCTTCACTTTACTTTCCAATTCTTTGCAGGAGTCTTGGGCTCGACTGGATTCTCCCTTCACGACCTCAAGTTCTTTGGTCAGGGTTTCCAACCCGGCTTCCGCGGCTTGCAACCCTTTCTGGGCATCAATCCGGTCTTCTTCACTCTCCAAAAACTGTTGATTCAGCCGCTCAATGACCCCAATCCACTCCCGTGCCGTTCCTCGAAGAGAAGGAGAGGCGTCCGGAAAACTCGAGGCTTTTCCCAATCGGCCCACCACCTGCTGGAACCAATCAATAAACAGGGTGGCTTCTTTAAAGTTTAAATCCGCGGAAGACGAGGGTTCATCAGCCGAAAAGCCTGGCTCCTCTTTAGGCTGGGGAGGAGGCGTTGGTTCGACCTTGGGAGAACCCGATTCATGATTTTGGGAAGACCCATTATGAAATTGGTGTAACAGCACAGCCACGCAATGTCGGCAAAAAGGCTGCTCGGTTGAAGGACAGGAACATTTCGTGGAAAGCGTCCCCCCTTTTAACTTAATGGTTTGAGAGTACACGCCATAGGTACCATTCACTTCCGCAACCACCTGAGTGGCGTCGGACTCAAGAATATTCACCCGGCTATCGGCAAAATATTGATTGCCGATTTTAAACACCTGCCCTCCCACCACCGATTGGACCATTTCAGGATCCAACTGAAACAACTCCTGAGCCGAACAGGCTATTCGATTTCTCATGCCGTCCTCACTTCCCCACACGCTTGAGGTTTACAATCCGCTCTTCCCTTGAATCCTTTTTCTTAATCTTTGGGATCAATCAACCGAAAATCAATCAGAGGGCTAACCTGTGCCGCCTTTTTTATCACATTCATACCCCCTTTGCTCAAGTTTGGACAATTTTTTCTTGATCTGCTCAATTGAGGAATCTTTGCCCCCGCCATGAAATCTCAAATAACGCACGACAGCCCTACCTCCTTTCTCAATAGTCTGTTGGAAGATGCTCCCGAAACACTCCCAATTCTCAGACAAAGCTGCATTCAAGTCCTCAACCTGACTGAAGATTCCCGATCCAGCGCCGGAGATGTGGGGGACGTGATTATGCGGGATCAGGCCCTCATGGCCAATGTGATTAAAATCGCCAATAGCGCGGCGTTTCACACCCGGGTTCCGGTTAAAACTCCGACCCATGCGGTAGCGATAATCGGATTTGATGTGATTCGAGCCATGACCGTCGGCTCTCAATTAATCGAACAAGCCGATGCCTACGGGGCGAACACGAAATGTTTAAAACATCTCCTGGCTCGGGCGCTAGTGGCCGGAACCCATGCACAAGAGATGGGAAACGCCATGAATTTCGGCGAACCCGGTTTTTTGTTTACCAATGCCATGTTGTATTCCCTGGGAGACTTAATCCTGGCCCTCTGTCGACCGGAATTTTCCGAACAACTGGAAACGATACGTCAACAGGATCCTGACAGTATCCCAAAAGCCGAATTGGCCCTGCTGGGACGCCCGCTCCGCACCATTGCCGCCGCCATGGCCCGGCACTGGCATTTGCCCGATACTCTGATTACCCTCCTGGATAAAAAACCTGTTTGGCCTGCTACCAAACCAACCTCTGAGCAACAAATCATGGAAGGCATTGTTCAGGCCGCCAATGCACTCAGCTATACCCTGCTCAACCCCACCGCAAAAGGGCAAGGCGACATCCTCAACAATCTGATCGAAAAGTTTCTTCCACCCTACGGGTTCTCGTTCGATCAATTAAAACAGATATCCACCAAAGCCTTTCTCAAAACATCCGAGATGGCCAAAGTGATTAACATCGAATCTCACCATTTGACTCCTGTCATAGACCAAGACCAACCTACCATTCATTTTCAACCCTTAAACCAACTGACCCAGGCCATTCAGCACGCATTAAACCCTGAAGAACACCCACCTGAAACATTAGAAGAGCCCGATTCCGTCACTCCTCCTGCCACACGTCCCGCCCCCACATCCGATCATCTCCTCTTTGACTTCACCCTCCAGGCGATGAAGATTCGTGAAGCCTCCACCTTAACCTTACCTTGGCCGGGAAAACACTGTATGCCTCTTACGGATTTGAGCGAGTACTCCTGGCCCTCGTGACACCCAACAAAGAAAAAATCACCGGCAAAATGGGATTTGGAACCTACGTCGACTCCATGGTTCCGCTTTTTCAGGTGCCATTGAATCCCGGCACCTTCTGCTACCGGCTGTTGATCCAATATCAAACGTTCCGGTACCAGTCATTGGAAAAAGAACCGGATGCAGGAGTTATCCCGGAGGAATTTCTGAAACAATGGGGACCTTTCTCCGGTCTGGTCGGTGCGCTCTATGCCCCCAAAAAACCCATCGGTTTGATTTTTGCCGACCGCGGAGCCACCGAAGTCCAGCTGACTGAAGCCGATTTCGCCACATTTTCGATTGTGCTATCCCAAACCAACGCGAATCTGGCACGCATCACCCAACAAACCTAACTGCCCACTCCCTCAATGTTTGTATTCGGCCGATGGGGAAGGTTCCGGCCCTGTCAAAGGACAGCATGGTTATCTTAACCGATGAGAGACGTTACGCAACCACCCGGTTATGCACACTTGTGCCGGGTGAAAAACAGCAATGGGGCTTTGATGATGAAAAGGGATTGAAAGAATTTAGTAAGCCGAATGCAACCCGAATATAAGCTTGTCGTACTTTGAAAGCCAATCGGGAAGAGCCGTTACAACCCAAATCGACCAAGTAAAGATAGGGAAACACACGCAGGTAGTTGATATTTCTGGTGAGCCGCGTGCGGCTCGAACGCACGACCCTCGCCTTAAAAGGGCGATGCTCTACCAACTGAGCTAGCGGCTCACAGAAGAGGCGATGCTACCAATGCATCCCCTAGTTGTCAAACCACCTTGAAGCTATCATCGAGCACAGAAGAAGATAGTACCTACCGTTTTTTTGACGTGACAAGCGGGTTGCGCAACACAATGGTATCTTCACGTTTCGAACCGGTGGAGATCATATCGATCCGGCATTCCGTGAGTTCTTCAATACGACTCAAATACCGTTTAGCCGGAACTGGCAGGTCCTTATAGGAACGCAAACCGGTCGTATCCGTCGACCAGCCCTCCCACCGTTCATACACCGGCTCACACCCATCCAGGACTTTCAACTCGGCCGGCATCTCTTTATGCATTTTTCCTTGATAGCGATAGCCTGTACAAATTTTCAATTCCTTGGCCTCGTCCAACACATCCAATTTCGTAATAGCCAGAGAAGTAAGACCATTCGTTCGTACCGCGTGGCGAAGCAGAACACTGTCCAGCCACCCACACCGTCGGGCTCTTCCGGTCGTTGAACCATATTCGTGTCCCCGTGTCATCAACATCTCGCCGATCGCATCCTTCAATTCTGTCGGAAACGGACCACCTCCGACACGAGTGGTATACGCTTTGGTGACTCCTAAGACGGCATCGATTTTGGTCGGTCCCACTCCACTTCCCGTGCACGCGCCTCCCGCACAGGAACTGGAAGAAGTCACAAAGGGATAGGTACCAAAATCCACATCCAAATGCGTGCCTTGGGCCCCTTCAAACAGAATGCGTTGGTTTTTGGCCATCGCTCGATCCAGCGCCAACGATACATCGGTAATATACGGGCGAAGACGTTCCCCATAGGCTTCATACTCTTTGGTGATGGACTCCACTGTAAAGATATCGGCTTTGTGGACATGTTCCAGAAACGCATTGGTCTCAACCAAATTTTCTTCAACCTTTTGGCAAAAGACCTCGTGATTCAATAAATCTCCCATGCGAATGCCGATTCGGGCCATCTTGTCGACATACGCCGGTCCGATGCCCCGCCCCGTGGTGCCGATGCGTCGCACGCCTTTGGCCTGCTCGGCGACTTTGTCGATCGCCTTATGATAGGGCATGATGACATGAGCCCGGTGGCTGATGAAAAACCGTTTGCCGACTGCAATGCCCTGCGCTTGCAGATGATCCAACTCACCGATGAGTCCGCCGGGATCAATCACAACACCATTACCCAAGATACAGGCCTTACCTCGATAGAGGATCCCTGAAGGAATGAGATGAAAAATAAACGTCCCTTTGTTGGTAATCACCGTATGCCCGGCATTGGATCCCCCTTGATAGCGGACAATGACCTGCGCATCCTTGGCCAGCAAGTCCACGATTTTCCCTTTTCCTTCGTCTCCCCACTGGGAGCCCACCACAACCAAGGCGGCCATATATCCTCCGCGTGAAGTCACTTGACAGTAGACAAAAAAAAAGCTCCGACGAGAGTCAGCCAGAGCCGCAACAGGGAATCGTAGGTTTTAATCGGAAATTTGTCAACGTGAAAATCCTGTCGGAAAGGGCGGTCACCATGGAGTCTCCTTTCCTTGACCCATCCCCAAACCCGTGATAGCATCTTTTTCGGTGTGGGGCTGTAGCGCAGTTGGGAGCGCGCGTGAATGGCATTCACGAGGTCGCCGGTTCAATCCCGGCCAGCTCCACCAATTTTCATCCCTCCTTTCCGTCTTCCTCATCTACGACAAAGGGGTTTGGATATCTGAATTACTTCCAAGAGCTTGGCTGATCGGTCTGTATGTTGCACATTGAACAGATTTCGAAACAATTCCCGACTAAAACCCTCTTTAATCAGGCCTCGGCACATTTAAAACCCAATACCCGTGTGGGGTTGGTTGGACCAAACGGGACGGGAAAAACAACGATATTACGTATGATTACAGGGGAGGATGAGCCGGAATCCGGGCGAATCCGCAAACGTCCCCACTTAAAAGTCGGCTATCTGCCTCAAGAGCTGGAAACCCTGCCCGGTCGAACCATTCTGGAGGCCACCCACCGGAACCAGTATCCTGAATTTGAGGCCAAACGCATTCTGGCCGGTCTGGGATTTGGTGAAGGAGACTGGGACCGCAGCATGACGACCCTCTCCGGCGGATACCGGATGCGCGTCGCGCTGGCCTATTTGTTATTATCGGGTCCGGATGTGCTCATGCTGGACGAGCCGACGAACCACTTGGACAAACCGACACAGGCCTGGCTGGAGAACTTTCTTCTCTCCACCAAAATGACCCTGCTCATGATCAGCCACGACACCGCCTTTCTGGACCGCATGGTGACCCATATCTGGGAATTGCGGAATTACACGATTCAGGAATATCGGGGCAATTACACACGGTTTCAAAAATTGCGTGCCGAGCGAGATGCCCAGGAATTATCCGCCGCCAATCGTCAGGCCAAGGAAATTTCCCGCGTGCAGTCGTTTGTCGACCGGTTCCGGTATCAGGCCAATAAAGCCAGCCAGGTGCAGTCGCGCATCAAACAGCTCGATAAAATCAAACGCATCGAATTGCAGCGGGACACCAAACGCCTGCGATTTAAATTTCCCGAACCCGCGCCAAGCGGAAAAGTGGTTTTCGAGCTGAACGATATTGCCAAACGCTACGGAGAAAAGGTGGTGTACGATGGCTTGAATTTTTCCGTGGACCGCGGGCAGCGCGTGGCTCTCGTCGGCGAAAACGGCGCGGGGAAATCCACGCTGTTGAAAATTCTTGCCGGTGTTATTCCCTTTGACGACGGAAAACGCAACCTCGGACATGGCGTGACTCTTCACTACTTCGCCCAACATCAGGCGGAAATACTCAACCCCGAACATTCCATTCTGGATTCACTGGAAGACGCGGCACCCTTGGCCGAGCGCAACGCTTTGCGAACTCTGGCCGGCGTGTTTCTATTTACGGGAGATGACCAGAAGAAACCGATCAAAGCCTTAAGCGGCGGGGAACGCAACCGGGTGGCCCTGGCCCGTATGCTGATAGAACCGGCCAATACATTGCTGCTTGACGAGCCGACCAATCATCTGGATCCGGCTTCGGTGGATATCCTGACCGATGCGTTGACCAACTTCCCCGGAACGATTGTGTTCATTTCCCATGATCCGACGTTTCTCATGCGCGTGGCCACGCGCGTGGTGGAAATCGATGAGGGACAGGCCAGGGATTACATCGGTGATTATGAATACTACCTGTGGAAGCGAGCCAAAGAATTGGAGGAAGAAGCTCCGCCCGAGGTGGCACAAATTAAAAAGGCCGGCAAGAAACAGAAGAAAGACAAAAACTCTACAGCTTCAAGCAATGGCGCACCCTCAACAACAGTTTCACCAACCACGCAGCACACATCACGCCGCGACCTCAGCAAAAGTATCGCCCGGCTGGAAAAACATGTGGCCAAAGTAGAGCAGGAGGTTGCCGACCTGGAATCCCGTATCAAGGATCGCGATGTTGAACTGGCCGATCCGGCCACCTATCAGGACTATTCCCGCTGGAATGTGCTCCATCAGGAACGCGACCAATGGGGCCATGACCTCGACCGCCTCACCCACAAATGGGCCGACCTCAGCGCCGAACTCGAATCCCAAAAATCCCAGATTTCGTAATTCTCCACCAACCTGTTTTTCAAAAGGAATAGTTGGTAAATTTACTGTTCCATTTGAAATTAATTTTAGGGCATCAGGCTCCTAACATCCTTTTGTCCATCATGAGAAATTGCATCAAAAGTGACACTGACTTTTCCTTCATTTTCAAACAAATCCGAAAAAATTAAAATGACGGATGCAAAATTATTAGGAATTCGGTAATTTTATTACCTTCTAATATTTTCAAATATAGATGGCTTCATCTATTAATTATTGCCAAGACTCATAGTCGAGATTTTACGCCATTCCTTAAGGAACTCCTCAGTTTCTTGTTTCGCTTTTAGTCGAGACGATCCCTGATCCTTAAACATTTTAAAAATAATCTTTCGGTGAATTTTGTCCCATTCCTTTCTGAAAGATTTGGACGGAACTTCACATAGAATTCGAGGGTTATCCATTGTAGAACTGAGGCGATCACCGATTTTCCCCGGTTGAAGGTAAAGACCTTCGGCTTGGATTATTAGGTCAATGATAGCTTTGTGAGTCATAACGTCAAACTCCAGAACACATAAGCATTGACTCGGCTTCGTAAAATTTAGGATAAGTCCAAGCCTTTTTTTGCTAAACCGTGAAGGTAAAAACCAACCACTTTGCACATCACCAGAGCCTAAATGCCTGTGAGCATTCACCATGTCCTCAAGGTCTGGCCTTTTAGATGTATCGATGATTAATACTGGAATGGTTCTTCCATCACCCACACCTCTTGTGGCCAAAGCTGGGTCAGAAATAATGGGGATTGGAATCTTTTCTGCTTTATTTTTGGCTTGGAAGGCTAGCCTTTTCCACTGACTCATCAACCAACTCCTTTAATAATATGGCTTCCGCTCCTGCTTTAAGCCCGAAGGCGTCTACAACCTCGACGGTGTATGATTCAACGACGGATTTTTTCGTTAGATCGTCAGGTAGGGAGAAAACTGCAACGCCACCAAGAACCGATCGCGCAGCAATGGAGAAAGGAGGATTTAAAGGCTCATGGCGATTAGGTTTTAAATATTCCATATGATCAATTTTGTGAGGTATGGCAACAGTCGAACTCACTCCTCGTTCCTTACCGTATTCAATAACGAGACGTACCTCCCTGACGGAATTCGAAGCATCAGAGGTGTTTGTAAGCCTAACTTGGAAGAAGAAGATTCGGGGAATTGGTGGAGATGCAGGGCGAATGTAAGAGTCCACAATATAAAGCTCTAAAGAAGGTTGAGTACGCCGTTCTTGCTCTAGCGAAAGAGCATAGGATTTTTTGGCAATTCTAGAACTTAGGAAGGACAATAAAAGGGCTATTAGTGCAATAATAAGTGAAGCGAGTGGTAGCCATTGCGACACAGTCTCTAGGTAAGAATTAATATTCATTCTTCGATAGTATCTTTACGATTGGACAAAAATATTTTCATTATCATGTAACAGAATGCGGTAAAGGGAAGTGTTACATTTTCGACGTTTTTTGTCATTTCATTTGTGAGTCCGTTTTAACCTGTTGGTTCTCTGTTTCTGCCGTCTTGCCTGGCCTTGTGGTTTGGCCGAGCATTACATAGTGCGTCTCGAAGAGCGCGACCCTTACCTTGGGTCCTTTTCCCGAAAGAAAAGGACCTCGACTGCCGGGTCGAAACCCGGCACTTTAATTTTTCGTTTCTAACAAAGATAAATCTTATAATTACCAAGAAGCCGTAATGTCCTCTTCATCCTCCGACGAGGGTCCACCTTTGGGTCGGTAATACCGGCGGCCTTCTAATTCTTTGGGGAGATGCGTTTGGACTTTGGCCCCCTGGGGGTCATCGTGGGCATAGCGGTAGTTTTTCCCATAATCCAAATCCTTCATCAAGGAAGTCACCGCATTGCGAAGATGAAGCGGAACAGGCAGGTTGCCCTTTTCCTTGGTGTCTTTCCTGGCAGCTAGGAGGCCGGCATAGGAGGCGTTGTTTTTTGGCGCCGTAGCCAGGTAGGTGGTTCCGTGGGCCAGATTAATTTGCGCTTCGGGCAATCCCACCACTTCCACCGCATGAAAAACAGCCGAGGCGATCAGCAATCCCAGAGGATCGGCCGTCCCAATGTCCTCCGAGGCAAAAATTATCATGCGCCGGGCGATGAACTTGGGATCTTCTCCCCCTTCCAGCATGCGCGCCAGCCAATAGAGGGCTCCATCAGGATCGGAGTCCCGCATGCTTTTGATGAAGGCCGAAATCAGATTGTAATGTTCTTCCCCATCCCGGTCATAGCGTAAGGCCTTCTGTTTCAGGGCCTGCTGGACCTGCGTTTGATCGATGATGGCAGATTTGTCGGACTCTGCATACTGATTCACGACAAACTCCAACCCCGTCAGCATGGATCGGGCATCCCCGTTGCCGTATCCCACCAACAGTTGAGCGGCCTCGGGAGACAGCGTAACCTGTGAGCCACCGAGCCCACGCTTCTTATCAGTCAACGAACGATCCAGAATGTGTTTCATGGCTGCATCATTCAGGGGTTTCAGCACCACCACCATGGATCTGGACAGTAACGGCGCGATAACCTCAAAGGAGGGATTTTGAGTCGTGGCCCCGATGAGCGTGATATCGCCGCGTTCCACATAAGGCAGAAAGGCATCCTGCTGCGCTTTATTGAAGCGGTGAATCTCGTCGACAAACAGCAGGGTCCGTTGCCCTGACACCTTTCGGCGTTGTTGAGCGGTCTTCAGCAATCCGCGCAGTTCCGGCACGCCACTGAGCACGGCGGAAAACGGCACGAAGGCCGCTTGGGTTTTCTTGGCGATCAAACCGGCCAGGGTGGTCTTACCGCTGCCCGGCGGACCCCACAGGATCAGAGACGGCACCCGATCAAGTTCAATGGCCATGCGTAGCGGCTGTCCTTCCGCCAGCACTTCTTCCTGCCCCACAAAATCAGAGAATTCCTGTGGCCGCATCCGATCGGCCAAAGGCGCCTGATGATCGGAAGAACCTTCCGGTTGCGGAAAGAGATCGGATTGAATGTGATTGCCGCTGAGTTCCATGATCTTCAGAATGACAACTTGCGTTTTTTCGCCTGCTTCTTTTTTCTCCGCTATGCTATAACCTTCGAACATCCGCCCGCAAATGAAGCCTCACATCTGCTGTGCGGGTGTATGCTCTGTCAGCATGTTCAGACAAGCGGACAATGAGGAGAAGCGAAAGGAAGGAATCATGAAAGCCGTCATCAATGGGATTACATTGGGGTATACCGACCGGGGCAACGGCACGACCCTGGTGTTCATTCATGCCTTTCCTTTGTCCAAGTCCATGTGGCTGCCCCAGGTGGACGCCCTCAAGGATTCCTGCCGGGTCATCACTCTGGATCTGCGTGGACATGGGGAGTCCGACACAATGCTATGGAATTGGACGTTGGATGATTATGCCGCCGATGTTATCGGACTACTTGATCATCTCGGCATTGCCCAAGCGGTGTTCATCGGGCTCTCGATGGGCGGATATACAGTCTTCTCGCTCTGTAGACACTTTGCCGATCGAGTACACGCCATCGTGCTGGCCGATACCCGAGCCCAAGCCGATACCGAGGAGGGAAAAGCCGGTCGCCGGGGCATGGCTCAAATAGCCTTTAATGAGGGAGCCTCGGCGATCGCCGATCTGATGATTCCTAAACTTCTGGCTCCTTCCACAATTCAACGACAGCCGGACATGGTCGAACAGGTTCGTCAGATGATTCTTCAAACTCCCTCTGTTGGCATCGTGGCAGATCTCATGGCTATGGCGGCCCGGCCTGACTCAACCGATCTGCTCACGCTCATTACCTGTCCGACCTTAATCCTGGTCGGCGAACAGGATGTCGCCACGCCCGTGGCGGAATCTCGGTATATGGCCGACCGAATACCGGGAGCTACATTGGTCACCATCCCTGAAGCGGGACACCTTTCCAATATCGAACAACCCCGGGCTTTCAATCATGCCCTGGAAACTTTCCTACAGCGATTGAAGGAATAAATTCCATTCGTAACAGACCACTTTATTTTCTCGGTTTTTCAAGGAGCCTGACTATTTATCGGCATCAGTTCCACCATGATTCCCTTGGTGGCTTTTGGCGAAAATCCGAATTCGGACAAATGACTTAAAAATCCAGGAGGGCCCGAAATCTGAACGGAAATACGATTCTGAACAGGAGGAATATGAAAACCGGCCAACCCGTTACCATTCGTCATCTGAGTGAGCAGAAACGTGGTCCCCTGGTCCTGTCCCGGCTGCGTTTGGCTTTGTGCTCTGACGGACACCTGCACCCCCGCTAAGGGATTTCCGTTTCCTTTCACAAACACCAGCAATTCTCCGTGCTCGACTGAAGTCGGGTTGGTTGGGTCCGGTGGTGACGGTGGTTTTTGCAAATCCACCAAATAGGAACAGGCCGGAACCGGTGTCGGCAGACCACATTGCCTCCACACCGTACGTAGAGTGTGATCGATCACGCTGGGATCCAGAGTGACTTCCCCTTGGGTATCCCGGTAAAGCATCATCGGCGGTTCACCCGTAGGCTCCTGCAAACACGTGCCAAGCTGCCCTTGAGGGATCAGATCCCACCAGCCTTTGGGCGGAGTCATCCGTTGCCCCCGATCGGACACGGCTTTTCGTGACGACAGAAGAATCCCGGCCAGTGATCCCTGCTTCACTGCGCCGATCATCGCGGACGCATCCAGGCGTTCTTCTCCTCCACGGCTCATCATGGTCATCAGTCGTTGCTGCGCGCTAATATCGATTCGCTGATCGATAATGTCCGAGGTTTGCCAGACGCACTGCGGTGGTTGGACCGGAACCAGTGGTTCAGCCGGAGGGGTTCCAGCCCCAGCCGGCGGTTTGCCCGAGCCACCGGAGGGAGGCATTCCCACCGGTTGGTCCGGTTTGGGAATGATAATTTTGGGACGCGGCTTGAGTGGGACTTTCTTTTGCGGCAGCTTGAACCGTCGCACACCCCGCTCCGTAACCTCGCCTTCCTGACCTTCCTCCACAGCCGGAAGGTCTTCCTGTCCGGTTCCCTCAAGAGTTGCTTCCCCGGCCACCGCACTTTCAGAAACCTCCGATCCTGTTGCCGGGTTGTCCTCAGAAAAACCCGGTTGAACGCTGACGGCCAGACCCAAACCCATTGCCAAAAAAATAGCGAAATACTTCATAACGGTTTTCCATATCTCAGGGTTGTTGGTTTATTCATAGTTACTCACACTGGGCAATGGCCTGAGCCCGCTGTTCTGCAAACGGTTTCATGCAAGCATCATGTTTTTGAATGTCCGGACTGAGAATGCAGGGCACTCTTTGTTGACAGGAGTTGACTTGCCCTCCCGTCTCGCCAAGACATTTATTGAAGGCATTTTGGCAGGCATTTTTATCGCCAAACTGGGCGTTACACTGCTGTTCTCCCTGCAGAAAAGCCTCCTCGGCTTGATCTTGGCAGGCATTAGTTTGGGGTTTATTTCCCAGATTTTTCTGATACACGCAGGGGAACGGAAGATTCGGCAATCCACATTGCCGCCAGGCATTCCGGAGCATGTCATCCAACACAGGTGGGGACATCTCCTGTTCCCGGTAAATGATCATCGGAGCTTCTCCAGCCGGGTCCTTGAGGCACAGACTCAATTGCCCCTGCGGAATAAGTTCCCACCACCCTTTCGGAGGAGTCATCCGTTGGCCTCGAAGCGCCACGGGGCCTTTATTCCGTTGGAAGATGCCCGCCAGGGCGCCGCTCTCCGTGGCCTTAATCATACTGGAAGCCTCGCGGCGGGTTTCCACATCGCCATAAATCATCATCCGAAACAGGCTTTGCTTGGCACTGGTGGTTTGTGAATCGTTGTTTCCGATATCGATCTTCTGACTATGCACAATGTCCGTGGTTTTCACAAAACATTGCGGCACCGGTGGAGGTTCTTTCTGGTTCGGAGGCGGAGGAATGTCCTTACCGGGAGTGGGAGGAACCGGCTTTCCAAGTGGAAGGAAAGGACCGAGATCCGCATTTAACAGACCCGCCCCGCAGGAGCGGGGACACTGATTGGGGTTTCTAGGAAACGCGGCATCCTGAAGGCCTTTCACGAGTTCAGCATGAGTCAGCGCAGGATTCACTGCTAACCATAAGGCCAGCACCCCGGATACATGCGGGGCAGACAGGGAGGTTCCCATCTCCCATCCATATCCCTTGGAAAGTTCTGCCTTTTCCGGATTTATGAAGTCTGGATGATTGAGCGTGAGCACACTGTTCGTCATGAGTGCCGGATTCGTTTCATCTTTTTTGCGCAATCCTCCCGGAGCCATGATCATGACAGGAGGGCCAAAATTAGAATAGGGAGCAAGTCGCCCCTGTTCATCGCTCGCGGCAACAGCAATCACGTTTTGACAATTAGACGGTGAATGAAACATGGCGGGACCGGAATTATTTCCGGCTCCGGCAACTATCGACACCCCCCTTTTTGTCACCACTTCGTTAATGGCTTCCTGCATCAGTGGTTCACACAGTCCAATTGACCCTAGACTGATATTGATAATTCTTGCCGGATTCTGATTGAGAGGGGCATCAGGCACCGGCAATCCGGCCGACCACTTGATGGCATCGTACAAATCAACATCGTCTGCCCCGCATGTTCCACTCACTCTCACCGGGAGAATGCCAACCTCCCAGTTCACACCCGCGATGCCTTCGGTATTATTGGTTTTTCCCACACCGATGACCCCGGCGACATTGTTGCCATGCCAGGTGTCCGTTCTCCCTTTCACCCCTGGAATACAATCACCCAACTTTGTTCCATCCCCCGGGTCGGTGGGATCGGCATCCCGTCCATTTCCATCATTGGCCCTTTTCAGATCGGAAATGAAATCGAATCCCGGCAAAAGATGTCCGCTTCCCACAATGTCCGGATGATTGCCGACAATGCCGGTATCCATCACCGCCACAATCACATTTCTACTTCCGCGAATATTTTTTTTCCAAACTTTTGGCAGACCGATACCACCGGGTGATTTATTTGACCCGCTCCCGTTTTCCAGGTAGTGCCATTGTTGGAGAAACAACGGATCTTGAGGATGTGTTTCATCCTGCGGGACCTGGTCCGGCAAATAAATTCTATTCGGTTGGGCAAATAGCACGGAGACTTGTTTGGCTAATTCCTCTGCCACCGTGAGGGGATTTCTGACCTGCTCCATACCGGCCGGAACGGCAAACCGGAACAATATATGCCCCCCCGAGGTGGTTCGAATCGGTTGCAACCCAAAGCTAGCCATGGTGGAGGACGGCAGAGACATGCCGGGACGCAGCTTGACAATCACCTGATTCTGAACAAATCGGCTCAAATCAAGCTGTGGAGGCCTTCTTCCTTCAGTATCGGGAAGGTGACTTCCACCTGGTCGAAGAGGATCAATAGGTTTCCTCACTTGGGGAGGCTGTGCTTCGGGTTTGAGTCTGAATTTTTTCTGAGGGTTAATTTTCAAGCGCGGCGTTTGAGTCCCGCCGATGCCCGGTATGGTTATTTTCGGAACACCCCGTTCGGTGACCTCCCCTTCTTCACCCTCTGCCGGGAGGGGGGCTTCTTGATCTCCATCGTCCTGGACCGGAGCTTCCAATGCACTGGAATTCGTACTTTCTTCTTCTGCTAGCGCTCCAGTACCTGACAGGAACAATCCCAGAACCATGATGAAACCAGTCGTGATGTTGTTGAAATGGCGCATGTGCATTCTCCTTTTGAAGAGGAAGGAGAGATATCTATATACATACGACACGAAAATAGCGTTCAATTGGTGTGTCGTAAGGTGTTCGAGAACGGTTCAACAACCTCATATTTGAACTCTGTGAATCCTACGAGGATGCCACAACAAGGATAAGTCACGGACAATTCCTCTTGGTTCCCTGGTGAGAAGCTCAATCCCATATCATGTTTGAAAAATAAAAACAATTTGTTGATTTCCTGCCGGCCTTTGGCTGGAGGCACTTTTCTCCTCCCCGAGAGGGGGTTGGAACGAATCCGAAAGTGGGCCTTGACCAGCAAGCCAAAGTCACAAGGGTGCGTGGAGAAGAGAGGATGGCCAATTGGAGAGAAAGCACAGGAGCTGGAATCCACTCCAGAAATGGAAAATTTAGGTTTTCGTGAGAGTACGAATCAACTGAGGAAAAAACCCGGCCCGCGCGAGGAATCAACTAATAATGACGTGAAGATTTTGAGGGAATCAGAAACGAAAAACGGAATTTCAAGGTTGGCAACCGACCCATCCGCTCTAGGGCCTCCTGCCGGTGAAATGAAGAATTCCACTCACTTATGAAACCGGCGCCTCCTGCGCAACGAGCCCATCCCTGGGAAAGGGATATAAAAGGAAAGAATACAAGCTATTAGAGCGTAATTGGCCCAAAAGGTCAATGCTTCATGAGCCTTATGAGTCTTCTTTACTCGAAGGATTTCCCAGGGATGTCAGCAATGCATCGGCAGGAATTAACGGGGATACAGGGGGATCGGCTAAGCATTACCGGATATTCGCGGGCCTAATCAGGATCGACGCTCCGGTGGCGAATGAGTTTGAGGAATTCATCTCGAGTCTGTTGCTGTTTGCGAAAGACCCCCAGCATTTCGCTTGTCACCGCGACCGTGTTTTGTTTTCCCACGCCGCGCATGCTCATGCAGAGATGACGGGCCTCCATCACCACCCCCACACCATGTGGATTGAGTTTTTCCTGGATGGTATGAGCGATCTGCACGGTCAATCGCTCTTGAACCTGGAGACGCCGGCTGAACATATCCACGATGCGCGGCACCTTGCTCAAACCCACGACATGCTTCCGAGGGATATAGCCCACGTGACACTTCCCAAAAAACGGCAACAAATGATGTTCGCAGAGACTGTAAAAATCGATGTCTTTGACGATGACCATCTCATCATATTGAATTGGAAAAAGCGCATGGTTCAGCAGAGTGTCAATATCTTGATGATAGCCCTGGGTCAAATAGGTTAAGGCCTTGGCCACCCGCTTGGGGGTCTCACGCAACCCGTTGCGGTCCGGATGTTCTCCTAGCTGCTTCAATAATTGCCGGACCGTCGGCTCCATGTCGGCAATGGCAGCCGGGGGTCTGACTTCGGCATCTTCCGAGCCCGCCCTCTTTCGTGTATTTCGATGTTTAATGGCTACTTTAGATCTGGATGATCGTGTTGATTGCGATTTCATATATCTCCAGGACTTCAGATGAGGCAACAACTACCGGAAGAGTTTATGGGCGAGGATCACCGACATATCCAAAAAAATTGTCCCGGGTTTCGACCACCCCGATTTTTTCCAACCGTCCGCTTGGCAGCCGATCGACCAGTAGTTCCCAAATGAGTTTGGCAAGGTTTTCTCCGGTCGTCACTACGCCTTCGAACGCCGGATCAAAATTTAAATGTTGGTGGTCGAACCGCTTGACGACTAATTCCTCGACACGCTGATCCAACGCCTCCACATCCGTGATCAGGCCCGTTTCCTGATTCAACTCTCCCCGGACGGTCACATGGACAGTATAGTTATGACCATGCCCATTAGCATTATTACATTTTCCGAATATTTTGTGATTCACCTCGGGAGACAACTGATCGGTATGCAGCCGATGGGCCGCACAGAATGTATACGAACGCGTAATAGTAAAAACCGGCAAAGCGACTGAAGGCGTTGTCGTTCCCATTTGCATCACATGCTTTCCAGGTCTTTCCTGTTCTCTGCCATCGTCATTATCAAAATACGATCAGGGTGTGGAAGTTTTCTCCATCCCCGACAGATTGGATCCGCCGGATACATCCGATTCCGAGCGACCCCACTTGTCGTCGGGAACCTGCACCATAACATCTCCCAACACTTTCGCCTGGCAACTTAATCGGTGATAGGGTTCCGTCAGCGCTTCGCGATCCAAGAGGTCCTGCTCCTCGAAATCAATTTCGGATAAATGGTCCCCCCCCGCCACCACATCGACGCGGCAGGTCGAACAGGATGCATTGCCTCCGCAATCGTGTTCGAGCGGAAAACCCAAGTGCTCCGCCGCTTCCAACAGTGAAATATCACGAGGAACTTCACCGCTTTTGCCTTCCGGGTGGATAAAAGTCACTCTCGGCATACTGAGTCCCTCCCTCACCCGACTCCCACCGGAGCCGGTTTGTTCGGGCACCGGCCCAGACGAATATGTTCTTCAAACTCATGGCGGAACAGGCGAAGACTATTCTGAACGAGGACCGAGGCCCCCGTCACCAGGGTGCAGTAACCGGTTCCTTTGACAAATCCGCAAATTTGCAGCAATTGCGCCAAATCTTTTTCCGTTCCCTGACCATCTTCAATCTTCCGAACCAGGGTGGCTAACTCCTGCGTACCGATTCGGCAGGGAGGACACTGGCCACAACTTTCACGCTCAAAAAAGTGAGAATATTTGAGCGTGAGTTCGATCATACAGGTTGCGTCATCCACAACAATCACGCCGGCCGATCCCAAACCCGTTCCGGCCTTTTTCAGTGAATCGAAATCCATGGGAAGATCCAATTGATCCGGACCGATCATCGAAAATGATGGTCCGCCGGGAAACACCGCCTTGACTCCACGACCGTTTACCACTCCCTGGCCGCACACTTCAATCAGATGTCGTAACGGGGTTCCGAGCGGCAGTTCATACACACCAGGTCGATTCACCGCTCCACTAAGGGAGAACAACATCGCTCCAGGGCACGTAGATGGTCCGACTTCACGAAACCATTCAGGACCGTTCCGTAAGATATGAGGAATATTCGATAAGGTTTCCACATTGTTGACCAACGTTGGTTTCCCGTGTAATCCATATTCTGTAGGATAAAATGGGGGTTTTTGCTTGGGCTGTGCCGGTCGTCCCTGCATCGACTCCAACATGGCTGTTTCCTCACCGGCCACATAACTCCCATACCCGTCAAATATTTCGATATCGATATCGAGGCCGGTTCCTTGAACATTGTCACCAAGAAACCCTCTGTCCCTTGCAACGTCCTTGGCCCGTTGAAAATGCGACCGCTCTTCTTCAAACTCATGATTGAGATAAATGTATGCCTTCTTCGCTCCCACCGTATAGGCGGCAATCAGACAGCCTTCCAAAAGCTGATGAGGGTAGTGACGCAACAAATAGCGATCTTTAAATGTGCCGGGTTCATGTTCACCCGCGTTGCAGACAAAGTAATGTTCCGTAATCCGGTGATGCAGCACCTTGTCCCATTTCAAGCCGGTTGGAAACCCGGCTCCTCCCCGACCTCGTAAGTGTGCCTCTTTTAAGGTATTAATCGTTCTTTGAGGGTCTGCAGATTTCAGACAGGAAAGCCAGGCTTCATACCCGCCCTGTCGGCAATAGACTTCAACATCCCACGGGTCTCCGGAATAGGGGCGGAGCAATCTCGGGGAAAATTCCTTAGGCATGCCCATCTCCACACATATCACACCGATTGAACCCTTCACCCATATTATTCAGCATATCCTTTTTCCACGTAGCCCGGAATAATATTCCGCCGCATTATTACTCAACAGTTCCAATGATTTAAAGATTTCACTATACGAATCGTTTTCCGGAACCGTCAAGCCAAACCTACTCACACAACATCCTTTATTGGGTAACTCAGGTTATGATAAGAGAATCCCGTCGGAGACGAACAATGATGGTGCTTGAGCAATCAGGAAGCTTTGCGTAACATATTCTCCACTTGAGCGCATAATTCCTTCACCGCTTTTGCAGAGGCATCCAAGGCAGATTTCTCCTGAGCTGTCAGGTCATATTCAATAATGGCCTCTGCACCGCCTATGCCCAGCTTCACCGGGACGCCTAAAAAGAGATTGTGATATCCATATTCTCCCTCGCATAACGCGGCGCAAGGCAATATTTTCTTTTGATCCTTCGTAATGGCTTCGACCATTTCCACCACAGAGGCGGCTGGCGCATAGTAGGCGCTGCCGGTCTTGAGAAGGTTCACGATTTCGGCTCCTCCTTCCCGCGTCCGCTTAATGAGAGCGTCCAATTTTTCGGTGGAGAGCCACTCGTTGATCGGTCGCCCTGCCACCGTGGTGTATCGAATCAAGGGCACCATGGAATCGCCATGTCCTCCCAGCACCATCGCATGAATATTTTCGACGGAGATCTGCAAGGCGTCCGCAATAAACGTGCGGAAGCGTGCCGAATCCAATACGCCGGCCATGCCTAACACCCGGTGCTTGGGAAACCCGCTCACTTTGTGCGCCACGAACGTCATCGCATCCAGGGGATTCGAGACTAAAATAAAAATGGCATGGGGCGAACGGTGAGCCGTTTCGCGCACGACGGAGGACACGATGCGCGTATTGGTTTCCAACAACTCGTCCCGGCTCATCCCCGGCCGGCGGGGAATGCCGGACGTAATCACGACAATGTCAGATTCCTTGGTCTCTTCATAATGATTGGTGCCGGTCACCAACGAGTCATACGAACACACCGGTCCAGCTTCTAACAGATCGAGGGCTTTACCCTGTGGCATGCCTTCCACGATGTCCACAAGAGTGACATCGTACCAATTCTTTTCAGCAAGCCGCTGGGCAATCGATCCTCCCACATTTCCCGCTCCCACCACGGTGACTTTTACCCGCCTCATACTCCACCTTTTCGTTTGAAGAACATGGGATCCTCTTGCCGGACATTACTCCTCATGTGCCGTCCACCCACCAACCTTGAAGTTGATCGTACACACAAAGTTTTCGCCTTGATAAAAATTCACTTTGATCTTTTTTTTCCCATATGTGGCTGCTAAAAATTCTTCCGGGGCATCGACGAAAGCCTGAAACGTCCCGGGCTCATAACTTCCCAACTCCAGGAACGTCACGATCATTCCGGTCTTGACCTCCTGAAGCATCTTGGCGGAACAATGGGGATAAATCTCCCAGAATTTTTCCCGGATTTCATCCTGGGTGGGTTCCTCCCGTTCCCCGTCGGCCGATCGATCTTTTTTGGCAAACTTGGCCTGCCGCCGGACATAGGGATATTGATGCCCGGTAAATAGCTTATACAACCAGGGAGGCACTTCAGGTCGAGCCATCGATTCAGTCATGGCGTGTCAGAATTTCAACGGGCGGTCAGACGTTGATAAATTTTAGGGAGCCGAGTGGGGAGGGAGTCAATTTCATCAACGACTAGATAACCCACTTCCCCATACATCCGTTTAACATAGTCGGTAGCTGCCTGGTCAATGGTAATACAAAACGGATGGATCCCCATGAGACGCGCCTCCCTGAGTGCCATTTTGGTGTCCTCTAAGGCATATTCATCCGTATAATGATCGTCAAGGGGCTTTCCATCACTTAATAACACCAACAGCCGCACCTTCGCAGATTGTTCGAACAACCGGGAGGCGGCATGCCGAATGGCCGCACCATCTCGGTTTTGCTGTCGAGGCCGGATTCCACTGATCTTCAACCCCACCCGGCCTCCGGCACGATGGGTAAAATCCTTGATCACCTGAAGATCGACCGATTGCCGCGATTTTCCGGAAAAACCATAAATGGCAAATTGATCTCCCACGGCACTTAACGCCTCCGATAAAACCAACAGGCCCTCCTTTTCAATGTCATTCACGGTCCTCCCCCCGGAACCCATTTGGCGGCCGGTCGATCCGCTCATGTCAATGAGAAAGGCCACGGCTACCTGACGATCACGTTTCTGGCGACTGGCATAGATTTGATCAGAAGGGTCGGCACCTCGCTTTCGGTCCACCAACCAGTTCACCATCGCATCACAATCAATGTCTTCTCCATCGGATTGCCGCCCAATTCGACGAAAGGCCTCCGGGCGAATGCCCTCAAAATACCGGCGGATCATTTTTATCACCGCCCCATAGGTCCGGAAGGTGTCATCCACAAAATCCGGTGACCCTTCCGAGGCCTCATGTTCTATCACCCTGCACCATTGAGGCCGATAATCTCCGACAAGGCCATCCCATTCCTGATAGAGATACTGCCCTTCTCCCAATCGCTTTCCATGATGTTCCCGTACAGAGTCCGGCTCGGGTTGAAACCATTGCTGCAATGGGGATTCACCAAACATGGCGCTCGGATCAGCGTGTTGATTCGGCTGCATAGTCTTGGACTGAGACTCTTTTTGACCCCCTCCTCTGGGTTGGCCTCCCGCTGGAGGCTGACCCCCGACTTTTTCCTGATTTGCAGTTTGGTCGGTTTCCTGGTCTTCCGATATCCCGGCCAATACCTGAGGATCAAGAGGGCTCCGGTATCCCCAATTGTCAAAGGGACGATAATCCTCTTCCATTGTTTCCGTGGCCTCATGGGCCGTCCCGGCATGTTCCTCACCTGATTCACCGGGAAACGGTTCCGGCTTTTCGGAGAGGGGCTTCCAGTGTCCGACCCGGCGCTCCAATTCATGGTACAAACGGTCGGCTAACACTACCGAGTCATTCACGGTCTTACGAGGACTGAGAATCGTTTGCGCTTCAGTCCAAAGGGGTTCAATGATATCTTGAAGACCCGGCTCAGACACCAGTTCTTTGTCCAATCCTGAAAACCGGAGCAATAAGGCATCCAAAACCATCTCGCGAGCAGTCATCCCATGCGTCAGGGTTCGCAACTGAATCGCTTCTTTTATTAAGGTAGAAAAATCTTCTGCCAAGCCGGGATATTCGTGTTTCAGCAAAAAGTCCACCCGTCCATCCTCAAGGATTTCCCATAAATCTCTCATAAGTTCTGGTTGAGAATATCGTTGAAATAGATCTCCCAGGGTATACACCGGTAACGGGGAGGAAGGCGATGTAGCTCCGGAACGTTTTCCAACCGCATCAGCTAGGTTGTGCAAGACTTGCGAAGAAATGCGATAGGTCCCAAACTCCAAATGCCCCACTTCATGAGCTACCATGGCCGTATACCATCGGCGGTTTCCCTCGAGAGTGGTCGACCGCTTCATAACCAGGGGCAAATAAATCGTTTGACCGTCCTCGGCCACCTTGGCTTTGGAACCTTGGCTCGAAGAAGAAGTTCCATGCAAATGTTCCAGAGGCGGCAAATCCGTATTCAAGGCTTCAATACTCACATCCTGCCCGGACAGGGCCCTGGCAAATATTTTCAGGGAACGGAGAACCTGGCGTAGGGAAACCCCCGTCATGGCCTCTTCTACCGCTTCGCAAGCTTGACGAGTTTCCATGCCAAAGAATGCCCGCCCCGCTTCCGCGCTATATTCCAAAGCTTCCATGCCCTGACTAAACCAACCATCGAACACTGAGGTATCTTCCGCATTGGAATACTGAATCACCTCGGGAACCCTTCGACAATATGCCAGAACGGCTTCGGCATCCCGATCCGCGATTAAAAGCCCGAATTTCAAAACACGGTTTTTCCATTCCTCGGAAGGAAGACCTGACAATATTCCCGGGGCCTCGGCCAAAAACAGAACGGCCTGCTCCGGCGACTGATCGGCAAGTGCAGTCCCTAAATCAATGACTCTCTCCTTCACCTCAGGTTCTGGAATTTCCAGAAATAAGCTGGGGCTTGACCGGAAAAACTCCAACGTCCCGATATAATCCGGTTTCCCCAGGCTATTCTGCACCATGAGCTTCATACCAAACCCCGTCCACCCTTTTGCCAACTCCAATGGAATAGCTCGTTGAACGTTGGGACATTCCCGGAAAAATTCATTCCCCAACACATAGTCCCAACCGACTAATTCAAAACCCAATGCTGCCCATTGCTGCAGTTCTTCAATACTCACGTCTGCGGGGAATTCGGAAAGCGCTTTAAAATATTCATACGCACACTGGGCTGCCGTTTCAGAGGGACTATCCGCCAAATCCAGAACCATGGCAAGCAGGTGATCCGTTTTTGACGAAGGCTCCCAAAAACCCAGAATGCCAGGGCTTTCCTTAAAATATCGAAGACCCAATGCCCCGGACGCCTGAGACAGGGTGATCCCAAGATCCAACCAGGGGACAACACTGGACAGGGCTTTATTTCGGAATAATTCTCCCAATCCTCTGATTGCTTCCCCCTGAATTTTGGAAGAAACTTCCCTCAGCTCTCCCAAAAGCTCTAAAACCTGAATTTGCAGATTGGTATGACCTAATGCTTCCAAAATCTCCTGGACCGACCTTGAATCCAATTGATCGACCAAAAGGTCTTGAAGAGATTGATTTTTTTCCCTATCAGTCATCGAATGACTCGATTTCTCTCAAAAAATCGTCAGCAGAGCCGCCTTGAGGAGCCTCACACCTTTCCCCAGACTTCGTCCTTAATGCCATTTTTTAAGGAAAGGCATTATAAAATTGAGGTTGAAGGATGTAAACCAACATCACAAGGGGATACCGTACCTTCGTTTCTTAGAAAAGTGGAACGTCAATCGCTTTTCGGACTCCCACCGCTTCTCCCTTGGTTCAGCAATGAAAGCAGGAATGCTTGTAGCGTACCAAGAGTTTTCCCCTTAATAAGAATTCGCTTATGCCGTGAACTCGCTCCAGACACAATTTGCACCGAACGTTGTGGAACACCCACCCGCTTCGACAGAAACTGGCATAGTTCCTCATTGGCTCTCCCTTCAAGTGGTGGAGCTTGAATTCGGATTTTGATCTCTCCTCCTTGAATGCCCATGATCTGAGATTGCGCCGCTCGAGGCTGGAGAAGACATTTCAGCTCCACCCCATCTTTTTTTTCCGTTGCCCATGGCTCGGATTTCATCTACATCCTTTTTGGCTACCATGAAAGAGAAAGAAACCAGGCACTATCATTGAAATTTATCCTGAAGCTAAAATGAAAAACATGAAAGAAGCATCTAATGATTCAATTAAAATTATCAATTAAATTAAGTACTTATAAAAATCAATCACGCTTGACAGCTTCATGAATTGACTGTAATATCATTTAAAAATGAAAACTGTTATCATTATCGAAACATAACTCTCATGTACATCTGTCTTTGCAAAGGAATCAAGGAGTCCGACGTCAAAAAACTTTGGCAAGCAGGAGTCACCTGCCCCAAAGAATTGACTTGTGTCCTTGAACTGGATGACAAGGAAAACTGCTGTGGACGGTGCATTAAAAACATTTCAAAATTTGTTGATTTGGCTTCCGCAGAAGTATCCGAAGAAGTTACCGACAAACGATCCTCCCTCGTCAGCTAGATTCTTCTTTTCAATCTTCCATAAGATTCTGCCTTCCCTGACTTCTTTAGCCTTGCCCTTTGAGTTCCTTGAATAGGGGATATTGTAGAGTCCTTGCCGATCTAGCGAAGCTCTTAATCTGACCTAAAACACCTGGGTTAAGACTCCGATCCCTTCTACCCTCATCCACAAGGCCAATACAAGCACAAACCCCATAGCAGTCAATGCCACGTAATCCCACCAAACAAACCGGGATGGTACGGAATTTTTCCTGGTCGCTAATGGATGAAATCCTTTTGACTCCAAAGCCATGGTCAAGACATGGGTTTGCCGCAACGCCTGCCCGATTAAAGGAACCACGAGGGGTACATATTTTCGAATCCGGTCCACTATTCCACCCGTGCCTATATCCAATCCCCGCGACCGTTGGGCCTGCACCACATTCACTCCTGTCCCCAGTAAAATAGTCACCCACCGAAAAGCCAACGAAAAGGCAAAACTGACCCGACCGGGCAATCCTAATTGTTGTAGGGCAATGGCTAATTCCTCAATCGGGGTGACCGACAGTAACCAGACACCGGCCCAGACCATCGCGAGCAAGCGAAGTCCCATAGCAGCCCCAACCATCAGGCCTTCCTCCGTCACCCCCACAACATTCAACCAAGAAACTGGGGTGGCGCCTTGAATAAAAAATGGCCAAAGAATCACGGAATAACAAAACAAGAGCGTCGTTAACACCCACATTTTTTTGATATTGGCATACGCTCCGGAACCCAGAAGCAACACAATCACTATCCCCAATATGGCAACCAAAAACAGAGGGTGAGAAAAACAGAGAGCGAGCATACACACTCCGATAGCCAAAAAAACTTTTGTCCGGCTATCCAAGCCGTGAAAAGGGGTTAGCTGATTCACATACAGCGAAACATTCAAGAAATCTCACCTCCACAACAATTCATTGGGATTCTCAGACAACAACCCTTCGTCATTTCAGGATAAGCTCTCGGTGGTGAAGGAAGCCCGCACCTCTTCCACCGTCAAAAGGGTATATCCCCATCGTTGACTAAACCGAGAAAGTGCCGGAAGGGTCAGGGAGGAATCGTGAAGCCACTCAGGATGACTAAACACCTCGCGGGGGTGTCCTTCTCCCGCAATCCTCCCATTCTTCATCAAGATGCAATATGTGGCATATTGTGCGACTAACCGCATCGAATGGGTGATCATGATGACGCTATGCCCATCTCGATTGAGACCCCGAATCATTTCCATCATCCGATCGGTTTCAAAAGCATCCAACCCCGTCGTAGGCTCGTCAAAAATTAAGATCCTCGGACGACTTGCCAGGACCGACGCCACGGCAAGGCGTTGTCGCTCTCCTTTTCGCAACGAAAACGGATCTAGTTCCCAATTCGCTTCCAAAGAAAACCCAACCGACGCAAGAGCCTCTTTCACCCGAAGTTCGATATCCTGTTCATCGTAGCCAAAATTCCTGAGACCGAAGGCCACTTCCTCCCAAATCGTCTCGGCAAAAATTTGATGATCGGGATTTTGAAACACCAGACCCACCTCTCCGGCCAATTCCTTTATGGCCGTCCGACGGGTATCCAAGCCGGCGACCACAATTCGTCCCGCCGTCGGCACCAATAATCCGTTCAAAAGACGCGACAGGGTGCTTTTTCCGGAACCATTGGCCCCGACAATAGCCAGAAACTCCCCGGATCGAATACTGAATGAAAGATCATGCAGCACCTCCTGTCCGTCATAACCAAAGGACATCGCCTCCACCTGGATGACAGGAGGGGAACTACCGTGGGTTGTGCAATGAGACGTTCCCAACCGCAGTTCATCAGTGATAACCGATGCGGGTGGATGAAGGCCCACGTGCAACGCATCGGCAACTTCCCAAGCTTCTGCAACGGAAATAGGTATTGGTTCGCACTTTTGACCCTCAAAGCACTCGGTAATGGCGAGGGGGCGAAGTCCGAGTTCTCGCATCAGTTGTGGCTGTCGCAACAACTCTTCCGGAGGACCGGTCCAGGCCACGCCTTCCTCACCCAAAACCAGCAGCCGATCGGCATAGTGAATGTTTTCATATTCACGCTCGGTGACCAGAAGAGCCAATCCTTCTTCCTTCACCTGGAGCAACACGGCACGCAATTGTTCACAGCCGGCCGGGTCCAGATCCGAACCGGGTTCATCCAACACTAAGACGGATGGAGCCTGCGCCAGTACCGAAGCGAGGACCAACCGTTGTCGTTGCCCCCCGGAGAGTGTCACAGGATCCCGATCCAACCCAATGCGCAACCCCACACGATGAAGCGCATCTTGAATCCGTCTCGCCACTTCCTCTGCCCTCAAAGGCGGATTGCGATATTCCAACGGATGCCGCAATTCTCCATCAGCCGTAGAGGCCACCAATTGGGCATCAAAGTCCTGAAATACCATTCCGACCCGGCCGGCTTGAGCCCAGACCGGGTCGTTCACCGTCGGCCTTCCCATCACAGACATCTCACCGGAATAGCGTCCATGAATGAAATGGGGAATCAGTCCGTTACAGGTATTGACGAGCGTGCTCTTTCCGGTTCCGCTTCTGCCCAAGACCATCACCAATTCACCCGGAGAAACGGAAAAGGAGAGATTGGCGAGAGTTGGAGCTACCGCTCCCGCATATTGAAATGACAAATGGGCACATTCCAAAACAGCCTGGTGTTTTCTTTCCATCAAACTGGAATAAGAGAATTGAGCGTTTTCTTCCCGACGCAATCTTTCCTTCTTCGAATTCTGCACATGATTCGGCGCGCTTCGGATATCCTCAAAACGCAACCTCCAACGCTGAACCCGGGGATAGAGAAATTTCAATAGAGGCGGTCCCAGAAGTAATCCCATGACGATATTATTAAAAAAAATAGCCGGAGCCAGGACGACAAAAGGCAACAAGCCCAGGGCTTCAACGCCCCACCCAATAGTTCCGGCACAGGCCGCGGAAGCCAGAACACATATCAGTGTATATTCCACTCCCTGTTTGACCGAATTCACCAGAGGCGGGTTTCCGGAGGATAGCCAGCCCAAATGCCCCCAGAGGAGATACGGGAGGTAGCCAAAAAAGAAGTTTCCCCAAAATCCAAAAAAACTGGCAGGCCCCAGCGTTCCAAAACAATCACCGATGACATTGCCGATCCCCGCCCCCCACGCGGCTGCGGGACCGAACAACAGAGAAGCCACAATAGGGATGGCATTGGCCGGTCGCAATTCCACAAACCCGGGGATAATCGGAATGCCTGCCTTGAAGGGAATGAGAATGGCTGCGTAAATCGCCGCAATCTGAGCCGTGATCACGATCTGGCGGGTGTCCTGCCAGACCCCCGCCAGATCCATCACCCAATGGCGAGGGCCCCAAACTGAAAAAGAACCAGGCATCCGGGATAACACAGTTAAGAGGTTGCGGAAGGAAGGATGGTAATACGACCATCAAGATCAGCCTGGATGGGTTCTTTCTCCAAGGCTCTGAACAACACGTCCCGAATGGGAGTCTGATGATCCGTTCGCTCTCGGGCCTGCCCCAACATCACAAATCCATCACCGCCATCGGCAATGAACGCATCGGCAGCCACGGAATACACCTCCTCCGGATCAAGAGGCCGTTCCTTAATCAGCACATTCCGAACACGACTGCCGACAGGAGCGGACATATCATATGTCACACGAATTCCCGACACTTGCAAAAACCTGCCGCTGTGATTCGGCCACTGACTCACACTATGTTCCAACACCTGGAGGAGCACTTGCCCCGTTAACCTAAGCGTCACTAACGACGAATCGAACGGCAACACCGACACTACATCTCCCAGCGTCACAGGGCCGGCATCGATGCTCCGACGGATCTGGCCCCCGTTGACCAACGCCACATCGGTCCGAAGTTTGATCCTCAACAGATCGGCCAGCAAATTGCCGAGATTAGTTTCCTGCGTCCGAACCGAAGGACGTTCTCCATTCAGGCGAACCCGTGTTTGCCCCACCACCTCGGAGGCTTGCTCGGAAAAACGCTCACGAAACGTGTCTAACACGGACTGCACCCCGGCATGCACGGGAATGGATTCCGTCACCGGAATATTTTCAGCGTGTGCATGCGTCACAGTTCGAAACTCCGAGGTGAGGTCCAAGCGTCCCAGAAATCGGCCTTGTCGATGAGTCTTGACAAAAACCGGTCCAGGGAATTTGAGAGAGGAAACCGGCTGTGGTGTCCCGACGGCATAGAGTCCGTCAAATCCTTCCGTATGTCCTCCAATGATCACATCGATACCGACGGACCGGACGAGAAGATCTAAATCCTCTTCCGTATCCTGATGGGTGAGAAGCACCATCAGATCAATGAGATGTTCCTCACGGAGCGCATTCGCTTCCCGCTGAATCACGGGCACGGAATCTTCCAGGGTGAGAGATTTGACGGCCTCCCGACTGAACGTATCCGGAAAATTACTCCTGCCGACAATTCCTAACAAACCGATCCGCCATCCACCGATACTGACCATAGCCGAAGGTTGGCACGGGAGCGGCCGATCTTTCGACACCAGGTTGGTGCAGAGAAGAGGAAACGTGGCCAGTTGAGTTAATGTGGTCAGATGGTCAACCCCGAAATCGAAATCATGATTCCCCGCTACCATGCCGGCATATCCCATCCTGTTCATGGCCAGAATATCCGGTTCGCCTTTAAACCAGGACGAAAAGGCTGTGCCGATGAGGATATCGCCGGAGTCGACAACGAGCACAGGGTGTCCTTCCCGCCGTACTTCATCAATCAAGGTGGCGCGACGGGATAGGCCTCCGACAAGGGAATCCCCTGGACGTTCCAATGGAAGCGCCACCCCATGGTGTTCACTGGAATGAAGAATAATCAGAGTTTCAGCCGCAAGTACCGGGCACTGCCCTACCAACAGCGCTACACACCAGCTTATCCCCCAGTCTTTGATTTTTCGCATCAGATGAATCACCATCCCCACCAAGCCAACCTTCAACGAGAAATGCCGTATGAGCGTATTAGGAAGAGGACGAATGTGTCACACAACGAAATCCGGTATGGGCATAGGGATATTCTTTGCGGAACCAATTTCGAAACGACCGACGAAGCAAACGTTTGGCGGTTTGTGGACCACCGCCCTTGACCACAAAGTGATCATCATCAAAAAACCTGGATGAATACTCTGGGTAGGTGGGAAGAGGTTGAAATCCGGTAAACGGGGAAAAAATGGTAGACGTCCACTCCCAACCATTCCCGACCAATTGAGCGACCCCGAAATGACTCTCTCCCCGAGGGTAATCGGTCACGGACACAGGATCCCAGCCACTAGAATCAAACTGACCATGGTGTTGAGTGGGAGAATCTATGCCCCATGGAAAGGGATGATCGGATTTTCCGGTATTGCCGTAGGCGGCGCGATGAAATTGGGATTCGGTAGGAAGAGACATTCCGACCCATTGGGCATAGGCCTCGGCCTGTTGATGGGTTACAAAGACGGGCCAATGTAAGACCAGCGGAACCTCTTCAAACATGGTTCGCAACCACCAATCTCCGCCCCGTCGAATCCAGAACTGAGGGGCTTCCCCGCCATCCTGAACAAATTCGAGATATTGCTGATTGGTCACCTTATACCGGCTAATGGAAAAGCCGGGAACCTGGACTTCGTGCCGACGGAATTCATTATCCCAACCAAACCCCTCTTCCGCATCACGTCCCAGGGTAGTGACGCCACCAGGAATATCCACCATTTCATATTTGATCGGTTTTTCATGATGTTGCAAACAACCACCACCAGACATTTTGTGCTTGGCATCCAATTGATGCAGCAAGTAGGCGTTCGTCTCCGCATGCATTAATCGATGTTCCAAGGCCACATGAAGGATTGCTTCGGAGCTTCCTCCCAATGCTTATCAATCGTTTGCCGAATCTGTTGGTTATAGGCCTGAATTTCCCTCAGGGAAGGCCAATCCGATGGCGTGTCCTGAGCAGGTTGGCCGACCGGCGGATCAATACCGGCCTCAAATAGATGATCAAAGGTGGGATGAAAGGACGTCATTCCCAACGTCCATCGGCAGATTTGATTCCAATCAAACGCCTCCACATGTCCCAGGTAGAATACCAGCCGATGCCGCTCGGGAATAGGCCGCTCATACAGAGCTTCCGGACGAATGAGGTCAAAGAACTGATCAGTCCGGGCACGAGCCTGTTCCAACTCCTGGCGCAATCGCATACGTTCGGTCATGACCACACTCCCTGTAATAAAAATCACCACCCCTGATTCAGGGCAAGGGTTCTTTTTACTATACCGGACCTCTTCCATCATCGAAAAGTTTTTCATTCCCACTTTCACATGCCACGTTTTCCCTACGATTCTCTCTGGAGACCTGCTCGCTTCAATCCTCCCGTCAAACTGGCCATCCCCCGCCGTCCTTGGTATTCTGCCCACAGACCAGAGAGCCGAGCTTGAGGCCATGTCATTCCACTCACCGCCCGATCCGGACTCAACAGCCAATCAATAACGACAAGGACTTTTTCACATGACTGCTTGGGTGCTGGAAACACACCAGGTCAGCAAACAATTTCCTGACGGAACACTTGGGTTACATCCCATTGACTGGGGAGTAGGAGAAGGAGAAACCATGGCCCTCATCGGCGAAAGCGGGGCCGGCAAGACAACGCTTCTTCGTCTCCTCAACCGCCTGGACGAACCCACGACCGGAACGATCTTCATCCAGGGTCAACCGGCCCGAGACCAAGACCCTATTCGCCTTCGGCGAAACATGGGATATGTCCCCCAGGACGGAGGCTTATTCCCGCATTGGACCATTCAACGGAATATGTGCTTGGTGCCTCATCTCTTGGGATGGAGCAGCCACGAGCAGGAAAAACAATTTCAACATCTCATGCAACTGGTCAATTTGGATTCAAGTCATCTGGCCGAACGATATCCGATCGAATTATCGGGAGGGCAACGGCAGCGGGTCGCCGTGGCACGAGCCCTGGCCGCAAATCCGGTTATGGTGCTTCTGGATGAACCGTTTGGGGCTTTGGACCCTCTCACCAGGCAGGAGTTGCAGGATCAATTTCTCACTCTCAAGCGATACATACAAAAAACCATGGTCGTGATTACCCACGATCTGGGGAGGCCTTAAACTGGCCGATCGAATCACGGTGCTCAAAGCCGGAGAAATCCATCAGATCGGCACCCCACAGGAACTGCTCAACAGCCCGGCCACCGCTTACGTGCAATCGTTAGTTGACTCACAATTATCTCCAAAAACGTGAGGTAGGATAGGGATCGAAGATTCATGAGATCTGTGAATTGTATTCTTCGATTGTTTTTCCTGTTCTGGATAGTGGTCATTTTTCTATTTACGACCGGTCGACTCATTCCCTTGGCCGTCGCAGAGAACACCATTACGGTCGGGTCGAAAAATTTCATGGAAAACCGCCTGCTGGCGGAGGTCTTTGCACAGCTCATTGAGTCCAAGACCCGGTTGAGCGTCATTCGTCGCCTGGGAATGGCTGGCACCCAAGTCTGCTTTGAAGCCTTGAAAACCGGCGGAATCGATCTGTATCCGGAATACACCGGAACCGGGCTCGTCACGCTCCTCGGGGAACAGCCCATAGGAGAACCGACCGCCGTGCTGAATCGCGTCCGGGCCGAATTTGTTAAGCGTTGGAATCTCTGGTGGATTGCCCCTCTCGGGTTTGAAAACGCCTATGCCCTAGCCCTTCCTCGTGATCGGGCTGAAGCCCTGAATGTCCGTACTATTTCCGACTTAGTTCGAATCGCTCCTACCCTCAAGGCAGGATTCGGGTATGAATTTATCGAACGCCAGGACGGACTGCCCGGTTTGAAACGGAAGTACGGTGTTCAGTTCAAGGAAGTCGTGGGCATGCAGGAAACGTTGAAGTACCAAGCCACGGCAAATGGGGATGTGGATCTCCTGGATGTCTACACCACTGACGGACGCCTTTCGGTTTACGATTTTTTGATACTTGAAGACGATCAACATTTTTTCCACCCTATGACGCCTCGGTTCTGATCAGAGGAGAAACACTGAAGCAACACCCCGATTTGGCCCCCGTGCTGAGCATGCTGACCAATGCACTCACGCCCCAACGCATGCGGGAGTGGAATCTTCGCATCCAAGAACAAGGCCAACCCATCGCGCAGGTCGCACGCGATATTTTGCACGACCTCCACCTTCTTACAGATCCTCAACCCCTACTGTCGGAGACACCTTCACCCGCAACACCATCCCTGTTTGTCTACATGTGGAACATGCGAGGAACGCTGGCGTATCGAACAATGGAACATGTAAGCCTGGCCCGGACTCGGACTGTTACTCGGGATCGCCCTGGCACTTCCTATCGGATTGATATTGGAACGGTGGAGGACAGGAGCGGAAACGATCATCCGAGCCATCGGCATGTCTCAAACCATTCCGTCAATCGCGCTATTGGCCTTCATGATTCCCTTATTCGGTGTCGGCACGCTTCCGGCCATCATGGCGTTATGGATCTATTCCCTATTTCCCATTCTTCGTAATACCTATTCGGGATTGCGGGACGCTGCGCCCAACGTCGTGGAAACCGGAAGAGCCCTCGGCATGACCGAATGGCAAATTCTTCGGTCCATACGCCTGCCTCTGGCGGCACCGACCATTATGGCGGGAGTGCGCACTTCGGCCATTTGGACGCTGGGAACCGCCACCCTGGCCGCCTTTATCGGTGCCGGAGGATTGGGCGTTCCGATTGTGGCGGGATTACAACTTGCGGATGTGAATCTGATTTTATCGGGGGCTTTACCGGCGACTATCTTGGCTCTGGCAGTGGATGCCCTCCTGGCTTTGGTCGAACAGGCCGTCAAACCGCGCGGCCTGGAACCGAGCCGCTAACGACATGAGACCCTATTCAATGTCTCGGTTAGACAAAGCAGAAACAATACAGACGAAAAAATACTTTCCAAATAGAAAAGGGGTTCACGCGTTGAGGTTGCTCACAGGTAAAGAGGCGGGTATATTGAAAAATGTAGCTCGTAAGGGTTCATGATGGGTTGCACACTCCAAGTCTACGTGGGAGCGCTTGTCATAGCAAATTGAAACTCCGACAACAGTCTGTTGGTCATATTTACAAAATTCCAGAGAGTCATCATGGCATCACGCACAGACACATCCATTACCATAGATATTCCGCTGACCCGGGAATCCCCCGACCTCCTCAATGCGCAAATCACGGGCGGCTTGCTGGGATGCCCCAAAACACTTCCGTCAAAACTCTTTTATGACGAGCATGGGTCGACCCTGTTCGAACAGATCTGCGAATTGCCGGAATACTATCAAACACGAACCGAGCATCAACTCCTCACCAGATGGGCGGATGAGATCGTATCTCTGACCGGAGCGGAAGAATTGGTGGAATTAGGATCCGGGGCTGCCACGAAAACACGCGTGCTTCTCGATGCCATGACCAAAGCCGAGCAGCTCCGCTATTACGTCCCCTTCGATGTAGATGAAACCATTGTTCGTCGAGTCTCTGAAGAACTGATCCAGGAATATCCCGGACTTCAGATCCACGGGGTGGTGGGAGACTTTCTTGTTCATTTGGAACACATTCCGGAAGGGGGAAAGCGTTTGGTGGTCATTCTTGGGGGAACGATCGGCAATCTCTCAATGCAGGCGGCAAAGGAATTTCTCACGGCTGTGAATTCGGAAATGGCCTCCGGAGATTTCTTCTTATTGGGCCTGCAACTGATCGCCGACCGAGAACGGATGGAAGCCGCGTATAATGACACGCAGGGAATCACTGCCAAGTTCAACAAGAACATCATTCGCGTTCTCGGCAATACGTTCGGATCAGAAATCGATCCCGAGTTATTCGATCATGTGGCACGATATAATGAGAAAGATCATCGCATTGAAATGTGGCTCCGGTCCCGTCAGGATCAAACCTTCACGATTCCCGAGTGGGGCCTCTCCGTGGCCTTGAAACAAGGAGAAGAAATTCGCACGGAAATCAGCACAAAATATGACCAACCGTTGACCGACCAACTGTTAGCTGACTCAGGGTTTGAGATGGTCAAATGGTATGCTGACGCAGACAACCTGATTGGCCTGGCTCTGGCCCAAAAACCCTGAGCTTACTTTATTACTTTAATGGTGAAGGACAAAGACTTTCAGGCCTCCTCTATAACCATTCCATAGATCCCGATCCAAAGAGCCTTTCCACATACCCTCCCATGCTCTACCTCAACCCGGCTGGACTGTCACCTTTCCATCCTGACATTCAGGAAGAAGTGACGAGGACCCTCGAGACCTTCAGCCGCGTGTTATATTCCGAGGCCGGCGTCAAGCTGTACCGGGAGACCATTCAGCAAGCCCGCGAAACAATTGCCTCATGGTTGGAGTTGCAGGATGCTCAACGGCTCGCTTTCGTTTCCAACACCACCACGGCCTGTAGCCTCACTCTCGCCCGAATCAATTGGAACCCCGGAGACACCTTACTCACCACCACGCATGAAAACTCCACCATCCTTCATGAAATCGACACACTCCGGAATCGTGGCATCAGGGTTCTATCTCTTGACCCTGACGCCACCACCGGATTCCTTCCTGCCCTGGAACAAATCCTGAACGAACACACCGTGCGGGCCATTGTCATCAGTCACGTTTCTCATCTCGATGGGCGGATCTTTCCGCTGGCGACCATTCAGGCCTTAGCCCGGACCCACCGGGCACTGTTCCTTGTGGATGGCGCGCAAGCGGTTGGCCATATTCCCATCTCCTTTCGCCAACTGGATGTCGATGCGTATTTTTTCCCAGGACATAAATGGTGCGCCGGCCCCATGGGGACAGGAGCCTTGATCTTGAATGAAGATTTTGTACGGGCGTTCGGCACACCCGTCGAGACACACGATCAACACGAACCGGATCAACCGGATTGGACGAGTTTTGAATTGGGCACACAAAATATCGGACTGATTGCCGGGTTCGCGAAGGCATGCAGCATGAAACATCAGGAAGGGTCGCACAATCCGGCACTCGACCAAATCCGGGAAGAATGGAAAACATGCCTCCAGCGGTACCATGGCGTGAAGATATTAGAATGGGACGGCCCGCACGCCTCAGGAATTCTTTCGATGGTCTGTCTTGATGACACAACCGGGCAACTCATGCAGGCAATGGCCTCTACCCATTTCTTGGCCTGGAAAACCTTTTCTCACCCTTCTTACCCCTCAAAACTGTCCATCCGGATATCCTGGGCTACGACCACATCTCAAACCGATATCCGTCAGGCCCTAGCCTGTTTCTCTTCCCCTAAACACGGCTAAGGCTCACGCACGACGTGCGTGAGCCTTAGCGGAAATTCCGAATATGTTCTTGATTTACGGTTGAACCAATACCGTCACCGACACCGCCGTCCAATCGGATACAGGCATCTGCACAGGAATCGCTTGAGCAGTGATTTGTGTATCCGTCACTTGTCCGGCATTCAGTCCATCCATGTACGATGGATCTTGGCCACCGATAGCGGCTGGAGTATCTTGAATGTATCCTATGCCTTCATTCACGACGGGAGCATTCGCCGCCATGCCGGGATCTACCATCGTCATTTGAGGGGTCTCAACCTGATTGATTCCCTGCCCGGAAACCGGTGCGCCAGAATCATCGGGAACGGTGATCAACCCACGAGTCATATTGCCCACTAACTCCTGTCGCAAACTTGCCAAATGAGTCAGTGAATTTGTGGGCTGGGGTTGCCCGCCCAATCCTTGGGTATTTCCCCCAGCCACAGCCTGGCGAATGCGCTGTGCCAAATCAAGAGTGGTGCTGGCAAACACCCGGATCGTATCCACACCCGGAGGATTGGCATAATCCCAATGGAACCCGGCTTGATTCCCTGTTTGCAAGGAATCAGGCAATAATACCGTCCGGCCAGCGTTGATAAATCCCCCCTGATAAAAGTTGGGATTTTGATACGAGTTCGGAAACAACACATTGACTGCCCCCTCGGCATCCACATCCACGATCGTGATATAGCAATCGGTATCGGACGTAACTTCCAACTGCAAACTGTTGGAGAGGGAGCGAGGTTCCTGGGGTTGCCGAATGTGATACACCGGCGCTTCCATTTTGTCGCTGACGACGGCAATCCCCCGTTCACCAAGCTGCACTACCCGCACACTGAGGTTCATTTGGCTGGAAGGATTTTCCAAGCCCAACAATTGCGAGGCGTTTCGCGATTGCACTAACACTTGCGACAACGAGTCAATGGCCTGCTGGTTGGGTTGAGCGGGAAGCGACAGAACTTCCTTCGTTCCATCCGCACTCATCAGATGAAGTCCGTCACCCCGGCTCTCCACGACAAAGCGCGCAAATTCATGCTCTCCCACAAACTTCACATCTCCCAATTGTCGCCCAAGCTTCAACTTCAATTGATCGGCCAGAGTGGGGGGAACATTGCGAAGCGCCACAGGAATGGCTTTGGACTCGGGAGCCTGAGCTACCAACACCGCTCGCCTCTTCGAGGCTATTTTGGTTTGTGTTGGAGAAACCGTCGCAACCGCATGTTGGGCATTCACCCCGTTGACCACCGCAAACGCTTGAGCCTGAGCAGGATCGAACACCGTCTCGCCATCAGGGTAGATGCCCCAAACGGATCCTGGCGCTGCCCCAAGTTGGACGGCATTGACTAACAGCAACTGATGATTCTTTTGAGGTTGCACGGCCACCCAAGGGCGACGGGCGGTTTCAACGGGCGTCTCGGCAACCACACTACCTTGGGCTCCTGAATCCAAGAACGGTTTTTCAATCCTCGCCTTAGAGGCCTCTAACTGCGGTTCGGGCATACTCGTCCGCCCGAATTGGTTTTGGATTCGTTTTAATTCCTGCTTGGCTCCCGCAAAAATCTCACGGGTCGACGCTCCCATGGGCGCGGATTGCAGACTCTTAAAGAGCGAGTGGGTGAAAAACCCATGATAGCGGCCATCCACCGGTCCATCCAAGGCCTCTTCATGAGAAGCCGCGCCACTGAATAGGACATAGGGATGAAAATTCACCGGCACGATCGCGCGGGTCGTTACGCCACTTGTTTTGTATAAGGCCACGCGATCGTCCGCGGGAACCGACCGCACCCGGACTTCCAACCCGCGGGTGGCAGTACCCGAATGACAGGAGTCCAACACCACAACCGCCTGAGTGGTTTGTAACTGGGACAAAATGGTTTCCAATTCATCATCGGTGATGTCGGGAACACCTTCGGTCCGTCCGTCAACCGGCACAATCGTCTCATCCAGTTGATCATCAGGCTCATCACCGTTCAAATCCTGCACCTGAGAACCGTGTCCGGAATAATGGATATACACCACATCGTTGGGTCCTGCCTCTTTGACGATGTGATTGACAGCGGAGAGCACCCCAGCACGGGTCGCCTCTTCATCTCGTACGATACGAATCCGGTTTTCGGAGAACCCATATTGAGAGACCAAAACCCGGTGGACCAGATCGATGTCATTTTTGGCTCCAGGGAGACGTGGCAACACCTGGTATTTGCCGATTCCGATTAACAAGGCCCGTCGAACCGATGGGGCACCGGCACCAAAGGCGGGAGTCAGACTGGATAGGAGGGTCTGTCCAAGAAAGACCGCGATCAAGGGAATCAGAAACAACGGGTGGAAGGACTTAGGCATGTTCATATTCAACCTCGTAATCAATCCTGCAGTGAATAGTTCAATAGTCTATCGGGCTTTGCGTCATCTCTCAACCTTTTGTTATCCGGTATGTCTACGTGTCCCCGCGAAAGGTTCAATTTTTCTAAAAATCATGCCGTATGGTCGTTGCTGTTTGACACGCGTTTTCGTTGGGTCCGACCCCCAAAAACACACATGTGTTATCTTGAGCATTCCCTTCTGAGTATTGCACCGCGATCTCCTAATCGGGGGCATGGATAGATTGGACAGATAGACTCAAGAACTGCGATTCCGAGGCCTGTGCCTATTGTCTTCTTATGTCGCCTCGCCTATGCTAGAGGCCCAATTGGATCAGTTTCGGATTTACTGCAACAAATTGGCTGTGACTGGCATTGATTCTTTCTGTGCATGAAGTGTTGAAACATTCAAATTTTGCGCTCAAAAAATAGCGAATCCCGCAGGGACGGCAGTTTACCGAGATAGACCGGCAGAGCGCTCAACGAGTGCATACGCGAAACATCCAGAGGAGCATCTGAGCAAAGCCAAGCGGTCGGAAGGCCAACGCTCGCACGTTCCAACAGCCTCTCCAATTGAACCCCCAGCCTGATGGACACGACCAACTGGCAAGACGTGACGGACCTGGACCTGCTGAAGGCCTGTATTCCGGACAATGAAGACGCGTTCGCGGTCTTGTATCAACGATACGAAAAACGGGTGTTTCAGTATTTAATGACTGTGGTCAACGATGCCGCATTAGCGGAAGAAATACTGGTAGAAGTTATGCTGGCGATCTGGAAAGGGCTCAAGACGTTTCAGGGACAATCCAAAGTCTCCACGTGGATTTTTGGCATTGCCCACCATAAAGCCGTGGATGGCATACGGAAGGCGACCAGTCAGCAGCGTGGCGGAACGCCGCTTGACGATATCCTGGAGTCCGTTGAGTCCGGCCATAATCCTTTGCAAGATGCTCACCGACACAGGACGGCCGAGTTGACCAATCAGGCCATCGCGACTTTATCCATTGATCACCGGGAAATTCTCCACATGGCTTTTTTCGAAGAATTATCGTATCCGGAAATTGCCGAGTTATTGCATATCCCGGTCAATACCGTGAAAACCCGTGTATATTATGCCAAGCAACAACTGAAAAAGAGCCTTCAGCATCAAGGAGTCACGGAGGAGATGCTCTAGGAAATCACGATGGCACCTGAACAACCGATCCACGCCGAAGCCACTTTGCTCTCCGGTTATGCCACTCGAACGCTCACCGAGGAAGAGCGGCAGCACATTGAGCAGCATCTCAAAACTTGTTCAGCCTGCCGACAGGAGCTTCAGGAGGTGACCGCCATGCAAGCCGCCCTCAAAACCGCGATCCACCAACGGAAAGGACCTTCACCAGCCGCATTTGCCAAGGTCATGAATCGTATCCATGAAGAAACGCAACCCGCGCCGCGGGAGATCAAACTTGGGGTGAACCCCGCATGGTGGGAACGCATGGAGCATGTCTTCCGGTCCATGTTTGAAGTGCGATGGGCTCCAATGCTGGCCAGTTTCCTTATTATAGGACAGGCGGCGCTGCTGCTCTCGGTGTTGAGTGGACCTGGAGGCCAGGTTGGAACCCAGCCCGGACCGGTCTATGACCGAGGCATCCCTCAGGGAACACCTGCCATTCCCCTCATTACACTTCAAGTGAGTTTTGTCGAAACGGCACAAGAAATTCACCTCCGCGGCCTTCTTCATGAATTGGGGGCCGGATCATCGATGGCCCAACCGTGGACGGCCGATATACCGTAGGCTTTCAGGCAAGCCAAGGGCTTAATTCCGAATCTATCCTCGCCGAGCTCAATAAACATCCAGAACTTATCCAAACGGCCCAGCCTGTGGGTTCTTGAACCTTTACATCGTCCCTCTCGACTGACGGCATAACAACAGCGATTTTGCTCCCCCTTGTGGGGTGCAAAATATGAAACCGGACTTCAGAGGCAATGAATTTGCCCTTTTACTGGGCAGAACCTAGAATGAGCCGGGTAACCGAAAGTAGCATTGAGAGAACCATGAGCACTGCGACCCGCAAATATTCCAAGGCTTTGTGGCAGATCACCCTTAGCGGTCTGAGGAAGAAGACCCTTCCAGCCCTTGTACTGGCAGGAATTTCCCTAGTCCTACCCGATTATGGGCAAGCCGGTTTTTTGGATAAAGCTCTCGACTTTGGAAAAGATCTTCTGGGTAAAGCCGCCTTAAACTACAGCAATAAATATGAAAAAAAGTTAAACCAACTACTCCAGTCCCTGCGTCAACCCGGAATCGTGAATCAGCCGTTTATTCAGGGAATCACACCAGGCAACCCGTATGACCCGAACGCCCCTTACGGGACAACCGACCCTGCCTATGGCAACACATACGGGGGAGATCCGTACGGACAACAATCGGGATACGGTCAAGGCGCTCAACAGGATGGGTATTACGGACAAACCCCTGGGGCCGGGTATCCGACCGATCCTAATTATGGAGGCTATTCGTCCAACGATCCCTACAACCCGAACCCGGGTTATTCGCCAGGTGGGGCATATGGGCAAACTCAGGGAAGTTATCCTGCCGATCCTAACTATGGGGGCTATCCTTCCAACAATCCCAATGCCTATTCTCAGAATCCTGGCTATAACGATCCCTACAATCCTAACCAAGGCTATTCGCAGAGTGGAATGTATGGTCAAAGTCAGGGAGGCTACCCTACCGACCCCAATTATGGCGGGTATCCCCAGACTGGCCAACAAGGTGGGGGATATGGCCAATATCCGAATCAGGGATACCCTCCCAATCCTAATTATGGCCATGATCCCTCTACCAATCCCAATCAATATGGTCAGGCACAGGGAGCACAAAATCCATACAACCAAAACCAATATGGCGGCGGCGGATATGCAGGACAACCGACTCCACCTGTGCAGCATGGAGGGTACGACCCGTATCAACCGCAAGCAAGCAATCCCCCGGAACAGCCGGTCTACGCAGAACCATCAACTCCTCATTCCCCTACAGATCCCGTAGTACAAACGCCCGAACTACCTGATTCTCAGGCATTGGAAGGCCTCCAACTGGATGTGGCTCTCGTCAAGAAGACCATCGTCAATGGCGCAGAAACCCTTCTCCCCATTCATGACGGAGATGTCCTGATAGATGGACGTGGCAATGCAAAGGCCGGCGATAAATTCCGGATGATGTTCCGGACAAAAACCGATTGCTATGTCTATGTCATTGCCATTGATGGGTCTGCCTGGGCTCAGGGAGTGTTTCCACCCCTAACCTCCCCTTTTGAAAACCCCGTCAAGCAAGGGCAACAATATGTCATGCCTGAAGGTGACAACTGGTTCAGCCTGGATCAATTTCGAGGAATCGAAACGGTCTTCTTTGTAGCATCCCCCGAAAAGCGTCAGGATATCGAGGATATTCTGGCCAGCATTGCCGGGCGTGAGCGACACCCCAAAACCACACCCCAACCGGTCATGGAAGCGCCGATCATTCCGGCTGGATTCCATCACAGCCAACAAAGCACGACGCCATTTACTCTTAAGCAGGATGGCACATCGGACCAGGGTTTGTTGCCGACCACCTATTTCACCCAAAAAGCCGGGGAAGCTTTACGAGTCACTCGATGGTTCCAACACCAATAGGACTGTCTGACACACTGAGACTATTATGAGACGCCGCTTCGAATTGACTGTTCACTGCCTATTGTCCGACACGCAGGATGTCCCAAAAGACTCGTCCGGAACAGTCGAATCCCCTTCGACAGTCGCTGCATTCGGCGGAGTTCGTGAGAGCAGCAAAGGGGCAAGAACGCAACGGGAGAAATACCCCCACATCCTGATAGAGGTTTTATCATGAAGACCCATACCCGGTCCGTCATCGCAACTGTTTTGGTCGCAACCATGCTGGTCTCCTGCACCACACCCAATGGACAAGGGAGCTTTTCCCACAATAACCCCTGCCCACCCGGAGGTTCACAATTTACTCAGAGTCCATGGGCCAGTTTTGCGAAACAGGCCATTCTGAATCCGCTGGCAAGTATCGGCGGCACCGTACTGGCGACCGCAGCCGCAAATTACAGTCAACTGTACACAGGCAAGTTGAATAATCTCCTGACCAAACTTGTCACCCCGAAAAAGAAAAAAAAGAAGAACCAACCAGATCCGGGATATGACCAGGGATATTATGACCCCGGTTACCAACAAGGCCAACCGGATTACAATACAGGCTACCCACAAACCGTTGATCCCAACACCGGGCTTCCCGTCCAGATCGACCCTAACACCGGCCTCCCGGTACAGACCGATCCCTATGGCCAACAAACCTATCCATCCGACCCCTACGGTCAACAGGGGTATCCCCAAGATCCATATACCCAGATTGACCCCAATACCGGGCTCCCCATTCAAACCGATCCCTATGCCCAACAAGGCGATCCCCAAGATCCATATACCCAGATTGACCCCAATACCGGTCTCCCGGTCCAGATCGATCCCAACACCGGACTCCCCATCGAGGCTCAACAAGGGGTTGATCAGGGATTCGACCCAAATGTTCAAGGCGGGATACAACCGCGTGGAGTACCGGGACAGCTACCTCATGCCATTTTTTCGCCAACCCCTTGCCAGCAACAGGGGAATCCTCAGGCCTACTCGACCGCCTATCCGCAAAACCAACCCTACGGATACGATCCCAATGTGGCCCAACAGGGACAACCTTATCAGACCTATCCGAACGATCCGAATTATCAGGGCCAGAGCTACGACCCCTATGGCCAACCACAAGGGCAAAACCCCTACGGTCAGCAGACAGACCCCTACGCACAACAGGGCTATCCCCAGGATCCCTATGCTCAACAAGCATATCCCTCTGATCCTTACGCGCAACAGGGGTATTCACAACAAGATCCGTATGCCCAACAAACATATCAATCCGATCCCTATGCACAACAAACCTATCCGCAGGATCCCAATGCGCAAGGCTATTCACAACAGGACCCCTATGCTCAACAGACATACTCCCCCGACCCTTACGCGCAACAAGCCTACCCGCAGCAGGACCCCAACGCGCAGCTCTATTCACAACAGGATCCCTATGCCCAACAATCATATCCACAAGACTCAAATACTCAGACCGGAACAACAACGGGAATCCAAACCCAAGAAACCGGAACTCCGATTGGGATGGATGTCGTTCTGGTCAAAAAAACCATGCGGAACGGAGCCTCGGTCGTACTGCCGATTAAAGACGGCGATGTATTGCGAGACGGGCGTGGCAACGCAAAGGCCGGTGATAAATTCCGGATGATGTTCCGGCCCAACGCAGATGGTTATGTGTATGTCGTGGCCATCGACGGCTCAGGTTGGGCTCAAGGTATCTTCCCTCCGGCGACGGCTCCCTTGGCCAATCCCGTGAAAGCGGGGGAACAATATGTTCTTCCTGAAGGCGGCAACTGGTTCAGTCTGGATCAATTTAAGGGGATCGAAACCATCTTCTTCGTCATGTCGAACGAACAACGACAGGATATTGAGGAAATTCTTCAAAGCATTACCGGACGTGAACGTCCCGCTTCTGAAAGTCCGCAACAGGTTACCAAGGTGGCCATGGTTCCCTATGGCGTCGGAGGAGCCCGCCCCAGTACCAAACCCTTCAGTCTCTCCGGAGGGTCGGAACAGGATCAAACCATTATTCCAACCAGTTACCTGGCACAAAAAGCCGGACACGATTTACGGCTCACTCGCTGGTTCCGCCACGAATAAATCGGACAAGTAAGAACCGACAGGCCACCATAAAAAAAAGACTTCAAATGTCTGAATCCCCCAAACCACGTCTCTGGCTAGCCCCTATCATCGGTTTTCTCTTCAGCGGTTGCATGGCTCTTCCCTTTTTAATTCCTCCTCTGGTGGAATTCGGTGCCAATCTTCTGAGAACAGCCGTGAACAACTACGGGGATGCCCACGAACGGAACATGGAAAATCTGCTGATGTCGCTCCGGCAGACGACCAACCCAAACGTGCAACAAGGCATATATACTAATCCTTACGGAGCCAATCCCTACGGACAAACCGGAGTGTATCAACAACCCGGATACTCCAGTCAGGATTACCAAACAGCACAAGGATATCCATCTTCTCAGGGGTATCCCTATTCGCAGGACTACTCTCAACCAGGGTATGACCCTTATCAAGCCCAGGCTCCACAATACGGAACTCCACAAGGCTATCCCTCTTCCCCTGACTATTCTCAACAAGCCTATGATCCCTATCAATCTCAACCGCCGTCATATGGTGGAAATTTTCCCTATGGAAATAATCCATATCCGAACCAGGGACAGCAGACACAACCTTATGCCGTGAATCCTGTATATCCCGATCAACAAGCCACGATCCCCGGATATTCCTCCTATCCTCAGGGTCAATATCCGCAGCAGGGCAATGCTTATCCGAATAATCAAAACGCCTATCCCAATCAGAACACGTATCCGAATCAACTGCCCTATTCCAATCAAAATCCCTATCATCAACAACAGGGGCAACCCTATCCCGAAAGCTCTTATCCCCCAAACGGGCAGGAGCAATCTTATTCCACGCCGTATGGCAATACCGAAATACCGCCGGCACCGACGTATCCGAATCAACCCGAAACCTCACCCGAATATCAATCCGCTCAGCCGCAAACCACCCAGCCCACCTCGGAACCGATTAGCCTCGATGTCTTGCTGGTCAAAAAACATGTCGTAAATGGCGTGCAGTCCTACCTGCCTATCAAGGATGGGGACATTCTTCTGGATGGGCGTGGCAATGCGCAGGCGGGTGATAAATTCCGCGTCATGTTCCGGGCCAAGACGGATTGCTATATCTATGTGATTGCGGTGGACGGCTCGGCCTGGGCTCAGGGCCTGTTTCCCTCGGCTTCCAGCCCGTTTGCCAATCCGGTCAAAGCGGGAAAACAGTTTGTCTTACCGGAAGGCAATAACTGGTTCAGCTTGGATCAGTTCAAAGGCATTGAAACGATCTTTGTCGTGGCCTCGCTCGCACGACGCCAGGATATCGAACAAATTATGACGACCATATCGGGCCGCGAACGAAACCCGACAGACAAACCTCAATCCGTCAGCGAACCCGCCATTGTTCCCGATGGCTATGCCGGTGCCCGTCCCAGTTCATCGCCCTTTGCTTTCCAGACTTCACAAGAGGGGCGACAGGAATTACTCCCCACCACCTACTTCGTCAAAACCGCCGGCGAAGACCTCCGCATCACCCGCTGGTTCAGACATCAGTAAGGATGGTATATGAAGTTCCTTACCAACTTACTTTTTGACAAATTTCATTGCGCATACAAAAATCGTTTAGCGAAAAGACAGATGAGGAGACGCATCAAGGCTATGCAAGTCAGAAGGAAATAGTGAAGTGGAAGAATTTGACTGTGGAAGCTGGGAAGAATTTGAGAGGCAGATTTTAGTTATTTCCAAACAGCATGAGGATATAAGAGGAAAGAGATCTATCTATTCATCCCCAGCACTGTTTCGAGGTCAGGAATGTGCAAATTGGCTACTTACAACAACTCTTGAACGCATGAGTATAACAAATTTCGAAGTGAAGAAGTACCACAAAATCATCCGAACCGTGCAACCTCAGGTGACATCGTTGACAATGAAAGATTGGGATATACCAAACTACAGTCCCACAGAAGGACAGCTAACCCAACCACCTCCAGGTTATGAATTCATGGTCTATCTTCGGCACCATGGTTTTCCGTCTCCTCTATTAGATTGGACTCGATCCCCTTATGTTGCCGCCTTCTTTGCGTTCCGATCAAAACAACCCTCGCCGAGTGAAAATGTGGCTATTTATTCATATATTGAATATTGTGGGGTAGGAAAATTGATTTCATCCAACAAAGCGTCATTGCTCGGCCTAGGTTCGACCATCAAAACTCACAAAAGGCATTTCATACAACAATGTGAATATACGATTTGCAGAAAACTTGTCGATGACCGTTATGTCTATTGCCCCCATGAGGAAGCATTTCAACAAAACAATGAGAAACAAGATAGACTCATTAAATTCATTATTCCGAGATCTGAAAGGGAAAAAGTTCTCGAAAAATTGAATTTTATGAACGTAAATGCTTATTCCTTATTTGGCAACGAAGAAGGACTCATGGAAACTCTGGCATACCAGGAAATTGAGAAAAGATATCTATAAATATCCTATCAACCTCTGTAAGCGAGAACCTACGATTGCTCCGGCGATCCCTTCAATTCGTTTCCTCAATCCCGTCTCGTGCTTATTGATTGAAGCTTAAATTTTTCAGGTTTCCTGTAGATTCTGGAATCAGCGCGGAACAGCATAACCTTTGCCTCTCTTCTCTTATGTTTGATGGTATTGACGTTTATCTCTTCAACCCCGGCATACCGCTCCGGCAAGATCTTTCCCAAAGAGTCTTGACTGGCAGCCTGGGCAGGGATCAGCTTGATATGAATGAGAAAAAGCCTGGAGGCAGGCGTCTGGGCCAGAGGCCGTTTCATTACATGGATGAGATAGGGGCATTCCCTAGAGAATTTTGTCATGTATGGACAAAAATCCGTGCTTTCTTCAAAATAAATATCGGATAGATATAGACAGAGCACACACCATCATATGCTATACTGGATGCGGATTTTTTTATATTTTTTTCACAGGTTCGCCAAAGCCCGGACGAATACCAATGAATCACTATCTGTGTAGATGGTCTCAGATCGGTTTTTCACAGCAACCATCCAGACGGTCCGCCCCTTGGGATAATTCGGGAAAAGAAGGTGGGGTGCTTCGAAACCCATTATTCGCATGGGGAACAGATCCGTCATGCCCCTTAGGTTCTTTGGCAGTCCATAGAGGACCATCATGAATCGGTTCTGCTAGAGATAGTTGAACCAGGCACCCCCTCTCAAACGACCCAGATTGATTTTCTCCATGTCAGAGGAAGAACCGAGACCTTTTATTCAATCATTGTCCGATTACAACCTTTTTGTTCACGACGGCTTTATAAACAGGAGTGTCAGTGATGTTGAAAATGTTTCACGCATTGGTGGTGATGTTGATGGTATTACCCATGCCGGCCGTAGCGGGATTCACCTTCGATCAGGTCGTCCAGAAGGCCAAAACTTTGGCGGAAAAGCCCTATGAAGCCCCGCCACCTGTCTCGAAATTTATGCGCGAAATTTCCTATGAAGCCTATCAGGGCATCCGGTTTAATCCGGACCGGAGCCTGTGGAAAGAAAGCCAATCGAATTTTCAAGTCATGTTCATCGCCCCGGGGTTGTATTACACCCATCCCGTCACGCTGAATGTCATCGAAGCCGAAGGTCCTCGGCCTTTAGCATTTAAGAAAACCGACTTTGTCTTTGCCGATCCCGAAGTGGAAAAACGGGTGCCGGCTGACGTGGGGTTTGCCGGATTCAAGCTGACCTTTCCCTTAAATAAAAAAAATGAGCAAAACCAGTTTTTGGTGTTTGCCGGTGCCAGTTATTTTCGCGGTGTGGGAAAAGATAACGCCTTTGGCATTTCAGGACGCGGGTTGGCAGTCGATACCGGACTCCCCAGCGGAGAAATTTTTCCGTCCTTCACGGAATTCTGGCTCGTTCGCCCCTCTCCGGAAGCCAAAGAGATGGTGGTCTACGGGTTGTTGGACAGCCCGAGCATTACCGGCGCCTACCAGTTCACGATTTTTCCCGGCAGTCCGACGAAGCTCAAAGTGCGAACGTTTCTCTTTCCCAGAAAAAATATCCAGTTGCTCGGCATCGCCCCGCTGACCAGTATGTTCTTTTATGGGAAAAATACGCCACGACCCACAGGAGAATGGCGATTGGAGGTTCATGATTCCGACGGATTGCAGATTCATGACGGCATCAGCGGCGAATGGTTATGGCGGCCCTTGTTGAATCCCGAAACGTTGGAAATGGATTTTTTCAGTACCGACAATGTTCTGGGATTCGGCTTACTCCAACGGGAAGGAAAATTCTCAAGTTATGAAGATCTGGGCGCTCACTATGAAAAACGTCCAAGCGCCTGGGTTGAACCCCAAGGTGATTGGAGACAGGGGAAAGTCGTGCTCGTCCAACTCCCCACCCCCGATGAAACCAATGACAACATCGTGGCATTTTGGACGCCTAAAACCCCGCCCGTTCAAGGAACCCCGTTGGAACTGGCCTATGATGTCGGATTTGGAAAACCTGATATCCCACAAAACCCAATGGGGATGGCCATCAACACGTTCATCGGAGACGGCAATCGTATCGGAGGGGGACGTGTTCCCCAATCCTATCGTATCATTATCGATTTTGCCGGAGGGCCATTGAGCAAACTACCGGCCAATGCTCCCGTCAACGGTCAGGTCACGGCCTTAGAAGAGGGAGAGATTCTGGAGCACTTTGTGGAATACCATGAACAGATTAAAGGGTGGCGATTGTCTATTCTTGCCAAACCGGCTCCCAAAAAGCCGCTCCACTTGCGAGCCTTTCTGAATACCGACACGACGGCATTGACGGAAACGTGGACTTATCGCCTGCCGCCCAATAACCGGATCCTGGCGAAAGAAAAAGAATAATGGCTCGATCCCTTGCCGAACAGATGCTTTCGCGAATCTGCGATTATCTCACGGCCATGGGAGTGGAATTAACCCGCGAGGTGACCACGCAGGCCCTCGCCTTGGTTGAACAAGGCCTGGCTTCCAAAAATGAAGATCCTCTCCGTTTTGTCATGACGAGAGTCCATGATCATTTTTCGATTCAAAACCCCGAACTCCCGCCAACGGTTCCTCCCATCACACGCGGCAGCATGAGTTTTGAATCATGAAACCTCATGACGCGACATTCGAGACGGTCCATAACCCGGTAGCCACAAAGCTCCGGGTAAGCTGGAAACGAGTCGCCTGGTTTCGGCGGGCACTGCTGACCACCATCGTCTTCCTCCAATCACTCTTCGCGTCCTCGTATATGATCGCCGTGCTTCCCTACCACGGAGGTAACCTGGTGGAGATGGGAATTATCGCCCTGTTCTTTGTGTTGTTTGCCTGGATTTCCGTTGGATTTTGGATCGGCATGTTCGGCTTTATCATCCGGTGTTTCGGCAGGGACCGGCATTCGTTGCTTGGGCGCCATTCTTTAGCGGATTTACAATCCCAACGCTTGGCACGGACGGCGATCGTCATGCCGATCTATCACGAACCTATTCCCCGCACATTCGGCGGAATTCGCACCGTGTATCGATCTGTGGAGCAAACCGGGCAAATTGACCATTTCGATTTTTTTATTCTTTCCGACAGTCGGAATCCTGATGTCTGGTTGGCCGAACAAGCCACTTGGCACCAACTCTGTCAGGAGTTGGGAGCGGGCGGGCGCTTGTTTTACCGACGGCGAAATCTGAATCAACATTATAAAAGCGGCAATATCGCCGACTTTCTCCGCCGTTGGGGCCGGAACTATGAGTATATGATCGTTCTGGATGCCGATAGTCTCATGGGCGGCGCGACTCTGGTCAAGTTGGTGCAACTCATGCAAATGGAACCGCAAATAGGTATTTTGCAAACCAGCCCCACCTTGCTGAATGCCCGTTCGTTGTTTGCACGGGTTCAACAGTTTGCCAACCAAGTTTACGGACCGTTGTTTACCACCGGGCTGGCTTCTCTTCAATTGGGAGACGCCGTGTATTGGGGGCATAATGCGATCATTCGCACCCAAGCCTTCATGCGACATGCCGGGTTAAAACGGCTGAACGGACCAGGGCTTTTTCACGGCTCGATTCTCAGCCACGATTTTGTGGAAGCGGCCTTGATGGGGCGTGCGGGGTATGAGGTCTGGCTGGAACCGAATCTGTCGGACAGTTATGAAGAATCTCCTCCGACGCTGGTGGACGATTTGCAACGCGACAAACGGTGGGCCAAGGGCAACTTGCAACACCTGTGGGTCATGCTGTTCGAGCCGCGATTGCGTTTGGCCCATCGCATGGCATTTTTCAACGGGATCATGTCCTATCTGGCGTCTCCGTTATGGTTGGCCTTTTTGATTCTGACCACCATCGAGGCCGCACGTCTGGTGCTGTTTCCCATTAATTATTTTCCGGAACCCCATAGCCTGTTTCCCCTTTGGCCCGAATGGAATCCCGATTGGGCCATCGGATTGGCCAGCAGTACCCTGTTTCTCCTGTTTCTGCCGAAAATTCTGGCGATCTTCGATGTCATCCGCAGTCGTCGCAGAAAATTTCACGGCGGCATCATTCGTTTGGTGGCCAGCGTCCTCTTAGAAATTTTTCTGTCATCCCTCTTGGCACCCATTCGCATGCTGGCCCATACCCGGTTTGTCCTGGAATCCTTGTTCAACATGACCCTGCGTTGGGCCGGACAGAACCGGACAGATGAAACCCGCTGGTCGGCGGCCATTCTGAATCAGGCCCCGGGCACCATCATTGCGGGATCGTGGGCGGCATTCGCCTTCTGGCTGGATAAGATGTTTTTTTACTGGTCCCTGCCGGTCGCAGGACCGTTGGTCTTTGCGGCGCCCACCTCGGTCTTTCTCAGCCGGGTGGGACCCGGCGACCGTCTGAGGCGTTGGAAACTCCTGCAAGTCGCCGAAGAACATCACGGATCGCCATTGCTGGACGAATTGCATGCCAAAACCCAGTCGTTATCGGATCGTGCGTCGGAGTCTTCATCCCCGGCCGTTCAAGCCATCCTAGATCCTGTCCTGAACCAGGTCCATCAATCCACTGCCCATGCCCATCGGGGCGGGAAAAAACAGGCCATGATCCTCGCGCTCCGAAAACGATGTTTTCAGCAAGGTCCGGAAACGCTCACACACAAAGAATTCAGCCACCTGGTGCGTGACCGTGCCAGCCTGCAGTGGTTGCATGAACAAGCCTGGCAGGCTTCACCTCACTCCTATTGGGGTAAAGCTCTTCATCGCCATTTTCAACATAGAACGGAGTTGACCACCCCCTAACCGGTTCCGCCCTATTCAGACACCCCTATAATTTCTGCCGGTCTCAACGCTGCGTCTATTCAATTCCAGTCTCTTTCCGGAAATTTTCCGGAAATTCTCCATTTTCGTTTGGTTTTCATTTTTCTGCAAAAGAATGTCCCCATTCGCGCGCCAAACTGGATTACCCTTTTCCTATCCAGTAAGATGCCCCATTCCCTGACAACTGGGCGAAAGACATGGCTCCCTTTTGATGAACATTCATCAAGGGCGAACCATGCACATTTTTCAATCGACACACAGAGAAAAGCACCCCATTGCGTACTCCTTAATTTAACGGAAGGAACCATCATGCGATTCCCTCGATTGCAACGGTCTATAAAGCTCGTGATATATCTGACGGCGACCATGTTGTTCTGGAACATCGGTGCGCAGGCCGGTGATTCCCTCAACAACCAGTCTATTCAATTAGAAAATCCGGCCTACTTTACAACGTTCAGTGGAGACCAAGTCCTCCTCCAGCCCAGGCGCTATGAGATAAAACCCATGGCCGACAGTCTGCAAGTCATTTCTGAGGAAGGAGCTTCACCCATCCAATTGGCCATTACCCTGGATGCACATGACCAGGACTTGTCCGAACCCATGGCGGTTTCCGTCCCTGGGATACCGGATGGAGATTCCGCCGACCTCCATGTGCTGGCGCTTTTCTTACCGGGCGGACTTGTCTACGAAGCAGAAGGCACATATAGCGGTATCCGACCCCGTGCAGTCGATCCTCAAGCCTTGATCACCGATCCCATGGAAATCTATCTGGAGAAGCTGGTGCACTTTCCTGATTCTGACGGAAACGTCCTTGAGGTAGGACCGGGAGCCTACACCGTGGAGGGTGCGGAGGAAAGGATTCGGTTGTTGACTCCCGAACAAGATGGCGGCTTTGTGTTGGAAGCCCGACAAGAAAACAATGATGAAGCATTGGACGCCGCAGTGGCTCTGTCCTTACCAGGTGATGCCGAGACCGAAGCCGACCTGCATTATATCGTCCTGATGAATCCCACCGGAGAAACACTTCAGGCTTCAGGAACCTATAGTGGGATACATCCTCGGGGGTTCTTTCAAAACATTGGCAAGGGTGCAAGAAGAACCGTGACCCGCGCCAAAGGAACAGTGAGCAGGATTGGACAAGGCGCCAGACGCACCACCCAACAAATCGGAAAAGGCGTCCTGAAGGGCGCCCAGGACGCGAGACAATTAGCTCAAAAAGCGGCTCTGGAAGCCAAGAAAAAAGCTGAATGGATCGCCAGACAAGCCGCGCAAGGCGCTCTGATTGCTGCCAAAGCCGCCTGCAAGGCAGGCCTGACGGCCACCCGGATTGCGGCGGAAGTCCAGGCCAAAATTTTAGGGCCGATTATTGGGGAACTGGCCAAAGCCCTGCAGGCGGACAAAGCTCAAGCCGCCCTTCGCCAAGCCATTAACACGATCAAACAACAGCAGGGACCGGCGATCCAGCAGGCCATCAATGCCGGACTGACTCTGACTGACCCGAAGAATCTCAAAACCGTCAACCAACTCATGGCCCCCAACCGCATGTGCGAACAACCGGCTTCCACCGTGCAAAACACCTTTCAAAAGATGGTCGGTGCGCCTTTGCGGGCGGCCCTGACCGAATCGCAAAACGCCGATACCTCCCAAGTCCGCTCCCGTGGGTCGGTCGCATCGGCCAGCATCGGCATCGGAGGGAATCTCGCAAAAGTTGGCGGAGGCGAACTGGGTGTCAGCCATGCGTTCGATTTCGTCAATACATCGCATTGGTATCTGGACCTGGCCGCGATGGTGAAAACGAACGTGGGAGGAGGAGGAGGTATCTCTATTGGCATCTTCCCCAAAGTGAATCCCGATACCGTCGGGGGATGGTTCCTCGGTGCAGGAGTAGGCTTTCCCTTTCCTCATCCCAAACTGGCCAAAGTCATGGATGCCGGGCTGGACGTCTTCTTTGACTTTCCCCTGCGAATTGAACCGCCGTTCAGACCACAGTGGGATTTAACCTCAGCCAAATTTTTCCTCGATCACTTTCAAGGGTTTGCAGTCGGCGTGGGAGCGGGAAAGAGTGTGTCACCTGTCGATATCGCCCTGAAAGCCGGCGTCGGCATTCGGTTGACGAAGCCATGAGATCCCCAGCCATTGGAGCAACATGTCAGGAACAAGAGCGCTGCTGAACATTGCTCAAAAGATTCATGTATTGAGAGGGACTCAGCCTCTCGCAGCTGTCATGGTACGCTACCAATCGGCATATCACGCCAATTCCACGCTAGGGAAATGGTTGACAGATCTTTGAAATCAGACGAGAATCGCAACGTTATGCCAGGTTTGGCAGAAACAGGATATACCGGTCAGCATAATCAAATAGTTCAGCTGGCCGGCGGGGCAATAGCAAAATTGCCCGTAAATGAATGGACCTCTGGCAATGCATGGGCAATAGGAAAAGTTGACGAACGCCCGACGAAACGGAGTCCGCAGCTGGAATCGACGGGCCTCCGGCCCCCTGCTTAGCCACGGGTCCTGTTCGCCTGCGCAGGGAAACTGAATCTGGAACTTAAACGATGAACTCGCAATCTGTCCGCGCGGCAGTTCAATCATTTCGGGAGCGGACGGCCCATGGCAGCCATCTGGAACACTGCTTCGCCCCTTGGTATCTGCACCAGCAATACCACCTCTCCGAGACGCGGGCTATTCAACAGTCGTCGGATGGCAACTATGACTTTGGGATCGACGCTTTTCATTTGCACGGCGGAGATCGGCCGGATTCGCCAACGAACCTACTCCTTCTTCAAGCGAAGTTTACCGATTCCCTCGTACCTATCACCAAAGGGTACAAAGAACTTGAACGCACCCTCAATCAGCTACCACAGGTGCTTGATGGAGCAGAGTGCGAGTTGCCGCTGCAGAATAACGTGCTCGTCAACCTTCGGGCAGCGCTGAACCGACTGGCACCCAAAGTAAGGGCCTCACTTCATATCGATTTCGTCCTGCTGCACATTAGCGACCAAGACTCCGATATCATTTCCCACCGCTCCCGTGAGGCCCGTCAAAGCCTGCGTGAGGCGATCTCGCAACGCCTGGCCGATCGGATTTGCACAACCCGCGAGGTCGGACCTGCGGACTTGGGTCCGCGCGTGGAGGTTGTTGTTCCACCGGATCACAACGACCTCGTGGTCACCTCCCATGGCGAGTTCCCCGCCGGTGATTTCACCAAGATGCACACGGCAAACGGCCGACTCACAGACCTCGTGGAGCTGTATCGAACACGCCGCGACCATCTTTTCTCCAAGAATGTTCGCCACTTTCTGCACTCAAAGAGGAACGTTGAAAAAGGACCTGCAGGCAAGATGCGCGAAACCTTGAAAAGTATGTGCGTCGAGAAGTCAATCGTCCCCGAGAGGTTTGCTTTGTTCCACAACGGCGTGACGATTTATGCGCAGCGCGTGGAGGTCATGGACGGTGCCCTGCGCATAAAGGAGCCATTCGTACTCAACGGATGCCAAACGATCAAGAACGCTTTCTATTTCAGGAATGACCCCAAGCTGAAGGACAGAATCGATAAGCAGATTTGGGAGCGCGTTGCTGTTCCGATTCGCGTAATCGAGGCTACCGATGGCGTCCTGATTAGAAGCGTTACGATAAATAACAATCGGCAGAACGCCATGGCTGTTTCTGCCTTTCGGGCAAACGACCCAATTCAGCTGGACCTTGAGGAGCGTTTTCGAAAGGCGGCTATTTTCTACGAACGTCAGGAAGGTGCGTTTCAGAATCTCGAGATGGCGAGCCCAGAAATCCTTGAGGATGATTACGAGAACAGCCGCGGGCAATGCGTCAACATGGTCGATTTGGCCAGATGCCTCGCTGCAGCAGCTGGCGAAATCGGCTTTGCCAACCATCCAGCCGATTTGTTCGAAAGCGACGCTGCGTATGAACGGTGCTTTTCGCGAAAGCGGCTTAATTCAATTCCATTCCTAGTGTTCCTGCAAAACCTTGACGACGTGCTTGGAGTGATTCTCAAGAAGGATTTGAACTTGAATCCCAAAGGGGCAGGCCCCAGACCAGCACGGCTGAAGTACTACACGCTTTGCCTCTGTGTCCGCTACATGGGCAAGGTGGGTTTACAGGAGTGTGTCAGGGACTTCGGCGGTGCCCTTCAGGGCAAGAAGCACGTTTTTCGCGACGAAATCGTACGGAAACTGCGATCAAGAAGCAGCAGGATTCGCGACGAGTTGAGCAAGCGATTCATGTCGCTCGATTCCAACGACGCCGCAACGATGAACGACGCGTGGGAGCACTGTCAAAACACACTGCTCTTGCGAAAAAACATCGACGTCTTCGACGCGTTCTCAGCGGTAGAAGTTGCCGAATCCTCGCAGTAGGCTTATATCGAGCTGAACAGCTAGACTCACTGGTGAACCAACGGCTGTACCTGACTAGGGCCGCAATCCTGTTTTTTCGGCCTTCAACGTCCTTGTACGCGGTCCTGGTCGTTTAGGCTTGGTGTTAGCTGTCCCAGAGGGGGGGATGATGTGCTTTGCACAGTTCATCGGTGACAAAAGCCCGTTCGATATTATCGTCGCCATCGTTGCCTTCAGTACCGCCTTGTACACGTTCTACAAGTCGTTCCTCGAGCGGGCGCGGCTTTCCTTATTCCCAGGCGACAGGGTGGGGCTGGTGCTGTCAACAAACGGCGGGTGCCGAAAGCTCCACGTCCGAGGCAGTCTCGTGAACCACGCGGTAAAGACTGGAACGCTCCATCGCCTTGAAGCTCGGTTAACAACCCCTTCAGGTACGAGCCACCAATACGAGTGGCAACTCTTCTTCTCATACGTCCCCGGAACGCTCAACGTCCAGGCATCCAGCAATCCGATTCCCGTCTCCGTTCCTGGCAAGAACAGCCAGCTACTTCTCGCCGAGTTCGAGCTTACACCTAGCGCGACGACTCCGGCATGGTCGACCGGTCATTATGATATGCACATTACTGGTTGGGTAAACAAGGCGAATCGCAGTCAGCCTCCAAACCTCAATGCGGTCATTCATTTCTCCCTGGCTGCTGCGCAAGCCCAGCAGCTGTCTTCTCAAGCACTTGGCCAGTCGACGGTGATCGACGTTCCTATTGAGGAGTGGGCGTGATGATCTGACAGTGGATGGGGGCTACCGGAAGTGATGGGGCAGAAGCGGCTCGACGGGGAGAGAGGGCATCGGATGAGCGGTCGGCGGACAACCGATTCATATGACGTGACAGGAGCAATCTCTGGCTGCAATTGACAGGAAAAAATGGTCTTCACGCAGATAAGAACCAAATACCTGGTCGAATTTGGCACCTTATTGTGTCAGAAGGAATGAGACTGGTCACAAAATTCGGCCTCATGGAGGCAATACCCGTCAATCTATGGAAGGATATGCTATTGATGATACCTGACAATACATCTAAATTACGGATGATCATGGCTGATTAAAAGGATGAGAGCGATGGCCAAAACTTCGAAGATCTATTCTCATATCCTCAGCCGGGTTTAACCCTTCAAAGCTATAATGGCGCTATGCCGACCGGCATATCCCGCCAATTCTACGCTGGGGAAATGATTGACATGTTCGCGAAATCAGACGAGAATCGCAGCATGATTTCCGGTTCTGCAGAAGCGGGAAATACCGGTCAGCATTCTCAATCGTTCCCACAAAAATAGAACTGATCAAGATCGGGGCGTATGATATGGTGAGGCCATGAGGAACGATTCGAAGGAGATGATGCATGCCTGAGATCAGCAGGTTCTTCGGTATCATCATCCGGATGTTTTTTGACGAACATAATCCTCCACATATCCATGTCGAACATCAAGGTAACAAAGCGGTGTTTGATCTGAGAGGGAATATCACACATGGAAATCTGAAATCGCGAACCGCCGTCAAACTTGTGCGTGAATGGATCGACTTACACGTCACCGAATTACTCGAAAATTGGAATCTCGCTCAGGCAGGGCAGGAACTCAAGAAGATCGACCCATTGGATTGAGGTGAACCATGTGGAATCTTAACGAGGTCAAACAGATTGAGTACAAAGCAGACTATTGTTTCCTGATCGTTTTTGATGATGGCACAAGTGCTGTCATTGATTTCTCGGAGTACCTGCAACGGGGACCAATTTTCGCGCCCCTCAAGGATCGTGATTTTTTCCGGCAGGCAAGAATTGAAGGAGGCACCATCGCTTGGCCCAACGGGGCCGATATTGCTCCTGAAACCCTGTACAAAAAGTGCGAAAAGATTGTTGCCCTCTCCAAGAAATAGAGAGCACTTCCTGCGGATGCGTACAACGCCACGGACATATTTTTCAATATGCCTTTTCTCCTCACGTCATCAAAAATAGCTATGCTACGAACGGTTCAGGAACTGCCTGGCCATCGCGATGTCAAAACTTCGGTGATCCATACCCTATGTTCTCAACTGGGGCGGCGGACTTCACAGTCCGCTGGATGACCCATTTAAGAAAGTGGTGTTAGACCGATCCGCATAAACATTGTTCAGCCGCAAAAGACCTCTACTGTCGTCGAGAACCATAGGATGAGCAATGCGTACATTCATCAGCTACACTCGCGAGAAGGACAAGTTCGAAGCAGTAAGCCAGTTCAGGGAACGACTGGAAGTTGAGCTGCACTTCTACGATTCTGAGGCAGTGATCTTCCAGGACCGAGAGTTCATACAGGGCGGCGATCACTTTCCCGATGTTCTTGCCGAGGAGTGCAGGAAAGCTGACGTCTTGATGATCTACTTGACCCCCTCCTGGCTTCAACGTGAGTGGTGTCGCCGGGAGTTTGAGCTCTTCACGAACAACATGACTGATGCTGCTCGGCTTAAGCGAGTCCTTCCGCTGCTTACGGTTGAAACTCCGCAAGTGTCTCGAGACTCGGACGATCCAATCGCGCGACACCTGGCCTACATTCACCATATGGATATCCGAGAACTTCGCCACCTCCGGTACGACGACCCAGTGAAGCTCAAGTACATCGCCGAAGTAGCGGAACGGTTGTACCAACTGGCGCAAACCTGATGTGGCCTAACCCTTCTTTAACGATCATTCTTCTGAGTGTTTTAGCGCTTGTTGGCTGGACGTGTTTTGTCGCCGCGAAAAATCGACCACGCATATGGGATTGGCTTGATACAGCGGTTGCGACCGTGCTTTCTGTGACACTAGCCCTTGGGACTGGATTCTGGGTTTATGACCGACAAAGAACAGAAGAGCAAACCAACGAACGAATAGAATTGGAGTTCTTGCTGACCGCCGAGCTTTCTGACATACAGCGTGTCCTTCAAATGGGCGAAAGAATGACACTGAATTTTCCGGATGGAAGTAAACAAGCAATGTTGATTACAACAGTTCAGCCGCTTGTAATTGAAAATGCCGCAAGTAGCGGGCTGTTTTCCGCTAGAGATACCGAGAACCTTCTGCATCTCGCGAGGAAAATAAGGATGTTTCACATCCACACCCAGGCAGCTCTCACACTCATCGCGGCGCGACCAGGTAAAGAGGAACTCACGTTTGCCGCTGAGAATATTGAGAAGAGTAGGATCGGAATTCTTGAATCTATTGATCTTATCGCGAAACACCTGAGCCTAAGTCTTACGCAACATGTGGAGTAGCGCAAAGTTTGGCGGGCTAACTCGCCGGTGAACGGCAGTATCCGTTAGGTTTAGAGAAAACCAAGATGTTTGGATTTGGAAAATCGAAAACAAAGAAAGCCATAGAGGCATTAAAGAATCAGGGAATCGGTGGGCAATCGGTTTTGTATAGCCTTTTCATTAAGGCACTTGAGGTTTCGCCAGACTGCTTGAGGAAAATAGAGCTAACTTATTTTTCGCTGTCTGCGCTCACTTATGTTTTCTTGAGATTTTATCAAGGTTCAGAGAAAGAGAAAATTCTCGATGAGGCCGCAATTTCCATTATCAAAGCAAGCATGCCAAGCTGCGGTGAGAATATATCAATGAAACAAGCCGTGGCTGAGTATAAACAGCGATATAGAGAATATGAAGCATTGCTTAGACCATTATTCACAAAGGCTGAACCAGACCCAAATATCACCCTCTTGATGCACTTCTATGAGCGAGTAACTCAAGATAGTTCAACAGGTACAATGATTCAGATTGCGGCAGCATCCCCGTTAATAAACCAATATGTTATTGATAATATAGATTTCGTGAAAAATGAAATGCAAACCTAACAAGGCGCTCCAGCCGCCCGCTCAACCGCTACACGGTTTTGCGTCGGCTGAGCTTGATCGTTGCCACTCATCTTCTCCTGATTATTTTCTGAATTTGTGAGACAATATTCCCGTGGAGAGCCCGTTTCAATATCATTTTGAGTGGGATCCAGGTAAAGCCCGGCAAAACGAGAAAAAACATGGTGTCACGTTTGAACGTGCAGCTTCCATCTTTCTTGATCCGCAAGCTTTATCTCTATTTGACGAGGACCATAGTCAGGGGGAAGACCGGTGGATCACTATCGGACTTGATCGGACAGGAGTGCTCCTGGTCGCCTGCCACACTTATCGCGAAGAAACAGAAACTCTTGCGCGGATACGAATTATCTCTGGGCGGAAGCCGACGAAGAATGAGGCAAAACATTATGGGAGGGACTAAACAATGAAACGTGAATATGACTTTTCCAAAGCTGAGCGAGGCAAGTTTTTCAAAGAGGGTGCGGAACCTCGACTCCCCATTTACCTCGAGACCAAACTACAACACCAGCTTGAACGTCTTTCCCAGAAAACCGGTAAGGATGTTGGGGACATGGTTAATGAGCTGGTGAAGAAGGAAGTGGAGGTAATCCAAGAGTTCCTATAAAAAAAACCTTATGCTTGGAAGCCAGTCGGCCTTCCCACGACTGTTTCGGAAGCCTACCATCGCCTCGCTAAAGAGATATTGCAGAATTTTGTCATTCGGAGTACCGTTCTTCTGCAATCAGTCGAAAAGGGCCACTTGCCATGGAGCAGAGATGGGTTCCGCCAGGATTTTTTCACCTTCTCGTTTCCTTCCGTCCATACGGTGAGTACCGACACGGCAACGATCCTCCTGATCTTTTCCCTCTCAACTCTTTTATACATTTGGCTTTTGGTGTTGATTGTTCTAATGTTCGCCCCTCCGACGTTCTACTCTTTTCTTCTCTTTTACCACACCTGAGCGACTTTGAACCCTTTCTCAATCCGTTTCGACAGACCACCACACAGACAAGATTTCCTGAATATGCGCGTATGCGATTCGGGTATCAAGAGGGATAAATGAAGTCTCCACGTTATTGTCCACCTCAATTACTCAAAATAGGGAATCGGAATCTAAGCACACCCTGGGGCCGGTACCGTCACGGATCCGATCCCCCGGATATTCGGGAAATACCAAAGAACCGATTTATTGACCTTCCCTCCACCGTAGAATTTTGCCTTACCAATCAGTCTTACCCCCTTCGACCAACGAATTCCCCTATTCCAGAACATCATTTGGGTTCTCCTATCTCACTTGTCCGT
>JALDRK010000017.1 GCA_031315915.1 Nitrospirales bacterium
ACAGTCACGTTTCAGGGTGGCGACGAACTGTTTCAGGCTTCTCATTACGCTCTGAGCCAAGGCATTCTCCCGTTCGGCAGTGCCCTCGAAATTGATGGGGGAGCGGGTGAGGACACTCTTGATTTCACCAACTACACCGGAAGTGTGAATATTTCAGCGTTGGATCCAGCGAATGCCACTGCCGGGGATGTGTCGTTCAAGAATTTTGAAATCGTGATAGATACGGAGAGCGCTGGGCAGGTCGGCTCAGGGAGCGGCTCCGGGGTGTCTCTGTTGCAAGGTTTTTGGAATTATATCGCCGGGGTCCAGACGATTTACGGTAACGGCGGGGATGATACGCTCGTCGTGGGGCCGGATGGAGAACTGATCGATGGGGGCTCGGGCGATGACGTGCTGGTGGCCATTCAAGCCAGCGATGCCACGCTGGATGGCAGTAGCGGGGATGATATCATTCTGTCGTTTGGGGGAGCCGACAATGACCTCTTTGGGGGTGCTGGTAACGACACCCTGTTTTCCCTGACGCCGGGCACCCGCATGACCGGCGGAGTGGGTGCGGACACGTTTTACTTTTCCAACCATACCTTGATTGAAGATGCCACACCCGAGGACCATATCAAAGCCTTTGGTTTAGACCTGTGGGGCGGACAACGGTGGGAAGCATCCGAAGATCCCTGGGCCTACGGGGCCTTTTTGTTTCGCTACGGGATGAATGCCCAAGGCGACTTAGTCATTGAGAGCGCGTTTGGCAAGAGTCTCGGTTGGGGCGCCACGTTTGTGACCAATGCCGACGTGGGGCCGGAGACGCCCCTGAGCGGCCGCACGGCGGGGCTCCTGGTGTTCGAATACGACATGGAGCGCATCCTGCTGGTGAACAATGATACCGGCAAGGGGCTCTATGAATTTTTCCAGTTGGTGTTTGACTATATGTACAAGGCGCTGCTGGGGGTGTCGCTTTTTGAAGGGGTCGATCCCTTGGTGCTGGATCTGGATGGGGATGGGCTGGAGCTGACGGCCCGCACGCCTCTCTCGCCCGTGTTCGATCTGGATGGCGATGGCTTTGCCGAACAGACGGGGTGGGTGCGGCCCGACGATGGGTTATTGGTGTTCGATCAGAACGCCAACGGGCAGATCGATGACATCGGCGAGCTGTTTGGGAACCCCAGCACCTCGGGGTTTGCGGAGCTGGCCACGCATGATGGCAATGCGGATGGGGTGATAAACGTGCAGGACGCGATCTTTGCCGACCTGCGGGTGTGGCAGGATCTGAACCAGAACGCCACGGTGGATGCAGGCGAACTCTCCACGCTGGCGGAGTTGGGCATTGCCTCCCTGTCGCTCACGGCCACGCCGAGCGGGGTGGATAACACGACCAATCTGGTGGCGGAAACGGGTAGTTTTACGCGGACCGACGGAACGACGAGAGAGCTGGCCGATGTGAAATTCCTGATCAATAATTATGATTCGGCCTGGCTGGGGGATGCCACGGTCGATCCATCAGTCGCTTCTTTACCCAATTTGAAAGGCCATGGGACTTTGGCCGACCTCCATGTGGCCATGACTCTGGATACGACGGGTGCTCTTCAAAGTACGTTGAATACGGTGCTGCCGACCTTGAACGTGGTGGACCTGGCCACGCTCCGGGAACGGGTGCTGCCGGTACTGGAAGCCTGGGCGGACGTGGATTTGGGTTCGACGGCCACCATCGCTCCGGTCAGGCCGGATGTGCATGCCTTTGTGAATCGTACCGCCGAGGGCACCGAGATCGTGGACTTTGCCGTGCAAGATCCGTCCGGCGACTGGTATTTGGCTAGTGGGAAAATTGTGAAGGATGGCAATGGGGTAACGATTCCCGATCCGACTTTGGCTGAGATTTTGGCCTTCAGTCCTGGAGAGGAAGGGGAATGGGAAGTCATTCAAGGGAAGCAAATTTCGTTTCTGGAACGGTTCATGGGTGAGGCCATTCCGGTGGATCAGGTGGCCGAAGGCAACCTTGCGGCGATTGCGGCGTTTGAAGGGCTGTTGGAATTGTTAGTGACCCGCATGGATGCGTTGGCTGTGCGTCTGGCGGCCCAGGGTCCGCTCCAATCGTATTTTGCCGGAGTGGAATATGACCTGGAAGTCGATGCCCTGCATGCCACCACCAATCGGGATTTGGTGCCCATGTTCGAGTCGGTGTTCTCGGCGGCACCGGCTACAGCCCAAGGCACCTTGGATTGGCTGGCGTCTTGGAATGAAATTTTCGATGTGGTGTTTGAAAATTTCAAGCGGTTTGGGGAGATCATTTGCAAAATACGCATTCCTTTCTGTTTACCAACATCGTGGCGGCTTATGAGAACGTGGGGTTAGCCATTGATGTGAAAACGGCGGCAATCGCACTTGGTGTGCCTGAAGAATTGCTCTTTGTCGGTAGCGGCGAAGTCGTAGGCGACCAGGACACTAATATCTTTTATCTGGATGGAAGCAACCAAGTCGTGAAGGGCGAGTCGGGCCATGACGTCTATGTAGTCGGAAAAAACTTTGGCCAAGATGTCATTGATGATTTTGAAGCACTCTTGACCACAAATTATCAAGATATTGTCCGCTTTGCCCATTATAACCCGGAAGATTTGGTCTTCACCCGAGACGGCATCGATCTGGTCATGACTCTGGCAGGTACATCGCATGAACTTCGGATTCTTGACCAATTTATCGGAGAGAAGCCAGATTTATTTGGCGCCAATCTCAATCCGGATCGCGGGATTAATGAAATCGTGTTTGCCGATGGCACGGTCTGGCGGTCCATCGACATCGCCGAGGCGGTTTCTCGTCCTTTGACCGGGGATCAAACGATTACCGGAACCTGGGAAATGGATTTTCTGGATGGTGCCGGGGGGAACGACACGTTGTCCGGTGGCGATGGCGGAGACGTGTATTTTTTCGATGTTGGATATGGTGACGATCTGGCTATCGATCAACAGACGTATTTGTTATTGGATGATCCGGACTTTTTAGTGTTCGGCCAGGGACTCACCCAGGAGGATATTTCTTTCTCCCGGGTCGGCGATTCCACCACGATTACCGTGACGATCGATTCCACCGGCGATACCTTTACGATTCAGGAATTTGCCGAGGCCACCTATACCGGTACCCTGGGGGTGCAATGGTTCAACCGTCTCGAGGTCCTGATATTTTCCGACGGGACCTTTTTGCAATGGTCGGACGTGTTGGTGCAAATGGTTGCCGAACAGAAAACGGATGGCAACGACACGATCCACGGGTTTTCGTTTGAAGATGTGTTGGACGGCGGACTGGGGACCGATCTCTTGTCGGGAGGTGATGAAAATGACACGTATATTTACGATGTGGGCTATGGTCACGACACCATTCAGGAAAATCTTACCCACATTTTGTCGGGACAAATCGACACGGTGAAATTTGGAGCCGGGGTGGACATGGAGGCCGTGACCTTTTCCCGCAACGGCAATTCGAATGATTTGGTGATGACCCTGTCGTCGTCGGATTCTCTCACGATTCTTAAGCAGTTTGAGGCCGCGTACACTGGGCCCTTTGGCACCCAATGGATGGAGCGGATCGAGTTGTTTGAATTTTTGGTGAACGGCAGCGTGGTGACCCTGACCGCCGAGGACGTGATGGCGATGGTTCTCACGGACATGTCTACCACGGGTGATGATGTCATTTATGGGTTCTCCCGGCAGGATGTGTTGGATGGGGGTGCCGGCAATGATTATTTATCCGGTGGCAATGAAAACGATGTGTACACCTTTGGCTTGGGCTACGGGCATGACACGATTGAGGATGCACAGGCCACGCTCCTGGGCGGAAGTATCGACCGGGTAGTTTTCACAGGAAGTTTGACTCCGCAGGATGTCACCTTGGTGCGGAACGGTGTCGATTTGGACATCAATCTGGCCGATGGGTCCAGTCTCACGATCAAGAAAATGTTTGATGACAGTCAGATGGTGGAATTCAACGCCAACCGCATCGAAGAGTTTTACTTTGAAGGGTCGTCTCAACTTCTCACGAATCAGGACATTATGTTGCGGTTGATTGCCGAGGCGCAAACCAGCGGGAATGATACCATTGTCGGATTTAAATGGAGCGATCTGCTTGAGGGCGGCCCCGGTAACGATCGTTTGGAAGGCAGTTTTGGCGCGGATACCTATGTGTTTGGTCGGGGCGACGGACAGGATGTAGCGTACGATTACGATAATTTGAGCTTCGATGTGGTGGAGTTTGATTCGGACGTGCTTCCCGGTGAGGTTGTGGTTGAGCGAGGAACCGGCATTAACGATGTTCGATTACGAATCGTGGATACGGGGGATAGTCTTACCCTGGAAAATCAAAATTTTTCTCCTGTCATTGGCGCGCCTCTCAGCCAAATCGAAGAAGTCCGATTCGATAATGGAACCGTATGGACCCCCAATACGCTACGTAGCATGCTCCTGCAAGGTGAAATGACCTCGGGGGATGACCTCATACGAGGTTTTTACACCGCGGATGTGTTGGACGGGGATGCTGGAAATGATCGGTTAGAGGGCGGAGTCGGCGGGGATACGTATCTGTTTAACCGGGGATCGGGTCATGATGTCGTTTTTGACGATAATACCAGTATCTTCTCCCATGACCCCGACACCATTCAATTCGGCGGGACGTTGATCTTGGCCGATTTGACCCTGACCCAAATCGGGGACGATCTCCGTCTGGAAATTCAAGACACAGGGGAATCGCTCACCATCGAGGATCAATTCCTTTCCGATGCCCGTCTGGTCGAACGGTTTGTCTTTTCCGGTGGGCAGGTGTATTCATCGGACGATATTGAAGCCCTCTTGTCAACGGGTTCGGGCAATCAGTATACGGGTACCAGCGGACCGGATAATCTCGTGGGAACGGAGGACCCGGATGTGTTTCTCTCCAGTGCGGGTGATGACATTCTGGATGGAACGGGCGGGGGCGATACCTATTATTATGTCAGCGGAGATGGCAACGATGAAATCGTCGACACGGGGACAAACGGGGTCATCGTGGATACCCTGGAGCTGACCGATCTGCTTCGTTCACAAGTTACGATGACGCGTACCCTTCAAGATGCCTTGATTACCGATAACGCCACCCAACAGGTGGTGCGGATCACCGGACAATTTACCACTACCGGTAAGGGGATCGAACGGCTGATCTTTGCCGACGCAGAGGAATGGAATCGCCAAGCGATTTACGCCAATGTCATCGAATATGTGGGCGCGCTGAATGGGACTTCGGGGAATGATACACTCAACGGAACTACGGCAACGGATGTTCTGGTGGGGCGTACAGGGAACGATACTCTTTCGGGAAAAGATGGGTCGGACATTTACGTGTTCTCTCGTGGCGACGGACAGGACCTCATTGACGATAACGGCGTAGGCGACACCGACGTGCTCGAGCTGCATGGGTATACGCCGGGGGAGGTGGTGGTGGGCCGGACCGGGACGACCGCGACGGTGGTGCTGACCTTTGCCGGGACCACCGATCAGATCACCTTAGTCAATGAGATCAGTAACCTGAACGATACCATCGAGCAAGTGGTCTTTGACGACGGCACAATCTGGACGGACACGTACCTGGCGACGCGGCTGCTGACGGAAGCAGCGACGGCGGGCAACGATTCGATCACCGGGTTTACCTCCAACGATACGTTGGCCGGGGGCCTGGGGAATGATTCGTTGTTTGGCATGGATGGGTCAGACACGTATGTGTTTACGCGTGGCGATGGGCAGGACCTCATTGACGATAACGGCGTAGGCGACACCGACGTGCTCGAGCTGCATGGGTATACGCCGGGGGAGGTGGTGGTCGGCCGGACGGGCACGACAGCGACCGTGGTGCTGACCTTTGCCGGGACCACCGATCAGATCACCTTAGTCAATGAGATCAGTAACCTGAACGATACCATTGAACAGGTGGTCTTGACGACGGCACAATCTGGACGGACACGTACCTGGCGACACGGCTGCTGACGGAGGCAGCGACGGCGGGCAACGATTCGATTACCGGGTTTACTTCAACGATACGTTGGCCGGGGGCCTGGGGAATGATTCGTTGTTTGGCATGGATGGGTCAGACACGTATGTGTTTACGCGCGGTGACGGACAGGATTTGATCGATGACAATGGGGTGGGCGACACCGACATCCTGCAGTTGCACGACTATACGCCGGGAAGTGGTGGTCGGCCGGACGGGCACGACGGCGACGGTGGTGCTGACGTTTACCGGGACGACGGATCAGATCACCTTAGTCAATGAGATCAGCAACCTGAACGATACCATTGAGCAAGTGGTCTTTGACGACGGCACAATCTGGACGGACACGTACCTGGCGACACGGCTGCTGACGGAGGTGGCGACGGCGGGCAACGATTCGATCACCGGGTTTACTTCAACGATACATTGGCCGGGGCCTGGGGAACGATTCGCTGTTTGGCATGGACGGGTCAGACACGTATGGTTACGCGTGGCGATGGGCAGGACCTCATTGACGACAATGGTGTGGGCGACACTGACGTGCTGCAGGCATGTGGCTATACCCCCAATGAAGTGGCCTTGGTGGAGATCCCAACGTCAAAACGGTGGTACTCAATTTTGCGGGACGACGGATCAAATTACCATCGTGAACGAAATTAATCATCTGAACGATTCCAAACAAACTGTATTTGATGACGCCACGTGTGGACCGAGCTGGCCTCCGGACTCGGGTCATCACGGGCACGGCCAATGGAGAGACCCTTACCGGAACTGCCAATGCCGACCTTCTGACGGGATTTGACGGGGTTGATATCTTAACCGGCGGAGCCGGGCATGACACCTTGTGTTCCGTGGGACCTCTGTGGGTCATGACAGAATTACGGATTTCAACGCCGGAGCCGGGTTCGGCGATCGGATCGAAATCGATACTCTGGATGATTTCGACGACATATTAACCGCGCTTTCCCAAAATGGCACAGATGCGGTGATTACGATTGATGCCAATAATTCCATTACGCTTGAGAATGTTCTGACCACGGATCTTCATCAAGACGATTTTCGGTTTGTGTGATTGTGACATATGACTATTTCGGGTCTGAGAGTGTCTGGGACTTCCCGGTGGCGGAAGTCCTGTCTCTCCGAAAGACCACGTTTGTGGTCGTGGGCCTGATCAGCTTGGTCATCAATCTGCTGATGCTGACCGGGCCCCTTTTCATGCTTCAAATTTACGATCGGGTGTTGACCAGCCGAAGCGTGCCCACGCTGGTGGTCCTGTCAGGGTTAGTGGTCGGGCTCTATCTTTTTTTCGGGCTGCTCGAAGGTATCCGAGCCCGAAGTTTGGCTCGGGTCTCGGCCTGGGTGGATTCACGTCTGTCTGCTGACAGTCTACAAGCGAATGTCGGGCTGTCCCTTCAATTGGGGAGCCACTTCCGTGACCGTGATCTGATCAGGGATCTTGATACCGTCCGACAATTCCTTTCCGGTCCCGGCCCCTCGGCTATTTTTGACGTGCCGTGGATGCCCGTCTATCTGGCCATCATCTTCCTCTTTCATCCGTATCTCGGTTGGTTGGCTCTTGTTGGGGCGGTGATCATTTCCATATTGATCGGCTTGAATGAAGTTTTGACCCGCCAACCGGTTCGGGAAGTGTCGACCTTGTGGCTCGCCGGGCCGCCATGGTCCAGGCTACGCGCCGCAATGCGGAGGTGCTGACCGCCATGGGAATGGTAGAGGCGTTTACCAGGCGGTGGAACGATCACAATGCGGAGTATCTCACCGTTCAACGACAGGCTCTTGACCGAGCCACTTATTTTCCACCGCAATCAAATCCTTCCGTTTCCTTCTGCAATCCGGGTTCTGGGTTTGGGGCGTGGTTGGTGATCCAGCAAGAAATCTCTCCGGGGTGATACGATTGCCGCTTCTATTATAACCTCCCGAGCGTTGGCTCCGGTTGAACAGGCGGTGGCTCATTGGAGAGGGTTTGTGGCCGCTCGACAGGCTGCCAAAGCGCTATCGGATGCGTTTCGCATGCACGTTCTTCAGTCTCCGGCTATGCAACTCCCTCCACCCCGTCGATCATTGGATGTTGAGCATGTGGCCATCGCAGTGCCAGGGGAACGCGCCGTGGTGGTGCAAGGAATCAATTTCCATTTGGAGGCCGGCGATGGGCTCGGCATTATCGGTCCATCGGGATCGGGAAAGACCACCTTGATTCGTGGTCTTGTCGGTGTGTGGGCTCCGGTGAAAGGGTCGGTGAGACTTGATGGCGCGGAACTTAAGCAGTGGGATCGGGCGCTGTTAGGAAAGTCGATAGGATATTTGCCCCAAGATGTGGAGTTATTCGATGGAACAGTAGCCGAAAATATATCTCGGTTTGATCCCAATCCGGTCTCGGAAGACATTCTCATTGCCGCCCGGTTAGCCAATCTTCATGACATTCTGACCGGATTGCCAAAAGGGTATGACACCGTAATTGGGGAAAGCGGAAACCGGCTTTCGGCCGGATTATGCCAGCGGATCGGATTGGCTCGAGCCTTATATGGAGGGCCGTTTTTGCTGGTTCTGGATGAACCCAATTCCAATCTTGATGCCGAAGGGGATGTGGCGCTTCGGGAAGCCATTCTCAGTATGCGGGAGCGAGGGAGTATCGTGGTCGTGGTGGCTCATCGTCCCAGTGCGATTGAGCCGCTTGATCAACTGCTCTATTTGCGAGAGGGAAAGCAGGGGTGCTTTGGGAAAAAAGCAGATGTCCTCACCCAGGTCCTCCATTCATCGAATGGATCTGGCGTGTTACATGCGGGGAATTGTGACTGATACCGAACGGCACATTGTGAGCAGTCTCAACCGCCATTTAGCGGCCGGTCTGGTAATGATCCTTTTCCTGGTTGGCGGAGTCGGTGGATGGGCGGCGGTGGAAGAAATCAGTGGGGCGGTCATTGCTCCCGGCCTCATTGTGGTCGAGACCAAAGCCAAGCGTGTTCAGCATCAGGAGGGGGGGATCGTCAAGGAAATTCTGGTCCGTGATGGTGACGTGGTCCAGGCCGGGGATTTAATTCTCAAGCTGGATGATACCGTTGTGACGGCCAATCTGGCCATGATTACCAGCGAGTTGAATGAATTGGCGGTCCAAGAAGTTCGATTGACCGCGGAACGGGATGGCCATGATTTGATGCACTATCCAACGGATCTGTTGGAACGGGGGAAACGCGAACCTGCTGTGGCCAGTAGTCTGTCGGATCAACGGGCATTACGGGAGACCCGGCGCTCGACCCTTCAAGGTAAAAAAGCTCAGTTGGATGAACAGATCGCGCAGATTCAAGATCAAATTCGGGGGTTGGGTGTCCAACGGGTGGCCAAAACCGAAAGTATTCGGTTGACGAATGAGCGATTGGAAGCTTTGGCACCGCTTCTTCCTCAAGGGTTGGTCATGGCCGGCGAGATTACCGCTCTGAAACGTGATCGAGCGGAGCTCTTGGGAGATCGGGGGGAACTTGAATCGAAAATTGCCCAAGCCAATGAAACGATTAGTGAGCGACGCTTGCAAATTCTTCAATTGGGTGAAGAGTTTCGATCGGGGGTCCTGGAAGATTTACAAGCGGTCCGAGCCCGCATGAGTCAACTGCAGGAGGAGCGAATTGCCGCCTTGGATAAACTGCAGCGTGTGGAGATTCGGGCCCCTCGTACTGGGTATATTCATCAATCGACCGTCCATACTCTGGGTGGAGTGGTTGGATCCGGTGAAACGCTGATGCTGATCGTTCCTCAGGAGGATGTGCTTATCGTGGAAGTGCAAATATATCCGACGGATGTGGATCAAGTGCAGCCTGGTCAGGAAGCAATTGTACGATTCCCGGCCTTTAATCAGCGCACGACACCGGAATTGACCGCCCAAGTCACCACGATTTCTGCTGATTTATCCCATGATGAAGTTACCGGCAATAGTTTTTACCTGGCCCGGTTAATGATTAGCGAGGGAGAAATTGCCAAATTGGAGGAAAAAAAGCTTGTTCCTGGAATGCCTGTCGAGGCGTTTATCCAAACAGGACAGCGGACGGTGCTATCGTATTTGATTAAACCCCTACATGATCATATGGTTCATGCCTTTAAAGAATAGATTAGCATGAGTGCCAAGGTCCCGCCCTATGTTTGGCTTGAATCGTGTGCTGGATAATGGGATTGTTCAGACAATGGGTTTGTTTCATTGATGCCTCGCACTTCAGGCATTAGCGGGGCTGTTTCTTCGTGGAGTAAAAATTTTCTCTCAAGTTTGACAACCGACCTTCCGTCTGATAATTAATATAGTCATGCAACGATGATGTTGCTCATGTTGTGACAAAGACGTAATTGTGGACAATAGGCGTCCATTTCCCCAAAACGGGAATGGGCGTTTTTTTTTGCCCCGATCAAGAAGAAGAGGGACATTGGGTTGAACTTGGCCGGTTGAGGGATCAGCCAAGGATTTGTATTTGAGTATAGTTATCAGGGGTTAGACACCGCTCTTCAAGAAACGAAGGGTCGTGAGGGCGTGGCAAAGGCGCCACTGCGATGAGGAGGCTGACTGAAGCGGCCTGTTTGATTCGCAGTCGGCGCTTTTTTTTTGAGGAAAAGCAGAAGGAGACCGCAATGTATACGGCTGATGTTGAACGAATGGTTGGGATGGCCAAAACGAAGGCAGGATATCTTCGATCCAATCCGATGGGCTATCTCCTGCTCGCTGTGATGGCGGGAATCTATCTGGGATTTGGAATTTGTCTGATTTTCAGTGTCGGGGCGCCGTTTTGGGCGGACGGATCCGCCGGATTCAAACTGGTCATGGGGATGTCGTTCGGCATTGCCCTGACCCTGGTAATCTTTGCGGGCTCGGAGTTGTTTACGGGGAACAATATGGTCTGCGCGATGGGGAGCATGGCGAAGGCCATCACCGTGAAGCAGATGAACCTGATTTTTTTCTATTCGTTTCTCGGCAATCTTCTGGGGTCTCTGGGTGCGGCGTGGTTGATCGCGCAAGCGGGAGTGGTGGGGCATGCCCCTCAAAGCGACCTGCTGCTCAAGGTGGCGGCGGGAAAAATGAATGGGCCGGCCTGGGAGCTGTTTGTCCGCGGAATCCTATGTAACTGGCTGGTGTGTTTAGCCGTGTGGATGGCGGCGCGCACCACCAACGATGCCGCCAAAATCCTGTTGATCTTTTGGTGCCTGTTTGCCTTTGTGGGAAGCGGTTTTGAACATAGCATTGCCAATCAGTCGATCCTGGCCCTGGCGTTGTTTCTTCCGCATGGGCCCGATGTCACCTGGATGGGCTTGGCCTGGAATCAGCTCTGGGTAGTGTTGGGCAATATGGTGGGCGGAGGGGTATTCGTGGGCGGGGCCTATTGGCTCTGCAGTCCGGTGAAGGAAAAGGTGGCAGTCGTCAAAACAGTCGCGGAGACTATTTCAGCCAGATCGACACAGATTGCGCAGGCTTCAGTTAATGGGGATGTGAAAGGCCATCCGTTGTTGGTGGAGGCTGATCGGAGAGTGTGATGCACGTGATCAGATCGGTGCTCTCTGACGAAATCAAGAAAGGACGATGATGAATAAGATTGAGGTGCTGAAAGCGGAAAAGGACGGATTGGATATCAAGGAGAGTATTGCGCGATATGCGGAATTGGGATGGGAAGCCATCCCGGAAGACGATATTCAACGATTGAAGTGGTACGGGATCTTTTTACGCAATCCCACGCCGGGGTTTTTTATGATACGTGTGAGAATTCCCGGGGGGCGAACCACGACCGAGCAGATGCGCACGCTGGCGCACATCGCCAAAACCCACGGGAATGGTGTATTGGATCTGACAACTCGTCAGCAGTTTCAGCTGCGGCAATTGAAGATCGAGCATGTGCCGGAAGTTTTTCGCCTCATGGAAGAGTCGGGCCTGTGTTCCCTGCAAACCGGAATGGACAATGTGCGAAATATCATGACCTGTCCCGTGGCCGGGTTGACGGCTCAGGAAACCATGGATACGACGGATTTGGTTCGACGTCTGACGCAAGAGCTGACCGGGAACCGCGCCTATTCCAATCTGCCGAGAAAGTTCAACATGGCGATTACCGGATGTCCGGACAATTGCCTGCATCTGGAAACACAGGACCTGGCCCTGGTTCCGGCCAGCCTGGAAGGTCCCGAGGGATTGGTCTCCGGGTTCAACATTTTGGCGGGAGGCAAACTGGGTTCCGGAGGGTATCGGATTGCCACACCTCTGGATGTGTTTGTGACGCCGATGGAAGTCGTGGCCGTGACCGGGGCGATCCTTCGCGTGTTTCGCGATCATGGCTGCCGCGAATCCCGCACCACGGCCCGGTTGGCATTTTTGCTGGATGACTGGGGGGAAGAACGGTTTCGTCTTGAGGTGCAGCGGGAAGTCGGATGGGAGTTGGCTCGTGCAGGAACGGACGTGCGAAAAAAAACGGTGAACGAACACCTGGGCATTTACCGGCAAAAAGACGCCAGGCTGAACTATATCGGGCTCAAAATTCCCGTCGGTCGTATACAGGCCGATGATCTGGAAGGCATCGCGCGGTTGGCAGAAATTTATGGGACCGGGGAGATTCGTCTGGCTGCCAATCAGGCCATGGTGATTCCGAACGTGAACGATAATGTCCTGGGCGACTTGACGGAGGAGCCGTTGCTCAAACGCTTCTTATATAACCCGACTCCGGTGCAAAAGGGCTTGGTCAGTTGCGTCGGGAGCGACTATTGCAACCTGGCTGTCATCGAAACGAAAAGCCGGGCCGTGGAAACCGCCAAACGGGTGGAGGCTCTGATCGGCATTGAGATGAAACCGATTACCATGCACTGGTCAGGGTGTCCGGCCGGGTGCGGCAACCATCTGGTGGCCGACGTGGGGCTGTTGGGCAAAAAAATAAAAATCAAAGGAGAAGTCGTCGAAGCCGTGGATGTCTTTGTAGGGGGGCGGTCCGGTCCCGATCCGAAACCGGCGATCAAGTTGCTGGAGGATGTGCCCTGCGATCGGTTGCCGGAGGTGTTGAGCGGTATCCTGCCGTTTCATTCTCGTGAAAAAATGCATCGCACGAAGGCAAAGACCCTAAGCAAGCGTCACCCACCCGGACGGGCAAGAGATCCGGAAAGAACGGCAAGCGTACCGAGCGATCACACCCACGCTCTTTTTGCGTCACAACAAGTCTGAATTCAGCCCACTGGCGTGGACATTCTCTATTTGATCTATTGCGCTGGTATTGGGATGATGTGGCAGGTCAGGCGTCGGAAGCAAAAGGCCTAAAAATCCGCCATACTAACATGATTTTTACGGGTATTCCGTGAATGGTTTCGGCAATCGTCCTGTCCAGACAGCACGTATGTTCCGCAAAACCTCAACCTATCGCGTAGTCAGAACCAACCGAAAACAGGAATGATCTGAGAAATGATCGGGTAGTGTTTGATCCTGTGGAAATGAATGAAGAAACGACCAGGCCGGATTGACCCTATCCATCTTGCTTGTGACCATTGACACGATGATTGGCAAGTCGTAATCTTCCCTCCCTACACTCTCAGAGGAGGGAGACCGATGTTGTCATGTGCTCGGCGCATCATCTTCCGGCAAATCTTGCTCACCCTCCCGATCTTCCGCACTTCGCACTTTGTCTTTTCAACTCAGAGTAGCGCTGCCGGAATCAACGGCATCCGGCAAGCCTCAAAAACAAATGCGACGTGTCTTGTGACGAAAGCAACAATCTTCGTGTTGGCCCTGGTTGCGATAGCGAATGCGGTGTGGTGGCCAACTTTGACTCATGCGGCCTCCTGTGATGCCCTGGTCGGCAGGTGGGCCTGGTTTATCGGCGGAGAAGTAACGGTCAATCCGGACGGAACGTTTGTCCAACAGTCTGGCAATGCCGGGACCTGGGAGTGCACCGATGCCGCGCGAGGACGATTTACCTTCAGGTGGCGAGATGGCGGCTTCGTGAACAGTTTGGTCCTGTCGCCGGATGGACAGGGCTTGACCAGCACGGATCAATCCCAATTCTATGTTACGGCACGAAGATCGGGTCCTGCCAACATACCTCAGGCGGTCAACAAGGAAGATTGCTGCCAGGAAGCCTATGCTTGTGAAACAAAAAAAATTGAAGCCGAGTTCGAACGGAAACTGGCCCAGTGCCATTTTCCGGGAAATGCCGGGTGTAACAGCGAAGCGGTAAGCACGAAAGCCTCGCAGCTTAACGCGGCCAATGAAAAACTCCGTTTGTGTCATCGTATTGGAACCTATTCGGATTCTTCGTTAAGTCCGAAAGCCGGCAACACGATTCCTCCGGCACCCGCGAGCAGTGATGAATTCCATTCTACTGAGAGAGCAGACGGTGGCTGCCCGGTGTGCATGCCCACGCCGGGGACCGAGCAAGCATCGGGTGAAGGGGGAGATATGTTCGGATCGGATTCTCCCGGATCGGATCGGGGGCATCCCCCCTCAAGTCGTCCGGACGATATATATGGCTCGGAACCAACGGGCGTGGACAGTGGGCAACTGACGCCAGCTACCTGCACTCCGGAGTTCTACGACAGGGACGTTCCCGCTGCAAGTGATGATTGGCGCTATGTGATTGGCTTCGAACAAGAAATGCGGCGATGTCTGAAGGCTCAGATAACTGCAGAGAATCTCGCCGTCTATGCGTTGGCCAGAAAGGTAAAGGAGATCGCGGTCGGGCTCGCAATCGTCGCGGCGCCCGGTGCGATCGACGCCGTACTCCATCCCCCTGGGGTCTCCCCGGATCCGGACCCGTATTTAAAAGGTAAGGCGGAGGCCGCCCGTCTGTGCGAATGGGCGTTGAATATATCTCCACTGGTCGTGGCACGCTGCCCGGCCAAGGGCGCGGTACACACTGTGCCAACCACGCGGTTGCCGTCTCGGAAGACGCTCGCTCAATTGCTCGGCGATCTTTCCTGGCTGAAGGAGATGAACCCGACGGGCAACCGGAAAAACTGCGGCAACGCCGTGCTCGGCACGGATCAGTATCTTGCGGGAGGCGAGATGCATCCGGCAGCGCCAATGTCATGCGGGACCGTTCCGAGTCAGCTCGAAAGTCTCTTGGGTACCAAATTCGGTCCAATGAAGGAGGCGGCGGAGATCAACAACACGATTTTCCATGCCGGCGAAGGCGCACGTGGGATTATCGCCGCGGACGGGCCAGGCGGAGGCCATTATTTTAATATTGTCAATTTCGCCGGAGACGTACTGCTCCTTGATGGGCAATTGGGGCGGCAGGTTTCGTGGGCGGAATACCGACGAATGGGCTTGCACAGTTTTCGGCTGATGCGAACGAATTGAAAGGCGCAATTGGAAATGGTTTTTTAGCTGCGTGGCCGGATGATCTGTCCCACGCGCTGTCTTATGGCTATTGATCTGGTAAATCCCCGAAGGAGGTGAGGTGTGGCTAAAGCAGGATCTTTGTCCTCGGTAGCCTTTTGCATAATGGCCGGCCTTGCGTGCTCGAATTCCGCCCAGTCCGCTTCCTGCGAAGCCATCGTCGGTAAGTGGGCCTGGTTCATCGGAGGCGAGGTGACGATCAATTCCGATGGAACCTTCACCCAGCAGTCCGGTAATAGCGGCACGTGGACCTGTACGGATGCGTCGCAAGGTGCTGCTACATTGACCTGGGCAAAAGGCGGTTTTGTGAACAAGATGATTCTGTCGAAGGATCAGCAAGCGTTATCGAGCGGAGATCCGTCGCAACCGTTCGTGTCCGCGAAACGGGTAGGGACACAGGTGCCGGATCAGACGAAGAAAAAGTCCCCTCCACCTGCCGGGACATCTTCCTCTGATTATGATGCCTTTACAAAAGGCCGTGACCTGGCGGCCTCGGGAAAATGCCGGGAAGCCATTTCCTATTTCGATCAGGCGATCGCGGCCAATGCACGCTATTCAAAGGCCTATTCGGATCGAGGGAGATGTCTGGCAAGCCTGGGCCAGCGGGACCGTGGCCTGCAGGACCTCGATCAGGCCGTCCAGCTTGCCCCGAACAACATGAGCCCCTATTTTAACCGGGCCGGTCTGCGGGCCGATGCAGGCGATGGAGACGGCGCGCTGGCGGATTTGGATGAATCCATTCGGATAGATCCGATGAACCCCGCTTCGCGCGGGGCGCGGGCCGGATTATTCGAGGCGGCAGGTCGATCGCACGAGGCGCAACTCGATCGGGAGATTGCCTATCGGCAGGTTGAGACGCTGAAGTCGAGTAAAAGGCCGGTTTTGGACCATGTGTTGAAAACGTGGCGAACCAAATCCGTGCGGCTTAAGCCCGAAGTGGCACAGGACAGTAAAGCCCCGATCCAGGCAGCCTTCGATGCAGCCGGTGCTGGACGCTATCGCATCGCTCTGGCGATCCTCGACACCGCCCTCTTGAAAAATCCATCGGATGACGCCCTGCTTACCTTTCGGGCACGACTACACCTCACGATCGGTCAACCCGTTCAAGCCGTCGATGATTTGACCGCTGTGCTTCAACGACGCCCCACCGCCACCATTCTTGTCGGCCGAGGTCTTGCCTACCGCCAGCTTTCCCGTTTCCGCGAGGAAATTGCTGACTATGATCGGGCGGTTAAGGAGGACCCCAAATTTACTGGTGCCTACTTGGAACGGGCCTTTACGACGATGTACTTCCATAAGGGAAATGATCCGGCTCCGGACCTGACGAAAGTCATCGAATTGGAACCCGAAAACTGGTGGGCCTACTATCTGCGCGGTCAGGAATATGGCTATTGGTTTAACAAGCTTCCTTTGGCCATCGCCGATAACCGTCGAGTCGTGGAATTAAAACCCGACTTTGCGCAGGCCTATTGCAATATCGCATTTGCACTTCAGGAGATGGGCAGGAAGAACGAGACCGAAAAGTGGCTGCAACAGTGTTTTGCGCTCGATCCGTCGGAACGAGCCGTCGCGAAGCGAGCCTTTGCCAAGGTACAGGCCAAGGAAGAACGGCTCGCGCGTGAGTTGGAAGCCCGTGCGAGGTTGTTCGAGTTGAACCGCACCCGTTGTACTCTTTCAGAAATTAGCACTTCATCGTGTCCGTTTTGGAATTGATCTTTGTCGGCACAATGCCTTGATTGGAACCGAATCGGTTGCCTATCACAGCATTCGTGAAGTACGAAACCGGAGTGAGCGCATTATTAAAAATGTGCTCTTTTTTCTGAATTTAAGAAAAGGTCGCCATGCGCATCGCTACTCTTCTCGCTACGTTGCTTGGGATGCTTGCCTCTGCGGCCAATGCGGATCTTAATGCGGATTTTGCGACATGCCGCCGGCAGATTCTCCAAATCGGTTCTGACCCGACTGTCCCCGATGAACAGTATTGTCTCGGGCTTTCTTATGCATTCGCGCTCAACCATCGGAAAGATCGGGCGAAGGCCGTCGTATGGTTTCGAAAGGCCGCAGAACGGAACCACGCAGGCGCACAAGCTGTGCTGGGATATTTGTACGAGCGGGGGATGGGGTGAAAGCCGATCCCGTTGAGGCGGTGAAATGGTATCGCAAGTCGGCAGATCAAAATTACAACGACGGCCTCTTCAATCTGGGACGTGCGTATGAACATGGGATCGGCCTGTCGAAGGACCTGGTGCAGGCAAAATCTTACTATGCGAGAGCGGTGGCGGCCGGATCACAAGAAGCCGGGCAGGCCCTTGCAGCATTGGGTAAGGGATCGGAGCCGGTCAGTCAGGCTCAAACCCGGTTCGACGAAGGGGTTCGTCTCTATAAGGCCAAGGATTACACCGGAGCCGCAAAGGTATTTTTGAAGTTGGCCGAACAGGGTTATACAAAGGCCCAAGTTCAGATCGGCTATCAGTATGCATACGGTGAAGGGGTGCGTCAGAATGCCGATGAGGCGGTCCGATGGTATCGCAAGGCAGCAGATCAGGGGAATGCCAAGGCACAGAGCAATCTTGGGAAAATGTACGAAGACGGATTAGGAGTCAAGGAAGATTGGGCGGAAGCGGTCAGGTGGTATCGTAAAAGTGCCGAGCAGGGGTATGCCGAAGGTCAGTTCAATCTCGGCCGGGCGTATCAATTTGGATTGGCTGTACCGCAAAACCGCCAGGAAGCGATCCGATGGTTCGATAGGGCGGGTGATCAGGGACACGATCAAGCGAACTATTTTGCGAACGATTTGAAGCAACGGGGCAGATATATCGGCTTCCGGAACGATGAGGAGCATGCGGCAGTCGTGGGAACGAAGCTTCGTGGGGTGCTGCTGAACATCGAGCCGGTCGGCCGGACCTTTCGGAATTCCGCCGAGCGAATGGCCTATCTTCGCCAGGCCGGCAGTCAGGCCGACCGGGAGGAAGCCATGTTGCGATGGGAGTCGAAAAATCGTGAATACAAAGCCTGCCAGGATTCCGGAGGATCCGGCTGCATTGGACCCGGTCCTCCGCCGTAATAGAGCGTGACTCGCTTATCTGACGATTTGAGTGTATGTTCCGAGGCGGGAAGGGAGCAACGTTCAAATTAAATCCATTTACCGGCAAGAGGTTCCTTAGGTCTACGCGATAGGTCGTCAAGAAGTCTACAAGTGCTTTCCATTACCCTTGTCGGTTGGCAAACAATGAAGGTGTAAGCCATTTCGTGAGAGTGCTATAGTTGGCGGCCCATTCCCAGTCGTCGCTTGCGGTGAGAGGTCTATGACAGCTCATCTTCCGTCTGTTTCCGCAACATTCCCTGAGACCGTTTCTTTTTCCCTCTTTGAAGGCGACCTTGTCTCCCGGATCTTTGCGCGCCTGGGCATGGGCACCTATCAAGTGAGAGATCTCATTAAGCGAAGTGTGTTGTTGATCGGCATCACCTGGTTTCCACTTGCCCTGTTAGCCATCCTTTCGGAAGTGCATTGGGTTCAACCGCCAGGTCAGAATTTCTTTTTGGATTTTGCCGCCTATGGACAGTTGCTTGTCGGTCTGCCGATGTTTCTCCTGGCCGAGCGCGTGATCGATGGGCATACACGGAACACGGCGCGATCTTTCTTGACCACGGGGGTGGTCCGGCCGGGAGATGCGCCGCGTCTCCTTCAACTCAACCGCCAGGTGAAACGGTTGCGCAGGCAGCTATGGCCTGAGCTGATCTGCTTGGGTATCGGCTACCTTCTGACGGTGGCCTGGGTCGTTCCCGAAATGTATAACGATCGTGACACCTGGCATGCCATGGGTCCTATCGTTCACGCGCAGCCATTTTCCTGGGCCGGTCTGCAGGATCTTTTGCATCAATCACCGCAGTCCCTCACCTGGCCTGGCCTGCTGGAATTAGGATTTGTGGGGCCTCTGACGACTTATTGGTGGTTGCGCTGGTCGTGGAAGATCACGATCTGGAGCTGGTACCTGTATCGGCTGTCCAGGCTTCGATTGAATCTCGTCGCCTCACACCCGGACAAGACCGGCGGCATTGGATTTCTCAGTGATGTGCAGACCAAATTCGGTTTGGTGATCCTGGCCTATGGGATCAGTTACGTGGCTCCGACCATCGGATACAAGCTGGCCTTTGAAGGTGCCACGATGGCCGTGTTCTCCGTGTGGGGGTATGCCGTCGGTTTTGTCATAGGTGCGCCTCTGCTGTTCACCATTCCGCTTTTTATGTTTACCACACAGCTCTACCACGCGAAGACGTGCGCGATGAAAATCTTTCAGGACCGGTCGATGGAACGGGCTCTGGCATTCGAAGAAAAATGGCTGAAAGCCTGTTCGAGCGGGAATTACGAACTTATGAGCAGTAACGATTTGTCCGGATTGCAAGCGCTCAATCAGGTATATGACCATATTCATGCCATGCGGGTGGTTCCCTTCGACCTGCGATCGTTTTCAGAACTCGTCGGTGCCGCCCTCGGTCCGATGATACCTCTTCTGCCTTATCTGGTCGGCATTCCTGAGCCTTGGTTGCGCGCCATTATGGAGGGGAAGAGGTTGTTACGCTAGGACCGGTTCCCTTTGGATGGACCCCGGGACATCCATGGGAGAACCTCTGACCGGGAACCAATCGAGGTGTGATCCTTTCTGATGGTTACAATCCTGTTCATGAGGAGACCTGTCTGAAGAGTCCTTCTGCTATCGTATTGTCTACAATCCCACATCGGTGCAATAAGACTTTGTTCTCTTTGCATGAAACCCCTACGGATCAGACCGGATTGGCATGGTGTCTTTCAAGGTGGACTTGATTGAGATTCGAGGGTATTCTGAAAAGATACCGTTTCCGGTTTATTGAATGGAATGATCAAGCTTCTCGCCAAACTGCTCCGGGTTTTACATTCCGAAACCGAGCCTGCCCAGATTTCCTTGGGATTATGCTTTGCCATGGTTGCCGGGCTGACTCCTCTTCTGAGCCTGCATAATCTGCTCGTACTGCTCTTGGTTTGTGTCCTACGAGTGAACGTGTCGGCTTTTCTGTTGGGGCTGGCAGTGTTCACCGGAATCGCTTATATGCTTGATCCGCTGTTTCATCAAATCGGCTTTGCGGTATTGACCGCTCCGGCTTTGGAAGGTCTCTGGACTGCCTTGTACCAGTCTGTGTGGTGGCGGTTGGAGCATTTCAATAATTCCATTGTGATGGGAAGCCTGGTGTTCTCTGTGATGTTGTTTGTTCCCGTTCTGTTGCTCGCGAACCTCTTGATCCGTCGGTATCGGCAACATGTTCTGGCCTGGGTGCAGAAAACCCGGATCATGCAAATGTTCAAGGCCAGCAAGCTGTATCAGACGTACGAGGCCCTTTCTGCGTGGAGGCCGGGCTGATGGCCAAGTGGATTCGCTGGTGGGGACTTGGGGCCTTCCTGGTGGTTGCTACGCTTGTGGGCTGTGTGTGGGTTTTTCTCGTGGATGGATGGGTGGAAGGCCTAATTGAAGATGCGGGAACGAGCGCCGTAGGCGCGAAAGTCGAATTGGATAACGCGGATCTCACCTTGTTTCCTGCCGGACTTACATTGACCCGATTGCAAGTAACGAATCCCCGAAAACCCATGACGAATGCGGTTGAGGTGGCAAAAGTGGCGATGGGCTTGGACGGACTGAATCTATTGCGCCGCAAGGTCATTGTGGAAGAAATGGCGTTGGAAGGTGTTCGTTTAAGCACGCCCCGGACAACCTCCGGAGCTATTAAAGCCACACCGGAAGCGCTCTCTCCCGAGAAAGATTCCGGGATGTTTTCTGTTTCTCTTCCGTCTCTTGAGATTCCGGATGTCAAAACGATACTGGAACAAGAGGATCTGGAAACGATCCGGCTGATTGAGACGCTGAAAGCTGATATTCAGGGAGAAAAGGAGGCATGGGAAAAACGGCTGAAGGAACTGCCTGGGAAAGCCCAATTGGCCGAATACAAAGAACGGGTGAAGAATCTGAAAAAAGCCACCAAAGGCGGGTTGGAAGGAGTGTTGGGCGGAGTAGGGGAAGTGCAGTCCCTGAAGCAGGATATTGAGCAGGAAATTCAATCGCTGAAGGGGGCCAAGAAAGAGTTCGAGGAGAAGGTGGCGTTATTACGCACGCGCCTTGATCAGGTGAAAACGGCCCCGCAACGGGATATTCAACGTTTGAAGGCCAAGTATACTTTGTCTCCGCAGGGTCTGGCTAATATGAGTCAGTCCCTTTTGGGAGACGAAATCGGATCGTGGGTTCGGCAAGGGGCCGAATGGTATGAGCGAGTCAAGCCTCCTTCTGAAGGCGCCCAGACTTTGCAAGGGAGGAGGCTGGTCCTGAAGTTCAGAAGCCCATACGGGGGAAAGGGGTTGATGTGCATTTTCATGAAGAGAATCCGCTGCCGGATTTTTTGATCAAGTTGACGAAAGTTTCTGTCAGTTTAGATGTGGGAGATTTATCCGGGACGGTTCGCCATATTACCAACGATCAACCGACATTAGGTCAACCCACGACCTTCACCTTCTCCGGAGAGCAATTGAAAGGCGTGAAGTCAGTGAATCTGGAAGGAACCCTCAATCACGGGAAATGCGGCCAACTCGCAAGACCGGATGTCGGTGCAAGCCAAAGGCTATCAGTTGACCGACGTGGGGTTATCCAACGACAACAAATGGCCTGTGGCTCTCACCAGCGGATTGGCGGATGTCAAAGTCAGGGCGGAACTGAATGGACAGCAATTGAGGGCCCAAGGAGGAGCGAGTCTTTCAAAATCTCCAACTCTCGTCGGGCAAGGAAGGCGATACGAACCCCCGACCCAGTCGTTATCCTCAGCCGTGCGGGACATTTCTGAGTTGTCGATTGACGCGGACGTCAAGGGAACGCTGGACCAATATGATGTGGCGTTGTCTTCCGATCTTGATCGTATTCTACAGAATGCAGCGGGCAAGATGGTAAACGACCTGGCAGCCAAGTTTGGGGCGGAACTGCAAACGGCCATATCCGCCAAGATTGCCGAACCCATGCAGCAATTGAAGAAAAATCTGGCCGGGTTTGATGGAATGGCCAACGAGTTCACCGAACGCGTCTCGGAACACAACGACGTGCTTAAAAACCTGTTGGAAAAGAACCTTCCCGTGAAAGGCCTCAAGGACCTCCCCGGCGGTCTCAAGTCTCTGTTTTAATCCATCACGTCCATATCTCCAGCATTTTGGTGGGCGAGGGTCTATTCATCTGTCATCTCAAGAGCTGACACAAGGAACTTCCTCTCATGTCATCCTGAGTAAAACGAAGGATCTGTGCCCCAACCACTCCGTCCTAGTTTCACAAAATTCCACTCTCGTCCTAATAATATCACCTTCAGGTCGGCCAACAGGGCTGACGTTGTAATCAACAGGCGGACCTTGTTTGAGCCCTGCGAGTCCGCTCTCCCTGCGCCCACGTCAGCACGAATCTATGAGGCCGATCTGGGTGGAATGGTTTGGTCACTTCTTGCCGAAACAAAGTGACTTGACTGCTGCCGAAACCCGGCATCTAAGAGACAAGGCCACAAGAACCCGCAGAGAAAATGAACTATTCTGAATAATCAGGAAGGTGGGAATGGGCCAAGGAGTATGCGTGAAGGCAAGGCCTGCCGCCCCGGGGCATTGCTATCGGGTTTGATTGGATAACTGAGGGTAGCTTGACGTTGTCTGCGAGGGACACCGCTGAAAAGGGGAGAAAGGTGTTGGAAGGGTCTTATGTGAATTTTTGACTATTTTCTGTTCTAGGGAAATCCTGTCTGCAGTCGCGCTCCATGATTTTACGTCGGGCTGCCTCTTTTGGCTTCCATCGCAAGGCCCACCCGACTTTGTGGGGCTTGCAGATCGCGCAAGATCGACGCTTCCTTGCGTATTGTTTTCGCATAGTCGGACAGCCCTTAACTGAAGGCAAACACATCCATTTGAACCGATTTCACGGGCTTGGCCTGACCATGGACCATTTGTCGAACCTTTTCCGTCGTGTCGCGACTAAAGACAGGCTCACCACAATGCGTGCAAACGGAGGCCGGAACGTTTTCAACCCTAATGGGTCGTCCCTCAATTTCAAATACTTCATCAACACGTTCTTCGCGAGCCTCGGATTTTCCACACACATGACACCGAAACATGCTTACCTCCGTTTCATAAAACTATACCACTCTTCCGGATCAGGTTCATAGATGGTAATGATCTTTAAGAAGTCGGACTCCACGTAGGAAACTTGAATGTGCAAGGGCCGTTTCGATTGTGTGTAACCCAGGAGAAGACAACTTGGGGCGTACTTGTCATCAGGGTAATCTTCAATGCATTGAGCGTCTTGTCCTGCCTCTCGAATTTCCAAATCGCTGATGTTTCGCTCAACAGCTCGTTTGAAGGCATGGTGGCTAAACTCAAACCGGCCGTTGCCCAGTTGGTGGCGAATATTCTCCAAGGTTCTCATAGTTATTCGGTTAACAAAGGGAGCGAAGCGATGATCTGATTACCAATAGCCACCGATAGGCAATAGATGGATAGTATTTTACACGGTGATTGTATTTTTCCAGAATGACCCAAGTCCGGCCGAAATCCGCGTCAATACTGTGAACCGATAAATTGAATGATGATGTATAGATCCGACATGTTCTGGCGGGCATCCATCTTCTCCTTCGGCACCGGAGCAACCAACCATCTAGAAGGGATACCCGATTCCCTTTCATGTTTCACCTAAGGATGAGTCGAGCCATTCCGGCGTCCGTGCGATGGCGATTTGAAGGTATCGTTGACTCACGGCGGTTGCGAACGTAGGATGCATAATCTTCCAAGTTAATGACGCGTTATTGACAAGTTATCAGAAAGAGGGATTGGGGTCTCGGCTGAAGTTGGTTTTTCTTCGCCCCAGACTTTGGCGAGGGTGGCTTGGATTTTTTTCTCGAACCGTTCGATCAGCTCACGGTTTGAGGCTACGAGGGCCTGTTCGGCTTCGATCTCTGCGACGATGGCTTGTTGAGTAGTGAGGGGTGGGAGGGGGATATTGGCGTCGTTTAAACTCCTGATCGGAAGTTGAGGCTGTGCTGCGCCTGAAATAATTGCATCTCGCTGTGATTTGAAATTTTGTGATTGAAAGAAATGGAAAAGGTAACTTCTAGATAATTTTGTGGTATCAGATCTGAAAATCAGCATCCCGGAATTTATGCGAACATGCTCATACTTAACTGACTCGTCGTAATATCCAGTGTTTCCAATCGTTCCCCGTGTAGTGAGAACAACATCACCTCGTTGAAGCTTTCCCTTCCGTAGCGCTTCGTCTTTTTCTTTAGAAATGAATTCTAGCTCTGAGAAGTTGAATCCGTCGGAACGAACATTCTTCGTGTTAAGGAACAAACAGTACCCTGAATTGGAAAAATCTTCTTTCTTCGGGTAATTAACGCCTCTATCTCCGTCGATTATTTCGAAAGGGGCATCAATAAAGTTTGGTTTCGGCCAGTCGGGATGGATGGGGATGTGGGGGCGGTAGTTGTCGAGGACGGTACGGGCGCCTTCGAAGACTATCTGGTAGCCCTCAATCTCCCCCACGATCTCCTTCTGCATCTCTAGCGGCGGCAGGGGGATTTGGACTGATTCAATATCTGATTGATTGATGCTTGGGTAGGCCCCCTTTCCCATCATCCCAACCATTTGATCGACTGCCTTTTCATTCCGCAGCATGAGGATCAGAAACCCAGAAAGCAGTCGGTCTGCCTTGGCACGCAAGACGGCGAACCCGGTTGAAGCAACCGCTCGATCAGGAACCTCAGTGAGAATCGAAAATGCTTTTAGATTCGGGCGGACAGTTGAGATTAAAACGTCACCGTGGCTCACTAACCGTCGCGCTCTGCTTGGCGCCGCCTCGACTGTAACTCTGCTCGCACCAAGAAACTTCCCGGATCCATTTGCCACGCAAGAGATGTCGATGTAGTTAAAGAAAGATCCGGGGTATGCGTCCGCCGGATTTACCGTCTCAGGGTTGATTTCACAGACTTCGTTTAGTGTGACATGGGGGTATTGGGATATCGCCGCTCCACTCTCACGATACCGCTCCCCACTCAGGTTGTAGTCGCCATTTTCAGCGATCTTTTCCTTCAGGATGATCAATCCAAGAGTAGGATGAAGGTCTTCAACTGGTTCCTGGCTTCGAAACTTCCGCAGAAACTCATTGAGTTCCACAAGAGCCTGTGGCAGATCGTTTTTCTCAATGGGGCGACGCTGTGTTCCGAGGCCGAAACCATCGTTCTCGATTTTGAAGAAAGCGATCGTGTTTGTCTTCTTTGCCAGCGACTTGTCTAGGATGAGGATAGAAGTCTTCACGCCTGAGTAGGGATTGAAGACTCCGGCGGGAAGGGAGATAACGGCAACCAGGTATTCTTCCACAAGCATCTTGCGTAGCTGCGTGTAGGCATTTTGACTTTGGAAGATGATGCCCTCGGGTACGATGATACCGGCCCGGCCGGTGGGAGTGAGGTGCTCAGCCATGTAGTCTACGAACAATACTTCGCTTCGCTTGGACTGCACCGAAAAACGGTTGTGCGGTTTGATGCCGCCTTTTGGCGTCATGAAGGGCGGGTTGGCAAGGATGACATCGGCATACTCGCTCCAACGGTCCTGGCTCGTAAGCGTGTCATATTCAAAAATATGCGGGTCGGTGAACCCGTGCAAGTAGAGGTTAACCAACGACAGGCGCACCATATCTGGCGAAATGTCGTAGCCCTTGAAGTTGGTGGCCAGGCGCCCCTTTTCATCGGGAGTCAGTAGGTCACCTTTGGCGGAGGGAATCCTCGAAGAATGTAGGCCAGCTTCGTCGCCATTCTTGCTTCCGTTCGGCTCGATACCTTCCGCTGAACTATTTTCTCTAAGGATGTGCTTGTAGGAGGAGATGAGAAATCCGGCGGTGCCGCAAGCCGGATCGAGTACCGTCTCGGTCTTCTTCGGGTCGAGGATGGCCACGATGAAGTCGATGATATGTCGAGGTGTGCGAAACTGCCCGGCGTCTCCCTGAGAACCGAGGACGGAGAGCAGATACTCATAGGCATCGCCCAAGCGTTCGGAATGTTCGTAGGTGAACTCGTCGATAATTTTAAGGAATGCGCGCAAAGTTTCCGGGTCCCGATACGGCAGATAGGCGTTCTTGAAGATGTCCCGGAAGAGCAGTGGAATGCCGGGGTTCTCCGGCATTTTGGCGATGGCCTCAGCATAGAGGTTCAGAATCTCATGACCGCCCAGGCCGGAGCGCATGAGTTTTGCCCAGCCGTAGCGGGCAAATTTTCCGGCGAAGAACTTGCGTTTCCCGCCGAATTCTTCGCTCTCGGCATCCATGTCGTCCATGAATTTGTAGATAAGAGCGATGGTGATCTGCTCGACCTGGCTTTTGGGGTCTGGCACTTTGCCCACCAGAATATCTCGTGCGGTGTCGATGCGGCGTTTGGTGTCGGTGTCGAGCATGAATCCCCTTTAGGCGACAAATTGGTTCAAGGAGACGTAATCCTTGATGTACTCAGGAATGAGAGCGCGATATTTCTCCGGCACTGCCTTATAGTCACGGGTGGAAAAGACCGGGTTTGTGGCCAGGTCCGTGAAATGCCGGTTTTCAATAATGGAGCGAATCTGATTGCTGCTGGCATAAGCCTTGAAGTAGTTCTTGATGGCCACGATGGCTTCGGGCTTGTCAGGCTTGTGGTCGGCCACGAATTTGGCGAATTCTTCCTCCAGGAGTTCATCCTTAGTTTGAATCGTGGAATGAGCCGAATTTTTCCAGAATTTCGCGTGGCGTGAGCGTCGGTCCACGTCCATGCTTTGCGGAGCTTATCGAGAGTGTAGTATTCCTCGAGCTTCTCGAAGACCTCGCGGTTCCCATAGTCGATGACTCGGGTCCCATTGTCCCGCCTCGACGAGCAGAGCGTGGTTTGGTTTATCTCGCGCACGGTGTCTTCAAACCTCTCAAAAACATGCGGTCGATCCTCGCGCGTATTCGTCAGTCTTCCTCTTCCTGAATGCTGGAGAATATCCTGCCCCAGATGTTCGTAGGTGCCTGCCACCACCACCGGTCCGGTTCCTCCGCCAGTTTTGACTGGCCTTCTTGAAGAGCGGGGAAGCTCAAGGACTTCGTCATAATTAAATTCTTCCTCGAAGTATTCGCAGTTGGCGAAGAAGTCGAAGAGTTTAAAGGCGGTTTTCTGTGCGGCTGATTCACCCCTTCTTTGATCGCGTCGTCGAACAATTGTTCGAGAAAATTATGTTTGCGGGTCTGTAGCGCCCTTTTGTTGAATGAAATCCGTGGGGGAGAGATGGGACGAAACAAGCTAAGGTTGAGGATATCCGGGCAATCATAATACGGTCGTCATCATGCAAACCGTCATAATTCACAGGCACATTGCTGGTTTGTAGCTTGCTAAGAAGTTGGCGGACCCTAGCAAATTGTTATTAGTGAAGTTGATGGTGGTGTTGCGCATCGTCACTTGCGACGGGCCTGCACGGCGAAGTCAAACTGGTACCGACCGGGAAACATGCGGTCCGCCATTTCGTTGAGGACTTGTGTCAAGCTTAGCGCGTGGTTCTGGCTGACGGCGAAGATAATGGATTTTCCGATCTCGCTGATGGGGATCACGCAGGGCATTCTTTCCAGAAAGGTTTTTGCAGAATAGTTGGTTGGTGGCCTTGGAAAAGAAACGTTTCTCGAACTCTCGTTGTTTGAAGGCTTCTTGCTGGTCTTCCCACCTTGTCATCGCTGAAACGACAAACCCCTTCTTCCGAGAGTAGTGCCGTGGTGACTTCCCGTCCGCGCATCCACCACATTGGGATTGATCGGAACCCTTCCTTACCCCATCCAGCAGGGAGTAGCGGAAGGTGGGCTGGCTATTTTCACATCCAAAGGTCCGGTAGGTGTCGAGGCAACTTCGTGCGCCTCTCTGCTTCTCTCGGGTCACGCGTGGTTGGACTGCTTTGTTCGAACCTTCGGGTAATCTCTGGGTGTGGCCGTGAGCCCGAGTTTGTAGCCTATGAAGTAGTCGAACACCGCACGGGCGTTTCCGCCAATGGAGCGATGCGCTTCGTCTGAAATTACCAAATCGAAGTCGGTCGGCGAAAACCGTCTCTGGTATTTTGTTATTGAAACAGAGACTGTGCACCGTGGTCACGACGATCTCGGCCCAGCCGCCAGTCATCGCGGTTTCCTTGTAAATATTCGTTTTGAAAATCAGCCGAGAGCAGCCTTAAACCAAACGCTTTTGGCGATCCTCCAGTTCGAGTCCGATCAACCAGGAAGAGTACGCGATGGGCGTTACCGGTACGGAGGAACAGCTTGATAATCGCGGCCGCCGTCAGCGTTTTACCCGTGCCGGTGGCCATTTCGAACAAAAAGCGATCCTTTCCATCTTTCACAGCCCGTTGGAGGGCATAGATGGCCTTCAATTGATAGGGGCGTAGAAATCGCAACTTGTTCGTCTGGATGTACCCTGAGCGTTCGGCTTCATTTTCCAGGCTGCTTCGGACGCATAACTAGGCCGTTGCGTGAGGACGATGTAATCATCGCCGACCTGCTCTTCGATCAGGGCTTGCGGGTTTGGCTTGGTTCTGACAGTCAGCCACTGAGTCTGGGGTTGGAAACGAGGTGATGACAGAAGGGTTGCCCGTTCAGATCCCAGGGTAGTGGAGTTGCCGTTTGAGAGGATAATGAAACGGCAGTTTTGGGAGTGGGCATATTTGCATTGCCTGCTCTTTGGCTGCCAAGGGATTTTTATCCTCTGCTTTGGCCTCCAGGATGATGAAAGGGAAGCCTCTGGTGTCGAGGAGCAGGAAATCGACAAATCCTCTTTGAGTCTTCTCGAAGTTGTTGCCGAGCGAATCAAGGTCGGCTGACGTAACGTCACGCTTGGTTCCAGTTGGATGTTGTCAGGTTTGTCGCCTTCGCCAAAAAAGCGCCAGCCCGCTGCTTCGAGCAGCTTGTTGATTTTAATGCGGGCTGTGGCCTCTTTCATCAGTTAAGGCGTAGGCGTTAGTTCTGTAACTCAGGTTTGGACGGTTTGAAAAAGGTGAGACATGCTACCCAACTCATTAAATAAAGTACAGAATTTTTGTTCCAAGAATTTTGCCGATGAGATTAGAAAACGAATGCTTTCTTATGGAAAATGTCGGGAAGGTCGGAGAGGGAAGGATCTGTGTCCGGGGTGATGCTTCATGGCTCGGCTAGGTCCTTCGCCCTCTACTGACTCCAGGATGACAGTAGGGGATTTTCTAATTAGGACTGTTGGGATGAGGATGGGGCCGGAGCCAGGGGCTGGACATCCTTTAGGAACCTTCAAGGGGATTGTTTTTCTGTCAAACGCTTTGTGAGTAACAACATGCTGTCTCTACTTCTATGGGGATTTTGCGCAGTGTGTGAAGGATGATTTCCGGCTGGCAGAACAGTCGGATGGGAAATAGCGACGTCCCCACGCCGCGGGATGTGTATCCGCGCATGGATTTGTACCGCCATCGTCCGGCCTTATAGGGGCGGGGGCACCGGCAATGGGTGATGATGGGTTTGCCTCCGGGAAGGCAGATTTGGCCACCATGAGAATGACCGCAAAGATATAAATCCATCCCGGCTTGTGCCGCTTCGGGAAGTATTTCCGGCGAATGTACCAGGAGGATGCGAACTACATTCTGAGGGGCGCTCTTTACGGCTTTGTCCAAGTCTCCCGTTTCATAGTAGTGCACGTCGTCGAGTCCCAGCAGCCAAATGGTCTCGTTCCCTTTTTCAATGGGTTGGGCTTCGTTCATGAGCATGCGAATGCCGCATTGTTCCAAGCCCGGCACCATTTCCAGCCAGTCGTGATTTCCCAGGACACCGCTGATCCCATAGGGTGCATGGATCTGTTCCGTCAGGGTTTTCATTAGCGTGAGGGTCTTGTCGTAGTTGCCGAAGGTGCGGAACCGATAATCTCCGGTCAGCACGCAGAGGTCGTATTGCAGGGGGGCCAGCGCTTCCGCAAGGCTTTTGCCCTTGTCCACCATGCCTTCAATATGGAGATCGGAAAGATGCAAAATGCGAAAGCCTTCAAAAGCTGCCGGTAAATGGGGGAGAGGCACCTCATGCTCGACGACGGTGTACCGCAGGGAATTGCGAACGGCGATCGGCCAGACTCCCGTTATTTTCAACAGGGTTTTGAGTGCCCAGGATATGGGCGCAAACTCTTCCAAGTGGACATGGAAGTGGTGACCGTGCATCAGAAAGGCGGAATAGTGAGCTTGCATTTCCATGCGTTTGCCTGCGTGATGCGGCCCGATTCGGTCCACGAGTTTCGCGAACGCCTCTTGTTCGTGTAAGTGATCCATTGGACTTGTGCTCGTTAGCGATTCAACGGTAACATTTTATAATGCAACGGTTAGATCTTCGTCATCCCGAAATTCCCGATTTGCAGTTTGTTCTGATGGTCACGGCCTTATGCACGGCTGATTTGGAATCCCTCAATGCTCCTCAATCCGTTCGCGATGTGGTCTTTGATCGGTGTTGGGCTTTGCTCCATGAAAAGGCCCCACCTCAAGAAAAGGCCGAACGGGTTCTTGATTTACGTACGGGCGATGACACGACCCTGGAAGCTCTCGTCAACATGATTCGCACGACATTCGAAGAGTATGGATATGCCGAATTGACCTGGGACCAACCGCCCAGTCCGCCCACTCAAGACACCACCCCGGAAGCCCTGCCTCTGGTGGAACGCCTGGAAAAACTCTACCCTCCGAAAGAAGAGCCCTAACCGGTTTTTTGCTTCTCCCACAAGATACTGTTGGCTTTTGATGTTTGTGGGAACCGAATGTATCTCGTTGTGTGGGCATGAACGCTTTGGACAATCCTTCCTGATTCTGCGAGATTGATGTTTCATTCCCTTTTCGGTTGTTGAAGGGAGGAACGTAACCCAACAGGAATTTGACTCTTACGCCGACGGTGTAGGCTCTCAGCGGGGTCAGGGGTATGGAGGTGAACTCCATTCTGAATTTACGAAGCCGTGACGGCTTTCATTTGTGTGACAGGGGTTTTGGCCGTTGACCATACTCCCATACTCCGAAATTTATCCTCTCGGTGTTTGAGTAAGGAAGGGAGCTTCATGGTTTGGAGTTCTCGGATGTGTGTTTCCAATGTTTCAGAGAGTCGTTTGGCCATCATGACCGGGTCACGATGAGCGCCGCCCAGGGGCTCAGGAATAATTTCATCGATGACCTTGAGCTTCAATAATTCCGGGGCAGTCATTCGAAGAGCCGATGCCGCTTCGGATGCCTTTGACGGGTCGTTCCATAAGATGGCGGCGCATCCTTCCGGGGAGATGACGGAGTAGATCGAGTGTTCCAACATGAACACGCGGTCGGCCACGCCAAGCGCCAGTGCCCCTCCGCTGCCGCCTTCTCCCGTGACCACCGCCAAGATCGGGACCTGGAGCCTGGCCATTTCGAGGAGATTTCGGGCGATGGCTTCCGACTGACCTCGTTGTTCCGCGTCGATTCCCGGATACGCTCCTGGTGTGTCAATGAACGTGATGACCGGGCGTTTGCACCGCTCGGCCAGTTTCATCAGCCGTAGGGCTTTTCGATACCCCTCCGGTTTGGCCATTCCGAAATTTCGCCGCATCCGTTCTTTCAACGATTTGCCTTTTTCGTGCCCGATCATCATAACCGACCGGTCTTTCCATAGGGCAAATCCGCCGATGATGGCTTGATCGTCTCCAAACAGGCGGTCGCCATGCATTTCCTGGAATTCGTCGGTCATGTGTTCCACATAGTCCGAAATGGATGGGCGCTGGGGATGTCGGGCAATTTGGCTGCGTTGCCAAGGAGTCAGATTGGAGAAAATCTCCGCCTCCAGTTTCGTGAGTTGTTCGGAGTGTTTGACGATCGCATCCTGGACAGAGGCCTTTTTTGATTTGGCCTTCACCAATTTGGCAATGCGTTCTTCCAGCTCTTTGAGGGGTTTTTCAAATTCCAAAAATTCACGCACCGGCAGGCTCCTTGCGAGGGGGTTAGTGGAATGTGACCGTGGATGTTCCGAACACTTGTTCGACGGCTTCCAAGAACTCCGGGGTGGGGGCGATCCCCACATTGGGTAATTGAGACATCTTGGCCTGTAGGTTTGGTTGCAGGGAAAAGGCCAAGGTAACCGGTGTCGGCCCCGGATGGTGGTCAAAAATCTGTTTTAAGTGTAACAGATCTTCCGGGTCAACGTCCCGCTCGTGGATATTTAGGGTCACATGGGACACCGTTTCGGTTTCCAGTTGGGGCACCGATTCCACTTTGGTGGCCTTCAGCCGGGCTCCATTCTCCATCAGGTCGACGGTGCCCGTGACTCGCAGGACCGATTCGGGGCCCAGCAGCGATTCGCTGTTTCTGAAGGTTTCGGGGAAGAGAATGACTTCGGCCGTTCCGTGTAAATCTTCGAGCTGAATATAGGCCATGCGATCACCCTTTTTGGTCGTCATAACTTTGATCCCGGAGACGACCCCGCAGACCTTGGCTTCTTTGCCGTCTCCTAATTCCGAAAGCGATTGAGTGGTGCAGGTGGAAAAATGTTTGATCGCCAGGCTGTGTCGATTGAGCGGATGGGACGTGATATAAAACCCGGTCAACTCCCGTTCATATTTCAGTAAATCGTTTTGTGACCACTCGGAGATGTGAGGAATGGAAAACCCGAAACCTTCGGATGTCGATGGCGTGGAGGGTTCCTCCATGATGTCAAAGAGACTGGTTTGTCCCTGGCGTTTGTTCTTTTGGATGGTGGCGGCATGTTCCATGGCCTGATCCAGCACCTGATACAAGGCTGCGCGGGAAATCCCCATCGAATCGAATGCCCCTGCCTTGATGAGGCCTTCCAGCACCCGTTTATTCACCTTCTGCGAGTCGATACGGCAGCAGAAATCCATGAAGGACGAAAACGGGCCTTCTGCGTTGCGGACGTCCAAAATGGTTTCGACGGCATTTTCCCCCACATTTTTGATGGCCACGAGGCCGAACCGGATGCCTTCCGGCACAACCGTAAAGTTTTTCATGCTCTGATTGGCGTCGGGCGGGAGAATTTTCAACCCGAGTTCGCGGCATTCCGTAAAGTATCCAACCATTTTGTCGGTGTTGCCCATTTCGCTCGTGAGCAGGGCCGCCATGAATTGTGTGGGAAAATGGGTTTTGAGAAACGCGGTCTGATAGGTCACCATAGCATAGGCCGCCGAGTGGGATTTGTTGAATCCGTACCCTGCAAAAAACGCCATTTGATCGAAGAGTTTTTCAGCCTGTTTCTCCGGAATATGGTTGGCCTGGGCTCCTTGCACGAATAATTCTTTTTGTTTGGCCATTTCTTCGTGCTTTTTTTTGCCCATGGCCCGGCGAAGGAGGTCGGCTTGACCCAGAGAAAATCCGGCCAACTGGTTTGCGATGGCCATGACCTGCTCCTGATACACAATGACGCCGTAGGTTTCTTTGAGAATGGATTCCAACTGAGGGGGGTCGTAGACGATTTGCTTGGGATCTCGTTTGCGTTTAATGAAATCATCCACCATTCCGCTTTCCAGCGGGCCGGGACGATATAACGCCAAAATGGCGATCAGATCTTCAAACGTTTCCGGTTTGATTTTGACCAGCAAATTGCGCATGCCGGAACTTTCCAGTTGGAAGATGCCGGTCGTTTTGCCCGCGCCCAGGATGGCAAAGGTCTCGGAGTCCTCCAGAGGCAAATTGTTGATGTCAAAGGATGCGACGAACGCAGGGTCAGCTTTAAGCAGCGTGACGGCATGGTGAATCATGGTCAGGGTTTTTAATCCCAGAAAGTCGAATTTCACCAGCCCCACCTTTTCCAGGTCGGTCATGGTGTATTGGGTCACGATTTCATCGCTGCTGGTTTTATAGAGCGGGACATGGTCCATGAGCGGTTTTTGGGAGATGACCACTCCGGCTGCGTGCGTGGAGGCATGGCGCGCCAACCCTTCCAGGGCCATGGCATGGTCCATGAGCTCTTTGATGCGGACGTCCCCGTCGATCAGTTCTTTGAGTCGGGGTTCTTGTTGAATGGCATCCTGCAACGTGATATTCAGTTGGGTCGGGACCAGCTTGGCGACCCGGTCGACTTCGGCATAGGGAAAGTCCATCACCCGCCCGACGTCGCGGATGGCCGCTTTGGCGCCCAGCGTGCCGAAGGTAATAATCTGGCAGACGTGTTCCTCGCCATATTTCTCAATGACGTAATTGATCACTTCTCCCCGACGGTCCATGCAAAAATCCATGTCGATATCCGGCATGGTGACCCGTTCGGGGTTCAGAAAGCGCTCGAAGAGGAGATTGTAGGCCAGCGGATCCAAGTCGGTAATCCGGAGGGCATAGGCCACCAAACTGCCGGCAGCCGATCCTCGACCCGGACCGACCGGAATGCCCCGGGACCGTGCAAAGTTGATGATGTCCCAGACGACAAGGAAATATCCGGCATAGCCCATCGTATTCAGCACGGCCAGTTCGGTGTTCAGCCGATGTTGGTAGGCTTCGGCGGCTATGGATGTTGGCCGTTCCCGTAGTCTGTCGCGCAAGCCCTCTTCTACCAGGTGTTTCAAATAGGATTCATGTGTAAAGCCTTCAGGAACATGATAGTCAGGCAAATACGATTGTCCGAACTCTAATTCCAGATTGCATTGTTCCGCGACGTGGCAGGTATTCAGGACGGCCATAGGGAGTTCGGCGAATTCATAGACCATCTCATCAGTGGATTTGACGTAGAGCTGGTCGGTGTCGAACTTCATCCGGTTCGGGTCTTTGAGAGTTTTGCCGGTTTGGAGGCACAGCATGATTTCGTGCGGGCGGGCATCACCCTTTTTCAAGTAATGGCAGTCATTGGTGCCCACGAGAGGAATCCCCAATTTTTTATGGATTTCAACCAAGCCCTGGTTGGCGATGCGTTGGTGTTCCAAGCCGTTGGCCTGGATTTCCAGGAAATAGCGGTCTTTTCCGAAAATGTGCCGGTACTCGTCCGCCACCCGAGTGGCGGCTTCCATATCTCGTTGGCCAATGAGATAAGGAATCTCCCCGCTGAGACATCCTGAAAGTGCAATGAGTCCCTCCTGATGTTCTTGAAGCAGTTCCTTATCCATGCGCGGTTTATAATAAAATCCTTCAAGATAGGCTTTGCTGGAGAGTTTGATCAGGTTGTGGTAGCCGACTCGATTCGTGGCGAGCAGGATAAGATGGTAATACTCGTTATGGGCAAATTGTCCTTCGCGTTGGGTACGATGGCCGGGCGCCAGGTAGGCCTCGCATCCAATGATGGGTTTGACGCCGTGAGCTTTGGCCTTTTGATAAAAATCGATAGCCCCGAACAGATTGCCGTGATCGGTCATCGCCACTGCCGGCATGTCAAATTCCTTGACTTGCTGGAAAAGAGGAGTGAGTTGGTTCGCTCCGTCGAGGAGGCTATACTGGGTGTGCAGATGCAGATGAACGAATTGTGAGGACACTCAGTGAATCCTTACGGGTAAAAAAAAATTCTAATGACGGACCTAGATGAAGTCAATGAAACTCGGTGTCAGGTGGCTTCTATCATCGTATATTTTATGGCGATCAATGATTTCATGAAAGAAAAGTTTCCGGAGAGTGGTTGGTCAGGGTATAGCACCATAATTCGCAAAAATTGGGCATAACCTTGTGGATAACCTCCATCTGATACCATGAGAGGCCACGGTAACGGGGAAATGCACAGTTTGCCTGTTTAGTAAGCATAGTGAGGCTGTAGGGGGGACCCCCAATTAGTAGGTCAAGATGATGAGCTGGGTACGTGACATATTTTTTTATGATCGAAGAACAAGGAGGTCATTGGGATGATATTAACCACGACGCCAACGATTGAAGGGAGGCGAATCAAAGAATACTTGGGAGTGGTAACGGGCGAAGCCATTTTGGGGACGAATTTTTTTAGAGATTTTTTTGCCAATATTCGTGATATCGTCGGCGGTCGATCCGGAGCCTATGAAAAAGAGTTACGTCGTGCGCGGGAAACGGCGTTTCAGGAAATTCAAGAAGAAGCCTTAAAGGTTGGAGCGAATGCCATTGTGGGCATCGACTTAGATTATGAAGTGATGGGAGAAACCGGAAGTATGCTCATGGTGAGCATTAGCGGCACCGCCGTGATTTTGGAATAAAGCAGTCCAGCGATTCGATTATGGAAGCATAAAATTTTTCTTTGACTCATTGAGCGCGGTGATCCTGAAAATCCGGATCAACGAATTTGAGAAAGATAATCAGTGTTAATTGTTTTCACCTACATAAAATAATTGACCTCATGAAAGTAGAACCGATAGAATTAAGAAGATTTATATGAAGGAAAGTGTGAAAATGTCGCATGTTATTGTTCTCTCTGCGTGTAGATTAACGACGGCAGGGTGGCATATCTGAAGCACGGAGGCCGATTCTTTAATATGATACCTAACAACCAAGGAGGAAGTGATGAAAGCCAAAAAAGGAGTAATCGAGTTTTTAAATAAAGTTCTCACGAACGAATTAACTGCCATCAACCAGTATTTTCTCCATGCAGAAATGTGCGGGAACTGGGGGTATGAATTGCTGCACAATGAAATTCGCAAACATGCCATTGATGAAATGAAACATGCGGAACAAATTATTGAACATATTCTGTATTTAGAAGGGTTTCCGAATTTGCAGCGATTAGGGACACTGAAAATCGGTGAAACGGTTCCTGAGCAATTAAAGTCGGATTTGGGATTAGAACAGGATGCAGTCAAACTATTGACGGAAGCGATTGAGCATTGCGTGAAAGTTGGAGATTTTAATACACGTGGAAAATTGGAAGAGATTCTGACGAGCGAGGAAGAACATATTGATTGGATTGAAACGCAAATGGAAACGATGAAGCAGGTTGGGGTGGAAAATTACCTCAGTCAGCATATACATGAGGAGTAAACACATCGATTAATAATTGGTTTGCGCAAAGGGTTGTCCGGGAACTTTACCGTTGTCCCGGAAAGCCCTTTGTGTTTTTGAGGAGTGCAGAGTGAAAGATCGTCAGCCGTACAGCCAGGAGGAGCTGTGTTGGTAGATGACGAACAGGCCCAGAAGAGTAGTGAAAATTCCGACAGACATCTGAATGCCTTGGTGGAGCCAAGTGAGAGAGCGAGGCGAATACCAAAGAGGAATAGCCATGACCAGGGAAAACAGTCCCATGCCCAAGGTGGATCCTAAGCCAAACAGAAGAATGTAGATAATGGCTTCTGACGGAGAAATAGCGGTTTGCAGGGTCAGCACAATAAGAGCGGCTGACCCAGCCATGCCGTGCATCAATCCCACCAACAAGGCTCGGTAAGGGAATCCGCGCGGGTGGGTATGCGCATGGGCCATGGGGGTAGCGTGGTTGTCTTTGGTGTGATGGGCATGGGCATGAAAATGAGGAGGTTCATCGGGATGTTGGTGAATATGAAAATGAATGCGTTGTTTCCACATTCTCCTGAGAACATCGAACCCCAAGCCAATTAGCATTACTCCCACGGCACACTCTAAGCCTTCCGCGAACTGCTCGGGAATTACCGTCCCCAAAATTAAGACCACGGAACTGAATATCAACAGGGTCATGGTATGTCCGACTCCCCAGGCCAGCCCTTGCCGAATGGTATGGGAGACCGAACGGCTTCGGAGTGCCAGTGATGCCACGGCCGCCATATGGTCTGCTTCCAAAGCGTGCCGTATACCTAATGCAAACCCCAAACCTAGTAATGTCAACATGGAATCAACTTGTTCCTTGATGATCGGGAAGACCCGTTTAGGATCATGGGTTTTTCTACGCTCTTCCGTGGACGAAATTCGTTATTTTGGAAGTCTTTGAAAAGTTTTGAGTGTGGGAATACTACGAGGTCCTCAAAGTAAACGCAAATAGTCCGATGATGATCATGAATATAGGGTCTGGTAATTAGGGTATTAGGATGTACTAGGCAAACGTTCAGATCAAAATATTTCCGGGAAGTTTTTTATCTTGAGTTTGTATTGTATTTGAGTTGGGAGTAGCTAAAATTCGATTGGCTTTTAGAAGAGGGAAGCAATTGGATTTTCAGATGCCCACCTCGATAAAACTGCCATTAAAAGGGCCGCCTCTTCTCCAGAGTAAGAGCTTCCTCTCCATAGGCTCTCGGCAAAAGGCTAGAGAAGGCCGCTAGCTCGTCTTTGGATTGCCTTCAATATGTCTAGGGAAGGCTGGTGCTCTTGCTCTAACCAACAAACATCGGCCCTTCTCAAGGGGAATTGCTGATACAATAAGGTCAGGTTTTAACCTTAAGTTGAAGTCAGTGGTCTTCTTGAAATAATTGGTGTTCTAATGTATATGTATATATTTGTACCTCAACTATTTTAGATAGCCTTATCCACAGGATATTGACGAAAAATACCTATAAATTTTCTTGTTTTTGATTAACGATTGTGCAATTCGCCATGTTACCACGTTAACACCTCACTTTCTCAAGGATCATTTAGGATGAAAATTCAATCTCTTCTGGTCATGAGTTTTCTCTTCATCTTCAGTGGATGCACCTCGAATTGGAGCGGATTAGAAGCTGTAAAAGTCTCCAACCTCGGTCCAAGCGGTTACCCGGAACAGGTCAATAAAGACGGAAAGGTTGAACCATCATTATCCAATAAAAACAATGGGTTAAATAGTCAGAAGTCACAAGAAGATACTTATATCATTCAACCTGGCGATACGTTAAGCATCAAATTCTTTTTCAATCCGGAGCTGAATGAAGAAAATCTTATCGTTCGTCCTGATGGCCGAATTTCTCTTCAGCTCATTCATGAAGTCACAGCGGCCAACCTCACTGCTCCTCAACTTACCGCCCTCTTGGCCGAAAAATATATGGGACAACTCAAAAATCCTGAAATCGCGGTTATCGTACGGTCGGTGCGGGAGCCTTATCGAATCTATGTTGATGGACAAGTGACCAGCCCTGGGCAATTTGAAATTATTGGATCGCTTAGTGTCTTACAGGCTATTGCTCTGGCTCATGGGATGAGACAGGACACGGCCAAGGAGGATGAGGTGGTGGTCATTCGGCGAAACCAGGATGGTCATCCTTTTGTTATAAACATCAATTTGAAGGATGCTCTCACCGGAAAAGATTTAAGTCAGGATATACAATTGCTTCCCTATGACTTTGTATATGTTCCGCGATCGTTTTGGTAAATCTGATAAGATTGTTGGAAAGAGATAATTCAATTCGGGCCGCATGATCATTTTTTTCAGCTGTATGGCATTGATTCTATAATGTGAGGCTAATTTGCATGAGTAACGATCAGCGGCCAATTGTTTTTTTCTCACCTCCCATAAGTCCTCGTGGTCGAATGTGTACCAAAGCCATAGCCATAAGTGTTGCGGAGTTCTTCCTCGCCATTATTTTCTTTGTCCCCAATTTCTGTTTCCTTCAGCCTGTCTATGCAGATTCTCCGAAGACCTTGGCGAAACCTCTGGTACCACAAAAACCTCTAGCACCACAAATTGACGAGAATCCGAATGAGCGAGTCCCTTCTGTCATGCAGCAGCAACTGCTGGCCTATCGCAATAAACTCGCGGATTCGGAGCATCGACTCCAGGAATTTCAACGGAAACATGGGATCATCTCCCATGAGGAACAACGCGGGCTTCTCCTTCGTCAACGGCAGGAATTAGATTCTTCCTTGAAAGGCGTCGAAAATCAGATTAAGGGTTTTAAGGATAAATTGGCGTGGGTGAAAAGCCAGATTAGCCAAGTTCCGGAGCAAATCCCACTCTCGAGTGTTAGTCACGAACAGTCGATTATAAGCTCAGCCAAACAGAATTTGCTCAGTCTTCAATTGCAGGAACAACAATTGCTCGGGAAATATACGGAATCGAGTCCTCACATTCGGGCTCTTCATAGAGAAATGGAATTGATAGAAGAGTTTATTAAAAAACAAGAGGAAAATCTCGCAGGCAGTGTCACTACTGGGAAAAATCCTCTTTATCAGGAAATGGAGATGCAGTTGTTTCATACTGAGGCCGAACTGGTCTCGGCAGAAGCGCAAAGCCAAGTCATTTTGCAACAAATTAAACAGGTCGATGATGAGTTGAATAGGCTGACAGGTTTAACCAATGAACTTGAAAATCTTCGTCGGCAGGTCACGGCTGATGAAAAAAATTACTTAGCCTATTTAACGAAAGTAGGAACAAGTCCGCCTCAAGATTATACCGTTCAGGTTGGCGATCAATTGGATATTAAGTTCTTTTTCAATCCCGAACTGAATGAATCGATCATGGTTCGGCAGGACGGTCGTATTGCCATGCAACTCATTGGTGAAATCTCGGTTGTAGGACAAACTGTGGAACAAATCCGAGTAAACCTCATGAAGGAATATGCCGGTCAATTAAAGAATCCTGAAATTGCGGTACTCCTTCGTTCCTCCAACGTCCCGGCTGAAGCCGCAAGCCAAAGATAATTTTTCATTGAGGACAAACATGGAAACCGAACAATCATTTTTAGGTGAGGCATTGCCCTATCCTTTCGGCAGCTTTCGGGATATCCTGACCGCTCTTTTCAAGCATCGGTGGAAGTGTTGCATCGCTTTTTTGGTGATATTTGGAGGCACCGCAATCTATGTGAATACCCTAATCCCCCTATATGAGGCGAAAGCCAGCATAGTCATAAAAATGGGCAGGGAACACATTTTTCGTCCGGAAGTGGGGCAGGTCAATCAAATTGTAAAATTTGATGAGGAAGCAGCCGTTCAATCTGAAATCAGCATTCTCTCGAGTCGAGAACTCATCAGGAGAGTTATTGAAACGTTGGGTGTTGAAAAGGTCTATCCGGAATTATTGGATCCCTCGAAAACTATTCGAGATCCGCTGGAAGTTGGCGTTTCCATGTTTGTATCGGACCTCACTCCCACAGCAATTAAGGGGTCAAATGTGATTGAAATCATATATGGGAACCCTCGCCCCATGGTAGCAGCGGAGGCCCTTAATTTATTGATTGAATATTTAAAGGAAAAACATCTTCAGATTTTCAGCGATCCGAGGGCATCCTTTTTAAGCAAGCAATTGATGGTGTATCAAGACCAACTGGAGGCCTCAGAACGACAACTCCAGGAATTTAATAGAAAGTATGATCTTTCGTCCCCTATCGAAGACCAGCAAAAACGTCTGTTGGATCAACGGACTCATATGGATACCAGCTACAAACTCACCAAAAACCAAATTGAAGGACTTCAAAGTCGCATTCAGTCTATCGAAGCCCAAATGAAAACCATACCCAAGGAAATGGCGTTATCCCGGACAGAAACCGAGGGCACCTTGATCAAGGCCAAGGCTGATTTGTTTGAGTTGAAGCGAAAGGAACAAAATCTTTTAACGAGGTATACAACAGAAAGTTTTCCTGTCAAAAATCTTCGAAATGAAATCGCACTGATTGAAGGATTTATTCAGGAAGAAGAAAAAAGTAACGATCGGAATAACTCCGTGACAAGCGGAAAGAATCCGGTCTACCAGAAATTGGAAATGGATTGGTTGGGTGCGCAATCGGAGCTGGAAACGCTTGAAGCGAGCAATAGAGCCATTTCCATGCAAATCGAGGATTTGGATAAAAAATTGTATAGACTCGATGAATTGAACAAAGAACTCTTAATTCTATCCCGTCAAAAGGAAGCGGCTGGTCAGAATTACAATTTATATCTGCATAAAGTGGAAGAAGCCAAGGTTTCCGAAGAAATGGATCGGCTCAAAATGTCCAATATTAGTGTCATTCAACATGCCGAGAGACCTACCGGAAGAGCCGGGCGTTCTCCAAATCTTTTGCTCATGGTAGGAGCAGTTATGGGAGTGTTAGGGGGAATTGGGCTGGGACTCATTTTAGAATTCTTTGAAGGAGCTTATACCCGTCCGGAGCAGGCTGCCAGTGATTTGAACCTTCCCCTATTGGCTTCTTTCAGTCAAAAGGTATAACCTTTCCATATAAATCACGATCTTCACGAAAACAATGTATCTCTCATTCTACGGGCTTAAAAAAGAACCTTTTCATACTACCCCCGACCCCAACTTCCTGTATCTGAGTCCTACCCATAAGGAAGCTCTTGGGGCTATTATCTATGGAATTGAACAACGAAAAGGCTTTATTTCGATTACGGGAGAAGTCGGAGTCGGAAAAACGACTATCATTCGGGCATACCTTGAACGACCCACAACCAGGACACAGAAAACTATCTATATTTTCAACCCGGTGGTTTCCTTCCATGCCCTCCTGACCACTATTTTTCGTAGTTTAGAGGTTGAGCCCAGACAAAGTGATTTGCCTGAAATGGTCAATCAACTGCATGAGATTTTGATTACGGAATATCGTGCAAACAGCACGGTTGTCTTGGTTATCGATGAAGCTCAAAATATGCCGGTTGAAACTTTGGAAAATCTTCGGATGCTTTCCAATCTGGAGACTGTGGCGGATAAACTAATTCAAATTGTGTTAATTGGCCAACCCGAATTAAATACTCTCTTGGACGATCCGAAATTAAAAGCTCTCAAACAGCGCATTGCCCTTCGGGCGACCATTTGTCCTCTGACGCCAAAAGAATGTCAGGCTTATATTGAGCATCGCGTGAACCTCGCTTCACATACAGGGAATCCACTGTTTACTAAAGATGCGATTAAATTACTTACCCAGCAGGCGCAGGGAATTCCACGCCGGCTCAATATTCTTTGTGACAATGCCTTGATTACCGGCTATGGAAGACAACGAAATCCTGCCACCGTGAGTGAGGTGAGGGAGATTATTGCGGATTTAGATGCCAAAGGCCCCACTCTAATATCAAAGTGGCGTTTTGTAGCCGCTGCGGCACTCCTGTTGGCCATAGCATCTTTTTTTCTGGTATTTTCGTTTTTTTCGAGTAATTTCAGCCCTTCAGATCTAAGCCAAAATGATATGTTCAAGGAAAACCGTAAAACCAATGGAAAATACGTAGATAATGGTGAGTCATTACAACGAATATCGGGCAAAAGTCCAGGGGCGACCGGCTCTCAGGTAGAAGACGCATCTCATGAAGATAGAGCCAAAGGCGCTGTTATGTCCCAAGAAGAGCATCAAAAAATGGCTCTAAATCCTCGTGCTTCGTCCGGTGCTCCCTCCATGGTTGAGAAACCTTTAACGAAGGAACCGACAGAGGTTTCTTCAAATGCTTCAAAAGGATCAAATGATGGTTCCCTTATATTTGCTGATCAAATGACCGAGAAGACTATTGCTCCTCGTCCAAATGTCCAGCCAAATGTCCAGGCACCTCTGCTCCAGGATGGGGAAAAATCAGTCGGATTCGATAATCACAGTGATACCATTACAAATGAAATCCCAAATCAAAAAACGCATAAAATATTTCCAAGGACCAGGTTAGTGAAAAAAGGAGAGAGCCTGAGTAGAATTACCCATGAAATTTACGGCTCAGATGACCCGGAATATTTGAATTGGGTCCGGGATCATAATTCTGAAATTACTAACCCGGATTTTATTCTTCCTGGCCAAAAAATCATCTTACCTGAATACGTGAAGGAGTAAGGGTTCCTAATGAGTAAGATCTACGATGCCTTGCAAATTGCCTATGAGGAACGTCTCGGTACGACCAAAAATATTAATCAACCCGTGTCGGTTGAATCAACTCAGCCACCGGTTCCGGCATCAACATCTCCTTCGGCATCAGCCTTAGTTCAATTTAAACCCTCCGCCTCGCTCCAGAGATTTCATAAGGAGAATGATCTTCTTCTTCTTGCACAGAACATTGCCGCTTTGCTTCCGGGACCTGATAAAAATGTGATTCAGTTCATCGGTTCCCGGAAAGGAGAAGGGACGTCAACCCTGGTTCGAGAATTTGCCATGGTGGCGGCTCAACATAGCACCAAACCTGTCCTCCTGGTTGAGGCGGATCTCATTAACCCATCTCAATATCAAGCGTTTGGCATTCCAGCCAAACCTCCATTGGACCATGTGTTGAAGGAGGGGAAGGCGATTGAGGGCGTGGCTTCTCAGGTTGATAAATCAAACCTTTTTCTCGCCACGCTTTCTTCAAAAACTCAATCTGCTCTCACTGATCGAACATTCCTCAGACCAACCGAAATGTGGGAATTGGTGCGTGATCAGTTTTCTCTTATTCTTATTGATTCTTCACCGGCAAGCATCACTTCCGACAGCCTTGCGCTGTGTGAATCGGTGGATGGGATCGTCCTCGTTGTGGAAGCCGAAAAGACACGAGCGGTGGTGGCAAAAAACGTGAAGGACTTAATCTTGATGCGGGAAGGGAATCTCTTAGGAATGGTCTTCACGAAACGAAAACTGCACATTCCCGAGTGTTTATACAAATACTTGTAAGTAGAATCATCGCATGGTGATCAAATTCCATACGACAGCCAGGAAAAATAAGTCCACTCTTAGACATCCTGCCAGAGCTTGCGCCTGAAGGGTTGCCAGTGCCACGATCCGTATTTACTGCTCTTTTTCATTCCTAATAAAAATGTCTCAATAGGTGTGTGAGGTTTGTGTGCGCCTCCACCTGTGTTTTCTGCTGTCGTTCAATATTAAGCTTCTACTGTTTTGATTAACTGGGCGATCGGCTCAGGTACAATTGTGCGCTTGAATCGGTCTTCCGATGCTTAGCATCTGGTTGCGGAAAGCTCTGCTCTGGGAACTTGAATGGATTTCAGGTGTATTTTAAGTCGTATCGATCTCTTCTTGCTCTTCTTGGACTTTCTCCAAACCGCTGATTGGTGCTCACAACCGATATGGCCTATGGACCAATGTGATAAGGTCCTTAGCCCTCTTGAGGTTTCTTGTCGATCGGCGCAGGTAACGGAGGGTCCCTCACCTCTCAATGTGTTTAACGATTCATTGGTGTTTGATGAGCGACAACAGTCTTAACTTACGCAAACCAATCCAGGTGGCGAGTACCTATCGCATCAGCCACTGCCGATATGAGTTTTGTCCGGTCGATCGGTTTGACCAAGAAATCGGTCACTCCCCGTTTCAGGAGTTGCGTGGCCAAATCCAATTCTGGAAAACCGGTCAGTACGATTAACGGAACGCTGGGATACTCCCGTTGAAAGTATTCGATGGCTTGGATGCCATTGATGTTGGGCATTCGAATATCGGTGATGATCACATCAATCACCATCGGATGCTCTCCTTCGTTGAGTAGGCGGATGGCTTGTTTTCCGTCCTCGGCGTTTATCACATAGTAGCCTTCTTTTTCCAAAGCCATGCTGAGTACTTTTCTAATGTCTGCCTCATCATCGACAATGAGAACTCCACCCCGGTAATTCTGACCGGAAAATATGCCTGCCGAACGTTCTGGTGCATGCGAGGAGCCTGGCTGAGACATGACCGTGTGTTCTTCAAGAGACTTGGGGGAATCGGAATGGGATTGGAACATTCGAGTGTCGGTAATCATGGAATACATCCTCCTAGCATTGAATGGTGAATCATAACGATCGGAGAAATGAAAGATTCAATAGTGATCTATATCCCCATGCCTATGTTTTCCAAATTGTGTGTAGAATCAATAAGAATCCTGCCGTTGTCAAAAGAAAAGTGCTCAAAAACATGTGGTGCGCCTTGGATGGAGGTAGAAAAATTCAATCTTAAAGACCGATGATGTTGATTTCATATATACCAAATAAAAAGCAACAGTTGTGCCAGATTCGCTTTTTGAAGGTTGTTACTATGCTTGCTTCCTGTCTCCTTGAAAAAACTGAGATTTTATTGAAGGACAGTCGGACATGCTTTCTTGGCATAACGGAAATGGTCAATGGTTGTATCTAAGGAAGCATGGGAAGTATCCGGAAAGATACGAATGGGCTCTGCAGGGATCAATATGTGGTGGATCGTGAATGCTCGAGGTCATTCTTGGTCTGCATTTGCCTGACTCGGAAAAAATCTGAAAAGAATGATCAGATAGGAGGTTTGCGAGCGATCACCGAGGTAGTGGAGTGATATAAAGCCCAGTGTGTGGAGTCCCGTGTGAGGCTGACATACCGTTGTATGTCTTGCGGAGAACACAGTCCGGTGTGCCAATATTCCTGTTCGAGCACCAAAGCCGATTCCCCCATCACATTGGCCATTGGCGAATTTCCCGGGCATAGGTGCATGAGAGATTGGGCATGTGTGATATGAAATCCCACGGTTTCCAATTTTTGAGGAAGTCTCAGGGCATAGCCGGGATCTAATCCCACATTGACAAACATCTGACAAATGGCCTGATTGACCCGGGCTTGCGGGCTGTCATGTCCATAATCGGGCAACAGAGTGGAGGTAAAGTCCGGTTCTTCAAGCACCGCCCATCCTCCCGGTTTGAGGAGAGAAAATATTTTTTTCAGGATGGCCAGATCTTCTTGATTATGAATGAGGACATATCTTCCGTGAATGAGATCAAACGAGTGTTTCAAGGAAACCTCAAGAAAAGAGCCTTTCACAATTCGGAAAGGTGGAAAATCATAACCCTGAAGATAGGTGGTTTTCTTGTCGACACCCATAGCCAAGCCTGTTGCTCCCACACGAGCGCCAAGCCATTGCAATATCGACCCCGCGCCAGCTCCCAGCTCCAAGCAATGCCAACCTGGCCGTAGGCCTGTTTCCTCCAGCAGGGGAATGGTATGGGGATCGTTTGCCGCTTCGACCAATTGTAGACGTCGATGTTCACGGTCCTCAGACTTGTTGTCGAAAATATACGTGTTCATCTTTGGGAAAAGGTATCAAAAAAAAATCGGTCAATCTCCATGGATGGCCAGAGGACTTCATGAACCATTCACTCAATTGTCATTAAGGATGCCCTATCCTTTTCAGCTTGGTCCTTTCAATGAGATAATCTAATCTCACGTGAAAGGGTATCTTGGCAACCGTCCAAGCCATTCGGGTCATTCTCAGCAATCCCCTTATGGTGAGGCTTTGTCCTCCGGTGGGTCCGTCCCGCGATTCCTTCCAACTCGCTTGTATTTCTCAATGGTCTCTGTGTCAGTGGAAACCGATCTTCGTTCTGCGGTTGCCTGTGATCTAAGTCTCATAAAGGTCACCTGCTGTCTATCGTGGTCCTATGGAAACAGAAAATTGACGGCACGCATCAGGAGGAAGCGGCATTTTTCGGCGCAAAGTCCGGATGATGCGTTTTTCGGGATTACGTTTAAACATTCTCTGGCCTTTATCCCCGTCGGTTGCCGGAAGTCGTGTCGACGAGTTGCCAATAAGGCTGACGACCTGGAAATCTCATCGCAATCAAAAAATGAAACCGAATCACCGAAAGGTTGAATATGCCGATGTCGCATGGGCACAGTGGGTGACAGTGAAGAGGAAGTCTGAATGAGTCATCTTTCAGCTTGGGTCCGTATTCTTTCCTTCCTATCGGAAAACTCAAGACCATGTCGATTCCTGTCGTAAAACCTTTCGGTTGCTTCCGCGTTTCAACTTTCAACAAGATATTTCCGAACGATCCAGGACAACTCAACACGTACGGCTAAGCCTAGGAAGAAAACCGTCTGGCTGCGTGGCATCCGGCGATATAGCCGGTGGCCCATGCCCATTGAAAGTTGAACCCACCGATACGGCCGTCGCAATCCAACATTTCTCCGATCACATAGAGACCAGAGATACGTCGGGAGCCCATTGAGCCGGGATTAATTTCATCCAGAGGGATACCTCCAGCCGTCACCTCGGCAAAATTCCATCCTCGCGATCCGATGACCGGAAGTGAAAGATTGGCGAGCGTCTGAACAAGGTTTCGACGCGACTCTTTTATTAACGAATTTATGGGAACCTCGGATAGGTCCGGGCGCTGCAAGCTGGCAAGAGTGGTGGCCACACGGTTAGGTAGGCGCTCAGCCAAGAGTGCGGGTAAGGTTTTCCGACCGGGAAAGGTAGCTGCCTCGGTGAGCCATTTTTCAATGGCTTGACGGGAGAGTTCGGGGAAGCAGTTGAGATGAAGGTGGACGTCTTCTCCTTGAGCGGAGGCGGTCACCCAAAACCGGCTGGCATCTAGTACCACGGGGCCGCTGATGCCGAAATGGGTCCATAGCAGGCTGCCCGATCGCCGATCAATGGTTCTTCCATTTACGTTGGTCGTGAGCATGACATCATGTGAAATGCCGGAAAGTTTGGCATGGAAAAACGAGGGATCAAGGAGCAAGGGCACCAGGGCCGGATACGTGGAGGTGACAGTATGCCCTAACTGTTGCGCTAGTTCCCACCCTGATCCATCGGACCCGGTTTTGGGAAGAGAACGGCCCCCGGTCGCCAGAATGACGCGTTTGGCGGAAAGAGTTCCCTGTGAGTGATGGATGATAAACTCGTCTTCCTCTCTGGTTATGCCCTGGACGAGGTGTTGAGTCAGCAGGAAAACGCCGAGTGCCTTGCATCTCTGGAGGAGAGCCTCAAGTACCATTCGGGCTTTATTGCTGACGGGGAAGAGCTTGCCCGTGTCCTCGGTCTGCAGAGGAACGTCTAGGGAGGTGAACCATCGAACGGTAGCCTGTTCGTCGAAACGCCGAAAGATGCGGTCGATCAGTTTTCGGTTCCCATGAAAGTCAGAAGGAGTGACTCGTTGGTTGGTGACATTGCAGCGTCCTCCCCCGGAAACCAGAATTTTCGCGCCGATGCTTTTGGCGCTGTCCAAAATCGCAATGGAAAGATTCGGGTTTGTCTCCGAGGCGAAAATGGCGGCCGCCAATCCGGCCGCTCCACCCCCGATAATGGCGATGTCAAAATCTGAAGACATGGACGTTGTGTGGTAGAGAGGGGAAGTCTATGGAAAAGAGGCTTCCGGCGGTTTCCGAAACAGGATGACATTTTTTTCCTTATAGACTACCTGGGCTTTCCATCGAAGACTCAACCAGTCCCATGTGTCTGATGAAAAAAAACAAACGTGTGTGGGATCCCGGAGGTAATACCAATCAAGAAACGGTTTGCCTGGTGGAGTCAGTTGAGTCATGACGGCCAGTAGCCCGTTAGGGTTCACCATCAGCCACAATCGATCCAGTTCAAAGCCGGGGTGGTGGAGATGCTCGACAACTTCCGTGGCCGTGATGAAATCATAGAATCGGTTCATCACGGCGGGATTGTACGCAAAAAACCAGTCGTATATCGACACGTTATGTCCGGCTTCCTGAAGTATGAGGGAGAGAGTCGGGCCTGGTCCTGAGCCAAAATCCAATCCGGAACAGTTCGGCTTCAATCGCTCTTTGAGAGGTTGAGCCAACTGGTTCAAAAAGGTTCGATAGCCTTGGTCTTCGGAAGAATTCTTGTGGAAATCGTACTGACTTTTTTCCTGATTTGGGGAGACATAATGAGTGGGGGGAACGAAAGTCAACCGACACCGCCTGCAGGTAAAATAGGGCCGGAATTGATCTTTCCCAAGGAAGGTCGAATCCGTATGAAAACACAATGGGCAAGCACGGGAAAGGATTGGGTCGCTCATGGATAAAAACCTCGATCGAAGGGAGCCGGGTCCATACTGATACATTCGGGTTTCAATGACTAAGGGTGAACCCATCTGGGTTTCCCGCTCGCAACGATACACAGGGGGGCGGTGGGATCGATGGGCAATCGTTTTCCGTCAATTTCCTCACTTAGGGAAAATGTCTTGGTTCAGCTTGATCATCTGAAAACCCATCAGGCTATTGCCACACGATTGCGCCGTGGGGATTTACGCCTGCATGGATGGGTCTATTCCACCGGCCCCGGCGATGTGCAGGTGTATGGCTGGGAGAAAAGGGATCTCGTCGATCCCGGAGAAAAGCAATAAGCGGCCCTGAATCCATTCCGGTCTAATTGTCTGTATGTTAACTCCGTGCAAGGGTGTTTTGGTCGGTGTGGTGAAATACGTCAGGACGATCTGGAATCTGTAATTGGGTATCCTCCTTGTAACTGAATTTCCAGGATTCGTGAAACGTCACCGTGCATTCATACCGAACGGTTTTGGCCGTCTGGTCCAGATGGGGATTTGAGAGAATGCCATAGATCGAAGAGCCGAGGTCAGCGGTCAGATGAAATTCTTTCGCATTCGGCTCAGCGGTTCCCCCCGCATTCACCAATACCCCTCGCGGCACCATGAAACAGCGCATCACCTGTTTTCGTTCTGCATCCCACAACCAGTAGCCGACTTCTTCATGAAAGGGATGTTCCTGAATGAGGGGCCATGCCATGGTGAAGTACCGGAGCCCATAGAGGACTTGTGAGCCGTTGATCACCGGTCCGATGGGTTCGAACTTCAAGCGTTCCCGAAAATGAGTTTCATGGGCTCCCGCCTTGGCAGGCGCAATGTCGATACCCTGATTCCCTTCCCAGGTTCCGGCCAGGGATGCTAAAGGACCCAAGTGGTGAATGATCTGGACGTCGGCTGAATGCGAAGCGGAGGAATCGGACATGGGGGATGGCTCCTTTCACGAATGGTTAGGAAGATAACGGGGAGGCATGGAATGTACAGTAGAGGACTATAATCAAAGTCGGCCACTTGTTCAAACCGTTTTATGACCACCAGATACGGAACGATTGCCATAGCCGAAGGGTATGAAGAGCTGCAGCGGCCAACTTGGGAACGCTAAGCTGTATGGGCCTGGTTCGTAAGCAGGTGAGAACCTGCCTGGCGGCTTCATCGGATGTCATCATGAGAGGCTTCCAGGAAGCTTGGGGCAATTCGGTGTCGACAAAGCCGAAGCGAATATTGGTGATGTGCACCCCGTGGGATCGTACCTTTAGAGCCATCGAGATCAGATAGTTACTGAACCCGGCTTTCGATGCGGTATAGGACGGTGCATTCGCGTTGTAAAAATCATCGGCGAGACTGGAAAGTCCGAGGAAGTGTCCTTGCCCGCGCTCAAGCCAGCCGGGGATGAGAGCGGCCAGAGTACGGACCATGGCCGTCAAGTTCACCTCCATGACGCGAGCTTCTTTGGACAAATCGGGGAGAGTCAATCGGGACCCGATGGCCGCACAGAAAATGCAGACATCAAACGGGCCTTTGTCGAGGAGTAGTCTGTGCAACACGTCTTCATACTCGGGGGCGGCAATATCTTGCACAACGTGATGGGGGCCCTGTGGTCCCAAGGGGCTCGGACTTCGGGAAAGGCCAATGACCCGGTCCCCTTGCGCCACTAAGGCTTTGGTCACCGCCGCACCAATGCCGTCTGAGTTGCCAATGAGTAAGATGGAGTCGGGCATCAAGGGAGAAAATGAAGCAAATTCATACCTTCGAGCAAAGGCATGTCGGGCCTGTTTTGTATAATCCTGGCATGAATAGCTTCCTAAAGGAAGAGGGAAATTTCGGGATGGCTGATTTGGGTTGCAATCCACAATGGCCTGGACCTTGATAAACGTGTCGACCTGATGATCGCTCTCAACACCTTGCTTTTTTTCATGTGTTATAAGCCGATAAGAAGAGTATGTCTGGGATTGACCAAAAAGTGGTTGCTGTTCGTCAATATGCCTGGATCCTCTTGATTCTTACCTGTTTCTTTATGTTTCGGGTGATGGCGCAACTGATTCAAGTCTGGCATCCGGTGGCTTTCCTCCCATCATTTGACATTTGGCAAAGCGGAGCCCTGCCGTATCCGTTATTGGTGGCAACCCAAATCGTGATTTTAGTAGTCTGCTTGAGAATCGTGTGGAGGATGTTCAGGGGAGTGGTGGTTCCGATACACAAAAAGGGAAAAAAGTTGTGGTCTCTGGGTGGGGTCTATTTTGTGACCATGAGTATTCGATTGGTACTTGGGTTTACAGTGGCTCCGGATCATTTTTGGCTCGGGGCCACGCTGCCTACCGTGTTTCACCTGGTTCTAGCGGCATTTCTCTTGATCTATGGGCGATTTCATCTTCAGGAAGCCGGCACAACCAAAACGGTTCCCCAAGCGGTGCAGGCATGAGAATATTGGTTCGGTATGGAGCTTACCCGGTCGTACTGTCCCTGGGAATTGTGATACACATAATCTTGCAGAAAATGGGCGTGAATCTGCATCTCGCCACCTATATTCCGGTAGCCTTGGGGGCCCTGATGATCACGGTCTTGGAATGGCGAGTCCCTTTCCGTTATACGTGGTGGGTGGACAAACGGGAAGTTGGACAGGACGCCATTTTTATGGCTCTTATTCAAGGCGTGCTCCCGCCGCTTTTGGCGTTTACCCTCTCGGTAACGCTGTTGGGATGGCTTCAAGGGCATGAGTGGACGGTAGAATTCGTGTGGCCTCATGACTGGCCTGTGGCCGGTCAGATGCTGATGATGATGGTGCTGGCCGATGGCATGCGATATGGGTTACATCGATGGGCTCATGAATGGGAACCGCTTTGGCGGTTCCATGCCGTCCATCATTCTCCTCATAAGCTCTATTGGCTCAACGTGGGGCGCTTCCATCCTGTGGATAAAGGGTTGCAGTTTCTCCTTGATTCTTTGCCGTTTGTGTTGATTGGTGTCGGGAAAGAAGTATTGGCCTTGTATGTCGTGTGTTATGCCATCAACGGATTTTTTCAACATTGCAATATTGACCTCAGGCTGGGCTTGTTGAATTATGCGATCAGCGGGCCTGAACTGCACCGTTGGCATCATTCCAAGTGGAAACAGGAATCCAACCATAATTATGGGAATAATTTGATTGTGTGGGACTGGATCTTTGGAACACGGTATTTGCCGAAAGACCGGCAGGTTGATGAATTGGGATTGGTGAATCGTCACTATCCCATGACCTTCTTGCGGCAGATGACCATGCCGTTTATAGCCGGGGCAGATAAAGAAACCATCCTCTCATGACCTTTTCAAACCCTTTACAGGATCCATGGCTGAAGGTGCAGATGGCCTTATGCCGCCGCCGTCTGTGGAATCCTTTCATGGAGCAGTTGCGTCAGCCACAGGCAGTGCAGGATGGGGTCTTGAAAAAAATCCTGCAGACCCAAGCCTCTACTGTCTTCGGGAAGACCCATCGATTCAAGCTATTACGGGGATACCAGGAGTTTCGACTGGAAGTCCCGATTCATACCTATGAGGATTTACGACTGCCGATTGAGGACCAGGAAGAACTCAAGGAAGCCAGGCTCAATAAGGAACAGCCTCAGACGTATGCGCTGACCAGTGGGACCACCGGCCATCCCAAATTGATTCCTGTGCTCAATGGAACGCGGGAAGCCTTGAGTCGGTATCAGTGGCTCAGCACCTATGCGCAGTACCGGGCCATTCCTGCCATCTTCAACGGGAAGATGATGGTCATTGCTGGAGCTGAGGTCGAGGGGTATTTGGAAACCGGCACCAGTTATGGCTCGATGTCCGGGATGTTAACCGCCGCTCTTCCGTCTGTGCTTCAGCAGAAATTATTCCTTCCCCACGAGCTGCATGAAGTGGGAGACTACCAACGAAAATATTTTTATTTGGCTGCCTGGGCTCTGGCTGAGCCCAATCTGTCCGTCGTGGCCACGGCGAATCCTTCCACGTTTCTGAAGCTCTTGGACATGGGTCGTCAACATTTCCCGCAGCTTGTGGAGATGTTGGCTTCCCAGCCTACAGAGTCGAAGGAGGATCATGCCCCCCTTCCTCACCTTTCCAAGCAAAGACTCAATCAACTGCTGGCATTGGTCGGTCATGAAGACCGCATGACCGTGCCGGAGTTATGGCCTCATCTCAAAGCCGTCGTGACATGGACAGGAGGCAGTTGCGGTATGTTGGTGCCCATGCTTCAAGCCAGGCTGGCGCCCCAGACGGCTATTGTGGAAATGGGGTATCTCTCCAGTGAATGTGTGGGTAGCGTCAATGTCGATCCATCCAACAATCGATGCGTTCCCCTGATTCAGGAATATGTGTATGAATTTGTCTCGCAGACCGATTGGGAGGCGGATCGCCCGCACACGGTGACCCTTGACCAATTGGTTGAAGGCCAAAAATATTATGTGGTGGTAACCACCCCCCATGGCCTGTATCGGTATTTCATGAATGATCTGGTGGAAGTCACCGGACGGTTTCATCACACTCCTACGATTGCGTTCGTCCAGAAGGGCAAAGGGGTTACCAATATCACCGGGGAAAAACTGTATGAGTATCATGTGATGGAAGCCATGGAGGCCATTCAGAAAATCTACCGGATCCTCGTCAACTTTTATGTCATGCTGGCCGATCCACTTGCGCGTCAATATACCCTCTTTGTCGAGCATGCCCCGCTGGATGCGTTTGTGGGGTATCAATTCGAAAAGGCGTTGGCCAAGTCCAATGTGGAATTTCAAGCCAAACGGGACAGTGGGAGACTGGAGCCGATCCGAGTCGTCTATCTTGAGCCGGGTACCGGGGATGCCTATCGTGCCCATTCTGTTCAACAAGGTCTTCGGGATTCTCAATTCAAAGTGGTGAAATTGCAATATACGAAAGACTGCTCGTTTGATTTCATGAAGCATAAGCGGAATCCTTTCTGATGTCCCGCCTCACCTTGTCTCAGTCCATATTGGAAATTCCATTCCGGCAGGCTTTTGCCCATGCGACTGCCACACGGTCCGGCACCGAGGGTCTGCTGGTCAAAGCCCTTACCTCGGAGGGAGGGGTTGGGATGGGGGAGGGGTGCCCCAGGTTCTATGTGACTGGAGAGACCTTGGCAACCTCCCAGGTATTTTTTGAGGCGCATCGGACAACATGGGAACAGTTCAAGAATTTAGAGGATATGACTAACTGGATGACGGCCAATGTCCAACAACTTGATGCGAACCCGGCGGCTTGGTGTTCGGTGGAATTGGCCCTCTTGGATGTCTGGGGAAAAGAATCAGGGCAAACCGTCGAGACGGTGCTCGGCGTACCGGAATTAAGGGAACCTTTTCAGTATTCCGCAGTCTTGGGGACCGATAGTTTGACTGTCTTTCACAAACAGGCCACACAATTTTCGGCTCTGGGATTTTCAGACTTTAAAATAAAGGTTTCCGGCCGCTTGAATGAGGACCGACAGAAAATTGAGATGCTGAATGGTTTGAGTCTTGAAAAAATGCGTATCCGGCTTGACGCAAACAATCTATGGAAACATCCCGACGAGGCAATGGAGTATCTTGAAGCCCTTCGCTATGCCATTTGGGCGGTCGAAGAGCCTCTGCAAGTCAACGATTATGAGGGATGCCGGACCATTAACCGGAAATCCGGCTTGGCGATCATACTCGATGAGAGTTTTTTGCGCGAAGAGCAATTCCAGTCAGTGCAAGCCGATCCCCAGACTTGGATTATCAATATCCGCATATCCAAAATGGGTGGCATCCAGCGGGCATTGACTGTAGCGAGGCAAGCGAGGGTCGCAAAAATTCCGATCATCATCGGCGCGCAAGTCGGCGAAACCAGTATTCTCACCCGCGCGGCACTCACTGTCGCCAATCAATACCGCGACATTCTGCTGGCCCAGGAAGGGGCCTTTGGAACCTATTTGCTCGAACACGATATCACGGATACTCCTCTGATGTTCGGGAAAGGTGGAAAGCTTGACCCCCAATCCCTCCTTGATCGTCCCGGGCTGGGTCTAACTTTCTCCAAATCCTCCGAGACTTTTCCCCCAATTTTTTGCTAAGAATCTCAATCAGATAGGCCGAATCCTCCTGTACATTTTCTTGAGGGTTGGCTAAAGTGAGCGACTCAATGGTGAGGCTCTGAGTCCTTGGAATAATGAAGAAGAAAATCACGGTTTTTGTGTCCTATGCGCGGGCCAATCGCGATCTGGCTACCCGGCTTTTAAAAAAATTCAAAGAACAGGCCTCTCCCTCCAAACAGTATTATTATTCGTTTTGGCGGGATAACGACATTCTGGTGGGAGAAAGGTGGCATGAGGCAATTCAACTGGCATTGGAGCAATGTGACATGGGACTGGTTCTGGTCAGTCCGGCATTTTTAGGATCGCAATACATCCACGACCACGAACTTCCCAAATTTGTGAAGGGGAGAGACAAACTGGTCATTCCGGTATTGTTGCAACCGATCGACCTGGATCGCCATGATTTGAAAGGCCTGCACCAGGTGCAACTTTTCCGGCTTGATCGCCCGCGTTTTTCCACTCCTAAATCCTATGGGGAATGTTCGGGGTCCCATCGGGATCAATTTGCTCTGGAGTTGTTCCGGCAGGTGGAGGCCCGTCTGGATAAATTCGTGACGAAATAATCCGTGAGACGGATGTCTCTTTTCCTTAATCAGATTTACGAAGAATTTCTATGGCCGAACCCACGATCATCTGTCCACAGTGTAAAACCGAAATCAAGCTGACGGAGTCGCTCGCCGCTCCTCTTTTGGAAGCCACGAAGCGGGATTTCGAGCAACGCCTGGCTCAAAAGGATGCGGATGCTGCGAAGCGTGATGCCGCTCTGCGTGAGCGCGAAGCCGCGCTTGCGAAATCTCAAGAAACGTTGGATGAACAAGTGGCAGAAAAGCTGAAGCAACAACGGGCCGTTATCGTCGCCGAAGAAGCCAGAAAAGCCAAGCTGGCACTCAGCAATGACCTCGAGCAGAAATCGAAAGAAATACTTGAAATTCAAGCGATCCTGAAACAGAAGGACGAAAAGCTGGCTGAGGCGCAGAAAGTACAGGCTGACTTGCTTCGTAAGCAACGGGAACTGGACGATGCCAAACGCGAATTGGATCTCACGGTGGAAAAGCGGGTGCAGGCAGGCTTGACGGCCACGCGGGATCAGGCGCGGAAAGAGGCAGAGGAATCGCTGAAACTTAAAGTGCTGGAAAAAGAGCAAACCATCCTTGGCATGCAAAAACAAATCGAAGAGCTCAAACGCAAAGCCGAGCAGGGTTCGCAACAACTTCAGGGCGAGGTACAGGAACTCGAACTCGAATCGCTTCTGGCAGCTAAATTTCCGTTGGATCAGATTCACCCGGTACCGAAAGGAGAGTTTGGGGGAGATACACTTCAGCGGGTAACCGGACCTTTTGGACAAGTATGCGGAACCATTCTCTGGGAATCCAAGCGCACAAAAAACTGGAGCGACGGATGGCTGGTCAAATTGCGGGAAGATCAGCGTCAGGCCAAAGCGGAACTGGCGGTTATCGTCAGTCAGGCGCTTCCGAAAGATATCGATACCTTTGATCTGCTTGACGGGGTGTGGGTCGTGCATCCCAAGGCTGCTCTTCCGGTAGCCATGGCCTTGCGACAGAGTTTGATGGAAGTGGCTGCGGCACGCCAGGCAACCGAAGGAAAGCAAACCAAAATGGAAATGGTGTATGGGTATCTAATGGGTCCCCGCTTCCGTCAGAGGGTACAGGCCATTGTCGAGGCTTTCTCCACGATGCAGGAAGATCTGGAAAAGGAACGCAAAGCCATTATGAAACAATGGGCCAAACGGGAAGAACAGATCGGGCGCGTCATGCAAGCCACCGTTGGGATGTACGGAGACCTCCAAGGCATCGCCGGAAAATCCTTGCAGGAAATCGAAGGCTTGGAATTCCCGGCGCTGGATGCGCCGTCCGACGAAAACCCTTCAGATGAATCGTAATTGATTGCTGCCAGAGATCTTTACTCTATTATATCTCACCAATGCCCGATTCTTCCTCCTTCATTCCCTCCGCTCATATTCATAATCGTTTGAGTTTGATCCAGAAGATCCTTGTTTTCTAGCATTTCAGCGAACGATTTTTTTGTTGTAGATTAGGTTTTCCTCTGTAGCAACCTGGGGCAATAGACTTGGGCCATGGATGTGGCTATTTGCCTCAATCCCAGACGCCAATTGAAAAATCATTGAAAAATCATAAATTTCTGTCTGGCATATGATTTGGAGTACTTGGGAAGAGAAAAAGAAAATATACAACCGAGAATCGTTTGCCCTCATCATGAACAGAATATTGGCTTTTTATTCTGGAGAAAGGAGAACACCTTCATGCAACCAAAAATGTTCAGGTTTTTACCCACCGTGGGGTTTGTTGCTGCGATGTTCATATTCGCCGCCACTAGTTTGACGCTGGCTGGAGATCCCGGTGATCTGTCTCCTCGGGTTCCACCTGATCGTTTGGACGAGGCCAAATCCCTCCGGAATCCATTTCCACCGTTAACCGACCTGATTGCGAAAGGAAAAAAAACATATGAGGGAAAGGCGTATTGCTCGGCCTGTCATGGGTTGGAAGGGGCAGGTGGGACGAGCGGAGGTCGGGTGACACCATTCGGGGGTGAGCCACCTACGAATTTTGCCGATGCGGCCTGGCAAGCGGCTCGGACGGATGGAGAAATCTTTTGGATTCTGAAACATGGCAGCCATGGCACCGACATGGCTCCTTATATGCCGTTATACATATCGGAGGAGGATGCCTGATCGATTGTTATCTACCTTCGAACCTTCGGAGGAACGTAATGCGGTATTCCTTTTTGAAAACAGCAGGTCCGGTCCAATGATGTGATCTATTATTCGTAAGCAAGGAGAGACGTGATGCAGAATCAACGTTTCAGAAAACTTCAAATGTCAGGGTTAGCCCTTATCATCCTGACCGTGATGGCAGGCTGTAGTCATTATGGGAAACATGATATATCGAAGATAGCCAAAGCGACGATTCAAGGGTGCACGGATCCCGCCATTACCGGAACCGCCATCCTTAAGAAATTTGAATCATCCGAAGGCATCAAAAAGGTGTATGTCCAGATAGAGGTCAACGGGTTAAAGGACGGAAAGCATGCCGTTCATATTCATGAAGTTGCGAGCTGTCAACCCTGTGGAGCCGCGAAGGGCCATCATGATCCAGGACCGTTTGGGAAATCCACACCGGATGCCCCGGACTTCAATCATCCCTATCATATGGGCGATCTGGTGAATATCACGGTGGAGAACGGTGTAGGAAAACTTCATACGGTGACTACGCGAGTGGCATTATCCGATGGTCGGTTGAGTGTATTTGACCAGGACGGGAGTGCTTTCATCATTCACACGAATGAAGATCTCTATTGTGATCAGGATAGTGAACTCAATCCGGGATGTGCCGGAGGAGCACGGGATGCCTGTGGCATCATCGAGCCGATGCCAACCATGTAATGGCCAATTCCGATGGACAGTACCAGGATGAATCGTTCAACGAAAAATAACGAGAGGAAGGAATCATGTGCAGAAGTATTCGAAGGTTGATCGGGCTGATACTGGGACTTGTCATTTGGGTTCCGATGGCGTTTGCCCAAGGACACGGTCACCAACAGATGATGATGCCCAGGGTCCCAGCTGACCGAATGGATGAGGCCAGAGTGCTCAAAAGCCCATTGCCGGCTTCACCGGACATTGTGGAAAAAGGCAAGGCGATCTATGAAGGGAAAGGGACCTGTATCAACTGTCATGGTGCGAATGGACGCGGCGATGGACCTGGTGCCGCCACGCTGAGTCCTCCGCCTCGGATCTTCCGGTCACATGGCTTCTGGATGCACAGAACGGAAGGCGAAATCTTTTGGGTGATCAAGCATGGATCGGCCGGAACCGCCATGATTCCCTTCGGCGGATTACTGACCGATGAAGAAATCTGGACCGTCATGCAATATGAACGCAGTTTCGCTGGTGATCCACGTGGTGGTGGGCCGCGTCATGGTCGTGGGGGAAGACATGGTGGCCCTGGTTGATGGATAAATAAACCCGGCCATACAGGTCATACATGAAGGTAAGAAGGACATGACCTCGAATTTAGGAATTTATGATTTCTAAAAAAAATCTTATGACCTCGATCGTTTCAGATTCTTGTGTCGAATATCTAGTCACCGTTCTCTCCTCCTGTAGCATTATCCCTTACTAAAACTGTGTGTTTTAGTCCTATAGTCAGGGATGTTGCCGAATGGCCTCTTGGTGCTTTTCTGAACTGTTTTGTGGAGTGGGCTCGTTCATGAGAATGCGTAACTTCTTCCTCCCACACATACAGAGCTTAGAATATTAGAACCAAAACCAGACTACATTCGACGAACCTTCTGACAGGTAGACGACAGTATGATCTATTATTAAACTCAACCAGGGTCCTGGAGATGAAATGGTCGGACAAGGAGGCTTTTGTATGAAAATTACATGTGGTTTGCTCATGATTCCGTTGTTCATATTTTCATGTTGGAGCGCCGTCTATGCTGAACGCTATGTCGTGGTGAACAGGCAGCGGTTGTCTCTTCCCGAGATTCAATATCTAGAGCAGCTCCATTGCGGGCCTGTGCCGAACGGGCGGTATTGGATCGATCTGCAAACGGGGATGTGGGGATATGAGCAGAATTCCAGGCCGCAAGGGTATGTCGGGGATAATTGCCGTAATCCTCAGCGTCGGCCCAGTTTATCCGAGCGGGGCATGCTCTTTAGTCCTCACGACTGGATTAAATAGTCTACCCAATTATCCAGTTTTTCTCTTTTGCTATGTGAAAAGTGCGGTGTGGTGAGCCGGATGGACAGGCTGCCAACAGGACATGTATGAACCTAAAAACGGCAGTTGGCCATCTCGGAACCCTTCGACTGCCGCGGAAGTCGCGGCGCTCAGGTCGAACGGACTCTCACCCAACGGGGTCCCACTTCCACCTATCGTTCGTGCTGAGGCTCTCGAAGTATGAACGGGCTTGCGTCCCTGTAACTGACGTTTTTAGGATGAATCAAATATGAATGGTTTATCCCAGCGACCATGGCGGCCTCTTCGAATTGGACATCGTGGGGCGGCGGGGTATGTTCCCGAGAATACACTGGCTTCCCTGGAGCTTGCCGTCAAACTGGGTGTGGACCTCGTCGAATTCGATGTTCGGCGGTCGGCGGATGGGTCGCTGGTGCTGCTTCATGATCAAACCGTTGACCGGACCACCAATGGGCATGGAGAGGTAGAGACTTTGCCGCTTCGCGTCCTGCGCGACTTGGATGCTGGCAGAGGAGAACGGATTCCTCTCCTTGAAGAAGCGTTGACATGTCTCAGTGGAAGAGCCGGAGCGATGATAGAGCTGAAGGCGGAAGGAATTGCTGCCGAGGTTTGTGCGATCGTGAAGGAAAACGGCTTTCAATCTCCGGTGATCTATGCCTCATTTATTCATGAGGAATTGCTGGGAGTGAAAAACTCGATGGTAGATGCGCTCACGTTGGCGTTGATCGAAAATGCCCCCAAACATCCCACGGCTTTTGCCCGCGATGCCCAGGCCACTCATGCAGGATTGGCGTTGGATATCGTGACGCCCGTTCTTGTGCGTGCTTTACAAGAGATAGGAGTTAAAGTCTTTGTCTATACGGTTGATGAGCTGGAAGATATTGCACGGATGAAGCGGTTGGGCGTGGATGGTATCATCTCCAATTTTCCTGATCGGATCTAGCCTGCCTTCTCCCGTACGCCGACCGTGCTTGAAAAAGCTGTCTCATTCTTAGCTTGGAATGACGAAATCATAGTGACCAAGCAATCCGTCCGTGATCTTTCCTGACGGGTCCGAACCGTAATCCACAATGACCTGCTCCTGATCTTTAGGGGTCAGTCTGGCATCCAAAATCACCACGTCCTTGGGCAGTAATTCCTGGTTCAAGGCGTTGTTGGGAATCTGATCCCCCCTGAAATACAGTTGCGTGACGAATGTGGGAGATCCCGGAGCCAGTATTTTAAAGTGCAAATGCGAAGGCCGATACTGCCCGGCCTCTAAATCAATGGGGTAAAATCCTGGCACAATGGTTTTGAACCAATATTCTCCCTGCTGGTTGCTCGTGGCCTTTCCCCAATATTGGAAATGTTCGTCGTGTATTCGATGAATGATCTCACCGGTTTTGGGGTGGGGAAAATTGTACATGCCGTCGTCCCCTTTATGGTTGTACCGGCCTGAAGCTGACGCGCTCCATATAATGAGGACCGTGTCAGGAACGGGCTGGCCTGTTTTTGCATTCAGAACCTGTCCCCGGAGATAGACCACTTGCCCCTGTGCCGTCCCTTTTCGCCCTTTAATAAAAGTTAGGTCCTGGTCGTTGGCTTGACTGATCGGGAGTCCCTGGGCAGAATTTTCTCGAATGGCATCGACTTCGTCGCCGTCATCTGGAAAAAACGGGCCAAGTGCCTGCCGGGGCGTGGTGTGGGTCAGAGAGGTGGCCAGGCTGTGGCCCGACATTAATCCACCGACAGTCAATCCTAATAATCCTATCCCACGTTTCAGTAAGATTCTTCTCGAGCAGAGGTCGGACATCTTAGGCCTCGTTTTTTCTTTCCAGGGTAGTGTATACAAAAACGGTTTCTGTTTACGTTATACCATGATTGAGAGGAGCATGTGGACTCCTTCAGGTGAGAAAAGTCTTTATACAAGGACACGATGCCCGTTTGTGCTTATCGGAGTCGAATCGAAAGGCCTGGCGAAGGACTCCTATCAGGCCTTCGGAAGTTGGGAATCTGAATGTTCAGGAGAGGGAAGATCGATAAGGTATTGTGCGATGCCGTCAGGGCTGTTGGTGACCTCAGCATTAATGCTGGGAGGGATGTCGAATTGAAGACGTTTGATCAGTCGACCCATATTCATCTTGGGGGGAAGATCGCACAGCCACACATGCATTCCGGTTTCCAACTCGTCAAAATGTCGTTGAACCCGAAAGCCCGGTTTTTCCATATAATAAGCCGAAAGAAATCCGGTTATGCCTTGCACCACCCAGGGGTGTTCTTTGAGATATCGATAACTGACTCGAAGTTCGGCGGTTTGGTTCATTGAAGGGGTGGACAACAGGAAAACAGTTGGAGAGTGCGATGAGGGCTGTCAACGGACATGTGGCATCTTACCTGTCTCAACAGCAAAAAGGGAATCCTGTCGGAAGTGCTGAAAAAATCAAAAATATTTTGAAGTCGCCATGATAGTGTAGCTCTTATGAAATGATGATTGATGAAATCGCGTTGGCAGGTTATGCTGGCTTGCCTGCCTGATGCGCAGGTGGTTCGTGGCGCTGGTGGGATTCACATTGAAAAACGATTTTCCTGATGAGTGAACATCCAAATTGCAAGATTTGTAGCAAGGACTGGCCTTTCTCGGATCATTTCATCTGCGAGATGGGCCTGACCAAGGCCTATCTGTTTGAAGATCAGTTTTTTCCGGGCTGGACGATATTGGTGTTAAAAGACCACCGGACGGAATTATTTGAGCTGACGCAGGAAGCCCGTGGCCGGTTAATGGAAGAGGTGAGTCGAATGGGGAAAGCCTTGAGTCAGATTTTTAAGGCGAGAAAAATCAATTCCGAATTGCTGGGTAATCAGGTTCCTCATATTCATTGGCATGTGATTCCCCGGTTGATGGCCGATCCCGACCGATTGAAACCGGTGTGGTGTATAGACCATGCGCCGATCAAATTGAGCCCCATCTATCTGGATGAACGGCTCGGTCTGCTTCGTTCGGCCTTAGGGATGTCCTGATGGTTTAATCTTTCCAGGTTTTTGAATATCTTCACCACACGGAGGCCGGGTCTCCGCCATTTGTGGTGTCTCCCGGCCTCTCAATGGTTGTCGCACGTTAATCCTTGTCTTTGCCGTGCTTGTCTTTTCCGTGGCCTTCGCCCTTCTCGTGTTTTTCCCGATATTCCTTCATTTTTTCCTTCCGTTTTTCCTGCATCTCCTTCCACTTGGCCTGTTGGTCAGGGGTCAGTTCGGCTTCGATCTGGCTCATAGCCTGCTGCCGAATTTCTTTCATTTGATTATGAAGGGCTTCCATTTTTTTGTGCTTGTCTTCAATGATGGGCAAGATCTTGTCTTGCTGTTCTTTCGTCAGGTCTAACTTTTTTGTCAGGTGTTCGAGATGTGATTTCGGGTCATGCCCGTACCCATGATCGTCTCCATCCGCCCAAGCCGCTCCGGCACCGAGGATCAAGGCACTGCTGAACAACCCGGCCACGATCAACCGGGAAGTCCGGGACTGTGGTCGAGATGGGATGATCTGATGTTCGAGTGAACCGTTCATGTCTACCTCCTAGGTGTAAGTGATGAAAAACAGGGTAAATGGTTTCGGGGGAACTTATCAGTATATCAAATCTCAGGAAGGAAATGTGTTATTGAGGAGCGACCCTCGGTTGAAAGATTGAAAAAATTGCGTTTTCAATTTAAGGCCAATGGGAGATCTTCTCTGCCCGTTTAACTTGTGGACCGAGCTAGGGATCTCGGTGGGCCAGTTTGTGCAATTCCGCCTGTTTCAAAAGGGGGACGATTTCTGAATAACCCAATTCTTCGGCCATGACCCAGGGACTTTCCAGAAACCATGTAGATGGTTCTGGAATAGCCCCTTTTTCGAGAAGGAGCCGAACGATGGTCATGTTGCCTTTAAACGCGGCCGCATGCAAGGGAGTCCAACCGGTCAAATCTTGGGCATTGACGTCGGCTCCCGCGTCGAGAAGCGTTTGAACGGTGTCTACGTGGCCGAAAGCGGCCGCAACCATCAGGGGGTGAGTTCCCACGATAGGAAAGGTGGTGTTCACATCTGTTCCATTTTGGAGGTGAGACCGGACGGCTTCCGTATCTCCGTTGGTTGCGGCGTTGAAATATGAGATTGAGCAACCTGAGAGGAGCAAAAAAGTGCTCAGGCTCAGAAGTGCATATTCCCTGCGGTTCACTCCTCCTCCTTACTGCTAGATTGTGGATGTACCGGAGGATCTCAAACCAGCCTCCACAGAATTTAAAACGGATAATCCAGTCCAGCAAACACATTAACCCCATCGCTTCCATACGCCACATCTACCCGGCCTACGATATGAGGGCGGGCCAAAAATCTAAATCCCAACCCCGGATTGACCTGAGGATTGAGAATGGTGTTAGTTCCAAAATGCGACCCCACACGACCGATATCGATAAAGGGAGCGATTTCGAAGTCCAAGAGATAGCCAAATATCGTCTGTTGTCGAATGAGCACGCGTTCTTCCAGGTTCACCACCAGTGCGGTATTGTCAATGAACCGGCTTCTTCCAAATCCCCGAAGAGAGTTTTCTCCCCCCAACGTGGGGCGTTCGTAAAACGGGGCCTCTCCTCCTTTCACGACATCGGCATAGAGATGCGAGACGAAAACCAGCCGGTCGTGAAAATGCGGAATCAGGTGACGGGCGTCTACAGTGCCCCGCCACCAGTGTACCAATGCATCCTGTGCGAAGTTCTGGTTCCACTCGGCGGATAGGTTGACATAGGTTCCTTGAGTGGAAATGAGTTGTCGATCGCGAGTGTCATAGCGAAATGTCAACTTATGGCCCAAAATATCGGCACCATCAATCCCGGTAATGGTCGGGAACTGCTCCCGAATTTGTGGAAGATTCTTAATGATGCCTTCCTCGATACGGACTTGATGAAAACGCTCGCTCCACATGAGTGCGATATTTTGCGCCAAATTGATCCCCGCAGTCAGTTCCATCCGAATCTCCTTTGAGGTATAGCTGGTTTCGTCGGATTCTTCCGATTGGCTGCCGACGCCAAAAAATCGTCGAAAGGGATTTTTAAACCATGAGGCATGTCCGGCCAGGATGTATCGACCACCTCCTGCGCCCACATTTTTGTACGACATGTCGATTTCACGCTGGACCTTGGTGGAGTAGGAGAGAATCACATTGTATTGAGTGGTATCGGAGGGATATCCATAATAATTCATCGTAAACGATTCGCCGATATACTTGTTGTGCAGATATTGCGGTGCAAAAATATCTTCTAAATGGCCTTTCGTATCAGGCTTGAGAATCGGGACGATCAATCCATAATAAGCCCCTTCATTTCGGCTGAAGGCCACGGCCGGTACCGGTATCACAGTCAGTTCGCCGGAGGTCTGAAGCGACTTCAGTGCTTCCTCTTTGCCTTCCTCCTGTTTCGCTTCCGCCCGTTGGCCTTCCGTACCCAAGACGGGAAAATCCGGATCATGCTTGAAACGTTCTTGAGAGCCCAAATCGTTTCGAGAGGAAACCTGCCCCCACGTTATATCCGGAGCGAGGGCCCCGCTCCCTGCCATCAAGGTAATGCAGGTGTAGAATGGGAAAAAATGGGCGAGGAATTTTTGACGCATGGTTCATTGTGGGTCTGTGGGCGTCAAAGTTGTTTGTGTACCGTCGGGGCCTGTGCGTTCAACGGGTCCGATGGTTGGTCTGGAACCGAGACGAGAAACTTCGAGAGTGGTGTTGGATGCAGGAAGGGCCCGAGATCGGTCCACGACCAAATCCGATTGTGTTCCAAGAGGGTATTGGCCGTGAGGTAGAGCCCGATCATGGAACGGTAGGCTTGTATCGCATCAGGTTCGTGAAGAGAGGGATACCTGATGGGCGACTGGAGATTGAGATCAGTATGGCTCAATAGTCCGGTATCGAACGCATACCACCAGATTCCTTGATGACCAGCTATCCCAATGGCATTATCATACATACTGCTGAGATAGGCCTTATGATCAGGTAAACAGTTTTCGACGAGGCGACAACTCAGGTCGCTGCCTAAAAATGATGAGATGGGTGGTGTCAGGCCCATGAGGGCCAAGAGAGTCGGTGCGAGATCCACCTGACTGGCCACGGTTGGGACGATGTGTGGGGCAATTCCGGCCTCCAGTCGGAGCGCCTCATCCATCCAGATGAACAGAGGAGCGAGAAAATGCCCGACTATCCGTTCTCCCTCAGTCGCGCCCATAGGTTCATGGCGGCCATGATCCCCAAGGACGATGACCAGGGTGTTGGTGAGAAAGCCTTTCCGTTTGAGGTCATGAAAAAAACGCGAAAATTCTATGTCTAAATTCCTGAGGGCCGGGATATACGGATCAGGGTGAGCTTTCAACGCTTGAACCTCAGTATGTCGCAACGGCACGGAAAATGGATGATGGGTTCCTGCTGTAAGAGCAGCAAGGAAATAGGGAACTGGTTGTTGGCGTAATTCGATGATTCGTCGAGCAAGCAGTTCCAGTAAGGCTCCGTCCGTGATGCCAATGCCCATTCGTTCTATGTCCGCAGGGAAGTCCCGGCCTCCCGAGATTTGCTCGATACCATTTCTAGTCAAAAAGGTGCGCAAGCCCGGAATGTCGCTGTCGAGGCCCATAACCATTTCTGTCCTATATCCCTCTTCCTGCAGTAAAGAAGGTAAGCAGAGGTAGTCGTGGGTGTTCCGTGTTTTAATCACGGCGGTTCCCTGTCTCGGAAACAATGAGCATAATGCGGCGAGGAGGCCACGCGAAGTCTGCACCCCATTACTAAAAAAGTGTTCGAAATACACACTGTCTTGCTGTAAGGCATCGAGAAAGGGAGTCAGACGAATAGATGAGGGAAGCTTCATTGCCTGCTGTGCCGGATTCGAAATGAGCATGTCTTTTCCCAGAAAACGTCGGTCGAGGCCTTCTACAAACAGCAAAAGGACATTCGCTGGTCGTGAAAGCACCACGGTTGAGGTGATGGGTTGTTCTTTGACGAGCGGATATTGAAGAGATGGCCACTGTGCCGATGGACCGAGAATTTGATGTGCAGATGCTAATGCGTCAGTTGCACTCATGGGTCGAGCAAGAGGTGAGGCAGTCCATCCTTCGCGAGACTGGAAGTAGTCCCAAAGGGGCAGAGTCGCCGAAAGTATGGGATTTTGGGACAAGCCATGGTAGGTCGCACTGGAAATTTGCAGGGTAGAGGCCAAAGGAAGTCCTAAGGGACTCAAGGCGACGGCTCCTATAGTAAAAGGTGTGGCCAGGAGGACCGTGTGAAATTGGGTTGTATGCGACTGAGGCCAAACCACCTTGGATTGAACCCAACGGCTGTTGAAACCCCGGAACCAGAAGAAAAGTGTGGTGCCCAGGAGAAGAAAAAATTGCATGAGATACCCAAGCCAACGCCCGGCTTCAGACAATTCCGCACTGGTTTGATGGGAGGCTTGAGATTCAATGTGACCCAGACTGGCCTGAATCATATCATCCACATATTCAAAGAAAGGAAAATTCAGGTGGTGGAAACTCATTCGAAAATACGCAATGTCCACCGTGCCGACCAACCCAAAAAGGAGACTGACAAAGAGAAGCGTACGGTGCAACCATCGAAGGTATCCTGATCGCCATCGTTCAGGTTGATGATGATTGATAGGGATCAAGCCCAAGGTGCTTCCAGGAAGCGCGAGCGTGATCGCGAGGCCGATTCCCCCAATGGCTGTCACGACGTCCGTGAGAAACCCGACGACAAAGGTTTGGACCAAGAGGCTCATCGTCACCGGTTCTACCGCCATGACGCTTGGGGTCAGGAACCACCGTTCGGCTTGTTGAATAATCATCAGGACCCCGCACCAGCGGAGTAAGAGATACCCCAACGAAAGGGAAGGCTGGGACCTGGGGTGCGCATAGTGGGAGACGAGAAGGCGATTCATATGTATTTCAGAAAGAGTCCCGGGCCATGAGGACAGCGTGGTCCGGAACTCCCTCTCTAAAAGACTGTAGGGGGAAGCGTGACCTGCAGCCGTGGGCTTACCCTGCCAACGGAAGGGTATATCGATCGGCCCATTGCTCCTGAAACCATTCCACCGTGCGTTTCATGCCTTCCTCGAATGAAACGGTGGGATGCCAACCCAGTTCCTGACGTGCCTTGGTCGCGCTGACTTCTCGGCCTCCAAAATCTCCTGATCTGGCCGGTATGAATTCCAGGGTGACCTTCCCTCCCAGCACTTTTTTGATGCCTTCCGCCACTTCCAAGACAGTGACCTTCCGACTGCCTTCCAAGTTATAGACCTGGTTCAGGGCCTTCTCGCTCATCGCCAGGACATGCGCATCGGCAATGTCGCGGACATAAATGAAATTTCGATACTGCTCGCCCTTTCCGGCAATCGACAGAGGTTGGCCGTGTAGCGCTTTGTTGATGAAAATGGGTATGAGAAGTTCTTCCCGCATGCGGGGCCCATAGGGAATGCCGTAACGCAGGATGGTGAAAGGAATCTTGTAGAGTTGGCCATAGTTTTGGCAGAGCATTTCAGCCGCCATTTTGGAAGACGTATAAATATGTCCGGCACCCTGCAGGTAAAATGGCACCGTTTCATCCGCTGCGGCCTCATCTGGCGCACCGTTGTAGACCCAGACGGTTGAGGCTAGATAGACCCGTTGGTTCCCATGGATCCGGGCAGCCTCCAAGATATGGGTCGTTCCCATAATGTTGAGAGCCGTGGCATACACGGGATACTTGTACGCGTAATTGACATTGGAGACAGCCGCGAGATGAAAAATGTGGTCTGCGTCCTTGGTGGCCGCGATGACCGAAGACAGATCCATCAGATCGACATCCTCAAATTTCACATCCGATCGATGGGGTCGAACGCGATGATCCAGCACGGTGACGGCGTGTCCCGCTTCCATCAACGCATCGACCACATGCGACCCGATAAACCCGCTTCCTCCGGTTACGATGACATTTGACATATCCTGAGCCTCCTTCTTTACTATCCCAGAACGGTTTGTAAGGCGTGAATCACCTGATGAGCGTCGAGTTCGTCCATGCCGGAAAAAATCGGCAAACACAGGTGGTTCGCGCAATAATATTCGGAAACCGGTAGCGATCCGGTGATATAGGGTGCAAATACCGGCTGTTTGTGCAAGGGTTCTTCATAGACTTCTCCTGCCAATGAGACCCCACAGGTGTCTCGCAAAAGTGTTTTTAAGGCCTTGCGGTCTCTCTGATGCTTGAGTACGACCAGGTATTTGTAGTAGTTGCAGGACCTATCCTTTGGCACAATCACCGGTGAGAGGAGGGGGACCCGCGCGAGATTCTGGTCATAGATGGCGGCAATGCGTTGACGATCGGCGATCATGGCCGGCAACCGTTCCAGGTGTTTCAGGCCGATGATGGCGTGAGGTTCGGACATTCGCCAGTTATATCCCATTCGCACGTGGGCGTTTTGTGTGAAACTGGCTTTCCCCTGGTCCCGATAAATGCGAGCCTCTTCGGCAATCTTGGCATCATTCGTGACGATCATGCCGCCTTCTGCCGACGTCATGACTTTCGTGGGATAGAAACTAAACGACGAGGCGATCCCGAACGCTCCGGCACGTATCCCACGGTAGGAAGAGCCATGAGCATGGGCGGCGTCTTCCACGACCCACAACCCTTTTCGTTTGGCCCAATCCAGGATCTCAGGCATGCGGCGGGAGACGAGGCCGCCAATATGGACGACGATCAGGCCGGCCGTCTTCGATGTCAGTCGCCGTTCTAAATCTTCCGGGCGAACGCCAAAGGATTCGGGGTCCATGTCCACGAAGATGGGACGTCCTCCCGCATGGACCACCCCGGCAGCAGTGGCGAAGAAGGTGTTCGTTGGGACCAAGACCTCCTTCCAGTTCACGCCAAGAGTACGAAGGATGATTTCCAGCGAGCTTGTGCCACTATTCACCGCGACGGCATACTTGACCCCACAAAATTCCGCGAACTGTTTCTCGAACTCTGCTCCATATTTGCCAAGCGTCAATTGGCCCGTGCCGAGCACTTCCTGAATCCGTTCCGCAATCCAGGCTCGATCTTCGGGTGAAAATTGAATCTTTGCGGCAGGAACTTTGTGAGGAACGAGGGGAATCTGAACGTCCACATTGCCTGTCAACATGCGTGTCTCCTTGGGTATTAATGGCGAAAGGGTTATGCCGATTCATTTCCTGAAGCGGTAATGAGAATCACACCGAGAATGACGAGGGCGATCCCGGCCCACCGCAGGGATGGGACGACCTCATGTAACACCACTACAGCTAAAATGGCGGCCATGCCGAATTCGAGCGCGGTCAAAGGAAGGACCACCGTGAGGTCGGTCCAGGACAGGGCGGCGAGGAAGAGTCCATAAAAGGCCGCATTCAAGACTGTTCCAAGGATCACGTAGGGATTGGCCATGGCGGTTCCGAAATAATGCATCAGGGCGATGGGCGCATACTCTTCCAGTGCTCCCACCTGTTGCATGCCTTGTCGGACAAGAACTTGCCCCACGGCGGCCGCCGCGGCCGCGAGGCTCATAGCCACGATCACTCGGAACATCGAATGACCCCTTGACCCGATATGAGTGGAAGGAGGAGAGAAACCATGATCATAGTTCGCTAAAAGTCCAAGGATGAATGCCCATAGAGGCGATCATTCGTTTAATATCCGGACAGATCAGGGTCTCGAACTCCCGTTCGTGTTCATAATCTGCCATCGTCCGTTCCAATTCCGGGCAAGACTGGGTGGCCGGATGAAAATAAACTTCCGTGACACCGTGCGGAAGATAGGAAAGCAGGTTCATCACCCGTTGTTGGGTCATGTGTCCGCTGTCGTAGAGGCCAAAGGCAAAATCATTTGAATGAATGCCGGCCCGGCGGAGTTTGAGGCGGAGCAGTCCCATCCAAGGTGCCAGCATCAGCCAGGAGAGGAATCTAAAAAATCCATGTTGTCGGCCCATTCGCCAGGATTGCCAGAAAGGCTCATAAGGGACCCGCATGGCGCGTAAGCCATATTCTTTGCCTACTCGGAGAATAATTTCTAAGACGGTGGGATGGAGCTGGAAATGGTTATGGGCATTGATGTGGTCCAATGGAAGGCCGGTGAGGCAGTATTGATCGAGCTGTGCGCGGATTTCGTCCTCAAGCTGTCGGCGAACTCCTGGGAGGAAAAAGTATTTGAGACCGGTCAAGATTAAACGGGAGGAAAATTCGCCTTGCCTGCTGACAAGGTCAGGAATTCGTTCCGGGGGCAGAGTGGAACCACCTTCCACCAATACCAGGTGGAGTCCGACCCTCAGAGTAGGCAGTCTCATGGCCCGCTCCACCGCATCCTTGGCGGCCGGAGCGCCCACCATGAGGCTGGCGGTATTAAGAATGCCCTGTTGGTGGGCTACCTGAATGGCTTCGTTCACCGGGACGGCGAGGCCGAAGTCGTCTCCGGTAACGATGAGGGATCGCATGTCGTCGCCTCCTGGGCAAGTAGCCGGCCATCGGCCGTTAACGTGAATGTGCCATGCCGCCAGACAGTGGTGCGTTGGGTGAACGCCAATACCCATGAACCGAGTGCGGCGATATCTCGAAACGGCACCAACCACAGACTTCGAAAGCCTTCCCGATCCTGTAACCCCCACTTCAAACTCATTCCAACCGTGGTTAGACGGATGGTAACCGTCAGGGCAAGAAGGTAGAGGCTCATGGGCGATCCCAACGTCAGCAGCACGAAGAGACAGGCAAAGGGAATGGGTTTGATCAGCACAGTGGCAAAGAACGCCCAAGGGCGGGCCGCACGTTGATTTTGATCCCAGTAGATCAAATGGTTCCACCACTGAAGCGGAGTCCGAAGGTCCACAATAGTGTCCACCAAATAGGGCAGAACGACCATACGCTGGCCGGTTGTCCAAATCCGCCGCCCCATTTCATAATCTTCCACCAAATAATCAACCAGACTTTCCAGACCTCCGATTTCCGTGAGCGTGGATCGGCGCAATGCCGTAGATGCACCCAAGCAAAATTTAGAGGTACCCGTCACCAGGGCAAACATCATATTGGGGGTCAATTCTGTGTTGATGGTTAACAGTTCCATCTTTTCAACCCAGGTTTTTGCCTGGGCGGCTTTGTATAGGGTGCATACATAGCCCACCTCGGGATTGGCCAAAGGTCCCACGATGGTCGTTAAATAATCCGGCCTGAGCTGAACATCGCTATCGCTGATGACCAGGATGTCGTGTCGGGCGTGCTTGAGCCCACCGATCAGATTATTGATTTTTCCGTTTGGGCCGACCGCACAATTTTCAATCGCCACGGTGACGCGTTTCCGCCCATACTCCCGTTGGATTTCATACAACAAGGGAATGGCCGCGTCGTTTGGATCCTGAACGGACAACACAATCTGAAAAACCGGATAGGTTTGCTCGCATGTCGTACGGAGATTCGTGCGGAGATTCTTTTCCAATCCGCAAATAGGTTTGAGGATGGTAACCGGAGGCCATTGGGAAAAAGTGTTCTGACCGACGGTCAGAGATCGAGAGCGCAAACGAAGGATCGCTGCGAGACAGAGGCAGGCATAGACGGATCCACAGACCACAGGAATGAGACACAGGATCGTGATGATTGACAGGGATGACATGAAAGAGGACATGAGCGCGTTTCCAGATTCCTGGGTTGTGGCTGTGACAATGGAGCGTAACAGCATAATTCAGGCCAGACAGTCATGCAGGCGAAATTTCCAAATGGATCAAGATGTTGTGTCGGAGAAAAGGAAATGTTGAAGGATGTGACAAAAGAAAAAAAGAAATTTTTTAAACGAAAATTAAAAAAATTATACGAAGCAGTCCTGGTTGGAAGTGGATAGAGAATGACTCCGAACTGGAAGGATGGCGATTTGGCGTAGGGGAGGGAGGCGACAATGTATCTTGGGCTTCCTGAGGTAGGAGAGACCTGCCAGAGATAATAAAGAGAGAAGGAGCACACTAAGCCGAAGCGGCGGGATTAAGAACTTGTTTTCGGACGACTCACGATCGCTCGATCTCGTGAGTCGTGGTTTGATGAGGAAGAATATGCATAATGGTAGCTGCACAGACCTGGTCGCACCATTCGTCCGGTTCAGTACAGGGGGCAGTGGTCGACCAGGGTTCACGGGTTGTCTCTCCGCGTCTTCCCTCTCTCTTCGGTCATCAGGTCATATAGCCTAGGATGGAAACGCCAAGAATACACGGTTTAATAGTTGTTGGGGCGCGAATCCCAGCCCTGAGAGTTCAGGTGCCTATCGAGATCGGCCACACGGACATTTCTCAGAGTCATGTGGACATAAGAAGGTCTTGTATTCTGGAGATGTCGCCTCTTTAAAAACGAGATCCCTCCGGGGCGGACGACATTCGTTTAGTGGGGGGGGGGCGCTCGAATTTGTCGCGGGTTGTTGCTTCTTTTGTGTGTAACTGAAAAAAGGATGCGACATGTTTGGCAACCGCTTCTCGTTGTTTATCAACCGTAATGACATGATAGCAGTCATCCAATAAGACGAGTTGTTTTTCTTGGGACGAGATCCCTTCGAAGACGATGGAAGCATTGCGAGGGCCGGTCATGTCGTCTTCCCGCGCCTGGAGAATGACCGTTGGGGCTGTGACATTCTGCAAGGCGGTCCGAGCGTATGTCATAAGCCCGTCAATCTCCGTCAGGGTTCTGAGCGGAAAAATCGGGTAGCCCTTTGAGGCAGCGGGCGAAAAAGACATGGCAGCCAACCCTGCCTTTCGCCTACCCCAACGTTCTTCTATCCATTCCCGCAGGATGACACGAGGACGATAGGATTTTCGAACCGAAGCTTGAAGCTGTTTATCTTTGATGCCATATGGGGGGCCGTCAAGATGAAACACAAATTGCTGGAGGGGAAGCGGCACGATTTTCATGGCCCAAGGGAGGAGGGTGTGAGACCAGGGGGTATTCCACCCGTCATACTGAAAGGTGGGAGACAGGACCCCAACTCCATCCACTTCCACTACCGTCGAGGCCTCTAATGCTAAGAGTGCCCCGGCACTTAACCCCACGACGTAGAGGTGTTCATACTGTTGACGAAGGGCGGAAAGTTGACTCTGGACGTGTGATCGCCATTCTGCTTGCGTGGTTCTGACGAGGTTACGAAGTGTGGTGCAATGTCCAGGCAGTGTCGTGGCATAGACATCCCACCTGTGTTGCTGAGACAGGTATCGGCCGAGATAGCCCATTTCCACTGGCGTACCGGTCACGCCATGGATGAGATAAACCAAGCGGTTCGCCCCTTTTCTGAAGGACAGGTCGGTGTGCTGACGTCCCGGAAGAGTATCGAAGGTTCCGATGCCGGTCCTGGCAGGATTCCTCATGACGGATCACCATATGTGCTAAACAAGTAATCCAGCAGTTCGATGGCCAGCTCGATTTCACCTCTCGTTATGTCCAGAGAGGGTGCCAGGGTGAAAACATTTTTGTAATGTCCCCCGATGTCCAGGACTAATCCCATCGGACCGCGCGAGGAAGGCAATCCGCCGGCCAATCCTGCCTCGAAGATTTGATCTGCCAGAGCCTTATCCGGGGTGAACCGATCGGATTTGGTTATTTCGATTCGAAGTGCCAATCCTAAGCCGGATACGTCTCCGATCATGCGGTGCCGGCTCTTGAGGATCTGGAGTCGTTCCAGAAAATACGCTCCGGATTCAGCAACGGTCGTCTCGTACTCTTGCGCGTCAATCCAATTGAGGGTAGCCAGTGCGGCGGCCGTGCCCAGAGGATTGGAGGCAAAGGTGGAGTGGGTGGACCCGGGAGGGAACTTGGTTGGAGATATGATCGTTTCTTCCGCCCACAACCCTGAGAGGGGATTGAGCCCATTGGTCATGGCCTTTCCAAAGACTACAATGTTGGGGGTTACGCCAAAGTGTTCCATGGCCCAAAACTTTCCGGTCCGGAAAAATCCCATCTGAATCTCATCGTCTACCATGAAAATCTTTCTTTCATTCAAAATTTTCTGAAGCCGGGCGAAATAGTCCGGTGGGGGAATAATATATCCACCGGTGGCTTGTACGGGTTCGATGTAAAAGGCCACAAATTCCGGCTCCTGGGCCTTTGAATCCCAAAAGGAGTTGTATTCCGTTTCAAAGAGGCGTTCGACCTGATTCACGCAGTAATAGTCGCAGCTCTCCAGGTTTTTGCCGTAGGGACAGCGATAACAGTAGGGATACGGCACAAAATGGGCGCGGTTCGAAAAATGCCCGAAGCGGCGCCGATAGCGATAACTGGACGTGATTTCCGAAGCCCCAAGCGTCCGACCGTGGTACCCACCCATGAAGGCCATGAACAAACTCTTGCCCGTGGCATTTCTGACCAGCTTCATCGAGTCCTCAATGGCCTGTGCGCCGCCGACGTTAAACTGGACTCTTCCCTTCACCCCAAATACCCGCAGGCATTCCTGCGCGAGTTTTTCGGCCACCAAGATTTTTTCTTCGTGCAGATATTGGCAGGCCAGTTGCGGCAGGCAGTCGAGCTGAGCCTTCAGCGCCTCAATAATGGTCTGGTTCCGGTACCCGAAATTCACCGCTGAATACCACATTTGGAGGTCGAGGTACGGGTGGTCGTCGCGGTCGTAGAGAAAACTGCCTTCACAGCCCTGAAAGAATTTCGGGACCGGCGAGTAGTGGACGGTATCTCCATGTGAGCAATATTGTTCCTCTTTCTCTCGCAAAGTCGTTTCAGTGACCGGAAGCATGGGAAGCGATTTCATGGAATGACGCCCTCCTTGGAAAAAATGTGGTTCGCCACGTCGGTAAGTGTCTCAAAGGGAAGAAAGGGGATCCTTTGGGCTTGGCACCATGTTTGGAGCGATCCCTTGGCGAAAAGCGTGTCCACGTTCCCCGACACGCACCGGTCGGATTGTCCATCACCGATGTAAATGGCTTGAGAAGACGATGTGCTGAATAGTTGAGCCAATGCGCATTTGCAGGTTCCGGAACCGCTCCTGCACTCCGGCATGGAAAAGGGGAACGTGAGGGCAGGGAGGCCTGTTTCATCCCAGTCAAGACGATTGGAGAGTACGGGAAGGTGTAACAGGTCATGTCGACGCAAGATGGCCTCGATGAGCAGATCAAGCCCGTCACTGACAATGGTGAGTGGGATCTGATGTTTTTCGCACTGTCGGTCCAATTCAAAAATTCCTTCATCAATGGGAAGATTGGCCACAAAGCGGATCAGTGTCTCGCGGTCGGCCCGGATGAGTTTCACCTGACGCAAGAGACATTCCCGGCTCGTGATTTCGTTATTCACCCAACGTTGTTCCCATTCGCGCCAAGCGGGCAAGGCGAACGTTTCCAGTACTGCGTCGGTGGCATCCACTCGTGTGATGGTCCCGTCGAAATCACAGAAGATCTCGGTTCTGCCGGTAGAGAGAGGCCAAAGAGAATGGGGCGGTGTGGAGAGATATTGGTTCAGCACGCGGATACCTTGTAGGAGATGGAATGAGGCATGGTAACTCTCAGGCAATGCCGGTCTGTTTTCTGCCCTCCTTAATGATCAAGATAGATCGGCGAAATTCGCTTTTCCTATGCGCCCCTTCACCGAACCTGGTTGAGAGGAGACCCGTGCGTCAGGAAGTCGGCAACGTACGTAATCTGTGAGGAGGCAACCGAATAGGCCCAGGATTTGGCTTCGGTTCGGATTGGCGAAGACGATTCGTCAAAAAATAGGAGCAGTGTGGTCTGAGAGGTCATTAAGCGCAATATCCTGTCAAAGAATGCATCCAGTTCGTGAGGAGGCACATGCATGAGGACCGACACGCAAATGATATAATCCGGCTTCATTTGCGTGACGGCTTGGAGTATGGGTTCGTTGATCACATGGATCTTGGGATCTTTGGCTTGAAGCATGCCGGTATCAAGCAGGTCGAGGCCATCGCGAATAAATCGGTCGGTGATATCGAGACCGATATACCGGCCAGATTTCAGATAGCCGATGAGATGCTGGCCGATGCGAAGACTGCCGCATCCAAAGTCAACGCAGAGGTGATGCGGTTGAAGACCGAGGCGGGTAATTTTCTTGAAGGCAAAGCTGCCATGTTTGAGGGAATTCGCTGGCCCCAATTGTTCGCCGCCTGCCAGAAAGTTGGCCGGTCCATGTCGCTTTTGCCCAGGGTACGATGGGCCTTTCCTTGATCGAGTTTCTTCGTAATGGTTGCGGCATAATACGAAGAAAATGAGGCGTCCAGGTTTCGCAGACGCCACCATGCGTAACCGATGTCGCCTCTGAGAATTGAAAAGAGACGGCCAAGCGTTAATCGGTTGAGATGCCAGAGCGTTTGACTGATCCCATTTTTCTGTATTGTTTTTCCGTTCGGACTGAATCCCATTGTGGCCCTTGCTATCTAGTGATGGGCAAAACCGCGAATACCAAATGCTCGCGACTGTGTTCGGATTCCTTGTTGTGCCAGCACTCTCCGATTCCGGGAGCCGAAAGATGACCTTGTTGGGATTTCACCAAAAGCATGATTGGTGCCAGCACGGAAAAATCTGGAAAAGGCCTGATGTTTCAAAACGTTAGATGCCTTGCGCGATGGAAAAGGGTTCGAAAAGACCAGAGTGACGAGAAAGATTTTGTACGAGGATAAAAAAAATTGAATGGAGGAAATTAGGCTATTTCAGAGGATTTGTTGGCGGGAATTGTTTAATTTTGTACTGGAGAAGGCTTCGACTGATCTGCAAGACATCTGCGGCTTTGGCCTGGACCCCATGGCTGAGGGTCATTGCGCGATCGATCATGAACCTTCAATCGCTTTGAGAGTGTCATCCAACGGGGCATCGGAAGGAAGGAGGCGGCTAAGAGTGCTCAGCCAGTCTTTGGCTTCTGTCGATTCAACGGGGAAATCCTCCTGTTGGATTTCTTCTTTGGCCATTAAGGCCGCATAGGCAATGGCATTCTGCAATTGGCGGATATTTCCCGGCCAAGGATGGTGAAGAAGGTAGTTGAGAGCTTTTTCGGACAGATGTTGGCCCCGGACACTACCATCTTGTTTGAGTTGTTTTAGATAGGCTTTAGCCAATACGGGGATGTCTTCCTTTCGTTCACGCAAGGGAGGCACTTCGATGCGGATGACACCCAGTCGATACCACAAATCTTCACGAAAGCGTTCCTGTTGGACTTCGGCGAGCAAGTCACGGTTGGTGGCAGCCAAAACCCTGGCGTCGACGTGAATCGTCTTCTCTCCCCCGACACGACGAATCTCCTGCGTATCCAGGACTCTCAGGAGTTTGGCCTGGAGCGGGAGGGGCAACTCGCCAATCTCATCCAGAAAGAGCGTGCCCCCGTCGGCTTGTTCGAACAGCCCTGCATGCCGAGTGTTGGCTCCGGTGAAAGCCCCCCGTTCATGTCCAAACAGCTCGCTTTCAGCCAGGGTCTCGGTGAGGGCTCCGCAGTTGACGGGGAGAAAGGGGTAGCCGCATCGTGGACTATTGAAATGAATCATCCGGGCAGCTACTTCCTTGCCGCTTCCGCTCTCACCGACAATCAGAATGGTGGCTTTGGAGTCGGTCACGCGTTTGAGCTTGTCATAGAGTTGCTTGATCGCGTGACTTTCCCCGGTCGCCTCGTCGAAATGATATCGCCCGGCCAAGGCTTGAGAGAGTCGAACATTTTCTCTCAGTAGCGAGGTTCGCTCACTGGCTTTTCGAACGGCTCGAAGGAGATCCTCGTTTTCAAAGGGTTTGACGATAAAGTCATAGGCCCCTTCGCGCATGGCCTCCACGGCTTTTTCAATCGTTCCATAGGCCGTCATAAGAATGGTGGCGGTGGTTGGGGAGATTTCACGGGATTGGGACAGGAGAGCCATGCCGTCCATGCCGGTCATGCGGAGATCCGTCAGTAAGACATCAATGGATTCCTCCTTGAGGATTTTGACAGCCTTGGCCGCGCTGTCGCTGATGAGGACTTCATCGCCCTCTTCCCGCAGTAATTCCTCGAGCATCCATAAATAATTCTTCTCATCGTCGACAACTAAAATGGTGGCCATTCTTCTCCCCTTGGTTGGTCGTGGTGCCGTCTGACAGGATCTTGGCCTGAACGGAGTCGCCGTTGGCTTTGTTTCTGCAATCCTCAAGAACGTCTGTGGGAATCAAACGCAAGGCAAAGAAAATCAACAGGGGTAGGATCAGCAGATCGTCCAAATGGCCAATGATGGGAATAAAATCCGGAATGAGGTCAATAGGTGAAAGGGCATAAGCTATGGCAAGCCCGAGAAGCCATTTGGCCAATTTTGGCAAACGGGGATCTAAGGCTAAAAGCTGATAAAGTATCAATTCTGCCTTCATGCGAGTTCCTACATCTTTGAGCGTTTGCAGCATGGTGTCCAATCGTCACAATTCGATTTCTGAACGAAGGATTTTCGAGGATTCATCAAACGCCACGAGTGATGCCGGCTATGGAAGCGGGGAGTCCAAGATCAATACGAATTCTGGAAGAAAGCCTCGACGTCCACAATGCTAACGGCACGACTACCTCTTGATTTGGTTAAATCGGAGCCGACTCGGATTCCGGTTGTGGAGGAACAGGAGAATGAGCGGGGAGATGCACTAAGACACTCGTGCCCTGGCCCGGCTCACTTTCCACCTCAATGGAACCACCATGTTCCTTGATAATGCGTTTGACGAGAGAAAATCCCAGGCCGATCCCTCCGGGTCGCTTCGTGAAAAACGGTTCGCCTAATCGGCTGGCCTCGAGGTCCGAAAGACCGATGCCGCTATCGGTAATGGTGACGATGATTTCTTCTTCGGAGGGTGACGGCTCCATGTGTATCGACAGGGCCCCCCCTGTGCTCTTGGACATGGCTTGCAGGCCATTTCGCACCAAATTGGTGAAGGCCTGATGCAACAGGTCGTAGTCTCCCTCGACCGTGCAGGGTTTGAGGGGAGCGGGGAAATGAATGACGGATTGAGAGGGAATGGCCCACGCAGTCGAGACCTGTGCGATTTTTTTCAGCAGGCTGACCAGGTCGATGGTGGTTGATTGTATTCGGAGCGGAGTCCCTAGTCGCAATACTCCCTCCACGGCTGTGTTCAAATGGTTCACTTCCTCTTGGAGCACGGCGAGATGTTGGAGAATCGATGGATCTGTCGCTTTTTTTGCGAGAATATTGGCGGCGCCTTTAATGATTCCCAGGGGGTTCCGGATCTCATGTGCCATTTGGCCTGCCACTTCCCCGAGAGTCGCCATTTGGGTAATGCGTTGGAGGCGCTCTTCCATTTGGGCGACTTCTGTTAAATGGTCAGACAGTTGCTGTTGGGTCAGTTGCAGTTCGTCATTTGTTTTTGTAAGGGTGTTGGTCAAAAGTTCCAGCCGATATCGTTGATCCCGTTCCGCTTTCGCAAAGTAGTAGGTCAACAGACCGGCAAGGGTGAAATACACGATGGCGGCCAGGGCATCCTGGAGTTCTCTTGTTTCGGTTGGGGAGGGAGGGTCGGACATGTCCGCGATGATAAATCCCACCATAGACAAGATCGCACATCCCACGACAATGATGACATCCTTGCCGCGCAATTTTGCGGCTGCCGAAATAATGGGAAGTAGGAATACCAGTTCGTAAATACTGCCCGCCCCATCGGTGACGGCGACGAGGAGGGACGCTAACAAGAGCTGTAGAGCGATGCTTGCGCGAAGGAAGAGGATTCGCGATCGTTGATTCGGTTTGTAAACCGAAAATGGGGGAGCCAGAACTTCAAAAATCTGAAGCAGCACAATCATCGATAGGGCAAAATAGGCAAAAATTGAGGTTGATCGAGTGGCACTGCCCAGAAAGATGAGCAGTCCGATAAGAAGGACTAATGTGGTGACTTTTAAAATATCGAAGGCAGTGAAAGATCGAACTTTGAACATGAGGATATCTCGTGAAGTCAGAGTATTCAGGACCAGTGTACAGGGTTTTGAGGGAAAAAGAAAAAATGGCCTCGTGAATTTTCAACGCTCCCAAGGGTCAGTGGTCTGGAATGACGCCGGGATTAGGGCTGCTTGGGGAGAGAATCAAGCAGTCGTTGGGCTTCCTGATGGTGGGGTTGCCAGGATGGCGCGGCAGGAGATTCGGAGTGTTCGCGTATTATGTAACGCAGTTCTTCCCGTGCTGCACGGATATTGTGCCGTTTGATGTAGGTTTTCGCTAAATCCAGCCTTGCCCGGGTATAATCGGGTTTCGCTTTCGTGGCACGAACGAGGTAGGTGATGGCCATTTCAGGGTCACCGCCGAGAAACCAGGGAAGTTCCTCCAGCATCATGCCCATCATGTGAAGAGAAGGCGCGTGGCGCGGGTTCAGTTCCAAGGCCCTTTGCACGTGGGTCTTCAACGTGTTGACTGTCAAGGCCGAGGCCATCACTAAAAGGAACTTGGAAGCCCCGCTCTATGAGCGGGGAGGAAAAGTTCAGTCGGCCGGAGGCCGAGCCAGGAGCCAGGGTGTGATACCATGGGCGGATGCCGGTAAAACGAACGAGCCATGCGGTTTACGACACGAAATATCATCTGGTATGGGCACCGAAATACCGGAGGTGGATTATTCGGGAGGATATTCGACGACGTGTGGAAGAAGTGTTTCGTCAGATTGCTGAGGACTTTGGCTTTGAGCTGGTCGAATTGGAAGTGGCCAAAGAGCATGTGCATGTTTTTCTGAATTTTCCTCCCCGGTATTCGATTGCCAAGGTGGTGGGGATCTTGAAAAGTATTTCGGCCAGTCAGCTGTTCAGAGAGTATCCAGAGTTGAAGAAGCATTTGAGGAAGCGAGAGTTTTGGGAGGATGGGTACTTTGTTCGGACGGTGGGGGATGCGGTGACAGCCGCTGTGGTGCAACGCTATATTCGCTACCATCGGCATGAAGAACACGAGGCTAAGCAAATGAAATTGTTTTAAGGTTTTTAGAAAGCCCCGCTCTTTGAGCGGGGATCTTTACTCCCTCGATTTGCGCAGAACTTCCCAGGTTGGCGGCGTATAAATAATGGGCCTCCGCATTGGATTCTTCCGTATCAAGGACCCGCCTGGCCAGACGGGCGCCTTCCTCGAACGCCTGCCGTTTCAGGTTTTCCTCCTGATAAATATCCTGTCCGATTTCCAGATAGAGATCGGCCAAACTTAACTGGGCCGTTGTGTCGGAAGAATGGTGATGGCTTTCCGCCAGAAGCGTTTCCAGTTGATCCAAGGGAGATTCCGAACGTTGCGTCCAGGGGGAGACGGGGTCTGCCTTGACCACCTGAGCCCCTAAAGCCCACAAAAGTCCGATTACGACGTATCTCGGAAATTGTGGGAAGAAACGCCTGACCTGTCGTGCGAAATCGTGAGCAGAAATCATCGTTGTTGAAGATGAAAATAAAATTTTAAGGACAAATCCTTACTCATCAAGCTCTTGAATTCTAGCACAGATACCATGTGAGAGCCTGTCCCATGCCTTTTCAGTTAGGCTAGTCGATCCCACGCCGGCTGGCTCAGGCGAGGGGATATGAAAATAGGAGGGGCACTGACCCTTCCTGTTGCGTGTCTCTGGTTACATAGGGTAACTCCCCATGGCATTCACATGAAGCGTGACGACCGTGCCCTTGCCGGGTGCGCTCTGAATGACGACTGATCCGTGATGCAGATCCATGATGGATTTGACGATGGCGAGCCCAAGCCCCGTACCTTCTTCGGAGCGTGCGGGATCTACGCGATAAAAGCGATCGAACAGTTTGGGGAGGTGTTCTGCCGCAATGCCGCAGCCGGTGTCCTCTACCCTGATTTCTGCAGAGCCGTCGTGAACCGGACGCAGTGATAAGCAGACTTCTCCACCCTTCAGCGTATGCTGGATGGCATTGTGCACCAGATTGCTGAGTGCACGTTTGAGCAACTGTGCATCGGCATACAGAAGTC
>JALDRK010000018.1 GCA_031315915.1 Nitrospirales bacterium
TCCTGACTTCTAAAAGTGATAGTTGAGACCCACAGTCACCATATGGCCTTCGTCCTTAAAGTTCTTATCGAATAAGTTGTCATTCTTGGATTCGATGCTTTCCAACCACACAAATCGATAAGATCCGTCAATGGACCAGCTGGGGTTCAGCATGAATTGAAGACCACCACCGGCATGTAAGCCGAATCGATGCCGTGTATCGTCAGAACTTCCGGGACCATCCACGCTCGTGAAATACCAACCTCCTCCACCTAAGAGAAACGGACTCAACCGCTTTCCGGGAAGAAGATAGATCAAACCGGACGCTTGAACCGGATATGTGTGAACCGTTGTATCGCCGGAATCGCTTTTCCGGTAATCTGCGGATCCTTCGACGGCAAATATCTGGCCCAAATGAAGACGGAGTTGTGCACCGCCCGACCATTTCCCATTTCCATCTAGAGGGTCAAAATACATCGCACGCCCGCCGAGTGAAAGCAAACTCTTATTCACATCTTCCGTCAGCCAATTAGCCGCTGAAGCCGTTCCGACACCTAAACCCAGTGTCATCGATAAAATCACCCACAGGAACTCGGCTACCGAAAATCTTCTCAAAGACATCCTCATCGCTACACATCCTTTATTGAAAGAGATTGATTTTTGTGCTGAGAGTCAATCGGATACATGGACCTTAAACTGACCTCCCACCCGCGTCCTCATTTGTTATGTATCAGGTCAAAGACAAACACACCAAGAGATAAAAAGAGCTTCGTTTTTTCATTAATGTCTAACAGTCATGCATCATATTTTTTAAAAATTTCCAGTGAAGTACAAGTTGCTTTCAACCTGCATTTCTCATTCTTCTGGCAATAACAACTTCTGTACTACCTGAGGAATTGAACCGGCCGCATTCCGTTTATCCACCCGCTTAGGAAAACAAGGAAGAGTCCACCACGAGCATGAGGCATAACCTATTATCCATCAAAGAATCAGGATGCAATCCGAAGAGGAAAACCGGAATAAGCACCGGAAGGAGGGGCATGGCGGAATTTCCCGGGCATTTGAGTTATCCCGAAAAATTCCGCCATAAAAAACGGCAGTCCGTTACTTGGCTACATCTTCAATCTTTTCACCGGCCTTCTGAACATCTTCTCCTGCACCCTCCAAGGTATTGCAACCAGCAGAAGCCAGGAGAATGCTGAACACACAGATCAGACCTAAAATAGAACTTTTGTTAAACATACTATTCTCCTGAATAAAATTTATAATTGGCCCTTTACTCTCGATTCCCTCCTCTCCGAATTTTGGCATTATCAAATCCTACTTCTGTTAACTTCAAACGCCTGTGAGTTTTGCAAGCGTTTCATCATGCACTCAAATTTCTTGTACCCATCGCCAAGGACGATTGCCACGGTAACTTTTCTCTCATTTGTTCTGGCCATTTAGAACCCCAATGACACAACAATCCACAAAACAACCCGAATGACAGTTCCTGGAGTGCCGCGGATCCGAATGGTGCCACCCTACTCCGACTGAATAGTCAGATCGTTATCAATCCCCTTCACCCCTTTCACTTCCTTCACCAGGCGAGTCGCTTCTGTCTTTTCCGCATTGGATTTGACGACGCCCGTGAGGTGCACCACTCCATTCACGGTTTCCACTTCAACCCTCGACAAGGACGAAACTTGGTGATTGGCCAGTTTGGTTTTGACAGCGGCCGTCACTCCCGCATCGTCAATATATTCCCCAGTGGTTTGACCCGTCATCGATTGACAACCAACCAACATTCCCAAGACCATCAATATGCCCAACATCATTCGAATCGTCTTCATCATGACTACCCTCCTTTTGTTGAATGTGACGTCATTTGCAAATTGGAACGACGACGCGCTTATTTGCGGTTTGATAGGGGTTCACTCTCCTTCCTGCAAAAGCTCTCTGGCCAAATCTCATTAGAAGCCATCGTAAGGGAAGTTCGCATATGGCATTCAACGGACAAATTGAGTCCAGGGTCGAACGATTTGTCTGTGGGGTAATATTACGAATAAAGGGAATATTCGTGGTGAGGAAATTACGCAGAATGTTCTGACGGCATGTTTTTCTTATATTCTTTCTTTTCAGTTCCCACAGAAAAACGAAGTCGACACATGGGGAAAAGGTATTTTCAAATTACTGTATATTCAGAGTAGACTAGACTTCCATTCATCTATTCGCTTGAGAATCTGTGGCACTCAGCGTGCCTGAATTTCAGAGAAGATTCGGTTACACCTCATCCGCTTTATGTGGCATCATCTGACATGGACTTGATCGAACAAGCCAAGCAGTCTGTTAAATCTCGTCCTATCGAGAAAGTGCTTTCTCCGTTAGAAGACTTTACGAAACAAAACGCATCGGGAGGCATCGTGCTCCTCATTTGTACGGCGGTAGTTCTTGGGCTGGCCAACTCTCCGTACCGAACCGTCTTTACAGATCTATGGCAGTTACCGGTGACCATCGGAATCGGGACAGCTGTATTGGAAAAACCATTATTATTGTGGATAAACGACGGATTGATGGCCATTTTCTTTTTTGTCATCGGATTGGAAATTAAACGCGAAATTCTTGTCGGAGAATTATCCTCTCCCCGTCAAGCACTGCTTCCCATTGCGGCCGCGATCGGAGGAATGGTCATTCCGGCCCTGGTCTTCCTGTTTGTCAATTTCGACACTCCCTATCGTTCGGGGTGGGGAATTCCGATGGCAACGGATATCGCCTTTGCCATTGGCCTCCTGGGATTATTGGGCCAACGAGTCCCTTTTTCGGCAAAAATTTTCCTGACCACTTTGGCCATTGTGGACGACTTGGGGGCGGTGTTGGTCATTGCGGTGTTTTATACTTCCGAGATTTCCTGGTTGAGCCTGGGAACCGGATTGGGGTTTCTCGCGATTCTGGTCGGCGCTAACTGGGTGGGAATTCGTTCTCCTCTGGTGTATGGACTCGTAGGAATTGGGGGAGTGTGGTTGGCCTTCCTCTTTTCCGGAATTCACCCGACAATTGCAGGCGTCCTGAATGCCTTGACCATCCCTGTAAGCTCAGCCATGACCAAAAAAGAATTTGCCCAAAAAAGTCAATCCTTCGGCCGAGCGTTTCAACAGGCAGAGGTTCCGGGCGTATCGGTTCTTGAAAACAAGGATCAAGCTCAGGCCGTCCATGCCCTTGAAACGGCCAGTGAATTAATCCAGCCTCCCCTTCAAAAACTGGAACATACCCTCTATCCCTGGGTGACTTTCGCGATCATGCCTCTTTTTGCCTTGGCCAATGCCGGGGTGGAAATCACCCCTGAAGCCTTTAGCCTCTTTTCTCATACCCTTCCTCTGGGAATTTGTCTGGGCTTGCTACTTGGAAAACCATTAGGAATCTGTTTGGGAGCCTGGGCAGTCGTGAGGACCGGGTATTCAGTCTTGCCAACCCATCTTCAATGGAGACATGTCATCGGATTGGGGTTCATGGGAGGAATCGGGTTTACCATGGCTATTTTTATCGCGACCTTGGCCGTTACCGATTCCTTGATCCTCGCAAAGGCCAAACTGGCGATTTTTCTTGCCTCAAGCTTGGCCGCCCTGGTTGGGTTGGTGATTCTATCGAAAACTCCCGGTTCACAGAACGAAGACGTCGACTCAAAGGGCTAACGGCATGTAACGATTGAGTTGCCGGTTCCATCAAGACTCACGATGTTAACCCCCGCCGGGTTGAGTCCCCTGTCAGACTGCTCATTTCCCATACCCAATCTAACTGGACTGGCGCCTTGATAAGATTCGTATGAAAACGCCTTTTGGAATGTCCCTAAGTCTCAATCCGTCAGAAAGGACTTCTTCAAAAACCGGCATATTTAAGCGTACCGTTATCATATCGATCGTTGGGCATTACGTACGGATCAATGAGTGGAGGTCTTCTGCTTCAGCCGTACCATCGACAGGGAAAAAGAGACCCCTGAGAACATCGCATGGATACCCGAACCGAAGCTGGGGCATCAATAGAAGGTTGATAGATTTGAAGTCCAACAAAAGACAAGTTTTCTGTTTCTGGACAGGATGTCTTGGAAGTTTTCGCTTTCAACAAACCCAACCATCTAATTTTTCAAGGAATTAGGCAATTTTAAGCAAGGTTTTGCGTCTCGCAGCCTGGCATTACCTTTGCGTATTGGATTGAGGAGTAAGTCATGTCGACTTATCCAACCCTAAAGGAGGTGCCTCTGTGAACCAACCCAATCAAAAAAATCAACCAAAAGGCATGCCAGCGGGAAAACCTGCTGCCGCACCAGCGGCAAAACCCCAAGCAACCCCTCCGAAAAAGCCCATGGGGAAGTAATTTCTTTTTTCCAATGCTTCCCTCAGAGGAAATCACCTCGGAAGGGACACATCAGTGGGTGACCACGAAGATTGAAAAAGCAGGGGTCAAGCTTTTGGCCCCTGCTTTTTAAAAGAAACCATCCAGACATGAAGATGCCTGTGCCAATCCCACCTTTCCCCACGGATCCTCGGGACCCAGAACGAGGATCTTTATTCTTCGCCATTCTAGCGATCCTCGTGTTCACAGGATGCGCGGAACGACCATCCTCCCAGATCGATGCGGTCGAGCAATCGCTACAGGACGCCAGACTGGCAGGTGCCGAAGCCTATGCCATTGAAGAGCTACAGCAAGCCGAAACTTCATACCGAATGGCCATCGACGATCTGTACAGACAAGTCGATGGGTTTGTTTGGCTGAGAAACTATTCCCAGGTGACACGGCAATTGAATCTGGCACACACTCAGGCTCAGGAAGCCAAATCCGAAGCCTTAGCCAATCTGACAGAAACCAAATCCAATGCCCAAATGGCCCTGGCCCTGGCCAGAGATCAAATCGGACAGGCCCAAGCCCTCTTGTCGCAGCCTCTTTCAACCGATACGCTCGACCGGCAATTTCAAGATTTACATCGCGCGTTGCAAAGTGCGGACACTTTACTCGATGCCATGGAGTCTTCAATGGATACGGGAGACTATATCCAGGTCATGACCTCCGCCCACGCCGTGGAAACACTGGCCTTGACCATTCACCAGCATATTCTTGCTCTCATCAATCATTCGCCGTCTCTGAAAGTCCAGGTGTAATTCAAGAAATCCGCACGTTATGAGACAACCCTTCTCCCATCGAATTTGGTTGTGGATACTCGCGGGACTCCTTCTCACCATGCCGGCTTTGGCATTTGCCTGGTGGGGCAATCAGGATTACCCGGAAACCTTTCCTACCCAGGCCGAGGAATTAGACCGAACGTTGTATAGCCAAGGGGGTCACTTCCTGTTCCCGGATCGCTATGAACAATTCCATCAACGTCTGCTGGAAACCAGGAATACCTGGCGAAATACGGTCAATCAATGGTGGGGAACCAAAGACGGGCCGGCCTTCCAGCAAACATATCAAAGCCTGCTCGATGAAGGCACCATTCTGCTGGAAGCCATCCGTCAAAAATCCTTGGCTCTTCGAATGGAAGTGGAAGATGTGATTCGTCCCGAATACGAGCAAATTGCCCGGTTACGCTCTCTCACACACTTATTCGAGATGGGCCCCGATGCTCCCCGCCTCGCTCGCGCAGAGGGGTTACTGAAAGAGGCCACTCAACGGCTGGAGACCGGACAATTTGCCAAAGCCCGGATTGCGGCAGAAGAGGCCATCCTGTCACTCCATGAGGTGGAAGACTACATGCTGGAACAAATGCGCCGGTATACTGACGAGGAACAACTGGCTTTATGGAATCAATGGGTCACCCAGACCATTCGATGGTCCACAACCACCGGCGGGACGGCCATTGTCGTTCTCAAAGCTCCTCGACGGTTATTGCTCTATCGTCGCGGCCAGATCATGGCCGAGTATCCGGTGGATTTAGGATTTTCCGGCCTCTTGGACAAGCAATATGAAGGAGACGGCGCCACACCGGAAGGACAATTTCGTCTCATGCGAAAAAAAGGTGGGGGGGAAACCAAATTTCATCGCGCCCTCCTCTTGGATTACCCCAGTCCCCAACACAAAAGGCGATTTCAAGAACTCCAGGCCTTGGGTGAAATTCCGGCAGGCAAGACAATTGGCGGAGCCATTGAAATCCATGGAAAAACCATAGACTCGAAAGACCAAACCAGCGGATGCGTAGCCATGGACAATGAAGCCATCGAGCAAGTCTTCCGGCAGATGACTCAGGGCGGGCCGATCACCATCGTGGGCGCCCTTCATACCAACAATGAAGTGGTGGATATCCTCCATGCGCTGGAGGAACATATTCAACTCCGGGAAACAGAACAGTACGCCCCCACTTCATTAAGCGCGGCCCTCTATGCAGCCCCTTAATCCGTCATCCCCATTTTTCAAACCGATTTTCTTCAAGGTTCTCATCGGACTCATCTGGTATCTAACCTTGGGAACGGTGAGCATCTCGTTGGCTTCGGGCTCCGCCATCAAAAAGCTGACGCCGCATCAACCCTTGAAGGTTACGGCGAAAGCCAAAACCCCGGTTCAGCCTTCCTCCGGTACAAGTCTTATGCAATCCTTAGCGCCAAAAGGGATTTATGTGGTGGTCGATACCGCCCAAAACACAGTCTATGTGCGGGAAGGAAACAAAATTCTACATACGGCGGTGGCTTCGACCGGCAGCGGAGCCAGTCTCAAGGACCCCAGAGATCCCAACAAAGGGTGGGTCTTTGAAACACCACGTGGCGTGTATGCCATTTTGAATAAAATTAAAAATCCCGCCTGGGTCAAGCCTGATTGGGCTTTCATCGAGGAAGGCGAAGCGATTCCCACAAAATCGCAAGATCGCATTGAGACAGGGGTCCTGGGGGATTATGCCCTAGGATTCGGGAATGGCTATTTCATTCATGGTACCCTCTATACCAGAATGTTAGGGACCAACGTCACGCATGGATGCATACGCCTGGGGGATGAAGATCTGGAATATCTGTATCGTCACGTGCCGACAGGTGCCACGCTCATCATCTACTAATAATACTTCTGCTCCGGCATTGTTCAAGCTCTTTGACTACCGCTGGCTCCTGCTTGCCTTAGCTTTAGCCGGACTCTACCTAACGGAATTGGAGGGTTCGCATATTCTGGCCGCTCCGGCTCCCAAAGCGCCTTTCTCTCCACCGGTAGAAACAGAACTGGCTTTGGCCAAAACCAAATCCCTCTACATGGTCGTTGACCTCCCCAACAATCTTGCCGTCTTGAAGGCCCGAGGCATTACCTTACGGACGTTCCCCTTACAGGGCATCAACTGGATTGGAAGTCCTCTTGGCCTCCCCCTCAATCTTCACCTCAAGGGCAAAGATCCGATGATTTCGCCCTTGCCCATTTCTCCGCCTCCAGTAATCGATAACACGGCACCGCTTGATGAAGACAAAGAGCTATCTAATAGTCCCCCTCCAGCGAAGGCTCTGACGGTGTCCGATATGCCGCTTCGATACGATTTAGTATTCGACAATCAAATCGTGGTGATCGTTCAACCCCATCACCTTCCCGCATTCTGGGACAATGCCTTCCAACAATTCGCCAGTTGGGCCGGGCGGGTAGCCGCCCATGTGGCGACCTGGAAAGAGATGTTCGGCCAATCCTCAGATCTCTACCTGGTCCTTTCCATGGAACCTGCAGACGCTCAGGCCTTTTATTGGGCTATAGTCGCTCCCATGCCATGGCTCGTTTTTCCGGGAGAGCAGAATACACATCCTTCATAGGGGGTTTTCTCCCGATCACCTTAAGATTTTCTCTTCCTTACCATAACAGGCGCCCCTCTTCATAACCGAGTCCCAGACCGACGTTCGGACCGAGAGTTTTCCCGCCAACCGTATCTTTACTATGCCAGTGAAAATCGATAAGGTTCTTTTCCCTGCTTACTCCCTTTTTTCCATGCCTGGTTGGTCAATGGACAGGGATGATATGTGTACCAGAACATATGGATACTCCCGTCAGAAACCGGCATGGATGGAAATGCTTAATGCACAAGCTCACCCTGACTCAATGGATAAGCTTGCCTGGAATTCGGACTTTTATTGAGATGAGTCTGCTTCCAATCACTGTTTCGGCGTCATATCGAAAAAACTCTTCGGAAAACCGGCTTCCAAGGACACAGTCCTCCTTCACTTTATAACGATGACACCCTGGTTATGAGAATGGGCTCTTTTGGAAGACGAGGCGGACTGGGCGGTCAGCCCCGTGCACGCATGAGCTGGAAGGTTCGGCTAATTCCTCTTGTGTTATTCGCCCTGTACGGCATGTATTACTATTACGCCAATCAGGAAGCCGTGCCAATTACAGGCCGCACTCACTTGGTGGATATGACACGGGAACAGGAGATGGCCTTGGGATACCAGTCGTATCAAGAAATCCTCAGCCAATCCCAGGTCATTTCGGAAGGCCAAGTGGTGGACTTGGTTCGAACCATCGGCAATCGGTTGGCACAGGCGGCAGCCGACGTGGATCCTGGGTTTGAATGGGAATTCAACGTGATTGAATCTCAGCAGGCCAATGCCTTTGCCCTGCCGGGCGGAAAAACCGCCGTGTATACCGGCCTGCTTCCCGTTGCCGCCAGTCACAGCGGGTTGGCCGTCGTCATGGGCCATGAAATTGCCCACGCTATTGCCCGGCATGGAGCGGAACGGATAGCGCATCAAAAGCTGGTCCAAATTGGGACGATGGCCGCCAGTGTGGCCCTAGGCGATATGGATTACGACACACAACGGATGGTCATGGGCGCCCTGGGAGTCGGCGCACAATATGGCGTCCTGCTTCCTTTTTCCCGTGACCATGAATCGGAAGCCGATTATATGGGCCTGTTGTTTGTCGCCCGTGCGTGCTTCGACCCAACCGAAGCTCCAAGGCTGTGGGAGCGCATGGGAGAAATGAGTAAGGGGAACCAACCGGCCGAATTCATGTCCACTCATCCCAGCCATGAAACCCGCATCAAACAGTTCCAGGAATGGATGCCTGAAGCCCTGGCCCTTCGTGAGCAATATTGCCGCAAGGCTTCCTCGTCCTCCTGACTTCGTACGTTCTTTTCTTGAACGTTGGATTCTTTCAATGTGCTCATCCCTCATGTTAGACATTCGGAAATCCAATCCGGATTACATGACTTTTTTCGTTGACGGTACCGCTTACTCTTTGCTCCAATGCCTACAGAATAAGGAAGCATTGACCATGCCCCAATCAGTCGAACGATTACGTGATCGCCCCTTGTGGTGGCATACGTTCGATATGTCGCGAAACCTCCTGTTTCCTTTCGCAGGTTTCCTTGGCATCCTCGCCTACATTCTTTCCGATCATTACACCCGGTTTGACATTCTGTTGTTTGTTGTGTTTTTTCTGGCTACCGGGATCGGGGCCACGGTAGGCTTCCACCGGCTTTTTTCCCATCGGGCGTTTAAGGCCAAACCGTGGCTGCGTATCACCCTGGCCGTTCTGGGCTCTTTTGCCTGGCAGCGCCCTCTCTTTGCTTGGGTGGTCAGGCATCGGTTGCACCATGCCCATACCGACCAGAAAGGAGATTTCCATTCTCCGTACATTCGCTATGATGGAACACCCATAACGGGAACGCTCAACCAATTCCTCCACGCCCATTATACCTGGCTACATTGGTACGACCCGATTATTGATCCCCAGAGCCCGTTAATTAAGGATCTCTATGCCGATTCGTCCCTGCGCTGGATCGATCGACATTATGATTTTCTGACAGTCATGTCCCTGCTTATCCCAGGGATGCTGAGCGTCCTGTATTATGGCACCGCGGAGGGATTCGTTCGTGGAGTGGTCTGGGGAGGGCTCGGCCGGATTTTTATTTCATTGCAATTGATATGGCTCGTAAGCTCAGTCACTCACATGTTCGGAAAAAAGCCCTATGTCACTAACGATGGGAGCACCAATAATCACTTTTTGGGATGGTTGGTGATGGGAGAAGGCTACCATAACAATCATCATGCCTTTCCCAGTTCTCCTTGCGTAGGGTTCGACAAGGGTCAGTTCGACCTCGGATGGCTGTTTATCAAAGCCATGTGGAAATTAGGGCAAGCGTATGACCTCAAAGCCATACCGGAAGCCAGACGGCGTCAATTTCGAAAATCTTCCCACCATCAACCATCCGGGTCTCTTTCCACAACACCATAAGCGGCCCAGAGTTTCGTCAGTCACTCTCCTGCAGTACATCTTTCAATCTGGATTTCCTTTTGAAAACACATTCTCCAAATCACCAACCGAATTAATAGCACTTCACATTCCATACGATGCGGAGCCGTTCCAACAATTTGATGAATTGCCCGGCCAGATCCAAAGAAGCCGGTTGGTTCAGCGAGGTGCTTTGATGCACATGGTGGTAACTGTGCAGCCCTTCGCCAAACACCAGCAGCGTCAAGACCATGTTATCCCTGGCCTCATCCCGGCTTCCCTGAGCTTTTCCACCATACAGATGCCCGAAAGAATTCACCGACCAGGTTAATTGATGCAAAAGTGACACTCGAAAACAGCCGGCCCAGAAAACGACCGGATCGCCTCATCCTGGCCTCCGAGGCCAAAACCCACCAATACCGGCAATATAGAAGACGCACAGAGCAGCCAATATCTCCGGCTGCACTCCCCGCTGATCGGATCGCTCATCGTATCTTTGGCATATTTGGCCTTGTCGGTCGGGAGTCCCACAAACATCCACAACAGATGCGCATGGGCAAACCGCATGAACCCGGAAGAAATTTTCTCCTGGTTTTTCCAATAAGGGCTGTGAACATCAAACGGCTGATCGGAATACCGATGATGCCGACGATGATCGGCCACCCATCGGTCGATGGGACCTTGCATGGCCCAGCTTCCACAAATACCCAGCAGCAATCGAAAGAGAGAACCGGTCTCGAACGAACGATGAGTAAAATACCGATGCAGCCCGACAATCAAACCGATGATGGTCAGGAAGAAAAAAACGAAAAAGATGTAAATCGTGGTGCTCGTGGGTGCAAAGAAAGGCCAAAGGACGAATCCGGCGAGAGTCCCGACCAGAGGCACGAAAATGGACAGGGCATTCAAGACATAGTTGGCGGTGACTTCACTTCGTTCGGTAATGATGCCGGCAGTGGTGAGTTCGACGTTCATCTAAGAAAAGTTCCATGCTCTGCCCTCAAGGACAGCCTGGCTTGTCGTCATCTTGAGCGTTAAGTCGCCAGAGCAAAAGGAATCGTATAGACAACTGTACTATAAACCCCAAAAGGTTCCTAAATCACCAATATCCATACCCGAATCTCACTGACAAGCGATCAACCGGCTAAGGCTTTGAGGGCGGACTGGCATCAAGACGCAGGCAAAACAGATCCACAGTTTTATTGAATGAAAACAAGGCAGTATCTTTAGGGGAAGCCTTTAAGGCTGAATCGGCAGCAACCCGGATATCCTCTGTGGCCAGGGCAAATAACCTGACAACTTCTTGAGCATCATCTAAATCTTGTTCCGTTCCCCGGCGGAGCTTAGCAATCACAAAATCGACAGGATGCAGGAGTCTGATCCGAAGTTTCCCGTCTTCATGCCATATGGACGTACGGTCTCGATACCCTTGGGGCATCGCCACAACCGACCAGCCTGAAATGTTTTCTCCAAGATCGGCAGGCACATTCTTCGCCCGGAGAAATTTCAGAAGAGATTCCAGATCTCCGACCAATTCCCCGTCGATATCGACCGTGACCCGTTTGTGAACGCCATAGGCCTGCAGTGCCAGGCCTCCGATCAAAATCAGGTCAAGCATACAATGAGTTTGATGAACGTACTCATCCAAGAGACCTTTAACGGCATCAAGATTGATCGGTGACAAATTGCAACGCCTCCGTAAAAGTCCGATAGTCTCGTTGGTCAATTTTTCCGTTGTCGGGAGGAAGTGACACCCGAGGCAATACGGATTGAATCAAACTCCGGTACGACGTGAACCACCGGCAGGCTTTGCGATAGGCATCCTGAACCTCAGGGTGCTCCTGCCAGGGCTTGAGGTCAAGTTGATCGTTCAAGAGAATTTCCAGCCAGAGCAAGCGTCTTGCCCGAGGGATTTGAAGAATTTCCTCAACGGAATTTAAACCGGTATAGGCCGGTAAAATTTTGAGGCAATGAGATGAGGTAGGAGATGGACTGTTATACATCCCGACAAGTGTAAGCCAAGACTCCCTTCTCAGCAAGGTTACCAACGATTTCTATAAATACTTCACAAGAAAAGGAAGATCATTTGCCGCCGACATAAAAATGGCAGGGAAATCCGTCTTGGAAAAAAAGGGGAGTAATTCCCTAGGGTCCAAGAGCTAGTTGAACCTGAGTCGATGAAAAAAACCTCGCATATAGATATTCTTGTTGTCGCATGAAGTTTTTGTGTGTGTTGGGTGGTTATTCATACTGGACATTCTGCCGGGTCGGGCGAATTTGCACTAATCCCTTTCCGAGGAGGCCGTAAAATCTGGGGAAGACCTATTGGGAGTCACCAAAAACTAAGTTGGTAGTTATTGTTAGATTGCCCATTGGTGAAGTTGATTTGTTATTATTTCCATTCATAATTGAATCTGACCAAGAAAAGTTATATTTGTATATAATTGGAATCAAAAAATTTTTAGCTGGTATATACTCTTGCTTTTTGTTTATGGATGAGCTCATCTGACTGCAATTAATCTGTAGTAGAAAATATATACAATCCTTTGGATTATAGCCATTTGGATTATAACCCTTCAGTTTATAATTCTTTTCTCGATATCCATCAAAAAAGTCAACAATTTTGGCTTTGGGATTTTCCAAAAGTTTTTTAATTTCAGCTTCTTTCTTGGAAGTTGAGAAATGGAAAATATTGGAGTCAGCAAAACTCCCAATGGGGGAACAAAGCTATTTTCTAATTTATGAGTAACTTCTTCAAATTACTTACATAATAATAATATAATATCTCTCCATTTGGTGCTAGGTATCTACGACTCTTTGTTTCCAAAATGGCAGGGTTCCCTGCAATTTCGAAGATATTAACCGTCCACTCCCAAGTTTTATATCCAGATCTCATTTGTGGCGCGAAACCCAAGAGCAAAGGTTCGCCGGCCAACATCGCCTTGGGTAAATCCTGCTTTAGAGCGATTAAGGTTGTACTACAGTTATATTTATCTTCAGGATAATTCTGGGAAAACATTTCCCAGATTGTGGTCACACCTTCCTCGGCAACTTCATTCTTCAAAGGACTTTCCAGGTAACTTTTAATTATTTGAGAGACAGTCGTGATGGAATTTTTATTTTTGGCATCATTAATCAAGAGCGTTATTTTTTTCAATTCTTCTTTTAATGCTTCTAATTTGTCTTTCGCAGCTTCAGAAAAATTTCCTTGCGGAAATTTCATTAAAAAAGCGTTATACCTTGAAATCGAACCTTCTTCTTTTGTTTTGTCGAAAACTACCTTTTCAAGTTTTTTCTTAGCTTTTTCCTGAAAGGTTTCCTGAGGATATTGCAGAAGAAAGCTTTCATAAATGACAAAATCGTTGAATTTTAGAGCATTTTCAAAATGCAGGGCTTCCAACTTTTGTAGTGCTTCTGTTCTGTGAGAGCTATTGGGGAATAACTCCACGAAATTTTTAAAAAAGGTTGTAGTCGTGGCGTCCTTGAAAAATTTTAGATAAAAGGCTTCTAAGCCTTCTCCAATCGCAGCAGCTATTTTACTTTTCGGATAATGTTCAAGAAATTCTTCAAATGCCTCTGAAGAATTTTTCGAAGAAGCTTCTGCGAAAGCCCTTTCCTCATTTTGGGTCCTAACTTTCTGAGCGTTCACTTTGGCATCTGCAATAAATTGGCCCATGGGAAACTTCTTTACATATTCTTCATAAGCCGACTCGGTGTTCTCTAATTGTGCCCGCAAAAATTGCAATTGATCTATTTTATTTTCCGCCTCTTCTCTATAGGAAGAAGAAGGGTAACGATCTATAAAATGCATGTATCCTAGAATGGTGTTGTACTCTTGGGTTTTGATCCAATCTTTATCCATAGGTGAGGCACAACTAATCAGCAACCCAGGTAAAAACAATATGCAATACCAACTCATCAGGCTCCACGTACATTTCATTATTTTCAATACCCTCTCAGCCAACATACAAGTCTTTACTGTATTTTTTAACAAGGAAATTTAATTTAATGACGGATCTCATTCATTCGACATATCCATTCGTGTTTTACGTGTTCATTCGGGATTTATCAATAAACCGTATCTGGGAAACGTTTTAAGATCCTACATGAGCACTGGGCCTCTCATGGATCACCTGTCGAATTTTTTTGACATGATAAACTTCAGATAAATACAAATCTTCTTCATTTTCCCTATCCGTAAATTCCCATCGCCTAAAACCCGTATCGAATAAAAAATTCCCACTCCATTTCCGTCCATCCTGCATTGTGATCACGATCTGATTGTTTCCTTTCACATGCAGATCACTCACGGACTTCAGGTCAACCAGGAAAAGGAGGTTCCCAATGGTAAGGGGAATCTGGTTCGTGATGGTGATGGTAAAATCCTTATCTTTTAACTGATCCTCTTCTACCGCAAAGTTAGCTCTCAATAGATCAAGCAGGAGTCTTTTGCGGATATCATCCCGGAGAATTGGGGCCACTACGTAGATATCTTCTGTTTTCACTACCCGATCCTGCTTAGTGGTCACTTGAAAGTAATTTTCCTTATCCAAGGCCAATTCCGTCTGAATAGGGGCCTTATCTAAAAAAAGAATTTCATCTATGTCATCAAGAGAAAAGACAACAGTGCCCACAATACTCTGTGCTTGGAAATATCGCATCCCAGGTTCGAACCGAAGCGAATCAAACACGATCTTCTCGGAATTCTTTAGAACTAGGAGCTTTTCCTTCATGCGGATTTCAGAAATCAGGAATGCCTTAATCGCAAAAATCAATCGGCCTTGTTGCACGTGTAAAATTTGGTGCCGAAGGGGCACTCGCTTAAATTCCCTGACCTTTATTTCTGGTCCAACCGGCGAACCATAGGCATATCCTGATCCCACCATTGCAGTCTGAAAGACAGAAACTTCGGTTGCCAAAATATTTTCCGTCAGACCTTTTACCTTGATTAGAACTGGGTCGCCTTGGATCACCGAATAATCAAAATATTTTTCCCTCGAATGGACCCTATCCAATCTGGTGAGACTTTGAATAGATTCCCAAGGGATGGAATGGACTCCATCCGCCAAAATTCCTCCAATGAAAATTTCTCCGTTCTCAAATGGGAAATCTAAAGTCGGATAAAGGCCATCCAGCATTTTACCGTCCACCAAAGTAATAGAAATCTCTGGCTTTTCCTCCTCCATTTGGCTCACATGGAGGCGTGCAATATGTTGGGGTCGTACTCGAATACGTTCTTCACCCTTTTTGAAATACCAATCAAAATAGCAAGTGAAATATATTTCCCGTTTCTGTTCTTCAAGAATTTGAACAGAAAATCCACATTGGGGAGCCTCATGGGCATTGGCTAATACACTGGAGAGTTGCCCCCAGAAAACAACACTCAAAATAAGGACAATACCCCAAGAAGAAAAGAATAAACTTTTTGTGCCGCTTAACATCCAATCACCCCCCATTCATGCAAATCATACGTCACTCAAACACAGAGCACGGTAACTAGCGAGTAACGACGCACCCACGAATATTCAGAAAGCTTCCATAACACGCCAGAAGCCTCAAGGCCTCTGTCACGGTCACTACTACTTCTCTGAGGGTCTTGTAATCCTCAATCGCCCCTATGCCATCTTCTCCCATGGCAAACTTTCCATTGAATAGTCGACTATTTTTCCAAATTAACCTGTTCACTTATCGACGATTGATTTCCACAGAAAAGGAGTCGACCATCTGTAGCTCGTGCAACTTTTCCCCACCTCCCCTCGGTCGGGAACCACTTGCCTTTCTACTGGCTGTAGGCATTGGTTCCCTCAAATTTTATCTCAACACCGTGGCTACCAGAATAAATAAAGGACGACAATTCATTCTTGATGAAGATTTTCCTTTTCCCACCATTCACGCCAGGCTTGAACATCCAACCCAAAATCGGCGTGAGTCAGATCCTTCAGGGCTTGGCAAATATTGTCTTGGTATTTTATGAGCCTTTTCTCTTGGAAGGGTAGCCAAGGTTGTAATGAGCGGTTCACTCAAGCCACGGGGTTTCCAATTTCCTGAGAGCCGTGACGACATTCTGCAACTGATCATACCGCACGGTCGTCAATTCCTGGAAGACATACGGCCCTCCGTCTGCCCCAAACTGTTCGTACTTCCTTGAGCCTCATTCAGGGCCCGATACCGAACACTAGAACTAGAGTCATTGAGCCCATGCAAAAACACACGGGAATGACATCGGGCTCCTGTATCTCCCCTAAGCCCTTAATCGCAATCTTCCGAACATTAGCATCCTCCGAGGTAGCGGCATTTTTGAGAGCTTCCTTAGCCGGTCTCCCTATTCTTGACAACGCAAAGACGGCCTCCTCCCGAAGGTCCCTGTTAGGCCCCGTTAATAATTCGAATAAGGGATCAATCGCTCTTATGTCTTAATCCGAGCTAAGGCTTCCATCGCCCCCATTTGCGTCTGGAGATGTTCATCACTCAAAGCTGTTAGGAGGTCGGGGACAGCTGGTTCCCCTATCGCAGAAATTACATCAATGGCCACAGTGCGATCATTTCCTTCAAATAAGGCTATTAATTTCCTCACCGCTGGATGTCCAATGTCTTTGAGTTTCGCTCCACCCTCATACTTCAAATAAGCCAAATGGGGAAAGCCCTGCCGTAACACCCCTACCCAAAAATCCACCGCAGCACCTTGGCCCATCGCTTCTTCAAACACCTCTCCAATTATTTCCCAAAATTGAGAACTCTTGAAGGCTTCTATAAAAGGCGCACCAGATTCCGTTGCGCTCCCACTGTATGTAATCCGATGGGGAGGCGTGATTTTGCCAAAATCGCTTCGACCTTTTCAACTGAGTAGAACCAAGTATTGTCCCTGACACCTTAGCTCCAGTGTAATAAAATGGCCTCTGGGTCTCCCACAATATAACTGTAATTACCGCCAAGTGGAGTCAGTATAATGTCTATAGCAACCTCCAAATCAAACTCCTTTTCTTTTTCTTTTGGTGTCTACAACGGTAAACCCTCCTGCTTCGAGTACCGATCGTAAATCAGACTCAATCGGTAAAGAACTGGCGAACTCTGCCGGTTCAACTCGAACCGATAATTTGATAAGTGGATGGTTTTCGGCGTGTACCCAGCCATGGAACCCATTTAAAAAGAGTAGAAGATGTTCCCAACAATCTACAGCCGGCTCCGCCGTTGACACATTTTTTCATTTCGTTCCTCCTCTGCTTTATCAACAGGAGTACTCCTCCTCCCTCATATTTATGAACTGAGAGAAAAGACCGTTGTGGTCATCCGACAAAATCCGGTGACCTCACTCCTTACATGAAATCAGTTAAGATCTTCGCCCCAATCATTCTTGGTATGTTACCGTCCCGCTCGTTCAAATTCTTCCCGGAGATATAGGCCAGTGTCATAGTTGCCATCGATCACGGGGTGGAGGGTAATTGTAATCGAAGGGTATCGCAATGATCTGTGTCGCCGTAAATTCTTTTGAGGGGTTTCGACCTCAAAATCCTCCCCTTCGTATACCGGTACCGCTGGGGGTTATCTCCATATCGAGCCATCATGGTGTACCGACCAGGAGAGACGGGCACAGTTCGATGGGTCTTGTCAGGGATAGAGAGAGAAGCTGGGGATGGACCCACCAATTTCACTAAGGCTTCTTCCCCGGATTGATTGTCAAACGTCACGGTGCTTTGAGCAGCCGTTGCCACGCTGAAGACTAGCAGACACAGGCTCTCGCTTATACACAGAATGAAGAATAGAGGCCGCCAAGGCCACCTCTTCATGAGAAATTTCCCCCAATGGAGAAGTAGAAACAGCTGGAATTTTGATTGAGGGACTATCATAGACAATTTACCCAATAATTTCACCTTTTTGTAAAAGTCTCTCCCGTCTCGTTCCACGATAGATCAATACCATGAATTCCTTGACATTTTGCCTTTTCGTATCTATTTTTGAAAACTCAAATTTCGTCGATTGATAATCTCTCCATCTCAAAATCAAAGGAGGAAAATAAAATTTTTTACTGGAAAGTCGTTTCTCTATGTTGCGCCTTGCTGTTTCTTTCGGTGGGGATCTGCTGGTCTCAAGATGGGAGAGACCAAGAATGTCGATTTTCGATTACGGATAATCGAAATCAAGAATTTGATGTGTATGCACCCTGTTTCCGGTCGTTTAAACTATCGACCGAACGAGAAACCCGTCTGGTGAATTTAGGGCAGATTCGTTCAGTTCAGGTTCACCAGATTGAGGCCCAAAACGTAACCTTAAAGATTTTCTTGCAGACTGAAACAACTTTGGAAGGAGCCGTTCCTGCCCATACAGGATTTCCCATCATTGGGGGCCAAATTCTGATCGGAGGACACCTTGAGGAAGTGTACAGCGATATCTCTTGGAAATTTGTTTCGAAAATCCAATGGAAGAAATGGGAGGATCCAAAACCGGCAAACTTTTCAGGAGATTGCCGACATACGTCGGGGGCCTCTGAGATCATGTTAGCAAACGGTAGCAGCCCACTAAGACTTGAAGGAATCGAAGCCTACACCCGAACTTCACTTAATACAGGGCTTGCATATTTCTGGGGACATGGACCGGAATTAACGGTTAACGAATATCACGCTAGCCCACTATGTAATCGGACCCTTGTGGTGACGGTTGGTGATCTCCGGTTCCCAATTGGGTTCCAGAAAATATCCTTTTTTTCGTCTCACACAGGAATACTTGAACTATTGAATTCCCGCCATATTCGGTTTGACACCCTTGAGGACTCCAGAGCAGTTGAATTTTATCGAGGTCGAACCCCATTCGGTTGGATTGTGTACAAAATGCATGATTTAGAGTCTTGGAAATTTCAAGAACCCATGGTCCAAAATGCTGAAAGCTCTCTGGAGAAAATTTTCCTTGGATTCGAGATTACCACCGATCGGGGAATGTACCGCACCCAAACAGTGGAAGTTTCGCAAAAAGTAACTAACGATAATATCGAGTTGAGAATATTGACAGGAAAACTGAAGGATCGGTACTCCATTGAACACAATGATTCCGTTGGCGATTTCTTAGATGTCAAAGATCATGATCTACGAGTATTCAACCAATTCCCTCTTCGAAGAGGAGAAACCCTGTTATTGGTGAACCTGCCAGATGTGGATTCTTTGGAGCGAGTGGGAGATGAAATACTCGTGACAGTTCAGGATAAATCACTTTTCCGTGGGATTTTGGGTACCAACGACCCGCCATTACTATTGAAGTTTACCGACAATGATACCCGTAAACCCGTCGCCATCGATTTCGAAACCCTTTCTAAAATTCGTTCTCTGACAGAACCATAATTTTATCCTGGGATGAAACGACAAAAGGCAGATCGCTATGATTGGAAAATGTAAGATGTGTGGTTGGCAAGCCGGTATTTTTAACCTTAAAAATGGAGTCTGTAAAGCTTGCGCTAGCAAGAACGTGGATCTTTCCGATAGCCTTTCTCAAATAGAGCAAATGCACCATATTGAGGCTGGAGCTAACGCGGAACAATTTTCATCGTTTTCCTTTGCAGGACGTATTACACGTAGCACATTCTGGACGCATATGGTTTTGCTATCACTGATAGGCGGGGGATTGCATATTGTCTTCCTTCTGAGCAGTGGCAGAGGTGGGTTCAAAGGACCAGAGGTCATAGGATATTCCATCCTTTACACCCCAATCCTATATTTAGTACTTACGACCTCTGTGAAAAGACTGCACGACCTTGATAAGTCTGGATGGGTGGCAGTAACGCTATTTATTCCAATCCTAAATATCATGATCCTTTTTATACTCGGCCTTGCCCCTGGCACTGAAGGGCCCAATCGTTTTGGTGAAGAACTACGGTAAGCGTTCCTGAATGCTGCACCCTTATCTAGAAAAACATTCGTCGGGAAGTTCAGCAGGTAGGAGGATGTTCCTTCAGAGCCATTTGTCCCCTTTATTATTTTATAGAAAGGGATTCGTTGTCGGGCCACTTGCTCAACAGATCATACATTTTTCGATTAATCCACAAACTTGAATCACTTACCCAATCAATAGGTGTTCTCCCAAAAGAATCCTTGAGGTCCCTATCAGCTCCTTTCTCTAATAAAATCTTTGCCACATCCAATGATTCAGGGCGGCCATCGGTAACAGCCAAATGCAAAGGAGTTAACCCCATTTGACTTTGAGAATTCACATTGGCTCCCTTCAACAACAATAAATTCATCATGGGAACGTTGAGTTTGTTCGTTGCTAAATGTAGAGGCGTTTCCCCCCGTGAATCCCTTGCCTCAATATTGGCTCCTTCTGCCAATAACCAATCTACCACATCTTTTTGATTTCTTATAACCGCAACATGAAGAGGAGTAAATCCCGACATGAGGTCGACTTCTTCAATATCTCCCCCTTCGGCGATGAGCCGTTGTATTAAAAGAAGATCTCCCTCCGCCGCTGTCTTGAATAATAAGGAAGCGGCCCACGCCATGGAAACTGGACTGAGGACCAAAATTCCAATCCATAAGATTCGTGAAAATTTCATTGTTAATCTCCCCTCAAAATCACAACATTAAAGAAGCGTCAAATTTGTATAGGATGTTGTCTTGCCATATTAGGAAAAAAGGAAATCAAGCCGTCCCGCAAGACCTCACATTGCTTCCCTTTCTTTTTCCCTGCAAATTCTGCCACAATGGTCTCTCCGTTTCAAAAATTTTTCGTTTTCCAAAGTCAAGGGATCAGCACGAAAATGAAGCTCAATGGAATCTGGTCCGCTTTTCTCCTCTTATCAATTGTTTGCACAATCACTCAAACACCAACCATCGGAACTACTAAAGAGATTGATTTGGAGCAAGCATGCCCATTTTTGCTCAAGGATACTGAGGGAATGACCTATGAAGTTATTTTGAACTGCACCGACACTCTTACGTATGTAAACGAAAAAGGGATACTTATTAATATAGAATTTTCAAAAATTTCAACTGGAACAGTAGAGGAAAACGGAATCGACGACTGGGTTATGGAACTCAATCCTCTGGAAGGGAAGACTATTACCGGACGTGTGCCCTATCCTGGAAAAACGAAGTTCCGGAAAGACGGCCATGTGATATTAGGAGGCCGATTCTTTACGGCAGAAATCCACCATCCTTGGCAGGAACTTCACTCATTTCAAAAATCGTTTATTGATCTGCCACAAAGGTCGGATTTTCCCGAAAATTCGGATTTACTATCTACCGCCGAATTAACTTTTATAGGTGATCACTCATCATTGGTAGCCGAGGAAATTCGTTCATTCAAACGGATACCACGGGGAACGGGACTAGGATATAAGTACAATTTTAGTTCTTTCGTTGGTCCAGAAATCAAAGTTGATGCCTATCAACCCGTAACTTTGAATGACGACAGAATTTCCATTAAACAGGGGAAACTCAAAATTCATATACCCATGGTGACCTTAGCAGAAATTGATCTTAAGGAACACAGCCTCAAACTCAGAAATTCAAAATCAATCCAGTTTGATTCTCTAAAATTTGGGTTTCGGAACTTTTTTACAGCCCACACACCATTAGGCAAGGTGGTGTTTGAGGAAGGAGATTTATCGACAGTAAAATTTGGGGCAAATTTCCCTTTTAAAAAAACTCTGACACAGGCAATGACAAATACGTTTGAAATCGCAACAACTCAACAGGGCCTCTTTCACACCAAGAACCTACAGGTTGCTTTGGAGGTTTCCCATGAGGCCATAAAATCCAGGCTCCTTTTTGACCTTCTCAATGACGCCTACCAAAATAAAAAGACTCATTTGGAGATGTTGCCCCAACGAGCCATCATCCAAAATAGTATTCCCATTCAATTTCAGGAAGCCTTTTTACTCCTGGATATAGAGCAAGCTCAAAAAATAGAGATTGATAAGGGGCGCTTCACCATTGAATTAGCTAGCCAGGGCACCATGGAAGGGATTCTTCATTCCGATTGGGCAAACCTCAAGATCACCTTCGTGGACATGAAGAATCAACAGCCTATGACAGTAGAAATTCATGATCTTATTTCGATTATCCGCCATGTACAAATCGAAAAATCATCCAATGGCCAATTAGGGTTAGAGGATAGCAATTGACGTTTATGATACTTTTCTTGCTCACGGTTGGGCTCGTGCTCCTTCCTATAGGAAAGAGCTTACAAAATCTGGCGTTTGGAAACGAATTGGATCAAAGTTTGATTCTTTCGGCTGCTCACGTGTGTCGGGGAGGATCATTAGAAAAGGCACGACCTTATGATGGCACTAAGAACACAGTCCTTCATAGCATTTTTCTCATTGACCAAGATGGCATTGAACACACATGGACTTATTGGATACCCGAAGAAATGCTTGCAAAAAAAATAGAGACTCTAGAACTTGTGGCTTGTGTCAAAGAGACATTGGAAACCATACAGACCTGCCCCTATTATGGAGGATCAATTCAGCGTAAAAGGTATAAAATTGCGATTGATCTATGGGAGGCATACTCTGGTCGCCGAATTGCCTCCGAAAATGTTAAGGGAGAGAATCCCCGAGCGTGCCAATCCAAAGAATCTATGTTCTCCTCAACATTGATGGGTACTCGAGTGGAATTCGAGCAAGTTCTCCCTTTTCTAGAACAATATAGCCGAATTCCGTAGTTGGAAAAATCTTCTGAAGCAAGATCACGTCGTACTTGCCCAAGGAGGCTTCGGCACCCATGCTGAGCAAATTCAACTACGCCACCCTGGAATTCCCAAAAACTCATTGCATTCCAATACCCATTGGCAGTTCTTGAAATTTGCAAAAACCCAACTGCGGAATTCGGGATTAGTCGAAAGGCCGAGAGGCCCTCTGTGAAAGATGTTTTGGTGGCAACTCTTAACGTTTTTCCGGAAACATCCTCAAAAAATCCGCAAGCCGAATGACGGTCGTTCCCTCGAGCGATCGTAATTTCAAGATCTCCTGATCACCTGTGACAATGATATCGGCCTGCGATTCTTTGGCACATTCCAGAATACGATTGTCGGCGGTATCCTGAAGAAGGGAGATTGTGTGCGAAGGACGAATAACCTGGGCCGTGCGCACGATTATTTTCAAGGCGGCTTTGATGTCGCTTTCCTCTTGAGGAAATTTATTTCTGAAAACATTGGCGGTTTCGGTCAGAATTGGGATCGACGTGCAGAGCGTGCAACGTTTCTGTGGGCAAGCAAGAACGCGTCCTCTCCCTGGCTACCGCGCACGAGAAAAGCCGAGACATACGCATTGGTGTCAAAGACCGCCCTCATCAACGATCTTCGAACACGATTCGTTCGATTTCTTTCTCACTAAGCATATCATCCTTCCCGGACTGCCTGGCCATTTTCCGCTGGAGTTTAAAAAACTCTTCCTCTCCACGATCCGCTTTATAACACTCAATCATACGACGAAAGAGTTCGCTCTTGGTCGTTTTTTCCTGTTCCGCCAGTTTTTGGTATTCCTCCGCCATTTCCGGACTGACGGAAAACCCAATCACCGTCGTCTTGCGGGCCATAGATGCTCACCTCCTTCAGTTTTACCCGGTTAAACTATAATACGCTATTTCCATCCCAACAAGACACCGCCAACTAAACCGGCAAAGCCACTACTTCTCATTTACGCTATTGGTAGACGGCACATCGATGGTGAGTGTGGCGGAAAAGAAAATGGGAGTATCTGAGCGGTGGCGGGCTTCTTCTAGAAGTATTTCTATGTTGGGCTCAACCATGCCTTCGAAAGAGGTCTTCCCATTTGTTTCCACAATGATCGGCTTAGAAAAATCCACCAGCTCCTGATTGAGAAAGATAGTATACCGCCTGATCCGATTAGTGTTCACCACAATCTTGTTGGAAATCGATATTTCCACATGAAGCTTGGCGTAGACCGCGCCGGCAATAAATTCGTCACGGCCGTCGATGAGGTTTTCCGTGAAGGCGGCTATCTGTTCCGTCGTATCGATACGGACCCAATAAAATGGCGTCAAGTGGGTGGCATCCCGGACAAGGGAGAGGCTTCGTGGCAACTTCTCCCGTTTTCGCTCGTCAAACCAGGCAATGAGCTCCGGCAATTCTTGTTTAGGAAAGAAATGTCCCCCCGCATGCGGATGCGTCCATTGATGTTCCCGATAGTAATGGGGAATGCCCCGGCGCTGCATTTCCTTGACCAAATCGCGGCTGAGTTCAACCGGCATGACTTGATCCTCTGCGCCATGGATGACATACACCGGAGTGTGCGACAAATTCTCGACAAAGGGAAACAGCACATCATCAATCCCGCTGGCCATTGGGGCAATGCCGGCAAACCGGTCTGCATGATGCATCCCGATGATCCAGGCTCCAATGCCCCCGTTGGACATCCCGGTTAACATGATCCGATCGGGATCGACATGGTACCGGGCTTGGATATCCCGTAAGACCTGCAGGACCAATTCCTCCCCATGTCTCGTCCACCAGGCTCCCATTGACACAGACGGACAAGCCAGGATGTATTTCTCACCCAGGCGCGGCACCCAGCGATCCAAATAGGCTTCTCCGGTAAATCCTGCTCCATGCAGGCACAGGATCAAGGGATAGGCAAGCTCCGGTTCATACGACTCAGGCACATAGAGCGCATAGGGTTGCGCCAATCCTCGGACCGTTACGGAACGGCTGGGTTGCACCCCAACCGGTTGAGACTCATAGCGAGGTGTCTCCTGAAGAATCCGAGTAATGGACTCCACATTGGCCTCGGACTGACGTTGAATGTCGACCAACAAAGTTTGCGCGGTTTCTGGAGAAGTGGCCTGCACGTATTCTTTGATCAACTCTGGAAGACTGCGGGGCAGGGAACCGGAAGAGATTTTGGCATCACCCGTTTCATTGAACAAAGGCGACTGTGCCCAGGTGCTCCAGGCAACAAGAGACCATACGCATGAAAGCACCACAAGCAAAAATCTATAACTATGTATCATGCCAGTTCTTTCCCTTTTACAAAAACAGTGACGCAACAATTGACTGACCATGGAGAAACCTTGACATATCCTCTCATATCTTAAGGGTTTATTCTATTTTCTCCGACCATGGCAGAACTTTTGAGAATTTTACTGCCTTAGTATTGTTGATACCGTCTACTCTCGTCTGACATCGATAGTGGCTTTTCATTTGCATCCGACTTGAATTGTTCATATATTTGAGGGTAATTTATTCACATAGCCTATATTCGCTCTTCCCCCTTTCCCCCCCCCCTTTCCCCCTACTTAAAGTTCGCTAGAAATACTCTTGGCCATAGAATGCGTCGGGGTCAGGCATGGATCTTCTCCGAACAGTATGCAAGACAATTATCACCCTCATAAAAAAAGTACGCCAATCGAAATCATATAAAACGTTAGAGATAGGATTTAAAACAACGCTAGGAATTCCCGTTCGATACCGCAGTCCGGCACGGACTATATTGGAAAACTCCATTCTCCCATATTTTTCAACTCAATCTGCAGGATCAAAAGTCTTATTCGTCGGTTGCGACTGGTACACGAAGCATTATAATAAAGATTACTTCAGGCATGCCGAATATTGGACCATTGATCCAGACACCGCCAAGAAACGATATGGGGCAAAATACCATGTCAGCAGTAAACTGGAGCTTCTGGATCAACATTTTCGGCCTGAGTACTTTGACGTGATTATCTGCAATGGCGTATTAGGATACGGATTAAATAACACAAGGCAAGCTGAGCAGGCTTTCAACTGTTGTTATACCTGCCTGCAGCCAAGCGGAAAACTTGTCATAGGAAGAGAGGATGACCGACATTTCATTCCGTTTTCTAACGAGGAGTTGAAGAGCCTGCGTCAATTTCATCCATATTTCCTCCCGCCATTAGCCACCTCGAAATACAGAATCGGGTCTGGGTACAATTACAGTTTTAATTTTTATGAAAAACCACCAAACTTCTAGCTGCTTTGAACAGGAGAAATCCAGTTTTTGACCAAAAAGCTTCTCCTGCAAACTATCTCAGGCAATGCCCTTCATAAAATTCAATGATTGAACCGCCAGCTATTCCGTACATCGAAAATCATCGGCCCATTAATCCCTAAAAGACAAGCTTGCACAGCACCTGCAGAAAAAAGCAGAGTCCCGTGACGAAACCCGTAACTAGGCAGGGTTCTCGTAGAAGATATACGAAGTGGTGCAACCGCTGAACTCGAAATAGACTTTTTTCTCGCCGGGCTCTTTGCTCCCGTTTAGATTGGCGTCTAGGATACCGTAGCCAAACCTATAGGCACGAGTCATGCTGTCCTGAGTACCCGCGGTAGTGGACAGCGTATCGATTTTCAGAAATCGATTGACCAATTTGTCTCCGGCATAGACTTCCAAAATCCCATCCGTGCCTGTCCAATTCTGCACGGCACGCCCTAACTTATTTTGCGTTTCCTGGGTTCACGCGGTAAACAAAACGATCCCGAGGAGCGAGAAAATAGTCTTGAATGTGGATTTCAACGATTCCTTTCTCCTGCATTCTGTAGTGGATCGACTGAGTCGCCTCAGCTCAATGTTCCTACCCAGACGGCAAGACTCATCAACAGGCGACAAGACGCCACTAGGGTCTGGTAGCCAACCGGCGATACTGTTCCCGGACCGGTTCGACTCCATAGGTCCGTTCCAACCGTCGCACGATGAAATGGCCACGCGCCATATTTTGAAAATGATCCATGAACAAGAGATTAATGGTGGCTCCTCCGGCGGCTCCGATGAGCGGAATAGCCTGCACGGCGGCTTTTTCCGATACCTGAATGCTATAGCGGGAAGCGATTTTCGAGAGAAATCGCACGATGGCCGGAGCGCCGGCAGCGGATAATCCATGTTGGGTGAGATACTTGGCCGCTTCCGTCATTGCCCCCGCCAAGGCCGCCCGAATGGCAAAATATCCGGTTTCCGCCCCATCGTCGGCAGAGCTGGTTCCTCCCATGGCGAAGACTTCCAAACAGGCTAACTTCGCCCGCACATCCGTAATCCGCTCTCCCTCGCTTCGCGCGATATCGGCAATAGACCGCAACATCAGGGTCGTAGAAAACGGCAATTCCACCGTCAAGGCCAGAAGGCCCAACGACCCTCCCAAGGCACCGCTCACGGAGGTCAATACCCGATGAGCCCCATCGGCCGATTCTCCCCGATACCGCTCATCCAAGGTCGACACCGCCAAATCCAGGGCTTTGGCTAACGCTTTTTGGGTAGAGGACAGCAGTTTTTCCGACATCCCATCCGGAAGCAGCGTGATAGCCTTTTCCACAGGTGCCCCTATTAAATCCGTGACCTTAGCCGCAAACGTGGGATTCTCTAAAAGAACCACCGCCAGAGCCAACGATCGCTCATCTTTTTCGGCAAAGTTTTCCATCAGTATCTTGCCCCTTAACCATGGTATCCATCATTGTATCGCGATGCGCAGCAGGAAAACACCCTGCCGACCCCTTAATCAACATTTCCCTCTTTTCGCGACTCTGGTCGCACAAGCATGCCGGTCACGCAAAAGTCCTGTGCAATCTTTTTCACGCGAGCCTGGTCGATCTGCCAGGCGGATTGAATTCGATTCGGAGACGTCCCGCCAATGAGTCCCATGGCGTCTTGTCCTCCCAACAGCTTTGGAGCGATATACAATTGCACACGATCCACCACCTGCTCCTTCAACGCGGAGGCATTCAAGGTCCCTCCTCCTTCTATCAGCACGGAGGTCAACCCTTGTTGCCCCAACCGTTTCAGAACGGCAGGCAAGAACACGCGACGGGAGCGTTGAGAAAGGACCCAGACTTGAACTCCCAGCCCTTCCAATTGCCGAATTTTGGTTTTTGAGGCCTGTGACGTCGTACAGACAATGGTGGGTTGCACAATCACCGAACGAAGAACCTTGGCCGAAACCGGTATGCGCAAGCGGCTATCCAGCACCACACGGACGGGCTGTCGCCCTTGCCGTCGAGTCAAGCCTGGCCTATTACCCCTGGCAGACAAATCGGGATCATCTGCCAAGATGGTGCCGATTCCTACCAAGATGGCATCTACCCGGTTACGGACGCGATGCACATCCCTTCTGGCCGCTTCTCCGGTAATCCATTGCGATTGTCCGGTCTTGGTGGCCAGCTTACCGTCCAGAGTCATGGCGCCCTTCAACGTCACCAGTGGACGCCCGGTTCGTATCCAATGGCTGTAGACCCGATTCAGCGAACGGGCTTCCGATTCACATATCCCAACCGTCACCGCGAATCCCGCTTGTCGTAACGCCAGAATGCCTTTCCCGGCTACTTGCGGATTGGGATCAACCATGGCCACACAAATTCGAGTTAATCCCGATTGCAGCAACAGCGGAACGCAGGGAGGTGTGCGCTTGTTGACATGGACGCAGGGCTCCAAGGTGACATAAAGAATCCCTCCCCGCGCCTGTGGACCGGCCCGTTGCAAGGCCAACACTTCCGCATGCGGTTCGCCCGCTTTGCGATGAAAGGCCTCACCGACAATGGTTCCATGGTTCACGATGACCGCCCCGACCATGGGGTTGGGACTGGTTTTGCCCTTTCCCCGTTTAGCCAGGGAAAGGGCTCGTGTCATAAACTGGTGGTCTGATGGGACGGAAGTCACCGTCGTCTTTTAGAGACGTTTGTGGTCTTTCGGGTTGTAACGGTTGCGGCAGGCTTTGCGTTTTTGCCGATTTTTGTGGTAACCGGTTTTTTTCTAGCGGGTTGAGAAGAAGCCGCTCCCCGGCTTTTCGTCGCCGGTTGACTTTTTGTTTTCGATTTTGTTTTGGTTTTTTGTGTGGACTGAGTTTTAGATTTAGCTGCGGTTTTCGGCTTTGCAGATCCCCGTGCTGACGTCGTGCGTTGCCCGGACTCTTTTTCTAAAATGGCTAAGGCAGCCTGTGCCGCCGCCAAACGGGCAATAGGAACACGGTAAGGTGAACAACTCACATAGTTCAATCCCAATTCATGACAAAACATGACCGAATTGGATTCTCCGCCATGCTCTCCGCAAATACCCAGCTTGATTCCCGGTCTGGTCTTTCGGCCTTCTTGAATCGCCCACTTCATCATGGCCCCGACCCCTTCCCGATCCAGCACGGCAAAAGGATCGGCATCCAATATATTCTCGGCTTTTTTGTCGATCGTCGTTTTGCACATCCGACAAACCATTTTTTTCCAGTCCACATTGCTCCGCTGACAATTCGGACAACGGTCCTGCCTTCCCATGTAAAAACTAATGAAGGGCCCGGCATCGTCGCGGGAAAATCCATAGGTGGTTTGTGTCAGGTCATTAGTACCAAAGGAAAAGAATTCTGCCTCCTCGGCAATTCGGCCGGCGGTTACCGCCGCCCGAGGCAATTCAATCATGGTCCCCACCAAATATGTGAGTTTCACCCCGTATGTGGCCATAACATGCTTAGCTACTTCCTGGATCAGTTCCTTTTGTGCTTTCATTTCCGTGGCCATTCCCACCAGGGGAATCATGATTTCCGGCACCACTTTCATGCCTTGGCCGACTACTTCACAGGCCGCTTCAAAAATGGCCTGAACCTGCATACGAGTGATTTCCGGCATGGTAATACCCAAGCGGCATCCCCTGAGCCCCAACATAGGATTAAACTCATGTAATTCTTCCACCCGATCCAGAAAACGCTGTTTTTCCTGAATCACTTGAGGATCGCCATTGGTCAACTCCAGTTTGGCCAATTCCACCTGTAACTGCTCCCGCTTGGGCAAAAATTCATGGAGAGGAGGATCCAATAACCGGATCGTTACCGGAAAACCCTTCATTTCCTTATACAGTCCAATAAAATCCTGCTTTTGCAAGGGCAGCAATTGCTCCAAATACCGTTCACGGTCTTCACGCGACGACGCCAGGATCATTTGTTGCATAATGGGAACCCGGTCTTCCGCAAAGAACATATGTTCGGTTCGACACAGTCCAATGCCCTCCGCCCCAAATCCCCTTGCTATCTGCGCCTGATCCGGCACGTCGGCATTGGCCCGCACCCGCAAGACCCTGAAGGCATCGGACCATTTCAAAATGGTCGAAAAATATTGGTACTTCTCGGATTGCTTCGGATCGATTTTTCCCTGGATAACCTGGACGACCTCGGAGTCCACCACCGAATATCTCCCGCATAGACCTGTCCGGTGAACCCGTTGATGGAAATTGCATCTCCTTCATTCAGAACCTGTGCGCCCAACTGGATTTTCCGTTTCCCAATACCTCCAACCCATCGCACCCCGCCACACAGACTTTCCCCATTTGCCGGGCTACCACAGCGGCATGAGAAGTCATGCCACCCTTGGCTGTCAGAAACCCCTCAGCGGCATGCATGCCATGGATATCGTCCGGACTCGTCTCATGCCGCACGAGGACAGCCCGTTCCCCTTTTTCCTTCAATTCCACAGCCCGTTCCGCCGTCAGCACCACTTTGCCCGCCGCAGCTCCAGGTCCGGCCGGAAGTCCTTTCCCGACGGATTCATGTTTCGATTCAATTTCACTTTCAAAAATAGGATAGAGATACTGAGACAGTTGTTCCGGAGCCACGCGCTTGACGGCTTCCCGACGGTCAATGACCCCTTGCCGGACCATGTCGACGGCAATGCGAACCGCGGCAATGCCGGTTCGTTTTCCGACACGAGTCTGCAACATGTAGAGCTTCCCTTCCTGAATCGTAAACTCCAGGTCCAACATATCACGGTAATGCCGCTCTAATGTCTGCTGGGTTTTGATCAGATCTTGATAGGCTTTGGGAAGCGTGTCTTTGAGCGACTGCACGGGCAACGGAGTACGAATACCCGCCACCACATCTTCACCCTGCGCATTCAGGAGACATTCTCCAAAGAAAGTTGGAGCCCCGGTGGCCGGATTCCGTGTAAACGCCACGCCGGTCCCGCTGGTATTGCCCATATTGCCAAACACCATGGACTGCACGTTCACCGCCGTCCCCCATTCGTCGGGAATATCGTAGAGCCGACGATAGGTGACCGCCCGATCGCCATACCAGGATTCAAAGACCGCATTAATCGCCATGCGGAGCTGTTCAAACGGATCTTGGGGAAATTCTCTCCCTGTTTCCTCTTTCACCAATCCCAAATACAGATCCACCAGCCGCCCCAAAGCTTCGGCGGAAAGATCGGTATCATGTTTAGCGCCCTCTTCCTTTTTGACGGCATTGAGCATATGCTCGAATCGCTCCCGGTTCATGCCCATGACCACACTGCCGAACATCGTGATAAATCGCCGGTAGCCATCCACGGCAAACCGTTGGTTGCCGGTCTTGTTCGCCAATCCCTGGACCGTGTGTTGATTCAGCCCGAGATTCAGCACGGTATCCATCATGCCGGGCATCGATGCCCTGGCTCCCGACCGTACCGACACGAGCAACGGAGTATCGGGATCGCCCAGACGGGCCTTCATGGACTTTTCCACCAGTCGCAGACCATGCAGAGCTTGGTCCCACATTCCGGGCGGATACCGCATTTTGCTATGAAAATATTCCACACACGCCTCTGTGGTGATGGTAAATCCGGCAGGCACCGAAATGTTCAGATTGGTCATCTCCGCCAGGCCGGAACCTTTGCCTCCCAACAGTTCCCTCATTGTGCCGGTTCCCTCGGCTTGTCCATCACCAAAAAAATACACGTACTTTTTGTGACGCATGAATGCTTTCTCCTTTTACCGTCTCATTCAGAGAACCGGAATGAACTTTCAGAAAATCCCTATGAATGAATGCATATATTATGTATGCCCTGAGACCTGAACAGACTTCTCCGCCGGATGCCGTTCGGCAAGAGCGTGATGGATATCAATACGGATGAAACCAACATGATCAAGAGGAGAAGCATAAGGCCTTATACAGTATGCCGATCCGATGTCTGGAGGTGATAGTGGTATTTTCCGATCAAAAATCGTTTCAACCACATGCCGGAAGCCACTACGACTATGACAAAAATCACGAGACCAATCAATCGATAATTTTCATAGGTTTGCCCGGAGAAAGAGAGGTTGCCATCGGCCCCCATGGCGAGAGGCTTCCCTGACGGCAGTCGATGAATTTCCCCGGAAATATCAGAAAAGTCCAGCCATTCGGTGCAGACCTTAATCAAGCCGTCTACCCCGTCAACTTTTGCCCAGGTCACCCCGACACAATGGCCATTTTGTGGATCATAGAGTTCGGGTTTCGAGAGCGCGGCCTCCAAATCCACCCCGCTGGCCCACAATCCAACAAAGAGAAGAGCATTGCAGACCACAAAGAGTCCGACAGTCACCAGCCGGGAAAACCACCGCATTTTTCGACCGTTGCCGGCAATCTCCACTGGCGGCCGCTCCTCGATCCCGGACGGAAGCTCCGGGTTTCTTCTCTGTCGAGCCCCATTATCCGCTTGATGGCAGACAGGAAAAGTCAGCCAATTGCAAAAACACCTGATCAATGACCTTCAACAAGGACAGGCGATTGGCCCGGACTTGAGGATCATCGTCATTGACCAACACCGCTTCAAAAAATTGATCGATCGGCAATTTCAATTCTAACAGAGCCTGAAGCGCTTTTTCATATTCCTGTAGGGCAATGGCCTCCGCTACGGTGCGTCGCACAAATCCCAATGCGTGGAGGACGGTATGTTCGGATTCATGAACAAAGCGATCGGGGTCAACAGATGTCTCAACCCATTGTTCTTTTTCGACAATTCGGTGGGCACGCTTAAATCCAGTCATCAGTGGTTCGAAATCTGTCCGCAAGGCCATGGACTGAAGCGCCCGCATGCGGATGAACAGATCAAATAGATCACAGTGATCAGCCTGCCGCAGATGGGTGACCGACTCCATGACTTCATCCCGAAGATTCAAAGACTGCTTGGCAAAAAACCGGAAGCGATCAATGATAAAGGCCACGCTTTCCTGAACCGGATCGGCCGTCTTCACGGCCACGCCTTGGATTCTCAGTTCCTCTAGGCACCGGGCAAACACCTCCACCATATTCAACCTGAGCGGTGTCTCAGTGACTAAGCGCACCAACCCATAAGCAGCCCGACGCAATCCAAGAGGATCCTCCGACCCGGTCGGGACCATTCCCACCGAAAAAAACGAGGCAAGAGAATCGCAACGATCAACCAACGCCAGCAGGACACCAGGTAGAGAGGCAGGCAACCGATCGTCGGGAAATCGTGGAAAGTACTGAGAGCCAATCGCCTGACACACAGCAAGCGGCTCTCGGGCATACCTGGCATATTCTTCCCCCATGACACCCTGAAGGGTGGGAAATTCATCGACCATCCCGGTCGTCAGGTCCGCTTTGCACAGCCAGGCGGCCCGTTCGCACTCGGCTTTCAGCTCGGGACGACCAACACGTTCTGCCAACCACCCGACTAAGGTTTTCACCCGCTCGACCTTCTGATATACCGTCCCAACTTTTTGATGAAACACGATATGGTGTAAATCGGTTACTCGTTCCTCAAGCGGCCGTTTGACATCTTCACGAAAAAAATGTTGCGCATCTTTCAATCTTGCGGCCAGAACCCGTTCGTTCCCCTTTGTCATTAACCTGATATTTCCCCAGGGCATATTGGTCACTGCAATGAATTTGGGGAGCAGCCGGCCCTGTTGGTCAATCAAACTAAAAAACCCCTGATGCTCCTTCATGGAAGAAATCAACACCGGCTTGGGTATAGAGAGAAATTCAGGATGAAAGGTTCCCATAATGGCATGCGGTGATTCCACGCCACATACCGCCGCTTCAATCAGTTCTTGACGTGTCTCGGGATCAATATCGCCCTTAGCCGAGCGGGCCAGTTTGTTCACCTGAGCGTCGACCAGCTTCCGCCGTTCCTGTGGGTCCACCACCACCCCGGCCTTGATCATCGTGTCCAAATAACGGGAAGCCTGAGGAATCTTCAAGCCCGCCCCGGCAGTTCGAGTTTTGTTCCTGGGATACCGGTGGCCCCAAGTCCGCTGACCGGATCGAATCCCCGCAAATTCGAATGACAACGCCTCTTTACCCAGCATGGCTATAATCCATCGAACCGGTCTTGCAAACCTGACTTGCGAAGCATTCCATCGCATGGCTTTGGGAAAATGCACCTTACCCAGAAGTTGCGGGATGGCATCAGCCAACACTCGTTTAGCCGGTTGACCTTTTTGATATTTTTCGATGCACACATACAACCCTTTGGCGGTCTCTTTGACAATCAGGCTGTCGACAGGTACCCCTTGGGATTTGGCAAATCCTTCTGCAGCTTTCGTCGGCTTTCCCGAAGGATCAAATGCCGCGGTTTTGGGAGGACCGAAAACCTCTTCCACCAGTGACGCTTGTTTGAGGTCGACTCCTTGCACCATTAACGCCAGCCTTCGCGGAGTCCCAAAGGCCTGGAAGGAAGCCACCCTCAAGCGGCAATTCTCGAACATCTCCTGAGCCAGACGTTCCAAGTCCTGCAAGGCCACCGGCAGAAACGCTGAAGGCAATTCTTCGATGCCAACTTCCAGAAGAAAGGTTGATTCCTGTTTGGGAACAGAGGATTGTTTTTGAGGGCGTCTTTTGTTGGGAGACGCGGGTTTGCGGACAGCCATATTTCACAACACTACTTAAAAGTCTGAAAACAATTCATTTGCCTTGCAAGGAGGCTTTCTTGGTTCCTCTTGCTTGAGTTGGCTTCAGAAGGGGGTATCCCATGGTTTCCCGTTGTTGCTGGTAGGCTTGAGCACATTTCCGTGCTAGGTTTCGCACCCGACCGATATAGCCGGTGCGCTGTGCGACACTGATCGCGCCTCGGGCATCAAGTAAATTGAATAAATGTGAACACTTCATGCAGCAGTCATAGGCAGGCAACACGAGGACTCGAGGATGATCCAATAACCGCTGACATTCCTGTTCCCACCCGTCAAAGGTGATCCGGATCAAATCCGTATCGGCCGCTTCAAAATTATAGGTGGAAAACTGGACTTCCGATTCATGATACAGTTCGCCATATCGGATACTTTCCGACCATTTCAAGTCATACACGTTGTCGACCTGCTGCAAATACATCGCAATCCGTTCCAACCCATACGTTAATTCGACGGTCACCGGGTCCAGCTCAAGACCTCCCACTTCCTGAAAATAGGTAAACTGAGTAATTTCCATGCCGTCCAACCGTACTTCCCACCCTAATCCCCAGGCCCCAAGAGTCGGTGACTCCCAATCATCCTGGAGAAATTGAATATCGTGCTGATAGGGATCCAAGCCCAGATAAGCCAAGCTTTGTAAATACAAGTCCTGTGAATCGGGAGGGGCCGGCTTGATCACGACCTGATACTGAAAGTAGTGCTGCAGTCGGTTGGGATTTTCGCCATACCGCCCGTCGGTGGGGCGACGGCAGGGTTCCACGTACGCCGCCCGCCACGGTTCAGGGCCGAGGGCCCGGAGAAAAGTGGAAGGGTTAAACGTCCCCGCGCCCTTTTCCGTGTCATACGGCTGGGTGAGCAGGCAGTTGTGAGATTTCCAAAAATGATTGAGGGAAAGGATAATATCCTGGAATGTCACAATCCGGCCCCCCAACCCTCAATTCTCAATGAAACGATCATGCACGAAGGAGAAATTTCTTCCAGGCTAGGTTCGAGACGTCGAAGACTGCCTGACGGTAACAGTACACCCTCAACCAGTCAAGGTAAGGGGAGAAGGAAGTTTGGTCGCTTCAGATGGTCTTGTGCCCCGCTCCTTATTCCCTTACCATTGACGAGGAAATCACGTCACCATCTTGTTTTTTCGCCTGACACTTTATTATATTCCCACACTTGATCACCTATTTGAGGAGGGGCTTGACCCATGAAATCTCTTTCCAAGTTTACCTTGTTCGCATCGTTCAGTCTCATGGCATTCACCCTTGGTTGTGCGGAAATGAATACAGGTTCTGGCGACCCGGCCGGAACGGCAGCCTCATCGCCCTCAAGCACATCAAACCAAAGTGCCGTTAACACGGGGCCTAACCGGGTCTCCACTGGTGTTCAAGGGGACACGCTTGAGGCCTGCATCAGCCGAATTCCCAGTAATTCTTCCGAGAGCCAACGGATGTTTGCAACCTTGTCTTGTGAACGGGATGCCAAAGTCCGTTCTCCAATCGATGCCGTCCCCGGTAAATAATCGTATACTCGCTGGGAACATGTGTTCCCAGCGAGTATCAATGTCTGCCTTCGTTTCGTATAGTCGTCTACAAACTTTCTCACTTTTTTTATTTACATCCTGTCTTAATCTCTATGAGTAGTCCACTTGTCAGTAGCTTCCCCCTAAAAGAAGGCATTTAATCCGAAACCACAATAGCCCCTTCCATTCCGGAATGCCCCTTAATCCAACATCGAAACGGGTATAATCCTGAACCTAATGCCAGCCGCATCTCTATCGATTCTCCGGCTTCGAGAATAATGGCACCCCCGGGTTGAACCCTTTTGGAATGAGCAGATTTCGCATATGAGGGGTTCTCTCCAAATAATCGAGGACTCTGAAACACATGCCGTTCACGGCCTTGGTTCCGGATAATCAACGTAAACGGATGGTCTGGACGCACCTGAATTCGAGCGGGGGTGAAACGGAATTCCTCTGCTGTAATCGTTACCGATTCCGAACCGCCCCATTCACATGATCCGTGGCCGGCCACAACAACCAAAAAAACAACAAATCGTAAAACAATACGTCCCACATACTCTCCTGTCCGTTTGACCTGGCTATCCGATCTAAGGTTCTATGTCATAGATATAGAATCCGATCAATACACATAAAACCCGATACGTTGGAAAAGACGTTTTTCAATAACAACACACAAACGGACTTAACCCTCAAGCCGACATGTCACTGTTTCCGGTACATCCATGAACAAGAGCACGATTGTCATTAAAGCCATTCGGTTATCGGTCAACTGTGGGGTCACGGAAGCAGAACGAGTGAGGAAACAACCCCTGTTGGTGGACATTCGGTTTCGATGCCCCAATCAAACCTCCTTTTACAGCGATAAACTTTCGGATACCGTCGATTATGGAGCCATCATTAGAAGAGTGCGCGAGACTACCGAACACAAGACTTTTGTCCTTCTTGAACGCTTAACCGAGCAACTGTGCCATATCCTATTTCAAGAATTTCCCCTCACATATCTGGAACTCTGGGTCAGAAAAACTCAACCTCCGCTTGAGGGTCTTCAAGGATCGGTCGGAATTCGGGTGGTTCGCACCAGATCCCAACAATCTTCCGGAGAAGCATCCCTGCCTGCAGAATTTCTTGTTGCCCAACTTCCTCGTTTACCGGTCGGCAAGGTCTTGGATGTGGCAGCAGGAAGGGGACGGCATAGTCTATTTTTAGCCTCTAACCGATTTACCGTTCATGCGGTTGACCGGGATTCCGATGCACTGTCCTTCCTGACAACCCAAGCCCGGCAAAAAGGACTGGCTTCGCTGACCACCCAGATCCTGGACATGGAATCGGACCCCTCCCATCCTCCGGACCTTGGCCTTGAATCGTATGAGGTGGTTCTGGTCTTTTTTTATTTATACCGACCGCTCTTTCCTCAATTGCTTCAAGCCTTAAAACCGGGAGGCGTGTTGCTCTATGAAACCTTTCTCATCGACAATCATCTCCTTCATCAACACCCTCGACGCAAGGAATTTTGTCTTGGTCGAAACGAACTCCTGGATCTGGTTCGTGGACTGCGGGTTCTTCATTACGAAGAAGGACTTCATGATGCCTCAGAAGGTCACGGCGGAGCCATCACCGCCAGAATAGTAGCGCAAAAACCGGAGGAGTAAGAGAGCCCTGAGATGCCATCCTCCCGGAGCAGCAAAAACCGAAAACGCTTCACATGTATGAGCCGAATTGATCTGCATACCCATACGACCTGGTCAGATGGCAGTTATTCCCCAACCGAGTTAGTCGAATGGGCACACCACCACGACATCCGGACTTTGGCCATTACCGATCACGATACCACCGAGGGGCTCGATGAGGCTTTGCCCCTCAGCCAGGCCCTGGGCATGGATCTCATTCCGGGCATGGAGATCAGTACCCGCTTCCAGGAACGAGAGATTCATGTTTTAGGCTATTTCATGAACTATCAGGACCCCACCTTTCAAACCCGCATCCGCGGCCTCCAATCCACACGGCTTCAACGGATTCAGAAGATTCTCCATAAACTGGAGTTCAACGGTGTCTCCCTATACCTGGAAGATGTTCAACGCCTAGCCGGGTCCGGTTCGATCGGACGCCCTCATATCGCCCAGGTACTCATCCAACAGGGACATGCCTCAACTTTCAGGGAAGCTTTTGAAAAATACCTGGGAATCCGAGGAACGGCCTATGTCCCTCGTGATGTCCCGGAAGTCTTTGAGACATTTTCATGGATTCGGGAAGCGGGTGGCGTGGTGATTTTAGCCCACCCATTCTGGGAAGGATTTCGCCGGGAAGATGTGGATTCTGCCTGTCAGACATTAGTGGAGAATGGACTACAAGGATTGGAGGTGTTTTACGGAACCTTTTCCGCCAAACAAATATCCTTCAACCTGCATTTGGCGAAACGTTTCAACCTTTTGGTGAGCGGAGGAAGCGATTTCCATGGAACGTACAAACCCGAGATTGCGATCGGGAAGGGAAAAGGCTCTCTTAAAGTTCCCCAATCCGCGCTGGATCAGCTACGAAAGGCTGCCGGCAAGTAACCTACCCTTAGTTGTCGGTGGCTTCCACGATATGATTTTCAAACCGTGTGCATCCCTCGGCCAGCAACCGATTCGTGAGCATCTCGCCCGGCCACTCGATCGGGAGATCCGCGGTAAATACCCACACATCCGGGGAGGTCCAGATGGGACCATGTTCCTCTGGCAATTCCGGATCGAATAAATCCGTCCAAACCGGCATATAGACCCCATTGCCGCATTGCGTATGCAAATGCACCACGGTCCGGCTCCTGACGACCCCATCCAGATCGTGCCATACGGCCGCGGTTTCATCAGCTAACCGATGCAACCGTACTGCATTTTGCGCGTCAAATACGGCATAAGCGGCATAGGTAGGCGCCTCCAACATTTGGGGGGCTTTCGCAATTTCCGGACACTGAGCCACCAACCCGTCCATAATGGCCTGACAATCCTTGTCAGAGAGATTTTCGGGGAGGGTAGTATCCCCCGCTCCCAGGATTTCGAAAAACAAAAAGGCCGTGGCTTCGACCGGAGGATGGAGGCGGGCCGCGATAGCCTGACGGCGTTGTCCATCGGCCATATTGGAAATATGCTCATGAATCTTTTGAAGATTGAGAAAATCCAGAGTGGTATCCGTCAACAGTCTCGGCTCTACGGAAATGACCGCACCTGGAGAAAGGGGTAGATATTTGCGCAATAATTCAGCCGTATGGATCGGGTCGATCTTGAGCTTTAAAGGAAAGGTCAAGTTGGCTTGCAGTGGCAATTCGAATGACGCCAAAATACTATAGGTTTCGCGTTCTCCTTCCTCGTCATCGTCCTCCATCAATGTAGTGCTGGCGGCTTCGGCCAGCAAATCAAACAACCATTCCGCCATACTCTCATCCAATGCCGCCAGAACGGTGAGCACTTCGTGTTCCCGATCCTGGTCCAGGAGGGCTTGAAGAATTTCGATGGCTAACCCGGTCCCCATGGTCATGACGGGCATTGATAAGATGGATGAGATCCCGTGTGAGAGGATCGGGTCGGTACCAACTGGTCATATGTCAAAACACCCCCTCAACGGCATGATCGTTCACCGCCTCCCCTCTAGTTCAGCGGCACAAGATTTCTGTGTGCGGATGCCCGTATTCTCCCATGAGTTCCATCAATTTGCCAACTCGCTATTCCCCGATTACTTTCACCAGCACACGCTTCCGACGTCGTCCATCAAACTCCCCATAAAAAATTTGTTCCCAAGGTCCGAAATCCAATTGGCCCTTCGTGATCGCCACCACAACCTCACGACCCATAATCTGACGTTTAATATGCGCATCCCCGTTATCTTCTCCGGTCAGGTTGTGGCGATAGGTGCCGGACTGAGGAACCAGAGTTTCAAGAAATTGTTCATAATCGGCCAGTAACCCGCCTTCATCGTCATTGATAAACACACTCGCCGTAATATGCATGGCATTGACCAGAAGCAACCCTTCGCGAACTCCGCTCTGCTTGACCACGCGTTCAACCTGGGCAGTGATATTGATAAACTCACGGCGGGTTTTTGTCTGGAACCATAATTCTTCACGAAACGATTTCATGCTCATCGTGTCTCCGTCTCTTGAGATGAGATAATTCTGCCCAAGACGGCCTTGAGTTGCAACCTTATACTTCTCGGCGGGAGTTTTTCCTAACGTGGCAACCATTCACTGTCTAAGTCATTCAGTCATCACTAGGAACAATTTTTCTTTTGCATACCCTGGAACTGAAAACTTCATTCCTAACCTCAAATTCATTGACAGGATGCGAGCGGGGTGTTAAGAAAGTTTAATCATGGGTGTTTTTTCTTAGTGCCCATGAGTCAGCGGGGCTTCAAGCCGCATGACCCCTAAGTACATAACCGTGTTGGGCCACCACTGCAAAAGGAGATAGGCATGATGACCTCGACATTTCCCCCGTTTCCCCATTCCACCCCGCTTCCCAAATGGAGTCTGCTGTTAGCCGAGGAGCCGAATAAAGATCTGGAATTTGATGAAGGGCTGGAAGAAGATGACCTGGATCAGTCCAAACCCCCTTCCCGGAAACCCCTGCTCTGGATTGTACTTCTGCTTTTAGCGGTGGGCATTGCCTATTGGTCTCTCAAACCCGAGACCACTATGAACACGCAGGTACGATCGATGGATTCCGCGGAAACCGTCAATACCACACATCCTCCTAAAGCGAATTCGTTAGTCCCTTCCCCTAAGTTTTTAGAAAATCAGACCGTATCTCTCACCAGCGGGACAGGGGAAGCATTGCTTTTACTCGACCCGCAAACCGGCAAACCCGGGTCCATCGTCAAAACCGGTGAGGCCCTGACTATCCTTGATGGAACTCTGCAGGACGGTAATTGGATGTATCAAGTCAAAACCAAATCCGGACAAATCGGCTGGCTGTCAGGATCCAAACTCCAGAAAACGTCCTGAAACATTTCCGTATGTCCCCAGGCCTTTCAGAATTTTTCTGGACCTGGGGACCGCGGCATTCTCTGTAATTCTGCATCGCATCCATTACACATTTAACATTTGACCATCGGTCTCGAGTCCTGATGTTTTCCGTTTTACAAAAGGTGCACTGAGGGAGGAGGAGTATTTTGTGCCGATTTTTCGAGAAAACAACCGGGAAAGAAAATTTTCGGCAATTGTTCGGCACACGGTGCCCTCCTTGCCAAGAATCAAGATGTCCCATCGTTCGTGGGTGAACTCCCCCAATAACCCGAGCGATGCGTTTTTCTCCCCTTCACGCCATCACCTGCCATATTGAAGGTGGCCGAAGATCCCTGTTAGGCTGAGCCACACTGCGCATCTCTAATTCCATTAGCCGTCGGATCTGTTATTCACTGGTAAGCTAAGCGTCACTCACGCCTCCTCTCCTCTTGTCACGGGAATCATTGTCTTCATGACCCCTCAAGAAGCCCAAGCCCTTTGCACTGCCTATACGAAGAAGAGCGGAAGCAATTTCTACTATTCATTTTTGTTCCTGCCACGACACAGGCGGGAAGCCATGTATACAATTTATGCTTTCTGTAAACTGGTGGATAGCGCCGTGGATGAACCAGCCCCAGGCAGCCATCCTTCAGAAGAAGTCGCCAAGTGGCGACAAGAGATTTCGGCGACGTATCAGGGACACCCGACCCAGCCGGTAACCCTGAGCCTCGCTGCTCACCTTCAGACCTTTGACATCCCTGAATCCCTCCTTCAAGAACTGATTACCGGCGTGGAAATGGATTTGACCATCAACCGGTTTACGACCTTTCCCGAGTTGTACCAGTATTGCTATCGAGTGGCTTCGGTGGTTGGCCTGATTTGTCTTAAAATCTTTCAAACACAATCCCCTGCGGCAGAAGACTACGCGGTGAATTTGGGGCTGGCCTTTCAATTAACCAATATTCTTCGCGATCTTAAAAGCGATGCTGAACACAACCGCATTTATCTCCCCCTGGAAGATTTGCAGCGGTTTGGCTATCCCGAACAAGCCCTTCTCCAACAACAGTCGACTCCGGCTCTGGTTGATTTGGTAAAATATGAATGCGAGCGCGCTCGAAGCTATTACCAAAAAGCTCAAACTATTCTCCAAGGCCTTCCCGCATCTGATCAACAATCTCTGGTCGTGGCTGAAATCATGCGTGGAGTCTATAGCCGCATTCTCCAACAATTGGAAGAGCAGAACTATCAAGTCTTCGGGCCACGGGTTCGAATCTCTCCCATGCAACGTCTGGCTATTGCGGCTAATATTTGGGTTCGGTCATTTTTTTCTCATCGTGTAGCTCCATCCGTGTGACACGCACCATCTGGATCATAGGGGGAACCCTGGCCGGATTCATTACGGCTTTTCGCCTGTTGTCCTACGGATTCCATATTTGTATTCTTGAACGTCGCGCAACCCCTCAAATTCTCGATCACACGGACGTGCTTCCGCCGGTGTGGCCGGGGTTTTTTCACGCGACCTGGTCTCTCCTTCAGGAATTGCCTCTTCCCTTGCCACGTTTTCACACCGGAGCCATCGAAGTTCTGTCCCCGAACGCCCAACGCTGCCGGATTCCCCGTTTCCCAACTTTTTCGAGTTTCCACGTCTTTCCCGAGCTTCTGCTCTTCAAGGGTTTATCCTGGCGAGATCGTCTGAACCTGCTGAACTATTTGGAAAAAGATTGGGAGAGCGGCAGATTTGATGAAGCGGTTTCCGACACACAATCTCCAGAAATCTGGGTCACCACAGCCAATCAGTCCCCTGCAGCTCGCCTAAACTTCTGGAATCCCCTCTGTCGATGGCTCCTGGGATGCGATCTTTCTGAAGCCTCATTAAGGATTTTTGCTCTGATCTTGACTCGTTATGTACAGACCACCTCAACCGGCACTCAATGGTTCTTTGGCCACCCATCCACCGTGGATAATCTAAAAGCCGGCCTGCGGGAACTGTTGATGAAACAGGGAGTCCGATTCCACCACTGCGATGAATATCCTCCATTTCAATCTGTAGGGAAAAGTAGTGAAAAACTTTCACTTGCCGGAAATGCCTTCTCCGAAACTGCCATATATGTGGCGGCGCTGTCCCCAGAAGCACTCCTCCCGCTTCTTCCCGAACGATCTCTCACGAAGTTCGCGCAATTGGATCGGCTGGCCCAGCTCCCGAGCCATACGCGAATGCTCCTGACTTTCACGCTTCCTCATATCAGGATATCCCCATCCTTAATTCTTTGTCCGCACCACATAGATTGGATGGCCATTACACCTTCAACGGGTTCCCTATCTACCGACACTCATGTGGCGTGCCTGCTCAAGGACACCCCGGATGAGCCTATGCTTGAACAAACTCCGTACATCCAGAAAACCTGGTCCTATCTTCAATCGATCATTCACTTACCACAAAATTATTCCATGACATCCTCCCCGCCCCAGTTCCAGTCTCAACGGGTAAGACTGCATCCCTCCTTAATGGGGTCCAGAACCTTCCGTCCCCACAACGCCAGTCCGGTTCCCAACTTCTTTGTTGTCGGACCGTGGACCGCGACTTCCCTCTCGGATTCCGTGGAAAACCTTGTGGCCAGCGCCAACTCCTGTGCAGAAGCCATTGCCCATCGGTTCTTTTCCGGATTACGTTGACATCCTCATCCTTCAAAATTAAGATCCTTGGCTATGAATTTGACCGATCTCAGCGCATCTCTTCGCGATTGTGAGCGCTGTCGCTTGTCCTCTGGGCGCACACAGGTAGTGTTTGGGATTGGCAACCCTCAGGCCTCGATCATGTTCGTGGGTGAGGCGCCGGGGTTCTATGAAGACAGGCAGGGAGAACCCTTTGTCGGAGCGGCCGGAAAATTACTGACGGAACTGCTGCAATCGATTGGGCTGACCCGGTCGGATATTTATATTGCTAACGTGATTAAATGTCGCCCGCCCAATAACCGGGATCCGTTGCCTGACGAAATCGAGACGTGCAAACCGTTTCTCCTTCAACAAATTGAGTTCATCCGTCCCAAACTTGTTTGTACGTTAGGCAACTTTGCGACACAGACGCTATTGGAAAAAAAGGTTGGCATTACCAAGGTGCGGGGCCAGGTCATTCGGATGCCACAATTTCTCGTCTTTCCCCTCTTGCATCCGGCAGCCGCTCTCCATCAGGGCAATCTACGAGGACCGCTCCTGGAAGATTTCAAAAAATTAAAACTTGTCCTGGATGGCATGGACAAAGAATCTCAAAAAAGTCCTACCCAAAAATCCCAAGCCATTCCTCAACCTCTCGCTGAGTCCAAAAAAGATACGCCGGCAGAAACTCCTGTTCAAATGGATCTCTTTTAGGGTCCTAAGACTACCTTTCTTTCAGAAGACCTGCAGCCACCACTCGCTGATTGCTCAGCTCTGTCTTTCAGCCTCCTCCCAAAATTGTCTATACGCCCCTCGCCGGGAGGCTTACACGTCTTCCATGGCTTTTTTTAAAACAATCCTGATGTGAAACAAATTTGAACGCTCAACCCCGCCATAAAGAAGAGTTCATCCCTTCAAGACACCAAGGGACCAGAGGGGATAATAGAAATCAATACAGGTTAGACGATACCGAATGTAGGGGAGAAAGAATTGTTTTAGCGCTTAACGGCTTCAGGTAGGCTTGAGGACTTACCGCCCTCCGATTTGACACACCACCTTAGGATTATTCCGCATTCTCCGTGGCGGACGACTCTGATTCAGTGGTCTCAACATTTTCCTCTTGCATGGCAGAGAGTGCCTCCTCTTCTTCCTCGCGATTCACGAACCAGTTGATCAACATATCCTCCCACCAGACCTCATTGACCTCCGGACCCGGATCAACGCCGAAACACGCAACATGTTCCGAAGTAAAGTCAGGATTGACGACAGCCGGATTGAATTTGGCACGATCAATGACTTCCTGTGTCGCGAAACCACCGACAATCCACGAAGGAGGATCCGCCCGACGGGATTTATAGGCTTGCAATCCGACCTTTAAATACAGAAACAGTTTGCGTTGGGTCTCATCTTCCAGTCCCGATGGCGGGAGGCTTAAAATTTTTTCTATTTTCTTTCTCCATGCCCGCTGACTGTAACGGGATGTGACCAATTGTAAAACTTTTTCACCTTCTGCAACGTCTAACGGCATAACGACACCATCCTCTATGATCGACTAATGATAATCTTGAATTCGTATGCGACCATGCCCTCCTTCGGCGAACAAACCACTTCTCCTGTCTTTGTTCCCGCCGCTTGTTCTATTGTCCGGCCACCATCATCTTCCGAATCTTAATCGTCGGACTGGCAATCCGTCCACGAAACTCCAGATCGTTTCCCACCATTTCAATATCATTGAACATGGACTTCAAATTTCCGGCAATCGTGACTTCTTCCACGGGATAGGTGATTTCCCCATTCTCAATCCAAAAACCCACGGCCCCCCTGGAATAATCCCCGGTGACCATGTTCACCCCAAACCCGATCAGCTCCGTGACCAGCAACCCTTTTTTTACCGATCGAAGAATGTCTTCCGGCGAATGGATGCCCGGTTGAAGAAACAAGTTCGTGGCCGAAACGGTTGGACTTTCACCAACCGATCGCGAGGCATTTCCCGTTGAGGGCATCTGCATTTTTTTTCCGGAATACGTGTCTAGGAGATAATTGGTTAATTTCCCTTTTTCCACCACCATGGTCTTTCGGGTGGGTACACCTTCTCCATCAAACGGCCGAGACCCGAATCCACCCGGTAACCGTCCATCGTCCACGACCGTCACCAACTCCGAGGCAATCGATTTCCCCAATTGCCCCTGTAAGAAAGAAGCCCCTTTATACAAGGCATATCCGGACACTGCCGACGCGAGATGCCCCAACAATCCCTTGGCGATTTCCGGATCATAAATAACTGGAACCTCCTGAGTCGTGAGACGGTGGCTGCCAAGGCGGCGAACCGTCCGACGGGCTGCCTCCTTTCCCACATGTTCCGGATTATCTAATTGATGGAATTTCCTCGCAACCGAATACCAATAGTCCCGTTGCATACCGCCCCCGTTGCCGTCACCCGCAATGGGGGACACCGACAAGGAATACGACGTATTGGCATAAGACCCCATAAATCCATGGCTATTGGCCAAGAGTACCGATCCGGCATTCGAAGAACATTCCGCGCCTTCGGAATTCGTAATCCGGGCATCGGCAGAAAAAGCCGCCTGCTCGGCCCGTTTGGCCAAATCTATTTCCTCTTCAACGGTTAACTTCCGAGTATCCGTCAGATCGAGATCCGGAAATGATGTGGTAAATTGATCGGCATCAGGCAATCCCGAGGTCGGATCTTCTACGACTGCTTTGGCTAGACTACAGGTATCATCTACTAACCGATGCAAAGACGCTTGAGAAAAATCGGAGGTGGAGGCACTCGCAGAGCGTTTTCCGAAAAAAATCCGTATCCCTAAGACTTTTTCTCTGGCCTTGGACAGCCGATCGACCTTGGATGACCGCACTTGAACCGACAGGCCATCTCCTTCGGCGAGCAACACATCCGCCTCGCTAGCCCCTGAAACCTTGGCTCGCTTTAACACCGATGCCGCCAGTTCAGAAAAATGGTTAGTCGTCGGGGAAGGGACTTGACTCATACACCCTCAATTATTCACTTATGAAACATCAGAATCGATTCACAGAATAGTCACGTGGCAGGAGCATCCTGAGACGGAATCAAGCCAAGGCTGTTCCGCCAATGGTCATTTCTTCAATGCGAATGGTAGGAAGCCCAACGCCCACAGGCACCGATTGACCTTCTTTCCCGCATGTGCCGATGCCCTCATCCAGTTTCAGATCATGCCCGACCATGGAAACTCGCTTGAGCACATCAGGACCATTCCCAATGAGAGTAGCACCCTTAACCGGACGAGTCACTTTTCCGTCTTCAATGAGGTAGGCTTCACTGGCAGAAAAGACAAATTTTCCGCTCGTAATATCCACCTGGCCTCCTCCGAAAGACACCGCATACAATCCTTTTTTGACGGAGCGGATAATCTCCTCGGGGTCGGATTCACCAGCCAGCATGAAGGTATTGGTCATCCGGGGAAGCACCATACTTCGAAAATCTTCCCGCCGGCCATTGCCGGTCAGGGAATGCCCATCAGTTTTGCATTCATGCGGTCCGTGATATATCCGCGCAGCACACCCTTTTCAATCAACATCGTCCGTGTGGTGGTCGTCCCCTCATCATCCACATTCAAGGACCCCCGACGGAACGGCAGGGTCCCATCATCCACAATCGTGCACAACTCGGAAGCCACGGATTGTCCCATCAAATCACTAAAGGCGGAGGTTTTCCGCCGGTTAAAGTCGGCCTCCAAGCCATGCCCAATGGCTTCATGCAGAAGAATTCCCGGCCAGCCGCCGGCTAACACCACCGGCATGGTCCCGGCAGGAGCGTCTATCGCCTCTAAATTCACAATGGCCTGCCGGGCCGCTTCCCGAGCATATTCCAATGCGCGACCGTGTTCCAAAAAAAAGGAAAAACCGACCCGTCCGCCACCACCGAAGGTACCAACCTGCCGGTTCGGACCCTCTTCGGCAATACAGGTTACCTGAAGGCGGGCTAAGGGCTGCATATCCCCAACCAAGTGGCCTTCCGTATTCACGACCAGAAACACCTTTTGTTCGGTATTGATGGAAGCCATCACTTTGGTGATACGGGAATCGTATTTTCGAGCTTCAAGATCGATCGCATTCAATAATTCTACCCGTTCCTGAGTGGAAATCTCGGAAAGGGGTTGGGACAGTGGATACAGATTATGGGAAGGCGCTCCCCGATGAGTGACCGCAAGGGGCTGATCGCCCCGTGGAGAATCCGCGATATACCGGGCCGTTTCCGCGGCAATTTCCAAATCCTTCACGGATAAATCGTCCGAATAGGCAAATCCCGTTCGATCCCCGGCGATAGCCCGAACGCCGGCTCCCTGCCCGATACTCTTCACCGCCCGCTTCACGAGACTTTCCTCCATGGAAACCGATTCCGAAATTGTAGATTCGATATACATGTCGGAAAAGTCCACATCACGTGCGGTGGCTTTATTCAAGGCTTGAAGCAGGTCTTTTTCCTGGAGGGCGAAATCTGAGGGACTGGGGATCATAACTACCAAATCAATTTTTTTCGATGTTTTGAGGCGAAACGAGAGTATAGCCCAACATTCGGGTGGGCGCAATTTTCACATTCTCACGTGAGGCAATTTGACAAGAATCCTAGTCATTATTAGACTGATCGTATGTAAGAAAGGGTTGTTCTCAATCTCTTCCCATACCACACAAACCAACGCCTGCGTTCTCCTTGTTCTCGTGCTGATACCGCTTTGATGGATGAACTAAAAACGTTTGACCCCTCTCAGGTTTCGGAAACGGACCTTCGTGCCCAGCTCGACGCGGATCTCATGCCTCGCCATGTCGCCATCATCATGGATGGGAATGGGCGATGGGCCGCACAACGAGGGCTTCAACGAATTGCGGGACATCAGGAAGGCCTCAGAGCGCTTCAAGATGTCTTGGAAATCCTTCATGAGTTGAATATTCCTTATGTCACGATCTATGCCTTTTCCCAGGAAAACTGGAACCGTCCAAAACTGGAAATCCAATTGCTCATGAATCTGCTGGAACGTTATCTCCAGGAAGAACGGTCCTTATTTCAAAAGCGACGGGTCCGTTTTCGCCCCATTGGACGATTGCACCAATTACCTGCGTCAGTGTATGCATTGGTATCCGAGGTAGCCGAAGAAACTCGGCATTTCACCGAACGAGTCCTGTCGGTAGCCCTGAGTTACGGAGGTCGGGCCGAAATTATCGATGCCATTCGCCAAATTGCAGTAGAAGTGGAAATGAGATCCCTATCCCCTTCTCAAATCGACGAACCTCTCTTCGAACAATATTTGAGCACTCAGGGGCTTCCCGATCCGGACCTCCTTATTCGCACATCCGGCGAAAACCGCATCAGCAATTTTCTTCCCTGGCAAATTGCGTATACGGAACTGTACTTCACAAAAACCCTCTGGCCGGAATTTCGTCGAGCAGAAACCCTCTATGCCCTTTTGGACTACCAGAAACGTGAACGCCGCTATGGACGAGTGACCCAAACTGTTTCATCATAGATTAAGCGGGCTGATGTCCATTACCCGACCGATCCGACTCAATTTTCCAACCCACAGTGCCCTCAGATCTACCATCCCCCAAAAAACGCATCGACTCCAAGCGTTTTTATACTGCGTTTGGCGTCATTCCTTTCCTATATCTGGGTATCGCCTATAGCCCCCCCTGGCTCTTCTCGGTGTTTGTCGGACTCACGGTCTTACTCGCGTTATGGGAATTTCTCGCTATGTTTTTTGAGCATACCCGTTTGGGTATTTCACACATTCTATGCTTTTCAAGCGCCGTGGGCGTGCTGTTCCTCATGCATGAGCACCTGACCCCCCATCTTCTGCATTGGATCGGATTGGGAATCACATTGGGCATTCTCACCGGTTTTCTTCTGATCCCTTTTACAATGCGGGAATTCTTGCCATCATGGATGGGCTATGGCTTTGGAGTGCTCTACATCGCTCTGCTTTTTGGACATTTTATTCTGATTCGCCAACTGCCCGATGGAATCGCCATGGTTTTTTTTGTACTGATTGTGACCTGGCTTTCAGACACCGGTGGCTTTGTCTTCGGTCTGACATTTGGCCGACATCCTCTTGCTCCGGTTCTCAGTCCCAAGAAAACGATTGAAGGATTCTTGGGGGGCATTCTTTTTTCTCTTATCGGTGCGGTTCTCTGTCATCTGTGGTTTTTTTCAGTGATGTCGTTGACCCAAAGTGCGATGATGGGCATTCTGTTGGCCGTTTGCGGTACCCTAGGTGATCTGACAGAATCTGCCATCAAGCGCAGTGTGCATGTCAAAGACTCCGGAACGCTGATTCCAGGTCATGGTGGGGTGCTCGACCGAATCGATAGCCTTTTGTTATCGGCCCCTGCTTTCTATTATTATGCCTTATTCATGGAGCTCGGCTTATAACCTGGCTGTTTTTCATCCGAGGAGACGACATCGTGAAAAACATCGTGATTTTGGGGTCAACCGGTTCTATCGGAGCCAGCACCCTGGATATCGTGTCAAAATTTCCTGAAGATTTCCGGGTTGTTGGTCTCGCGGCCGGCTCCAAGGCCTCTGAGTTAGCCGAACAAATCAGGCTTTTTCGACCGGAAGTGGTTGCACTGTCCTCCCCTCAGGCTGCTAAGACCTTACGAACCATGATTGGGAATCGACCGGTTAAAATTCTTGAAGGCGAAGAAGGATTGTGTGCCGTCGCAAGTCTTTCACAAGGAGATTTGGTCATTTCCGCCATCGTGGGAGGAGCCGGGTTGAAACCTACCTTAGCCGCCATCAAAGCCCGGAAAACCGTCGCCCTTGCCAATAAAGAGCCGATGGTCATGGCCGGACAACTTATGCAAGAAGAGGCGCACAAACACGGAGTCACCATTTTCCCTATCGACAGCGAACATAGCGCCATCTTTCAATCCATGGAAGGACATCGGAAATCGGATATTCGCCGCGTGGTTTTAACGGCTTCCGGAGGGCCATTTTGGGATTGGGAGCAATCGGCCCTTACTCATGTCACACCGGAACAGGCCCTCAAACATCCAAATTGGAAAATGGGGGCGAAAATTACTACAGATTCCTCCACTCTCATGAATAAGGGGCTGGAAGTCATAGAGGCCAAATGGCTATTTGATCTTCCTCCCGCTCAAATTGAGGTGGTGATCCACCGAGAAAGTATTATTCACTCCATGGTAGAATATTGCGACGGCTCGGTGATCGCGCAGCTGGGTCATCCCGATATGCGCACGCCTATCTCGTATGCGATGAAATATCCGGAGCGGGTCCCTTTGAGTCCTCCGGTATTGGATTTATGGAAGATTGGACAATTGACGTTTTATCAACCGGATACCGGCAAATTTCCCTGTCTCCAATTGGCCTACGACGCCCTTGCCGGCGGGGATGGATACCCGGCAACTCTCAACGCGGCCAATGAAATCGCCGTTCAGGCCTTTCTGGACAATCAAATTCGCTTTTTGGACATTCCGAAGATCATTGCCGAAACCATGGACGCGTACCGTCCTTCACCCTTATCTTCGCTGGAGGAAATTCTCGAGATAGACCAATGGGCCAGAACAACCGCGACCCGGTTCTTAAAACCCTGCGCGTCTTCCTTTGTCTAACCTGTTGATTAGACGAACTAAAGAATGATCATGATTCATAACTTTTTTCTTTTCTCCCCGGATTCCCTCTATGTGTTCGGGCAAAAAATTTGGTGGTTCCTTCTGGTGCTCGGCGTCCTGGTCTCTTTTCACGAGTACGGCCACTATTTAGCCGCTCGATGGGTGGGGGTCAAAGTCCTTAAGTTTTCCCTGGGATTCGGACCAAAACTGATTGGACGACAGGTCGGCGATACGGAATACTTGGTATCGGCCATTCCTTTGGGTGGATACGTCAAACTGTTCGGGGAAGATGGGGCAGAACCCATTTCCGCTGCCGAGCAACGACAATCGTTTATTCACCAATCCTTGCCTCATAAAATGCTCATTGTGGCGGCCGGACCGGGATTTAACTTCCTGTTAAGTTATCTTATTTTTACGGCCATGCTGGCATTCGGGGCACCAATATTTGTTCCCAATATCGAAAAAATGGCTCCAGTGGTGGAGGCGATTATTCCTGGATCGCCGGCCGAACAAGCAGGGCTCCAGCTTCAGGACCGTATTATTCGTGCAAACGACATAGAGATATCCACTCTGACGGAACTCTACACCGTCGTGCAGGATCGGGGCGGCCGACCCGTCACATTGGATGTCGTGCGTGAAGAGTCCGTCAAAACACTGATGATCACCCCCAGGGTTGAAATTTCCCCGGACCAGCCGGACTCCCCGCAATATCTTCTGGGCATCGAAGACCATGCTCCTCTAGTTGGTGGGGTCATTCCGGATACACCAGCCATGACCGCCGGGCTCAAGAAAGATGACCGCATACTGCAAATTAACGATACGCCTATTGCCACCTGGTCACAAATGACGGACCTCGTCCGTCATCATCCGGGTGAAGCACTGCACATGACCGTGGCTAGGGGAGATTCCACAATCCAGATTTCAATCATTCCCCAAGGAGAAACCGTCAAAAGACCTGATGGGAAAGAAATTTCCGTCGGAAGAATTGGTATTAAACTATCCGGGGCCGGCACCATTCTCCAGACTGATTCGCTCCTTCTGGCTCCTTGGGAAGGCCTTAAGGCCACCTGGAATTGGTGTCAATTGACCGTGGAAGGCCTTATCAAACTCATCGTGGGGGAAATTTCCAGTAAAAACCTTGGCGGACCTCTCATGATCGCCAGCATATCTGGCGAGCAAGCCCAACAGGGCCTGGGAAGCGTCGCCTGGCTGATCGCCATTCTCAGCATCAATTTAGGAATTTTAAATCTGCTGCCTATCCCTATTCTTGACGGCGGCCATTTATTCTTTTTTGCCTGTGAGGCAGTTCTGGGGCGTCCGCTTGGGGAACGGTCCCGGGAAGTGGCCCAACAAGTCGGGATGGTGCTCCTCCTTTTTCTGATGGCCTATGCGACCTGGAACGACATCAGTCGCTTACTGCAATAACCACCCGCTCAGGCTACTATCTTCAGAATCTTCTTTTTCAATCGTCATTTTTATTGACCATCAAGCAGGTATCTCTATGCGAATGTCTCAATCGTTTATTCCCACCATGCGTCAGGACCCTGGGGAAGCGGAAGTCGTCAGCCATCGCCTTATGCTTCGGACCGGCATGATTCGCAAGGTGGCTGCCGGCATTTACTCCTATCTTCCTCTGGGCCTGAGAGCGATCAGAAAAGTTGAGAATATCATTCGGGAGGAAATGAATCGTGCAGGCGCCCAGGAAGTTCTGTTGCCGGTACTGTCTCCTGCCGAACTCTGGCAGGAAACCGGTCGATGGGATTTCTATGGGAAGGAACTGTTTCGCATACGAGACCGGCATGAACGGGACTTTTGCTTGGGGCCCACCCATGAGGAAGTGATCACGGATTTATTTCGACGCGAGGTTCGGTCCTATCGTCAACTGCCCCTCACCATGTATCAAATCCAAACGAAATTTCGCGACGAAATCCGGCCTCGTTTCGGTCTGATGCGTGGCAGGGAATTTATCATGAAAGACGCATACAGCTTCGATCAGGACGAAACCGGAGCGAAACACAGTTATCAAGGCATGTATGACGCATATTGTCGAATTTTTACCAGAACCGGCTTAAAATTTCGTCCGGTAGAAGCCGACACCGGACTCATAGGAGGCATTTCCTCGCACGAATTTATGGTGCTCGCCAACACCGGCGAAGAACTGATTGTCTATGACCCTAGCAGCCAATATGCCGCAAATGTGGAGCGCGCCCACCTGGGACCTGCCGAGTCCGCCACCCCCGAGACTCACGATATGCTTGAAAAGGTCTCCACCCCTAATGCCACGTCCGTGGAAGATGTCTGCACGTTATTAAAGGTTCCGCTCACTCGTTTGGTCAAAACGTTGTTGTATCAAACCGGGAAAAAGGACATTACGGCAATACTGATCCGAGGAGACCATCAGGCCAACGAAATTAAAATCCAACGGTTCCTGGGAATTCATGAGCTGAATCTCGCGACTCCGGATCTGGTCTCTCAATTCACATCGGCACCACTGGGCTTTGTAGGCCCTATTGGCCTGTCGAATATCCGTGTATTAGCCGATTATGCTGTGGCGGCCATGGACAATTTCATCGTGGGAGGGAATGAACCGGACACGCATTATCTGAACGCCAACCTGAACCGGGACTTTCGCATAGACGGATCGGGAGACTTTCGGCAAGCCCAAGCCGGAGATCCTTCTCCAATCACCGGAAATCCCATGGAAACGGCACGAGGGATCGAGGTCGGACATGTCTTCATGTTAGGTACGAAATATAGCGAACAGATGGGGGCCACTTTCCTGGACGCTCAAGGACACTCCCTTCCGGCGATTATGGGGTGTTATGGAATTGGAGTCGGACGAACGGTGGCATCGGCGGTTGAACAAAACCATGACGAGAAAGGGATCTGTTGGCCGATTCCCATTGCACCTTTTCAGATTCATATAGTCACTGTAAGCACCTCGGAACAGACCCAAAAGGTCGCCGATCAGCTCTACCTGGATTGTTGCTCCCAAGGATTGGAAGTGCTCATGGATGACCGGAACGAAAGGGGTGGAGTCAAATTTAACGATGCCGACCTTCTCGGAATGCCTTACCAAATTGTCATAGGGGACAAAGGGTTAGCCAGAAATGCCCTGGAAATAAAGGATCGCAAAAGCGGACAAAAGACCGACGTGCCTCTGTCGCAAGCGTGCCAATGGATTCACGATAAAATAAATGAAAATTCCTAGTGTAGGACACTTGGCACCTACTTCTCGCATCAAATGCGTGCCTTATTCAATAAATTTGGAACTGGTACGGAATTTCGTCCGCCTCCATCCATCCGACCAGGTCAAACGAGTCTTCGCTATTGGTCGTTACAGATCATTTTTTCCGGTGATACACGAATGTGATCTACCGGAAAATTACGTTATAATGGCTTATCTAATGCTGTACAAGACTGAAAAAATAGGACCTAACCCATGAGTTGTTGAGTTTATTAAGTTGATAAGCCAATGAAATATTTAATTTTTATTGACAGAAACTTCAAAAAAATAGTATCGTTCAAGGTTTGATTTTCAAGTTTTCTTTCGGGAACATGAGTGTATGCTCAATCAAATGAACGTAAGAGGTCTCTTATTTGACCCATATAACAACGCCTATATCGTCATTCTTCGGGATGAAAACAACTCCGACATGTTGCCTATCTGGGTTGGCAAGGCGGAGGCGAGTGCCATTAGTTTCGCTCTTGAACGGATTGCCCCTCCTCGTCCTATGACTCATGACCTGATGAAAACGCTGTTAGATAATATGGACGCCAAAGTCATTAGCGCCGTCATCACGGATCTCAAAGAAAATACCTATTTTGCCAAAATTCACTTGCTATTTGGCGATTCGGAATTCACCGTTGACTCTCGACCGAGCGATGCCATCGCGGTTGCCCTCAGAACGGATGCTCCTATTTTTGCATCAGGAGAGGTATTGCACAAGCAAAATTCCGAAGAATTAGAACGCTGGCTGGAAAATTTAAAACCCGAGGACTTTGGAAAATCTGACACCTGAGTATCCTTTCCACACTTGATCCACTTACACAGAAACGCATGATGGTTCCCGAAACAAATACCTTAATACCGCTCAAAGTCCACGGAGTGTTGGTTGACCCCAATACCGACACTCAAATTGTGGTCCTCCGAGACGAAAAAAATTCCGAGGTGCTGCCAATCTGGGTGGGGACGGCTGAGGGGACCTCCATTCGACTGGCCCTTGAAAACGTCATTCCACCGCGGCCCATGAGTCACGACCTGATTTGCAGTTTTGCCAGCCACTTGGGCTTCACGCTGAATCGGGTGGTCATCACGGAAGTCAAGAACAACACCTATTTCTCCAGTCTGATTCTCACGAAAGACAGCCTGGAGAAAACCATTGACTCCAGGCCAAGCGATGCCATTGCCTTAGCCCTGCGGTGTCAATGTCCCATTTATGTCACCCCGGAAGTCCTTGAGCGACGTGGTGGAGAGCATTTGGACACGTGGTTGGCCAAATTGGATCAAAAGTTTTCAGAACAGCCTGAAAGTGAATAGTCCGGTCAGAATGTGATTTTTCAGAAAAGGGAGTTACGGAGTATGCGATCGTTTCAAGCTAAACCACTGGAAGTCGAACGAAAATGGTTTTTGGTCGACGCGAAAGGGAAAACCGTCGGCCGCTTGGCCGCTCGTGTCGCTTCTATCTTACGTGGAAAACATAAACCTATCTTTACACCGAATGTCGACACTGGGGACCATGTGGTCATCATTAATGCCGGCCATGTCGAATTTACCAGGGATAAATTCAAGACCAAAACATACTATCACCACTCAGGATTTCCTGGCGGGCTGAAAGCCATCTCCGCGGAACATTTACATGCAAAGAAACCGACAGAGGTACTTTCCAAGGCGATTAAAGGCATGCTGCCAAAATGTTCGTTAGGCAAACAAATGGCCAGGAAATTAAAGGTGTACCCGGAAGCCGAACATATTCATCAAGCACAAAACCCCATTCCCTTGAACCTCTAGCATGTCGTAAAGGAGCACAATTCCTACCATGGCCCAAACCAATCCTTACGCAACCGGAAAACGAAAATATGCCGTGGCTCGCGCATGGATAGAACCCGGGCAGGGAACCATTCAGATCAATGGACGCCCATTAGCCACCTATTTCCCTCGAATGACGCATCAACTTCAAGTGCAGACCCCATTCGACTGTACCAAAACGATGGGACAATTTAACGTTCAAGCCTCCTTAGCGGGTGGTGGCATTTCCGGGCAAGCCGGTGCCTTGCGCCACGCTATCGCGAAAGCTCTTTCGGTCTATAACCCTTCCCTGCGTACTTCGCTCAAAAAACTTGGTCTACTCACCCGTGATTCTCGAGTCAAAGAACGCAAAAAATACGGACAAAAAGGCGCCAGACGCCGCTTCCAATATTCGAAACGGTAACGGCTTCGAAATCAGGGTAGACGTGAGTCTTGGAGGGGGAGGGGCACACCTTCCCCCTTTTTCTTAAGCTTCCGGTTTTCCTCAATTTTATATATCTAAAAAGGTCTGAATCCATTTTACAGATGGTTGTTAACACTGTATCCATACATTTTTTGGGGGAAGCGTTCTATGACTAACACAGTGAAAGTGGCGGTCATTGGGGCAAGTGGATACACCGGCGGCGAATTGCTTCGGCTTCTGAGCCTTCACCCGAACATCGTCATCACAAAAGTGGTGGCATCGGAAAAGTCCGAAGGACGGTCCATTGCCGATATTTTGCCCAATCTCAGTAAAGCCATGGACTTTCGATTATCGGCCCTTGATTCTTCCGAGATCAGTCAGGAAGCCGATGTCATCTTTCTCGCACTCCCCCATACCCAATCGTTACAACCGGTGTCAGAGTTTGTTTCGTTGGGGAAAACCGTCATTGACCTGAGCGCCGACTACCGACTGAAAAATCCCAAAACATATGAACAGTGGTATGATACCCCTCATACCTTTCCCAAATTGTTACCTCAAGCCGTGTATGGGCTCCCCGAATTTCACCGGAAGGACATTGCGGCAACCAAGCTTGTCGCGGTTCCTGGATGTTATCCCACTGTGGCCATCCTTCAATTGGCTCCACTGATTACTCAGGGGTTGTTGGAAATGGATACGATTATTATTGATGCCAAATCCGGGGTGTCCGGAGCTGGACGATCTCCGGCGCTCGGCTCCCACTTTCCCGAAGCCAACGAAGGCCTCCATGCGTATAAACTGACCACTCATCGCCATACGCCGGAAATTACGCAGGAACTCAGCTTTCTGGCACCTCCCCAACACCAATGGGGTCCACATGAGATTCCTCTCATTTTCACCCCGCATCTCATTCCGATGAATCGAGGGATCTTGAGTACGGCATATGCCAAGGTAAAACCTGGCATTACCCAGACCAACATCATGGAGGCCGTCAAACAGATCTATGGTGACGAATATTTTATTCGCCTGCATTCCACTCCCGATACCGTCAACCCGAACAATCTCCGTGGATCAAATTTTTGTGATTTGGGGTATCAGCTTGACCCGTCCACCCGATGTCTCATTACCACAGGCGCGATTGATAACTTGGTCAAGGGTGCCGCCGGACAAGCCATTCAATGTATGAATATTATGTCTCAATTCCCGGAGAATACAGGCTTGACCGGACCAGGGGTCTTTCCCTAAATATGATGATTTCCCCGTATTAGATTTTCCAAAACTGACGAAAGACAATTTTGTTATGGCCAAACGCATCAACGGCGGTATTACGGCACCCAAAGGGTTTGAAGCTGCAGGAATCTTTTCAGGGATAAAAAAAACCAAAGCCCTTGATCTGGCCCTCATCGTCTCAGAAGTCCCAGGTCCTGTTGCCGGAGTCTTCACCAAAAATAAAGTTCCCGCCGCTCCGGTCATCTTGGGACGACAACAGGTCAAACAGGGAATCGGTCAGGCGATTCTGGTAAATAGCGGCAATGCCAACGCCTTTACCGGACGAGAAGGACTACGCCACGCCAAAATGACCAGCGGTCTTCTTGCCAAAGCCCTTGGCATTTCTCCTCAGATGGCTCTGATCGGCTCAACCGGCGTCATTGGCGTCCCACTTCCCATGAATGCCATCGCCAGGGGGATTCCGACTCTCATATCGCAACTCAGTCGTAAGGGACATCTCCAAGCGGCTCAAGCCATCATGACAACCGATACCCGACCGAAGGAAATTGCCTTTCGGGAGTCCATTGGAGGAAAAACGGTGACCATCGGAGGAATGGCCAAAGGATCGGGGATGATCCATCCGGACATGGCCACCATGTTGGGCTACCTCACGACCGATGCGGTGATTGACAAAACCGTACTTCAACGCACGCTGAGTGAGGTGATCCTTCAGACCTTTAACTGTATTTCCGTGGACGGAGAAACCAGTACCAATGATACCGTGTTATGTCTAGCCAATGGCCTGGCCGGGAACACACGCATCAAACAGGGAACTTCGGCTCATACCCGATTCAAGGATTTGCTCTATCAAGTCTGCCATTATTTAGCCATGGACATTGTTCGGGACGGGGAAGGCGCAACCAAAATCATCGAGTTTCGCATTCTTCAGGCAGTTAGCGAAAAAGCCGCCAAACAATTTGCCAACACCCTTGCCACGTCACCTTTAGTCAAAACGGCTATTTTCGGAGCAGACCCCAACTGGGGACGGATTATCGCAGCCCTAGGGCGTTCAGGCCCGGCACTTGATCCGGAAAAAATTCAAATTGATTTCAATGACATTCCGATTGTCAAAGGCGGCAAAGGGCTGGGACCGAAAATCGAACAACGCATTAAGCAAATGATGCGTCAATCGACATTGACGATTTCCATATCACTCGGCCAAGGCAAGGCCGGTTCGCGCATCTGGACGACCGATTTAACCTATGACTATGTCAAAATTAATGCCTCATACCGATCTTAATCCTTCCGACCGGCTGCATGCATTCAACTGAATAGACACAAGAAATCAGCCTATTTTTTGATATGATGACGGGAAATTAAATCATGCAGGGTAGGACGACTTACGTCCAACAGGGTGGCGGCTTTCGTGATATTCCCTCCTGTTTTTGCCAAAGCTTGCTCAATTGCCTTTTTCTCAACCGCATCACGAGCTTCTCTTAACGTGGGGCTTTCCCTTGTCCCTGATGGTTCAGCCAGATCCAGATCGTCAGGAGTGATTCTGGCATGATCGGACAGCGTCACCGCCCGACGAACCCGATTTTCCAATTCCCGCACGTTGCCCGGCCAGGGATATTGTTCAAGGGCCATCATGGCTTCCGTTGAAAACCCGGATATCTTTTTCTTGACTTCCTCAGCAAATTGCTGGAGCAGATATTTGGCGATCACGAGAATATCCACGCCTCTCTCACGCAAGGGAGGTACCGGAATCGTGACGGTGTTCAACCGATAATACAGGTCTTCTCGGAATCTCCCCTCTTTCATGGCCAATTGGATATCCGCATTCGTGGCAGCCAACACCCGCGTGTCTACCTGGATTGGGACTCGCCCGCCAACCCGTTCGATACTATGCTCCTGCAACACTCGCAAGAGCTTGACTTGTAAGGCAGGAGAAAGTTCCGCGATTTCGTCCAAGAACAACGTACCTCCCTGTGCCGATTCAATTCGTCCCTTTCGCTGTAAGTGTGCTCCGGTAAACGCGCCTTTTTCATGGCCGAACAGTTCGCTTTCAAGTAATGTCTCGGGGATCGCACCACAATTAATCGCAATAAACGGTCCTTCTTTCCGGTGACTTTGTTGATGAATGGCCCGTGCCACAAGCTCTTTCCCTGTTCCACTTTCTCCTACAATCAGAATCGAGACATCAGACCCCGCGACACGCCGAATCGTATCAAACACTTTGGCCATGGCCGGGCTGCTCCCGATAATTTCCGGAAATCCCCGGCTTTCCTCACGCGCGACGAGTTTCCGATTTTCCTGTTCCAGTCCGGTTAAATAATTGGCCCGTTGCAGTACAATTTTTAAGACCTCGAGATCAACGGGTTTTTCCAGGAAATCATAGGCACCCAATTGCACGGCTCGCAACGCGTTGGCCTGATCCTGATTCCCGGTGATCACGATCACTTTCACAAGCGGATGGATTGCCAGCATTTGCTCTAACAAGAGCAATCCTTCCTTCGCTCCATCCTCATCCGGAGGTAAACCAAGATCCAGCGTGACAAGTGCGATCTGTTCTTTTTGGACCAGCTCAAGGGCCTTTTGACGACAATCGGCCTCATAGATCATGTAACAAGGCTTTAGTCCCCATTTCATCTGGTCACGGAGTTCCACATGATCGTCAATGAGCAATAGAGGAGGAAGCTGGGCTGGATCAATTGGGGAAGATGAATGCATAAAAGGTTCTCTGGCGACTTTCTTGATGGCCAAAATGGCGTATTCGGTCCTATACGGTTACGGTGTCGGTTATTTCTACCGGAAACGTAACAATTATTTTAGTCCCTTGCCCTAATAAGCTTTCCACGCGAATATATCCTTCTTGTTCTTCTATGATCCGCTTGCATTGGTAGAGGCCTATTCCCAACCCGGTTTTTTTACTGCTGCGAAACGGTTCAAACAGATGCTCCAATTGTGCAGATGTCATTCCGGGTCCGGCATCCACGACTTCGACAATAACTTCCTGACCCAAGGTCTTGGTGAAAATATCAAGCGTTCCGTGCTCTCCCATTGCCTGTCGGGCATTTAAAATCAGATTCAAAATAACCTGTTTAATCGATTCATGCTGGAGGCGAACAGGAGGAATATCAATCCCGGCATGAAAAACAGGCTTGCAACCCGGCCCAGGTATTCCACGAATGGTTTCTCGAACCAATTCATTGATATCCAAAGAAGTCATCGTATCGGAAGATTTCCCTGTTGGAGCCTTAGTTTGACAGGCAAGTTTTCCCATTAATTCCATGATCCGTTGGGTCGTGATTTTCACCGTGCTCATTGCTGAATCCTGAAATTCCGGGTTCGCTCCATACTGCTGGGCATTTTGCACCACCAAAGACAAACTTCCTGCTAAGTTTTTTAAATCATGCAAGTAAAAAGCCGAAAACCGGTGTACCGCCTCCCATTTGGCGCTAGAGTTTCGTTCCTCTTGTAACTGAAACTGAAGAAGAAGCATGGCCACATGATGCGCCATAACCCACAGAAGATTGAAATCGTCATGATCGTATCGTTGACCATCGAAATCTCGGCTCAACGTGCAAAATCCCAACACCACGCCCTTCTTCCTTAAAATTGGCACACACACATACGCCTGGGTGTCTTCGCCAAAATTCCCCAACGCTTCTGCATGTAATCCATATTGATGCAGAAAGAACGGCCCCCGACGTCGATTCAACTCCTGAATGAGCTTATGAGTATCCGGTATAGGAGGAGAACATTTGGCACTCAGAGAACGAATCTGATGAAATTGCCCGTCGGCTTCAAACCGTTTCCAAATAGAAATGTGAGAGGCGGCAAATGTCTGTTCCAACCACTCCAGATATCGATCCCACACCTCTTGCATATCATGACAAACTGAAAATTTCTCGGTGACCTCCAACCACTTTTGGCGATAGTCATATTTGGCACGAAGAAAATGTCTGGCCAAAAATGACCGCAATCTCAGACGAACCTGACGGGAACCCACAACGAATACCAGGCACAGGGCCGCCACGAACAGCACAAGGACACGCAAGGCCTCTGTCATAGGCCACCTTGTTGTTTGAAGCATCTGATCGACCAAGATCACAATACCGAGATAGCCGCCCACAAGAGCAACGGTAAATGAGGAAAAGAGGGCCCGGTCACTGACCTGAACTTTTTGACGTAAATCCTTAATCCGCCAACGCGCCAAACCAAAACCGACAAGGAGCAATGAAAAGGCTGAGATGATGCCATTAATCCAGACAAACAAAGGACTCCAGATGGGCAGCAACAACATTTGAGTCGCTTGGGCTATACTCATCCCGGCAAGACCAACGAGCCCAAAAAAGACAAATTTGAATTGATGCCGAAAGGGATCTCGTAAGCTATGGAAAATTCGCTCCATGTGCGAAAGGGCAACGATTAGGGCAATCAAGATAAAACTCCAAATAGCCAAGCCGCTCGCGCGAACAAATATCATTTTCCCCTGCGGGTTTTGTTTCAGAACGCTATCCGGGAAAAACGTGACCACTCCCATTAACAAAATAGCCATACCGGCCATGCTCCTCCACCACCACTGGTCCTTGGATGGCGAAGCGGCATCAAGGGTGCGGCAGAATGATTGACTAACGGAACCCAAGGCCAGAGGAAAAGCCAGCTCGCCGATTAAAAGTAATTGATGCCACCAGAGCCAATCGTTCCTATTGAAATGGCTGTACCAATTAATCCCGTGGATCCAGAACACAACGACCATAACCGGCAACAACCGAAAGAGGAGGGGTGCATTCCGCCGTTTCCAAACCAGAGCACCGCCCACAATCAGTGATAACCCAAGACATAGTAAGGAAGGAAGGCTTTCCATACGTACCCTAACCAAACATCAACGACACAAAACCCGGGTCAACCAGAAATTCCCAAACCAGCGGCAATGAAAATTCATTGTGACTACGGCATCAATCAAGGCCCTAGCGCGGGGATAGGGCATCCAACAGCCCAGGACATCGGATATCACGGCCTCTATTGGTCCAACAAGTTCAACCACAGGGCTTGACGATATCCACGTCTCATCGGCGAAACTGCACATCTGTTGAACATGAGCTCACAATCAGACGCCGGGTCAAAAATATAATGAAGCCCATTCCTCCCCCAATAGCAGAAGAGGAAAAAGTATGGAAGGCTCAAGAACACAAGTTTTGGATTAACATCTCGTGATGAAGCAACGAAAGTGAAAATCTATTGGTGGCCCACACCCAGGAATGAGCAAGGAGTGGAGAAATCATTTCATTGAGAATATTCAGGCATGAACCATTCACAAAGCTGTCAATTATCAAATAACTTCCTTAAAAAGGGTAGAATCCATATTCTGATTATCGGATTGCCTGAAGAAAGACTGTAGCTTGGGAAGTGAGGAACCCTCCTTTAATTTTTCGGTATCCAGGCGGAACAATACACATACCCCGCTTTCCCTAATCCGGAGGCTTAGAAGCCCAAAGTCCAATCACGCTCGTCGATAACCAGCCAACTCCGTTCGCTGGACACTTCATTCGTTGCCATATCCCATAGACCATGTTCATTTTACTTTTTTATACCAGCAGGGAGGTCGTCGGAAGCGTCAAGCCTTCGCAAGAAAACACACTTGGCTTCCACATCTGCCGTTCGGAAAAGGCGCTTTCTACAAAAAAGGCCTAAGAACGATCGAGAAAGACTTGTCACGACAAGAGGGGGTGGAAATATATACCACGCCCCGAGACAAGTATTCCCTGAAATCCTTAAAGATGTTGTTGGTGGGCGAGAAAAGCTACTTACACATGGGAAGATGGTGAAACTTGGCGATCTGAAGGGTGAAGACCATACTTCTTCAGAAGTTTATAAAAATCCGCCCGATATCGGCCGGCAATTTGCGCGGCACGGGAAATATTACCTTGCGTGGCCTGTAAGAGACCCTTTAAATATTCGCGTTCAAAGGCTTCTTTGGCCTCCGTCAGAGGTTGCAGAGACCCCGGAGTAGAAGATTCTTGCGTGGAAACCGGTAGAAATTCCGCCGTAAGCAGATCATGAGCAGACATAACCACCGCCCGCTCGATCATATTTTCCAATTCCCGCACATTTCCGGGCCAAGAGTGCGCAATCAATCGCTGCATGGCCTCTGGAGCAAACCCTTTTACCGTCTTTCCATGTTGCTGAACACTCCGTTTTAAAAAGAACTGGGCCAGAGAGGGAATGTCTTCCCTCCGTTGACGGAGGGGCGGCAACCACAGAGGTACCACATGGATGCGGTAATACAGATCTTCACGAAAGTGGCCTTCCCGAACCGCCTGCTCCAAATCTCTATTCGTTGCGGCCAAAATACGCACATCCACCTTAACCGACACCTGACCGCCAACCGGCGAAATCTCGCGATTTTGAATGGCTCGAAGCAATTTACTCTGAAGGGCAAGAGGCATTTCACCAATTTCATCTAAAAACAATGTCCCCTTATCCGCACTTTGAATGAGCCCTCGCTTATTTTGGTGAGCTCCGGTAAAGGATCCTTTCATATGCCCAAATAATTCACTCTCGAAGAGGGGTTCGGGAATCGCGGCACAATTCACGGGGATAAAGGGCTTGGAGGCCCTCAAGCTATTGCAATGAATAACCCGGGCAATCACTTCTTTCCCCGTCCCGGTCTCTCCAGAGATACAGACCGTCGTATCCGTTTTAGCCACACGGGAGACTTGCTGTAATACAGCCTGCATTTCTGGACTGCGGGCAACGATATTTTCCATCCCATAGAGTTCATTCATGAGCGTTTGCAACCGGTGAATTTCCTGGCTCATGCGCTTCGGCGTCAAGGCCTTATCGATGCTTTCCTGCAATTCTTTATCATCAAACGGTTTGGTCAAATATCCATACGCCCCTTTTTTCATGGCTTGGACGGCATTCGGAATACAGCCATGGGCCGTTAAGATCAAGACAGGCAGATTGGATTGGTGTTGATGCAACTCATCCATGAGTTCCAAACCATCCAGATCCGGCAAACGAAGGTCCAAAATCGCAAAGTCAAAGGGTTCCTCTTGAGCGAGCGAGAGTGCATCCTCACCTGTTCCGCAGGATGATACGACAAACCCCATCGAACGAAGCCGCATTTGAAGCAAGGTGAGCAAACTGGGATCGTCATCAACCACTAAAATACGTTCATCGGCCATGGTGCGTTCCTTCTTTGAAATGTGGCCATTCGACCCTCGCACCGTAACGAGTCAAACGACCAGGTGAAATGTTGAGAGACTTGAATGCCTCTCCTGCTGAAACAACATCCGTTTTCATTACTTTTTGAGGTCTTCTTCTATTTTGAGATCTTTTTCAACCTTGTTCTCTTTGACCGGTTCCTTCGAGACTTCGGGTACCGGAGTCATTTTTTCCGAGGGCCGGGTTGGAGGCGCCTTTTCCTTAATTTCCTGATCGATCCGGCGTAAAGCCTCCAATTGGTTCGTCAACTCCTGAACCTTTTCTTTGCTGGCCTTGAGTTCCTGACGCACATCCTCTCGTTGGGATTGTTCTTTTTTATATTGCTCCACCTGTTTGGTCAAATTGGCAATCGAAGCATTAAGTTCTTCGACGTCGGCAGTTCGAACCGCCACCTCCCGTTGAAGCGCTTCAACCGACGAATTTTCCAGTCGCCCACTCAGCTCATGAATAAGCAGCTCTTTTTCGACAATTTCCCGCGTTAACCGCTTCACCAACGCTTCCGACGTAAACCCTCCCCCATCGGGGGCATTCAGCACATCTAACAACCAGAGCCAAAAACGGCTTTCTTGAGCCAATACGCTACTCGGTTGGGAGACCACCACCTTTCGAAAGTGCAGAGCCGCCAATTCACGGTTTTCATAGAGCGCGGCCACTCCCCTCAAATAATGAACCGATCGGCATTCATCCGCGGTTTTACAGGTACTCAACCGCTTTTCCTGATCTTCCCCAATAGCTTTAAAAAACGAGACATCTTCCGGTGTCGAGTTAAACACCCCGCCATGAACCTTGGCGGAGGAAAACTCATTGGGGGATAAAGAATTGGCTTCCAGCGTGGTGAGTCCGCACCCCAGACTTTCAAAGACTAGCACACACAGTATCATGCGAAAAACCGGCATAAGATACCTACGTGGAATTGAGAACCTTGGTATGTTTAGAACCCGGCAATGAAAAATGCAGCGAACTGCCTTTCCCCAAAATACTTTCTGCCCAGATTCGCCCGCCATGCGCTTCAAGCACCCGCTTGGCTAAGGCCAACCCGATGCCACTGCCCACGTAATTCCGCCCTTCCGGAGTTTTCCCCTGGTAAAATCGTTCAAATATATGAGGAAGATCATCGGCCGGAATCCCCGGCCCCGTATCGGACACCGTAAAGTGAATACCACCCCCTTCCCCTAAGGAGCGAGAACGCATCGTCACGGCGGAACCTTCCGAACTGAACTTAATGGCATTGGAAAGCAGGTTTTCAAAGACTTGCTCCATTCTCGCCGCATCGGTTTCCTGCACTCGTGCCCGCCCGCCATCCAACTGGCAATCAACGTGAATATGCTTTCGCTCGGCTAAAAACTTCATTTTTTCAACGGATCGAAGGGCAATTTTGTTCAAATCGGTGGGATTGAAATTATAGGCCACCATATCCGCTTCCATACGGGACAAGTCTAATAAATTTCCGATCAGGTGATTCAGCCGCTGACTACTCTCGGAAATGATGGTGAGGGTTTCCCGTTGGTCATGGTTTAATGCCCCAGGGATTCCGTCTAGCAATAATTGCGAGCCTTCCCGGATGGAGGTTAAGGGGGTGCGCAATTCATGGGAAATATTGGCTAAAAACTCCGACTTCATTTCGTCTAATTGCTGTAATTTTTCCCCCATCCAATTGATTGTACCAACCAAATCCCGCAGTTCTTGTGGAACGGCGAGAGGAATGGTCCCACCAAACTGCCCCTGACCGATTCGGCGAATCTGTGCCGTGACACGACGAAGCGGCCGAAGAATACTATAGCTAGCGATACCGGCCAAGCCAAGTCCCAAAATAAGCGCCATCAAGAGAAGTTGTTGGGTAATTTCTTGTATTTCAACGGATTTCAGGTGAGAATTCCGTAACACATCCCCCACGCTGGCCTCCTGAGCTGAAATATACGAATTGATGGCCTTCGTCATCTTCTCAATCAAGGCATCCCGCTTGGCCTCATAGCCGGCAATGGCCTGAGGAGACCGATCGGCCTGCTCAACACCCACACTCAAAAACAGGGTGTGAAATTCCTCATGAAACGCCCTGGTTCGTTTCAGGGTGTCCAACGGTTCTCCCCCCTGTTCCTGCTCTTCAAGAGCCTGGAGGGTTTTCCGAAAGTTTTCCGCTTCCTGCAGAAACTCCTTGAGGAGAGTCGTGTCCCGAAGAACCAGATACTGCTTGTCGCTTTTTAATTGTGAATACAGACTGGTGATCAATCGCTTGGCGGTTTCAACAGCCGGAAAGTGATGAGTAGCTAATTCGGCCCCTAAATCCGTCAACGCACGGAACTGGTTCAAAATATACAGGTTGACCCCAATCACCAGGGCCAGAATAGTTAAGTATCCCAAAGTCAACCGCCAGAAAATGGATAATCGTGAAAACATTTGTTAATTAATTAAGGAAAAAGATCACCGAAAAAGAGCTTGAGAAATCAGTCATACATCCTTCCCCGGCAGTTGAGATAGCACCCGCAAGACACCTGATGCATTAAAACTGTTCGGGGTTATGAAACCTGCATGAGGACAAAAACATGTACGACCCTCTTCCCGGTTCCTTCGTAAGAAGCGTAGGTTGAATGGGGAAGTAACAAGTCTTAGGGGGAGTCTTCATGAGACTAGAAACACGTCAACCAACCCTGCAAATCTAACCAGATACTGACTGACATGTCAGAGAAAGCACTTGTCTCGTATTGATCTATATGTAAAATTCCAAATAACCCTCTCTCCTCCGTGAGGATAACGTCCAAGAATACTGCGCAGGAACCCTCGGATTCAATTTAAAGAATTTCCGGATTCAGGCAATCAAAGCCCCCTTAAATCCGAGAAGTAGTGATCCTCAACAGATTTCCATGATGAATATTGGCGTTTAAACGAGCAATTCGTCTTAATATGCAACCCGGCTAGGAATGATGCCCGACGGCCAACGGCGTCGCATAGCCTTGATGCACATAATTCGGCACCCCATGCATGCCGGCATCGGTTAGTACCAGCCTGGTCGGCCCTCGAAAATGGATCATTTCGATAGCCTTTTGGACAACATCCTTGGGTGTCGTTCCGAAACGCACGACCATTAACACAATATTGGCCAGCCCGCTGAGAATATTAATATCGGCCAGGGGTAAAATGGGAGGTCCGTCTAAAATAATATACCGATAGCGGGATTTCACCGCAGAAAGAATTAATGCGATTTTGTGCAATTTGGAAAGTGAAACCGGGTGTTGTTCCAGATTTCCCGCCGGCATACACCAGAGCGGCACATCCGCTATTGGCTGAAGACAAGCCTCCAATGGTTCTTGCCCAGCCAGAAAATCCGCGACACCGGGACGACCATTCATGACAAAAATATTATGCAGGTTGGGACATTTATAATCACAATCAATGACCAATGTGGATTCCTCAAGATCCCGGGCCAAGGTATAAGCCAGGTTGGACGACGTGCAGGTTTTCCCTTCACCTTTCTTGGCGCTCGTCACGAGCACAATGGTGCACTGATCGCCTTCCCCCAACAGGTCGAGCCGGGTGGCCGCGACTCGATATTGTTCAGCCACAATCGATTCCGGACGCCATCGCGACACCAAATTTAACCGGGCAGGGAAAGCCGGAGAATCTGACGGCTTTCCGCCGTATACCCCACGCTTCTGGGAAATGCCCGCATCGGGATAGCCACGCCTTTGAGGCCCCGATAGGGCTAATTCCCCTTTGGCGGCATCGGCTGCGATAGCCCCGGACAACAATTTTAGAGACTTTCCATAGGCCAGGTTAAAGCTGGGAATGGTTGCCAAAGTCTGCAAGCCTAGGGATATTTCCACATCCTCGGATCGGCGGAATGTCGGAGAGAACCAATCCAGGATCATGGCCAACCCCAAACCCAGGACAGTCCCAACTGCATATCCTCCCAACGGCATCCAAGCCCTTCGCATGCCTTCAGGTTGATTGGGAAAGGTGGCAGAATCCAGGACACGGAATTCCGGTTCCTGTTTGCGACTATTCAGACTTTCGGAAATTCTGGCCTCAATCCAGCGTTTGTTCAGGCGTTCATACTCGGTCTGCAACGTTTCATATTCGCGCTCCAGATCCTGTAATTCCTCCTGCCGTAACGGAGTTTGTTCAATTCTGGCTTCCAAGACCTGCACCTGTCTTGATATTTTGTCCCCTTGCTCTTGCAACCTGTCCAGCTGTTGATTCAGATCGTACCGGTTGTTTCGTAATTCGGTCAGTCTGGACGTAATCGTCGCCACGTCCTCGCCCTCATTCTTCAAATGAGTTTCCAGGGCCTGTTCGACCTCCTTGATTTGCCCGGTTAAATCCAGGACGTCCGGATGATCCTCGCCCAATTCACTCGACTTCGTGATTAAGGCATTTTGCAGGGAGACCAGGCGCATGGCCAAAACCTGTCGTTCCTCTCCACTCCGTTGTCTGGCTCGTAAGGAGGCGTCCGCCAACCGAGTTTCCTGCTCTCGAATGGTTTGCTCGGCCTGTTCAATTTGAACCGGAAGCACACTCAAGGCATTTTGAATCCGCCGTTGTTCTGCCTGCAGGCGACCACGCGTTCGTAGATTTTCCCGTAATGTTTCCAGCAACCCGTCTGCATTTTTCAATCGATAGGCCGACAATTCCTCGTCCTTGTGACTGAGGGAAGCCTTTACCGCCACCAGTTTCTTAGACAACGCCTCAGCGGTCTCCTCATCCGGTGGCGCCTGGCGCTGGGAGGTGTCCTGAATATACCCGTCGGCCAATTTGGCGACCACTTTTCGGGCAATGTCGGGGTCGGGATGGGCGAATGAGATCGTCAGGGCTTCTATTCGTCCGGCATTTTCTTTCGTTTGAACGTGAATGCTTTTGCGAAGTTCTTGCATGGTGAACTCATATCCCCGAAGAGGCAGGAGCGTTGGATAGAGATGAAACTCATCAATCACCTGTCGCAGATTCATCCGGCTCAAGACCCGCTGTGTCACTAAAGCCACCCGCTCTTGGTCGGAAAGTTCACCAAGACCGGAAGAACGGGATTGACTCGATCCATCGGGCCATTCGATTAACAGGACGGTCCAAGAACGATACACATCTTCTTTCAGCCAAACCATGAGCCCGCCTAGCATGACACCCAGCACCATACAACTGAGAATCAGCCATTTCCGGCGCACGACCACATCAAACAGATCTGTGAAAGAGGACCGCATGGAGGAAGAAGGCGGGTGCCCGGTCTCAGAAGAAGGCGAAGCCATCATAAGGAATGCGCTGCTTTCCTTTGTTTAAAATTCAGAAGATGGTTTATCCACAATAGGCATTGCCTTATCTATCAAGAAGGCTGGAAGGCTGAAAAGAGAATCGTGTTCACAAGGTATGCAAAGTGCTCTGGATTAGCTCATTAGCTGTTACCATATCAGGACATCTCAATCTCATCCCCATCGTAGGACATGGTCTGCCGAGCACTGATCAAACAAGGTGTTTTTCATCATCCTCTTGTATGCCTGAGCCTTCAATGCAAATACGTATAATACCTACCACAAGAAGAAATGGCAATGACTTGCGGTAGTTCCCACAGAAAAATGCGAAGACCCGCAGCACACTCATCACCCAATGGGAGGGAGAATATCGGAGGCTATGATTCCCTGTTTCGAATGACAATCGTAATCGTGTGAGAAAAACCGGCAGGATGAAATGTAACGTAAAGTGAGCTCTAGGCGTTACATAATGAAAAAGGTTCGATTCGATGAGTTGAGATGAACTGAAATGGTGCCCCCGACACGAATTGAACGTGCGACACGCGGTTTAGGAAACCGCTGCTCTATCCGACTGAGCTACGGGGGCATCCTGTATTTTCAACGTGCTTAAAAATGCTCTCATAGAAGAAATTCGGCAGGTGATTGGGGAATGTTACGCGCAACTGAACCTCCGGTCAAATGCTCCTCCATAATATTGCTCTGACCACGGTCCTTTTCCTATTCCTACACATACTTTGTGGGCCTTGATCTTTATCCCTACCCAAGGATTCTTCCAGAAAAGCGGTATTCATGCCTTCTCAACTCATTGTGCCATGGTGAATCTCAGATTTCAGGTTCAGGTCCCGTAATAAAACAAAACGTCAGCCCGGCCCATTCTTCCGGGGGATAGCCTCAAACAGTCGGAACTGGTTTACTGAATCTATGCACTCCATGGGCGGGACTTAAGCAACCCCGCAGACAAACGATCGTTGTGGAAAAGGCTGGGAACCTATCCCGGCCTTTTTCGTTTGTACTTTTCCTTCTCTCCCGACTTCCGGGCATACCACCTCTCGTTGCTTACCTGTTTCCACGCTTTTTTCCGCGCCTGCTGCAAACCGGATATCTGAAAAACCTGAGGCAAAAGTCCAAGGAGGTCTGCTGAGGGAATCTGGTTCCTTTGGGTCATGGTTAGGATAAAACCCGCAAGGGTAATGTGAAGCAACCCAAACCAAGGAGCCATACAATGAGTAAACGTTACAGCTATGAAAGTGAGGGAGAAAAACTCTCGATTAATGTGGGATGGTGGTTCGTGATTGTGTCCGTGGCCATCCTCTGGTTATGGAAATAAGATTAAGGCGATAAGGATAAATCGTTCAGCAGTAAAAAATTGTCTTTTTTTCATGTTGCTTGAGTCTTTCAACTTGCTGCTTTTATTTTATACGCAATCACAATGGACATGAGTGTTCAAGGCAAGAATCCATTGAAAGATAATTCTTCTACCTCGAAGTAATATTCTTGGCGAACCTGAAAGGGAAAAGGTAATTCCGTGAGATCACTACCACCCGCAACCAGCCCACGCATCATCCCTTTCCCATGTTGACCTTCTTTCATGGCACTAACTGATTGATCCGTTAACCCAAGGGAAACGACAACAGCGCCGTCAATCATTTGTTGCTCCAAAGGGTTCTCGCGAGCAACACTCAGGATTTGATCATAATTGGGGACCCCTGAAATTTTATGAGCCAGGAAAGTTTCCTGAGAGGTCCCAAATAAAATATATTCTGAAAATTTCGGACGTTCTTCATTAGGGTTGAGTGTTCGCTTATAAACAATCTTCTTGATGGTGACGGCAAAATCTGAGGCTAGTTTTTCCCCTCCGCGCTCAAAATGCCCGTCAAAGAGGTCAGCCGTAAAGGTCATCCGCGAATCCCCCAACTCTAAAAGAGGGAAACTCTTTTTGGGAACAAGTGTAATCAAGGGATAGGGAAACCCTCTCCGCGATTGCGCTCGATATACAGTCCCGGCTTCTTCTTCCAATTCGACCTCCAAGATCATTTGTACGCCATGTGTCTCGTTAAACATCGGCAAATGGTGAAGATAGATTTTTTCAAATCCGACCACGGCCATGCCATGAATAGCCGGGGTACGGCCAATTGCTTCATCGTTTATCCGGGCTGTATCAAATGGAAAACTCTGCTGGATTTTGTCAATGGCCTCTTGGGCAAAATGGCGCACATATTCATCGGGATCGTTCTTAGCCAACTCTTGTAACTTTGGAACGGCCACTCCCAACCCACCTAATGCTTGGGCAGCCTGTATTCGTACCTCGTGCTTAGAACTTTCTAAGTCCTGGATAAGATTG
>JALDRK010000019.1 GCA_031315915.1 Nitrospirales bacterium
TAAAGAATCGTTAAGTCTTGAGTAAGACGGCTTGACGTTTCAACATCTTATCGAGCTAGAGCGGGATGTCGTGGAGGGAATTTATCACACAGGGCTTGGCGCGGTGGTCCAAGCCATTGCCTCAAAAGAAATATAGGAACATCTTTCAACTGATCCGCACGAACCAACAAAGGACACGGCATAAGTAGAATATTCAAAGAAAGAATGGAAAAAGCATTGCAACAACATATGGCGGGCGGTGAGTCTGACGTTCAACGCACTGCGAAAACGGCGACAATACCAATTCGATTCCCCGGCATGACCAGTCCTTCTCTCTTCTCGTGACCCTCCCTCCGTTGAGCGTAATATTCTTCAAGCCGGTTTGACCTGGCATTTCAATTAGGTCGGAACATCCCAATTTCACTCAGATTAAAACTCTATGCTTTTACTGTGAAAGGGATCGAAGCATAAAAGCTTTCTTGGATTCAACTCACTAGTGCAACAGATGGATGAATGCCAAAACATACCTGATTCGGAGTTCTGAATCCCAGCGCCTTTCGGGGGCGATTGTTTAATTTGTTCATGACGTGATGAATCTCTTCGTGGGTAATAGTGTGAAAAGGCCGCTGTTTGGGAAAATACTGGCGAATCAGGCCATTGGTATTTTCATTGAGCCCCCGTTCCCAGGCCGCATAAGGATGCGCAAAAAAGAAGCGGACCTTCAAGTCCTGCGCAATCCTCTCGTGCTGCGCGAATTCTTTGCCATTATCCGACGTCACCGTGTGAAGAGGGAGCCGCAGAGGCTTCAAGAGCGTGATGACCGCGTTCGCGACGGCCTCAGCGCACCGACGGGAGACCTTGGCAATCAGACTCAGTCGGGATTTGCGTTCCGTTAAGGAGACGAGGGCCTGCTGATGGCCTTTGCCGATCAGCGTATCCACTTCCCAATCGCCGAAACGGTTGCGGCGTTCGACCACGGCGGGGCGGTGCTCGATGGAGGTGCGATTCGGTAGATGACCCCGACGACTGTATGTGCCATACCGCTTCCGGCGTTGCCGCTGACACCGCAAGTGCCTATACAGGGTGCCCTGGGCCTGTTTGTCGCGATAGACATGTTGGTAGATCCATTCTGGGCTGAGCAAGGTCCGCTGCTGTGTGCGCAACCAGCCACTGATTTGTTCCGGGCTCCACTCGGCCCGGAGCAGCTCATTCACGCGATGCCACGTGGCAGCCGCAATACGCCGTCGCGCTTTGGTACGGCGTGGTGGAGCGTGAACCGGTGAGCTTGTTTCGGGCGATACCCGCGCTGCCCCTGATTGCGCCGCACCTCCCGGCTAATGGTGGAGGGGTGAACTCCAACCACCCGAGCAATTTCTCGAGGGGAGTGCTCCATGTTCATTAACGCCTGGATCTGATAGCGTTGCTCCAGGGTCAGGTGTGTGTAAGATCTCATAGGTGCTCCTCTTACTGGCCGGTAAAAGAAGCCAGGATCTTACCGCACCTGCCCCCTTACGCCGAGCCATTGAGTTGCACTTAAAAGTTGAATTCATGCTTTTTATTTGCTGGCCTAGATTGAAAAAATGCAATGACTTTCGGAAGTAACCTTACAAAATCTATTGAATAAACGGAAGCAAAAAATAAAGAGAGTTTAAACAAATAAGGCCAGGATCCCTCTCAGCCTTTTGCATGCGATCGCTTATTGGATTGTTGATTAAAACAAATATCTCGGTTGGAAATTTAAGAAAATCTCTTTAATTCCTCTATTATGTTCAATTGATTGTCGTCATCTATGTGCTTTCTCAATACCCGCGCTTTTTTGCCGTCCGTCCTAATTACCAGATAAGATAAAGCAACACCCAACCCCCATCTTTAGGTACAATTTCAATTTCTTCAGGCTTCCCGTTAATTTGAGCATAAAGTTTACAAATCAAATCCTTGATTTCGTGTTCAGTAGGCATATTTCCCCTCCAAGAAATAACAATACCCAAAGTTTTATCTCTCAGGTCTCCTTGCAATTAGATACCCTTTAAAATTTCCCTGAACTTTCCTTGAGGTCTCGCATTAACCATTCAAAAGCTTTCATGTAAGAATCATGGCTTTTCCAGTCTGTAAAATCGGGAATAAAAAATTCCCTAACTTCCACGGCAAGGTCTTTCCCGCTATCGGCATCAAAACATTCCCAATTATCAATTACATTCATTCTGACTAACCGAATGGGAAACAACTTTTGCCTACCCTCTCGTTTTTCCGATTTTCGACACTTTCTAATTTCCGTCATGACCCATTCACTGTTAAGGCTGGCCTCACTAAGTACTAGCAATAGTTTGTCATGAACTTGAATGGCAGCATCTATTTGATGGTGAATTTTTTTGCCTCCTCCCATGTCCTCTGGGGCGTAGTAACAACGAACACCACGATTTTGGAGATCAGCCCATAGCCTTTCAGTAAAAAGATGATCTTTGGTCGAATGGGCGATGAAGCAAGAATGAAATTGAATTGATGGAGCGTCACGAAGAGAAGGAAGATAGGTAATATAATTTTCAGGCAAACCACAACCACGATAGAACGCCAAAGGCAATTCACCTGATTGAATAAGTGTTTTATGGTCAATTCCGCTAGGCCCTCTATGTTTACATAGGCCTAACCCTAGGGTGCTTGAAAGATTAAGATTATTAAGGATGGTTCCCCGGAATTCTGCTTCACTGAAATCAGTCAGGTTCAAAGAGGAATTTGAAATCATCGCTTCCATTAAATTGGCCTTATTTAGTTTGGCTTCATCTAGCTTTACATTCCTCAATGTAGCTCTCTCGAAAATTGCTTCTGTAAGAATGGCGTGGGATAGTTCTCCGCCATCAATATTAGCCTCGCATAGATTTGCTTTTGTAAGATCACAATGATCCAGATGTGCGCCTTCCAGATTTGCCCGAGCAAAAATGGCATCCTTTAAATTAGCCCCGCTTAGATTTGTATCGAATAGGTGCGCGTTTTGAAAATGCGCACCTTGCAGGTCTGGGTTGGTTGCGTCTTCCGGCCACGAAAATACAGCACTACTTAGACTAGCATTTTCAAACCTTGCCCCCTTTAGGTCGGCATTGCGGAAGTCTACTTCATTTAAAGTTGCATTTGTGAATCTTGTTTTCCTAAGAATTGCGTTACAAAATCTTGCATTTTGTGCTCTAGCTCCGAAAAGGCGTGCCTCAGAAAAATTCGATTTAGTAAAGTTTTGATATTCAAGCCACGCATAATTAAGAATTGCGCGCGAAAAGTCCCCATTGGAAAAATCGGAAGCATTATGTAGATCAGCAGATGTTAGGTTTGTATTGCTAAAGTTAATTCCTGCCAAATTTCCATAGATACTTTCATTGGAAAGATCTGGATTTACATGAGGGTTCTCTTGCCTCCAAGCATTCCAAGCGTCAACGCCTTTTTTAAATATTTCTAGGTGGGCTGGATCTGCCATAACGATCTTTTATAATCCAGGGTGAGAATTAGGAGCTCCATTGTGCATGGTCTTTTTCATTTCCCCTTCGGCAGCAACCCCTTCTTTTCCAACTCCTGAATCTGTCTTTCAATCAATTCCAAAACCAGATTCACGGTTCGCTGTTCAGCGACAGCGGCCATTTTCGACCAAGAACAAGATGTACCTCGGAATATTTCTCAGATTGGGTGTCACCCCGCTATGCTCGACTACCCTATCCCCAGGAAAGCAAGAATCGATTCCCGCTCAGACATTGACGGCCTCTCGCTCAATAAAGGGACGCAATTCCGGTCGCAGGGCTTTTTCTGTGACCAGGTCAACAGGACATCCCAAGACGTCTTCAAGATGAAACTGGACACCAAAATACCGATAAGACGTGGCAGGACCATCCAACGAGACGACGATATCTACATCACTATCGGGCCCCGCTTCATCACGGGCTGTTGACCCAAAGATCTTCAATCCGAGGACCCCAAAACGTCGACTTAATTCCGGCTTTTCACGTGTTAATGTTTCCAGAACTTTTGATCGCTTCATAATGTCCTAATAAGGTGAGGATTTTGAATTTATGAGATACTTGGAAAGATTCGGAGGCAAGAATTTTGGCTGGGGGACCAGGGATCGAACCTGGGCAGCCAGATCCAGAATCTGGCGTCCTACCGCTAGACGATCCCCCAACCTAGGATGAGCTTAATTCAGGACCGATATGCAGTCAAGATGAATAGGAAACAAGCTTTGACAAAAGAAGCCAATTGAAGGTCTTAGTTTTTCATAGCACGTTCGACACCCGTACGAATTCGCCGGAGAGTCCGCTCTTTTCCCAACAAGGCCATGACTTCAAAGATGCCGGGACTCACCGTTCTCCCCGTAAGGGCGACCCGAAGCGGCTGAGCCACCTTGCCCATTTTGAGTCCCTGGCGTTCGATGAGATCATGAAGGATATGTTCCAGTGTTTCTTTGGAAAAATCGGATGCAGCTTCGACAAGGTCGGCAAACTCCTTGAGGATGGGAGCAATGGCCGCAGTCAAATGCTTCGTGGCCGCCCCGTCATCCATGGCCATCGGTTCCGCCAGATACGGCACGGCCCCCTCCACGAATTCCAGCAGAGTTTCCGAACGTTCCCGCAGCGGTGGAATCAGCGCCTCGGCACCTCCCGGAATCCAGGCGATGGCTGCATCGTCATATCCCGCCTGGTGAAGAAACGGAACCAGCGCATCAGCGACCCGTTTAGGGTCACTGCTGCGGAGGTATTGAGCATTGACCCACTTCAACTTTTCAGGATTGAATACCGCGGCAGACGACTGAACCTGCTTGAAGTCAAAATGCTCCACCATTTCCCGTATAGAAAATATTTCCTGATCCCCATGCGACCAGCCCAACCGCACCAGATAATTCACGAGCGCTTCCGCAGATAGCCCATGTCCCGGTAGGCCAGTACCGAGGTGGCTCCATGGCGCTTGGACAGACGTGTTTTATCCGACCCTAAAATCATCGGTAAGTGGGCAAACTGAGGAACGGGAAAAACCCAGCGCTTCAAACAACGGCACCTGTCTGGGCGTGTTGTTGACATGGTCGTCCCCCGTATGACATGAGGAGATCTTCATCAACCCGTCATCCACTACCACGGAAAAATTATAGGTGGCATAGCCGTTGGACGGAGAGAATGATGAGACTATCCAGCACCGAGTTTTCGAACACGATCCGGCCTTTGATCAGATCGGGGATGATGGTCTGCCCGTCCTGGGAGCCTTGAACCGCAGGGCCGCCGTTTGAGTCGGCTTGGTAATGCTCCGTTCCCGGCACCGCCCATCGTATTTCAGCGATTCTCCCCTGGCCTGCGCCTCGAGTCTTCGGTTTCCAATTCCTCCGGCGTACATACACACCAATAGGCCAATCCCCGCTCGAACAGTTCCATGGCCTTTTCTCGATACAGAGCCAATCGCTCCGTCTGCCGGAACGGGCCTTCATCCCAATCCAACCCGACCCATTTTAATCCCTGTTCGATGATCCGGATGGCTTCATCGGTAGACCGCTCCTGATCGGTATCTTCGATTCGAAGCACGAAGGTGCCCTTTTCATGACGGGCAAATAACCACCTGAAGAGGCCGTCCGCACGCCGCCGATATGAAGATAGCCTGTCGGACTGTGCGAACCGGCACACGTATGTCATTCATATGAATGGCCGGACCTTTCGGGAAATATATGATCATGCCCTCGGATGGATTCCCTGTCAGGCGAAGCCTGTTGATTACCATGGCCACCCGGCCATGTAAAGCCGGACATCAGTACATGCTCTTTTTGCCTTTGTGCGCCAGGACCTGTAAAATTCTCCAGGATCGTACAAGACGTCTAAATGGAGGTTAGGGCATGATTCGGACCATTCGCGAAAGCTCGATAAATACCCTTGCTGATCATAGGCATCATGATCGTCATTGCCGTCACCTTTGTCATCGGCATGGGATGGTGGGGGTTTGAAGCCAATCAGAGCAACGCCGTCGCTACAGTCGGCGATTATAAGGTTACCCGTGAAGAACTGATCCAAGCGAAACAACGCTACCACCGGTTTTACAAAGAACAGCTCAAACAAGAAGACGTGAAAGAAGACACCATCAGGCAATTGGCGCTGGAAGGTCTCATCACCAATAAAGCCTGGCAAAACCTGGCCGACGAACTCGATTTAGCGGTGTCGGCTCAGGAGCTTCATGATGCCATCGTGAACCAAAAGGATTTTCAAAAAGACGGCAATTTCGATCCCCAATATTATCAACGCCTTATGGCCAACAACCGCTGGACACCCATCAATATGAATCCTTGCGTAAAGGCGAACTCATGGCCGAAAAAGCCAGGCTATGGTTGAGGCTACCACCCTCACCCCGGCCGGAGATGAAGGAAGTGATTTGAGATGGCGTCCCGCCAGACCAAGAGGGAGAGGTGGATCAGGATATGCTCAACAAATTCGCATGCAATTCCTCATGCAAAAGAAACAACGAGATGCAAGCTTTCCTCCGCCCTGCGGGCCCAGGACAACATCTCCGTCAATCCGGGCTTGATGAAGGTAAGGCATACAAACATTCTCTCTCAATTAAGAGTTCCGTCGCCTTCATTGACTTTTCACACGTCCCCTATACGCCCGAGACTTTCGTTTCATTCGAGCAACATCGCATCGCCATAGCTATAGAACCGATAGCGTTCCTGCACGGCATGTTCGTAAGCCGTTCTGGCCAACTCCAGTCCGGCAAAGGCCGACACCAACATCAGCAACGTCGTTTCCTGAAAATGGAAATTGGTCAGCAGCACATCCACAACCTTGAATGAAACTGAATGATAAACAAGCGGGTTTCACCCGACTGGGCAGTGAGTCTCCCGGCCTCAATCCACAGCCGACTCCAGGCTTGGGCCGCCGTGGTGCCCACCGCGATGACACGTCCTCCGCCTGTTTCTGCCTCCTGGATGGTTTGAACAGCCTGTTCCGAAATCTGAAAACCATCCTGGATGCATGACATGCGCTTCCACATCCGGACACTCACCGGCAAAGGTTCCCGGTCCCACATGCAGCGTGAGCGTGACGGTCTTGACGCCCATTTCGCCCAACCGATAGCAATTTTGCGTGAAATGCAAACCGGCCGTCGGTGCGGCAATCGCCCTCGTGTTGGGCAAACACGGTTTGATAATTCCGGCGATCCTCGGAAGAGGTTGCCGTTTGATATATGAGGAAGCGGACTTCCCCATGTTGGGCCAGGCAGTCCTGAAAGGATTGCTCTCCCTGCCAGCGAATCACCGTTCTTCCCGGTTGCCGTTCAATCACCTGGGCGGTGCCGCCACCCGGACATTTCAGCAGTTGCCCTTGACTCACTCGTCCGTTCAGCAGTATTTCCATATGCTGCTCATCCAGTTGCCGCACGAACAAGAGTTCCACTTTCCCGCCGGTGGGCACCTTTGTCCCCCACAGTCTTGCGGGAATCACTTTGGTGTCGTTCACCACCAGGACATCGCCCGGTCGCAAAATGTCCGGAAGGTCTTTAACCTGTCGGTTCATCAATTGTTGGGTTTGCCGGTTCACGACAAGAAGTCGCGCATGATCCCGAGGATGGATGGGCTGTTCGGCCACAAGCGTGGGATCGAAAGGAAACTGAAAGTCGGAGAGATGCATGGGAAACGACCGGGAAGGCGATGCGGGTTTAATTGGCCGAAGTGAGCAGAACCCGGGTCAAAGGCAAGAGCGTGGTACCGGGATAATAATGTCGAAGAATGGATTGATAGTCATAGCCCAGATTCGCCATTTCCCGCATGCCCCATTGGCAGAGTCCCACGGCATGGCCGGCTCCCCGTCCCACTATCACCACTTCAGCGCCAAGTTTTTGAATGGTAAATTGGGTGCTGAAAATTTTCGAGTAGCCGATGACTCGACGGAGATCCTGTCCGCGAAGAATGACTTCTCCTTTTGAATGCAGAATTCTGACCCGGTCAACCCGCCCGGACGGCGTCAGGGTGTAGGGGGTCAGCGTGGCCACCGTCCCGACGTCATAGCCCTCTTTTCGAAGCTGCCGTTCCAGATCGTCGAAGGTAAACGCGGTCTGCCACTCATAACGCGGGGCCTGTTCATCGAAGGGACACGCCACACCCTTCAGATACGGTAGGTCCAAGGCCCAGACATAGAGGGCATCCTCGGTCGGTCCGGCCGCGGTCGAGGAATAGGCGGCAAAAATCGGTCTGTTGTCATAGGTCAACACCTGCCCCAAGGTGGATTGAATGGCCTGCTGGATCGATTCGGGTCGAACCGAATGGCCGTGGTAGACTTGATCCTGGACACTGGCCAGCACATCAAAGAGCTGCTGTTGATTTTCCATTTTTTTATACATCACATAAGTCCGGGCAGCCACCGCTTGGGCTTTCAAAGATTCGAGCGGCCAATTCGGACTGACTTCTCCTGACACCACACCCCCGACATATTCTTCCAGAGGCACCAGACTAATGACCGTCATGCCATTTCCGACAGCCGCCAATTCAATTGGCCCCAATACCTGCCAGGTCCGTTCCTCCCCCGATCCGTCGGCACGTTTCCCGGCCCGAAGCTGAATGATTTCCCCCTGCCCGACAATTCGCACCTGCGGGTCAGAGACCTCCCGGTCGTTTAATGTCCATCCGTTGGCGTTCCGACGGATGAAGACCGAACCGGAGGCCCGATAGGATTTTCCGGATGGAAGACGGAGAGAGAGGGCATCAGCACTGGAGACGGTGAGAGAAACGACTCCCTCGACCAACCCGACCCGTACCTGAGACTCGGCAGCCTGACTGGAAGCCGTCATCGCCACAAGTCCTGCCGCTAACATGAAGAGACAGACCATTCGCAGCCGAAAAGAAATCGTCATTCGTCGTTACCGCCGGAAGAACAAATAGAGGATCAGACTCCCCACCAGACTGAGCACGATGCTGGTGGCCAAAGGAAAATAGAACGTAAACGAATCCCGCTTGATGACAAAATCGCCGGGCAGCCGTCCCAACCACCCAAAACTACCTTCCGATCCGGTCCACCTGCCCAAGATCATCAGAAGCGCACCCAGGGCTACTAACACCATACCCATGAGGGCCAGGATTTTTCCCATTCCACTCATGTCGATCATCACCGGTCTCCGAACACGTTTACCGAAAGATCGCCTCCGCAATTTGCACGGCGTTCAATGCGGCGCCCTTTCGTAAATTATCCGCCACCACCCACAGATTCAATCCTTTGGGGATCGATTCATCTTCCCGAATGCGTCCCACATAGACGGCATCGGTTCCGGCCACATCGATGGGCAGCGGATAGAGTTTCCGCTCGGGGTCATCATAGACCTGAATACCGGGCGCGGCGGCCAATAAGGCCCGGGCTTCCCTCACCGTGAGTTTTTTCTCGGTCTCGATATTCACCGATTCCGCATGACACACGAACACGGGAACCCGCACGGTGGTGGCCGTCACTTGAATCGACGAGTCATTCATGATCTTCCGGGTTTCCTGAACCATTTTCATTTCTTCTTTGGTGTACCCTGAAGGTAAAAATTCATCGATGTGCGGCAGACAGTTGAAGGCGATTTGATGGGGGTATACCTCAGTTTTGACATCCCCAAAGCTCAACAATTGACGGGTTTGATTGGAAAGTTCCTCCATGGCTTCTTTACCTGTGCCTGAGACGGACTGAAATGTCGTCACGACGATCCGTTTGATTCGGACCGCATCGTGAAGAGGCTTCAACGCCACGACCATTTGAATCGTGGAGCAGTTGGGATTGGCAATCAGGCCTTTGTGCTCGGCCAAGGCATAGGCATTCACTTCCGGCACCACCAGCGGCACGTTGGAATCCATCCGCCAGGCCGAACTGTTATCGATGACCACCGCTCCGGCTTGTACCGCCATAGGGCCAAACTCTTTGCTGATCCCGGCACCGGCTGAAAACAGGGCCACATCCACGCCGCCAAAGGAATCGGGTTTTAGTACCTTTACCGGAATCTCCTGCCCCTGAAATTCCACCGTCAATCCTTCTGACCGGTCCGAGGCCAAGGGCACCAGTTCCTTGACCGGAAATTTCCGTTCCTCCAAGACCTGGATCATTTCTGTTCCCACCGCGCCTGTCGCCCCGACAACCGCGACGGTATATTCGGATTTTCTGTTCATCGTTCGGATATTCCTTTGAAACACCAACGGCTTAATGACCGATAAAGCGGATGCGATGATTGAATGTGTCCGCAATGGCAATATTGCCCCACGCATCCACCGCCACCCCAAAGGGATAATTCAGATTGCTCGTGTCCGCCGCAGCCCCATCCCCGCCGAAGGCGGCCTGTCCATTCCCCGCCAATACGCTCATCGATTTTTTTTCCACATCCCAATACCGAAGAAGATGGTTGTCCGAATCGGTAATCAAAATTCCCCCGGTTGCCGTGACGGCAATCCCATAAGGTCGGGACAAGGCAATCGAGGCATCATTGACGCCTCGCTCATAGCGAAATTCGGACCCGTCACCCACGATAGAAGAGATCATCCCCGTCTGCCGATCGATTTTTCGGATTCGCCCGTTAAAGGTATCGGCGACATAGAGATGCCCTTCCTGATCCAGAGTCAATCCGCTTGGGCCGGCCAGACTGGCTTCCAGCGCAGGCATCCCATCTCCATTGTATCCGGTTTCTCCCGTACCGGCGATCGTACTCACCACGCCCGTCTCCAGATCCAACAGACGGATCCGGTTGTTACTCTGGTCGGCAATATAGAGCCGGGTCCCCTCAACGGCCAGCGCCACCGGCTCATTGAATGTGGCCTCAAGGGCCGGGCCTCCGTCTCCGCTCCATTTCGTGTGTCCGGTTCCCGCAATCGTGTGAATGGTCCCGGACGTAGGATTCACTTTTCGAATACGATGGTTGAAGGTATCCGCGATAAAAATATCGCCTTCGGCATTCACCGCCACTGCGGAGGGAAAATTCAACATGGCTTTGGTAGCCGGGCCTTCGTCCCCCGCAAAACGGTCTCGTTGAAGTCCCTGCCCAATCACATACCGAACCGTTCCACTGAGATCGGGGGTTTGTGAATAGGCCTTTTCAGGCGCATCGTCCACATCCGCCAAGGGATCGCCTTCTTCCTCTCGAGTCTGTTGCGTGGGAAAGGGTGTGGGAGCCGATGGTTGAGATTGACTGGAAGGGCCCCGGCCAGCCACCGTTTCGATCACACCGGTCGCTTGCAGGATCCGGCGAATGACATGATTTTCCGAATCGGCAATCAATAAATTGCCCACGGCATCGAAACACACATTTTTGGGTTCATTCAGTGCGGCCTTCCACCCCGGACCGCCATGACCGCTATATCCCGGCTCACCGGTTCCCGCCAGCGTACCGATAACTCCCGACTGCCAATCGCCAAACATGATCACCCGTTACTCAGGTTTTGTAAAATGTGATCGGTCATTTCCTTGGTTCCCACCAAGGTGGTGCCCAAACTTTCGATATCTTTGGTTCGATATCCCTGCTCTAATGTCTTTTTGATGGCCTCTTCGATCACGGAGGCCTCTTTGGTGAGATCGAAGGCATAGACCAACATCATGGCGGCAGAAGCGATAGTCCCGATCGGGTTGGCCAGATTTTTCCCGGCAATATCCGGGGCGCTCCCATGAATGGGCTCGTACATGCCGACGGTCGAACCGACACTGGCTGAGGGCAACATGCCAATGGAACCCGTCAGCATGGCGGCCTCGTCGCTCAAAATATCTCCGAACATATTGGTCGTGACAATCACATCGAATTGCTTGGGATAGCGGACCAACTGCATCGCACAGTTATCGACATACATATGGCGCAGTTCGACATCGGGATAGTGTTTGTGAACCGCAATCACCTCCCGGCGCCACAGTTCTGAAGATTCCAGGACGTTCGCCTTGTCGATGGAGGTGACCAGCTTCCGTCGTTTTCTGGCGGCTTGAAACGCCACCTCCGCGATCCGACGAATCTCTTCCGTCGTATACACTTCGGTATTGAATCCCCGATGTCCGGTCGCGGTCGCCTCAATCCCTTTGGGTTTGCCGAAATAAATGCCCCCGGTCAATTCCCGCACCACCAGCACATCGATTCCCTCGATCACTTCCGGTTTGAGGGTTGAGGCTCCAATTAACGGCGAATAGATTTTTGCGGGACGCAGATTGGCGAACAGGCCCAATTGTTCTCGGATTCCCAACAATGCGCGTTCCGGCCTTCGCTCGTACTCCAAACCTTCCCACTTGGGCCCGCCGACGGCTCCCAACAACACGGCATCCGCAGACTTGGCCCGTTCCAGGGTCTCCGGCGGAAGGGGATATCCCGTGGCATCAATGGCTTCTCCTCCGATCTGCGCATGTTGAAATTCAAACTGGTGGCCAAAGGTTTGGCCAATTGACTCCAACACCCGAATGGCTTGCGGAACGATTTCGCGTCCGATCCCGTCTCCCGACAACACGGTAATTCGTTTTTTCATAATTCCCTCAACATGAGACCATTAAACATATCATCATACGGTGTCGCGTGTGCACTCCTACAATCATCATGGGATCAATGACAGGTCAGAGATGACCAGCGGGAGGGAAAACCCTTGCAACATGCCACCAATCTGAAGCCGTCAGGCCACTAGCAGAGCCCGATTTTTTGCTCGGCCCGAGCATGCCGTTCCATCAAGTCTGCGAGTTTGTTCAAGGCATTGAGGTAAGCCTGAGCGGACGCAATGATGATATCGGTATCGGACCCATGTCCGGTGACCGTTTCACCGTTCTCCTCCACCCGGACCGAGACTTCGCCCTGAGCATCGGTTCCACCGGTAATGGCTTTCACGATATAGGCCTTCAACTGACTTTTCGTTTGCGTCAAGACCGCGATGGTGCGGTACACCGCATCGACCGGACCATCTCCCTCCGCCGTTTTTGTGACGGATTGTCCATCAATGAGCAACTCGACTTTGGCCAGCGGGCGGCGATCCATCCCGCTTTCCACATACAGCCCCTTCAAGGAATACCGTTCAGGAACCTTGGTGACCGCCTTATTGACGATCGCTTCCAGGTCTTCTTCAAACAATTCCTTCTTCTGATCCGCCAGGCGTTTGAACCGTTCAAAGGCCTCAAGGATTTCCTGATCCGTCAAACTGTATCCCAGACGGACCAATTCCTCCCTGAAGGCATGACGACCGGAAAGTTTTCCCATCACCAGCCGGCTTTGCGTCAAGCCGATGGTTTCCGGCTGCATGATTTCATAAGTGATTTTTTCTTTCAGCAATCCATCCTGATGAATGCCGGAGGTATGCGCAAAGGCATTCGCGCCCACGATGGCTTTATTGGGCTGGACCACCATGCCGGTAATATTGCTGACCAGGCGGCTGGCCTTGGAAATTTCCTCGGTTTGAATACCCGTATCGGCCTGATAAAAGTCTTTTCGGGTTCGAAGACCCATCGCAATTTCTTCCAACGAGGCATTGCCGGCCCGCTCGCCGATACCATTGATCGTGCATTCCACCTGGCCCGCGCCGGCATGAATCGCCGCCATCGAATTGGCCACAGCCAATCCCAAATCATTATGGCAATGCACGGAAAGAATGGCCCGATCAATCCCTTTGACTCGTTCCCGAAGCGTCCGAATGATATGTCCGAATTCCTGTGGCGTGGTATATCCCACCGTATCCGGAATATTGACCGTCCCGGCTCCGGCTTCTATCACGGCTTCAACCACTTCACAGAGATAGGACAAGTCCGATCTGGTCGCATCCATGGGAGAGTACTCCACATCGTCGACATATCCTCTGGCATGCCGGACCATCTCCACTCCCCGCTTCAGGGCTTCCTCGCGCGACATCCGGAATTGGTATTTCAGATGAATGTCGGAGGAGGACAAAAAAGTATGAATCCGGGATTTTGGCGCCCCCTTCAGCGCTTCCCACGCCCGATCGATATCTTCGGGTTTCGCCCGGGCCAAACTACACACCACCGGACCTTCGATTTCCTGGGCAATTCGCTGGATGGCTTCAAAATCCCCCGGTGAACTGAACGCAAACCCGGCTTCGATAATATCCACATTCAAGCGGGCCAGTTGCTTGGCCACGAGGATTTTCTCCTCGATATTCATACTAGCCCCTGGAGACTGTTCGCCATCGCGCAACGTCGTATCAAAAATTCTGATTATTCGTGTCATCTCTCTACTCTCATCTTCCGGTGCTCTGCACCCTGAATCGGTGCCGATGTTGAGGTCCTTGATTAATCGGTGGGAAACCGAGTCGGGGATTCTTGAATTCCTGGTTTTTTTCTCACGAGCCTGGTCACTCCCACCCAAATTTGCTCCACCACTCCTGATAAGGCATACGCTAAAAACACCACAAACAACATGGCCTGGGGATAGGCCAGCACGGCCATGAGAATCAGCACCGCATAGACCAGGTAATTGAAGTGGTGATGTTCCTGGGTTTTGAGTTCTTTCAAGCTTCGGTAGCGAAACGTACTGACCATCAAAAAAGCCAGAGACAGGCAAAGAATAATCGCCAGAATCGGCTTCACCGCTTCCCCAAGAGCCACCACGTGGTGATCGAAAATGACCAAGGTTCCTATGACTCCGGCCGCTCCAGGAATCGGCAACCCGGTAAAGGGTTTGCCTTCACCGGCGCTTGAAGTGGCCATGACATTATACCGGGCCAGGCGTAACGCTCCGCAGGCCACAAAGGCAAACATCACCGCCGCGCCTAACATTTTTGGCGTGCTCAAGGCCCACACATACATCAATAATCCCGGCGCCACACCAAACGACACCACATCCCCCAGCGAATCATATTGCAAGCCGAACTGGCTTGTGCTCTTCATGAGGCGGGCAGAGGTGCCATCCAATGTGTCAAAGACAATGGCCACCAGAATGGCGATCGCGGCGGCTTCAAAATTTCCTCCGAAGACAAACAAAATGGACGCCAGGCCGCTGAATAAATTTCCGGTCGTCAGCAAGTTGGGAATAAGATACACCACTCGTCGTCGTCGTTGTTGAGCTTTCATGAACCCTCCACGCGTGGCAATTCTGCAAGAATGGATGATCCCCCTTGGACCTTATCGCCCACTTTCACCTGAATCAGACTCTGTTGAGGGAGATAGACATCCATGCGTGACCCAAACCGGATCAATCCGAACCGTTCGCCCATTTTCACCTGTTCACCGGGTACAACCCAGCAAATGATCCGTCGGGCAATTAATCCGGCAATTTGCACACAGAGCACTTTGCTCCCGTCAGCCCTGAGAAGCATCAACGCGTTTTGCTCATTTCCCGTCGAGGCTCCAGGCTTATTGGCTGCCATAAACTGGCCCGGCTGGTAGAGGACATCCTGCACCACCCCGGCAATCGGCATCCGATTGATATGGACATTAAAGACGTTCAGAAAAATGCTGATCCGAATGGCTTGAGCTTTCAGATATCGGTGCTCGAATTCCGGCTCGACGGCAACAACGGCTCCGTCACCGGGGGAGACCACCACCGTCTCTCCGGACGGGATCGTGCGGGCCGGATTGCGAAAGAACCACCCGACAAACAGGGTCACGGTCCCCAGCAGACAGGTCGGCCATACCAAGCCGGCCACCCAACTGCCGACGGTGATCCCCCCGGCGAGAAGAATGAACGGAATACCCTCCAGGGCTACCGGTACGCCTTTGGCCCGATCAGCCATTGCGGGACACCTGTAATGCGTTACACATTCATTTAATTTTTTTGTTTATCGACCAACTGGTCTTTTTTCAACCAGGGCATCATCGCGCGCAACCGGGTTCCGACTTCTTCAATCGGATGTTCCTCCCCCTTCTTCAAAAGGGCATTATAGACCGGTCGGTTGGCTTGATTCTCCAGCACCCATTCACGGGCAAACCGTCCGCTCTGAATTTCCTGCAAAATTTTCTTCATGACCCGTTTCGTCTGGGGAGTCACGACACGCGGTCCTCTGGTCACATCGCCATACTTGGCCGTCGTGCTGATGGAATACCGCATATTGGCGATGCCCCCCTGGTAGATCAGATCCACAATCAACTTCACTTCGTGCAAACATTCGAAATAGGCCATCTCCGGCGAATACCCGGCTTCCACCAATGTTTCAAACCCGGCCTGAATTAACGACGTGATTCCTCCACACAGCACCGCCTGTTCACCGAACAAATCCGTTTCCGTTTCTTCACGAAACGACGTTTCGATCACCCCGGCGCGTGTGCCGCCAATCGCACTCGCATAGGCCAGACCGACCTGAGCCGTATTCCCGCTCGGATCTTGATGAACGGCCAGTAAACAGGGGACACCCGTGCCCTTGGTATATTCGGACCGGACGAGATGCCCTGGCCCTTTGGGAGCCACCATGAACACATTGACGTGGCCGGCTGGCTGGATTTGCCCAAAATGAATATTGAAGCCATGCCCGAATGCCAGATATGCTCCCTTCTTGAGCGAGGGAGCAATTTCCTCATTGTAAATCGCCGCCTGCCGCTCATCCGGAGCCAGGACCATCACAATATCGGCATCTTTCACCGCATCAGCCACCGGCATAACTTTTAAGCCTGCCGCTTCGGCCTTATTCCAGGAAGCCCCTTCCCGACATCCGATAACGACCTGTATCCCGCTATCCCGCATATTCAGGGCATGAGCATGCCCCTGACTTCCGAAACCCACCACGGCGACTTTTTTCTTTTTGAGCAATTGTTGATCCACGTCTTTTTCATAAAAAATTTTCATCACACACTCCTCAAGAGAAGATAATTGTAACGGTAACTCATAAGAAGTCCGCTCGCGAAGAAAGACGGACCGGTTCATGATATGAAGACAATCGGTTGGTGAGCCTAGTTCGCCTTTGCCAGAGGACGGGATTGAGCTTGTGCAGGCCGAATCGGTTCCCGTCCCATGGCAATACGGCCAGTCCGTACCAATTCCTTAATGCCCAGCGGCTGCAATAAATTAATGATGGCCTGGACTTTCCTGACATCCCCCGTCACTTCGATGGTATAGCTTGTCGGAGAGGAGTCCACCACATTCGCGCGAAAAATATCGGCAATCCGGAGAGCCTCGGCTCGATCCTCCGGCCGCGTATGGACTTTGATGAGGGCCGTTTCACGTTCGACAAAATCGCATTCGCTGATATCCACCACTTTAATAATATCGATCACTTTATTCAGTTGCTTCATGATTTGTTCAATGATGCGTTCGTCCCCATTGGTCACGATCGTCATCATCGAAACCGAGGGATCCAGCGTGGGAGCCACCGACAGGCTTTCAATGTTGAACCCCCGTCCGCTAAACAAACCGGCAACCCGTGATAAGGCCCCGAACTTATTCTCAAGAGTCAAGGACAAAATATGTTCCATAAAATTCCCAGTCAAATCCTCACGCCGTTAAGATGGTGTCGGAATCCGCTTGTACTCCGGTCGGATGCGTTCCTTTAGGTTTCTTCAAATCCGGCGGATCTCCCAACAACATTTCGTGATTGGCTCCCCCAGCAGGAATCATGGGGTAACAATTCTCAAATTGATAGACAGGCACGTCGGCAAACACCGGCCCCTTAATCGACAACACTTCACGAATACCATCATCCACCTGCCCCACGTCGGCAATCCGGACTCCTGCCGCACCGTACGCCTCAGCGAGTTTCACGAAGTCCGGCGTTTGGCCCAAATAACTGGAGGCATAGCGTCCTTCATAAAACAAGTCCTGCCATTGACGGACCATGCCGTGGAATCGATTATTGATTACGAACACCTTGACGGGTAATTTTTCCACCACCGCAGTGGCTAATTCCTGCGTATTCATTTGAATGCTGCCATCGCCTGCGATGCATAACACCAACCGGTCAGGGAAGGCCGCCTGCGCGCCCATCGCAGCCGGGAATCCGAATCCCATAGTGCCCAATCCCCCGGACGTGAGCCAGGTCCTCGGATTTTTCAATTTGAAATATTGAGCGGCCCACATTTGGTGCTGACCCACATCGGTCGAAACGATGGGGTCACGATCACTCGTCAGATGATAGAGCCGGTCGATCAGGTATTGCGGTTTGATTTGGCCTTTGGGATCTTGTTCATACGCCAAGGGATGCTCATGCTTCCAGGCATTCAACTGATCCCACCAGGGCTTGCGCTGCTCTTTTTGATCCCCGTTCACCGTCGCGCGAAGAATGTTATTTAATTCGCTCAACACGCGCTTGCAGTCACCCACAATGGGGATGTCCACATGGATATTTTTCCTGATCGAGGTCGGATCAATGTCCACATGAATCACTTTGGCTTTCGGACAAAACTCCGACACCTTGCCGGTCACACGATCGTCAAATCGTGCACCCACGGCAATCACCAGATCGGAATAATGCATCGCCATATTGGCCACATAGGTGCCGTGCATCCCGAGCATGCCCAGGGACAAGGGATGATTCCCTGGGAATCCACCCAACGCCATCAAGGTCATATCGACCGGAATATGCGTCATTTCCGCTAATTCTTTGACTTCCGCCGAAGCTTCAGAAAACAGGACTCCACCGCCTATGTATAAAATGGGGCGTTTGGATTTCAGAATGGCATCCGCCGCCTGCTTGATCTTCCATCGACTGCCGTCATAGGTCGGATTATAGCCACGAATGGACACGGAACTGGGGTAATGAAATTCCCCTTTTTCCATGGAAATATCTTTGGGAATATCCACCAGCACGGGACCGGGCCGGCCTGTGGTGGCGATATAAAACGCTTCCTTAATGGTCTGCGCCAAATCTTTCACATCCTTGACCAGGAAATTGTATTTGGTACAAGGACGGCTGAGTCCGATATTATCGGCCTCTTGAAATGCATCATTCCCAATTAAGGCCGTCGGCACCTGACCGGAGAAGGCCACGACGGGAACGGAATCCATATACGCATCAGCCAAGGCCGTGATAACATTGGTCATTCCTGGACCCGAGGTGATCAAGCAGACTCCGGCCTTTCCGGTGGCTTTCGCATACCCCTCAGCCATATGCCCGGCACCCTGTTCATGGCGGGTCAGAATGACGCGAATATCTTTCTGTTGGTGCAAGACATCAAAAATTTTCAATACCACTCCACCCGGTAAAGCAAAAATGGTATCGACGCCTTCACGTTTTAATGCTTCCACGAAAATTTCTGAACCGGTCAGCTGCATGGTTTCCACCTTTTGGTTGGGAGACCCGTAATATGGCCCTTATGGGCGAATAAAAATGGGGAATTCCTTCCGTAATCCATTTGGATAAGGGTATCCCCTTCGGCTATTAAACAAAAAAACTATGGTAATACTTACAGTTTTTTTAAGTCAATGCGTATTGTAGCAGGAATTTTGACAATACGAAACATAGAAATTTCCCATCCATAAGCCCCAGCCTGAGAACGAAATCAACCATTTTCGACAATTGCGGCAATGTTTGAGGAAAACAGACAAAAACTTTCCAGACAGCACTTATGGCGTGAACTGACCACAATCGACTCCCCTTCAGGGGTCGACATTACCACTGGGTGCCAATCGACGCTTCGCTTCCAATAACTATTTGGGCCTGGCAAATGATCCCACAATAAAAGCGGCTGCGATTGCCGCCATCCACCGCTACGGGGTGGGGGCAGGGGCCTCTCGTCTGATTTCCGGTACACTCACTCCTCACGGGGACCTGGAAAGTCAGTTAGCCCGGTTCAAAGGAACAGAAGGAGCATTATCCTTTTCTTCGGGATATACGACCAATATCGGGAGCATTCCGGCATTGATCGATGAGAAGGGTTTAATTCTGGCCGATCGGTTATGTCACGCCAGCCTGTTTGAAGGCTGCCGCCTGAGCAAGGCCCGATTGCGAATCTTTCATCACAACGATCTCGATCATCTGAAAAAGCTCCTGTCCAATCGGCCGGCCGGCCAACCGACTCTTGTGGTGACAGAAGGAGTTTTCAAAGACGCGAGACCTGGCTCTGGTGCCAGATTCAGAATCTTGCAAAACACTTCGAGGCGACCCTGTTGGTAGACGATGCCCATGGAACAGGAGTCATGGGTCAGTCCGGTCGGGGCACAGCGGAACACTTCGGCATTCACCCGATGGACATCCTCCATATGGGAACCCTGAGCAAAGCGCTTGGAGTGAGCGGGGGATTCATAGCCGGGTCAAAAAGCCTCATTGATTACCTGATCAATACATCCCGTCCTTTTATTTTTTCCACAGCCCCGCCGCCCGCATTGGCCGCCGCCGCTCTCGCTGCTCTCAATCTCGTTCAAAGCGAACCCGACCGAAGGAGCCGGTTATGGGCAAACAGAACCCATCTTTATGCAGGAATCCAAGCCATGGGCTTTCAACTCACGCAGACCGAAAGCCCCATTCTGCCCATTCTTCTCAAGGAGCCTGAACGGGCCACTCAAATGAGCCGCGCTTTGCTGCAGGAAGGGTTTTTTATCCCGGCCATCCGTCCTCCTACTGTGCCGAAAGGCACCAGCCGCCTTCGCATCACCGTCACCGCCGACCACACCAGAGAACAGATTGACTCCTGCCTGACCGCCCTCGGTCGAGCAGGAACCACCCTGCACGTCATCGACCCGATCTGAGGGGATTTGGAAAATCCTACGAACTCCCCAAGCCTTTTCGAATCCCTCCCGTCCATGGTCAAGTCTCTTGTCATGTTGTCTTAACGCTCACTGTGAGCGGCATGCGAAGCGCGTCTACTCAAGCGTGGGGTTAGACATCCGGTACGTCTACTCACCAACGAAACGTCCGTCGGGTCCGAGGATGAAGTCGTCGCAGAGAGGCTTGAACGCTCGCCACCCGCCATCATTGATGGAACCGAGGACGCGCAAGGCACCGCCCGGACGGGCATCCCAATGAACCTCCACCTCAAGCTGATATGTGACACCGGAAGCGCCTCGCAGCTCAGCCACCTGCGGTTTGCCGAGCAGCGTGACCAGGTCACTGTAGGGACGAAGACGATACCTCGCCAAATGATCCTTGAGGAGTGTGGCTGCTTCCGCGTTGTTCATACCGCTTGTATATCTAACGTGACCGTTCAGGGGAACGGTTTCCTTGAGGCAATCTCCTATAGCTACGAATTAAATGAATCGTCTCTCCATTTAATCACAAGGATAACGCGAACAGGCCGGCTAACAGAGTCTGCGCTGAGTGGGGGCCTGATGGCTGTTGATTCGACCTGTCTGCGTGCGTTCACGTACAGACAGAGCCGTGCGTTCTACCGCCGCAGGCGGTGTGACACGCTGCTCTCAAGCACGGAAAGATTATATCTCAGGAATGCCTCGTACTGCATGCCAAACCCTGACTATTTCCACTTCCTGTTGGTCTTGCCTAATGCGATAGACGACTCTTTAGGGTCGTTTGATGATCTTACGGAGGTTGGGATCCTGGAACTCAGGGACCATTCGCCCGGATTCGGGGAAATCGATTATGCGTTGTTTGGCGTCGAAGATGGCTGGTATAAAGCGTTTTGGTGCTGCTGGATCTGACTCGGCAATATACGTTCGTAAATCGTGAAGGTCGAGTCGAGCGGCGGGTGACCAAATCAGGCGCTGAGCCATTCCGCGAATTCTTCCTTCACCCGTGCGTGAGGAATACCTTTCCCTTCATCCAATTCGCGGAGGCCTTTACGAATGCCGGCAACAAAATTGATTCGCTCCTGAATGTCCTCCCAGGAAGCATCGTCCGGCAACTCTTGTAGGCTCTGTATGGCTAGTTCCTTTGTGTTCATCGCACCTGCACTTTACACCTGCGTTGCCGATTCTGCAATTCCCCGTTTCTTACTGCTAACCGCCCGCGGCTGAGCTGAGGCCCGCAGGGCCTCGGTTCCAGCCGTGTATCTCCGCTGCCGCAGGCAGCTGCTCTTCCCAGCTGCCCGTTCCAACCGCTTGTTGGAGGGCTGTTTATCGGAGACCTCGTGGGAAAGATACGGGACGCGCGGAAAAACTGTGGCGATCTCCATCAGCACCTACCCGCATTCGATATACGATGCGATACGGGGACTCAATCAACAAGGAATCTCCCGGATCATTGCATTCGCACCTTGCGACCTGATCCTGGAAACGCTTTCAGTCGTTCAACCGCCTTCACGATCCGGCCCACAACCAACTCCCGCCACGCGCGGGGAATCTTCAGCTATATACGCTTGGATGGCTTCGATATCACGGAGTGCTTGAGGCGACCAAATGATTTGAGTCACAACCTGAGCCGACGCTTGCCCCCGTCATGCGGTATGCCTTCTCCCGCATCAAGTCTGGGGCCAAGCCTGCATCAATCTTGCAAGAAATACCCAGTCGCTCGATGGCATCGTCATAGGTCGCATCAGATGGCAAATTCCTGTAAGGACTCCAGAATCCGGTCTCGTATGGTTTCAGATGACACATTTGGATTATACCTTTCCCTACCGCGATTTAAACTGTCAGAAGCGTGGGTCTAACGCACTGCATCACCGGCAGCAAAAAGCAGAGCGAGGAACTAGGGGCGCTTTTGCTGTCCGAGTGCATGTGCTTGTTATGTGATTGATTATGCGGTTGAATGCAAAAGTTCTATTCCAACAACAGCATGCTAACCCACAATATGTTTTGACGCCTTCTTTGTCCTTGTTCTTCTAACCCTTCTGGGGCGTTAGTCGCAATCTTGAATCAAACCGAATACAAATCCCACGACAAGCAACGTGTAGGGAGCTACAGCGTAAGGTTTCCATCGCTAGATGCCAGCCGCAATTGCAATCATTGGCTGTCGCTAACAAAAGCCATACTATCCATGAAACGTTTGACACTATATCGGTGAAGGCATCTGGTTTACGTCCTTAAAGGCTTTCTGAATAGATTCTCTTGTTTGGAATTCAACTTCCAGCAAAGCGACCGAAGCGTACCAGAGCTCCTGAGCTTATTTTCATCTTCTATGTCTACACCTGCCGAGTGTTCGCCAGTAGCAAATGCAATGTTCTTTACCGTCTCGGAAGGCCCGCCAGAATCGTGAAACCCTCGAAATCCCGCCGCGCCCAAGTCAAGAGCTCCCGAGTTTTCCCATTGGCTCCCTCCACCAGCGATCTGCTCAAAGAAACGTGGAAAGTAGTCAACGACTCCAATCATTGGTAGCAACGACATTGCGTACTCCGGCCACTCTATTATGCATGACCACCCACTCCACGGATAGCGTTGCGGCACAACACTGCCTGCAAATAAATATCGTTTATCTTAAAAGATCTGTAGTTCTGCAACGCGCTTATAGAGAGAATGTATGTTCCATTGCTATGACCGATGAAATCGAACTGTTCAGCACGTGGGTACTGTGCGCGAACCCTCAGTATAATAGTCCATGAACCAACGCACTTTTCTTGCTGATCCTGCCATAATAAAAATGGCGCCATAGGAAATAACCATACTTTGGCAAGAGAATTTTGGTGCCTAATGGCAGTTCTTCATCTATTGTATTTTTAGCTTTATACCCCACTCATCGTAATCCCGAATGCCATGAAGAATGAAAACAATTCTCCGAACATCCAAGTCTTCGACTAGTTCCTCCGTTTCATCGAAAGATAGTTGTTCAAGGGGTAGCGTTACGCATTCCAGGATGGTACGTGCTCTCCATGTATGGCTTCCTCGTTGGCACTGATCCTTCATCCGTCAACGCCGTTGCAATATCTGCATGTCCGGTATTCGGCAATGACTTAAAATGGAAGTCCTTGGTTACTTGTACATCCTTGGATGTCGTCTATGGTAGCAATGTCGTCTTTCGTTCCGGAGCAGATGGATTAAAAGCGGAAGTTTTAGGCCGTATTCTGTCTGGCGGTCTCGATCCATTGCACCCGTGAATCCGCCACAAATGGTGCGCCACGTTGCATGCTCATTATCATCTTGCCAGTTCCAGTCAACTGGCGATCAACAATCCAAAATCATATTCAAGCTTCCGGTGCCAGGGCATATTGGCAGGGGCCGATCCGTCGACCATCCGCGATTAATTGCGGCAAGAGACACGAACCGCTCAACTCGATTTACCCAGTCGTGTGCACCACGGGGACAGGTCGGTCCACTCGCTGTTGCCGGTACCCCAGAGGTACACTTTGGCGCAAGACCTCGCCTCATGCTGTGCCTCTATCAGGACGATGCGATCGTAGTGATGCTGAAGGTATGCGTCATTGATCGCCACTGATAACGTCGGCGATATCGTAAGGATCAGTGGTTAGAAAATGGCGCAAAGGGACCACCATTGTATTCGGGAGCACCAGATGAGAATTTGGAAAGCCGTGTTCACAGACGGGATTAGCCCAGGCCGTGATTTACCACCAAACCATGTAGGACCACAACCAAAGTCGCCGAATCGGTGCCTTGAACAAGCTGAATTTCTGGAATTCGATGGGCAAGCAAGGGGGCGATCAAGCGCAATACCAGGAACCCCACAATGATCACACCGGATAACGGAGAACACGCTTTGTCATAAATAATTTCATCTAAACTCACGAATCCGCTATTGGCGGTGGTTTCTGATGTACTAGTTGCACATAACGATTTGCCGCTGAGCCGGGCTACGCTTTTGAGCGGCCGACTCCAGCCAGTGTTATTAGATGCTGATGGCGGTTGTGAACGTCAGTCGGTTGCCAAACGGATCCTTCACAGACATATCCCTTGTACCCCAAGGCATTTCTTCGATTCCTGGCCGAGCGTACTTGTAGGGCTTTGATGCCAGTTCAGCGTAAAGAGTCGAGTTCACTTGTTTCGATCCGCATCGCGGCGCCAGGACTGCAGTCACCATGATGCTCGACAAGTGCAGAACACACCCATCTTTCGAAATCTGCATGTACACGGAAGACCTGATTCAAAGCGGTGTTCCCAGTCGATCTTGAAGCCGAGGAAATCCACATAGAATTCTGGTCTTGGCTTCGTCGAAGATTCGAAGGATCGGTGTAGTCTTTTTGAAACTCACGCTCACTTCTTTCATGCACCTAGCGCATCAATCAGCGGTGCCGTTTTCGGCGCGTCCGCTGGATTTACTTGTTAGCCGCTTTCTCAACGAGCTGCCCATCGACAAACTTATGGAGCACGCTCGACACGAGCGTTTGATAAGGAATGCCTTCTTTCAACGCACGCGCTTGAATCGCCCGAAGATCCCGAGATGAAAGGCGAATATTGATACGAGCATCTTTCTTAAACGTTTCTTCCGCAACTAGACGATGCTTATCAATCTCCTTCTCGACCTTCTCGATTCGCTTCAGACGACCAGACTCGAACGCTTCCAAGATCTCTTTCTCTTCAGATTTCAGTTTACTCATGGGAACCACCACCATACTGTTTTGTGGCCTTTCGGCTCGGAATAATGGTCTTCAGAAAGATCTCCTCGTCATTCTCTACGAACGGAACGAGATAGGCATACCCCTCTACAAGCACGACCGAAATCTTTTGCCCTGGATATCGCTCCTGGTTGGGGTGCTCGAAGATATCAATTCATTTCCTAGTTGGATACGCAGAACGATTTCTCGAAAGAGATGCCGCGCTCCGACTTGAGCAGATCGTTTTTCTCCGAATTCCATGCGAACGTTTTCATGATCAAATGGCAACATAATGTGTGCTCTTTGTCTTCTGAAGGCTAACGGCCCGCGGCTGAGCCGAGACGGAGGCCTTCTGTTCCAGCCGTGCATTCACCTGCCGCAGGCGGTGTGACACGCTGCTCTCAAGCACGGAAAGATTATATCCTTACAGGAATGCCTCGTACTGCATGCCAAACCCTGACTATTTCCACTTCCTGTTGGTCTTGCTTCTTCCACGCGATAGACGACTCTTTAGGGTCGTTTGATGATCTTACGGAGGTTGGGATCCTGGAACTCAGGGACCATTCGCCCGGATTCGGGGAAATCGATTATGTTGTTTGGCGTCGAAGATGGCTGTATAAAGCGTTTTGGTGCTGCTGGATCTGACTCGGCAATATACGTTCGTAAATCGTGAAGGTTCGAGTCGAGCGGCGGTGACTCAAATCAGGCGCTGAGCCATTCCGCGAATTCTTCCTTCACCTGGCGTGAGGAATGCCTTTCCTTCACATCCACCTGCGGAGGCCTTTACGAATGCCGCAACAAAAATTGATTCGCTTCTGAATGTCCTCCCAGGAAGCATCGTCCGGCAACTCTTGTAGGCTCATGGCTATTTCGTGTTCATCGCACCTGACTTTACACCTGCGTTGCCGATTCTGCAATTCCCGTTTCTTACTGCTAACGCCAGCCTTCAGCTGCTGCTAGAAGCGGGAGCGGAGCGGACGCTGTAGGCAGTCAGCTGCAAGGCGTTGTTAGGCTGTGGTCTCACCAGAACTGCCACCATGGTTTCGACTGACCAACAAAACCGCTCAATCAGAATGCGTCGGTTTTCTCATTCCGCTGTTCAACCGAACAGCGTGGGCTTACTCTCAATCGTAGAATAGTCTGGTCGGGGCAGACCAGATAAAGTTCTCAAAGGCTCCAGTCAATATGCGGTGATCCAATGTAACCTGTAATTGTTTCGGAGACTCTTGGTCTCTCGTCCGGCCTGCAATGGCTGATTCATCAGTTCGAACAAAGTTTTGCCTCGAATTGCTCTCTGCATGACTGCCGGTCGAGGACTTTTCGCCAATCCCCAATCAACACGAATACGGCGTCTGGTATACGGGTCCGAATAGACGAGCTGCCTACGATTGAGTTTGTGAGCAACAAGAAGTGGAGTTGATCCTCAGGAATAGGCAGATCCGCGAGTGCAGGAAAACGGGCACGGAGCCGGTCGATGTTGGCAGGATACTCCTCTTCATCTGGCCGTCGGATTGACCAACGGTGGGGCCTGGATTCGCGAAGACTGCTCTTATTAACTACTGAAGTAGTAGTCGGAGGCCGGTTTGATAAAGAGCTCGTCTGTGCGGAACGATGTCGTAGTAGCGATGAGGCTGTCTCGTCGATACGGGGCGATACCCCCGCTGCACGAGGAACAGCATCCTGTCCTCTATTTCTGTTCAACATGGTGACCTCCGATCATAGACGATTGCCACCGAAGCTCACCGATGCTGAAGCGACCAACGGTGGTCGTTGCATACGAATTACACTTTGGGCACTTCTGCCTCGCCAGAACGACCTCTTGGCGCAACATCTATCACACATGGAACTGACCGCATTCGCGGCATTGCGAAACCGTTACTGAAGTCCTGACGGATGTCACCTCCTAAGCGGAAGTGCCTTCAAAAGAGAATTCGCAATCGGACACTTCTTCACTTTTTTGTTCAACATGGTGATCTCCCACCTTGGCCTAACGGAGTCCGGTGGTTGAGCTGAGGCCCGCAGGGCCTTTCGGTTCCAGCCGTGTGCGTTCCGTCGCCGCAGGCGGCTGGGAACGCGCGGTTCCAGACGCGGACCTGTTCCGCCGACCGCACATCAGGGGCCCTCTCGACCCATCGAGCGATCACAGCCCCCGTCACGCCGCTTGGCCTACCATCCGCTGCTCCTCATTCAACGCCCTCCGCACTTCGAGTCAGCACAATACCGCCACTGCCATCAGCACACCGTCTGCATCGGCGGTCGGCTGAACGCCCAGCACGCGGCGACGCGCAGCGCCGTCCGCTGCATGCTGTGGTCGCCGCGCAAACTCCGTGCACATTCGACCGTAGACGCCATGGCCTGTCGACAAACCTGCGGTGATGTTCGACACATTCATAATTACGCTCGGTTGAGCCGGAACACCTCGATGGGCACGTTCCGCTTCCGGAGGTACGCGGGTGTGTTTTGAGGATCGACGATTGGCAACCGCACGGTGAGCAAAGTCACTGGCATAATGTTAGGGACGAGTTCGTAAGCACGCTTTCCAGCGTGAAGCGCCCGAATAACCTGCTCACTGTCATGGGTCCGGAGCCTTGCAGGATGCGCTCCACGAGCAGGTGGGCGACATCTCTGGACATTGGCTATGACCGACCACTCGGGCATTTCTGGCTTGAAATGAGGACTCGCGAACACGTCAAGCGCGGTCTGACTGACTCCTCATTCTGGGCAACAGCTCGGTGCCAGTACTCACGCCAGAACTCGAGTGCCTCCTCGCCAAATCACGATGCCGCACGAGGTTCGTAATTCCCTGCCGGCGCGCGCCGGGGCGGCTATGTAGAAGAGCCGCTTGCACTCATCGTGGCAAGCCCCCGCTTCGGTCTGCGACCGGCCTGCCGTCCAATCGTATTCCTCGGTAACTGCGGCCTTCTCGATATCGCCATAAATGTAAGCATCGATGCGTTCAAGATTGTTCCAGATGATGCGCGAGTCGTGAACCCGGATGATGCCTGACTCATCCTTGCGCCGTGTGATGGTCTCGTCGAGCCTCACCAGCTTCGCATAACTTGGCGCATTGGGATCGACCATTTCGCCAGCGCAATATAGAGCATCATGTTCTGTTGACGTGCTCTATCCTGTCCAAGTGCTCCTTCGTGAGCTTCCGGGTGTCGTCAGCCCCGGGTATCAAGCCAATCCTTTTCAGTTCTTCCACCGGGCATGAATGACCGGTTGCGAAGGTACTTTATCGCCAGGTAATCGTCGAAAACCTGCTCATCCACGGGGATGCCGCGTCTACGAAGGCCTGATAGAGAGACGGTGACACGCTCGCCACCTTTCACGTTCTGCGCGAAGTACTTGTCGAGAAGCTTCGAGACTGTCGCGGTCACGCCAAGATATCCGCCACGGCCTCGATTCCACCGACGACGAAGACCACGAGGACATGGCAGAACGAAGCATCCAGGGAGCAACTCCGCGAAGGCGTAGTCTCCTCTGAGCGGGTGCGAGTATGCCGCCGCGGGCGAGCCAGGATGATTATCAGGTCATCCGAGTAGGTGTCGATGAACCTTCGCTTACGTCCATAGCTATCTCGTCTAGACACTGGTTATCCGGCTAACGAGTCCGCGGCTGGAGTAGCGGGCCGCAGGCCCGTCGATCTCAAGCCGCGTGTCTGGCCACCAAATCCTGTTCGTAAACGGCCTTGACCCGCTTGAGGTGTTCCTGACATGTGGGCCCGTTATTTGACTCGGGCAACATTGTGATCCGACCTTTCGCTCCTTGCCGTCTCGAACCAGGATCTCATTGTCTCTCACCCATCGATTCAGCTCCGGGATATCCCTTCAACTCATCTTGGTTTCTAGGGAGAATTTTACGATCGGCATAGGTGGCTCGCCCCGCCATGCGAGAGCATTCTTGAATAACATACAAAATTTGTCAATGATGGTGCCAAAGTCCTTGGTACGCAGGCGAAAATTTTATTTTCCCTGCTATCTCGCTCTGCTTGACATGACCGGTGAATCCCATGCTCCCTGCACTCCTCTCTCCAGCGCCAATACAGCCTCAGGGCACATCCCTAGGCTCAACTCCCACGGCGGAATCCCGGGCGACTTAAGAAGATCGTTCAAGGTTCCGAAAGAATGAACAGGAATTCCATGATTCCGCCATTCAGCTGGTGGCATGGAATCGCATGGACTTGACATCACCTCAACCGGCAAAGCGAACGAATAGCTTGATGGAAGACACCAGCGGAGAGACCATCCCCCTCCATAAAACTTGCTGATATAGGTCAGGCATGAATAAACCAGTTTTTCCAGGAAAGTTTGAAGTCCAAGGCGAAATCGCCCAAGGAAAAACCGGCACGATCTACTACGGGTATGATCTGGAGCTTCGTCAGGAAGTCGCCATCAAAATTTATCATTCTCATATCAATGGCCGGCTGATTCGCGGGAAACCGTTCATCGAGAAAGCCAGCCCCCTGCTCAAGCTGGACCACCCCAATCTCATTAAAATATTCAAGGTCGAAGAGGACGATGGCACGCCTGTGGTGTTCATGGAATTCTTTGACGGACCCAGCCTCCAACAGGTCATTCAGGAAAATGGCCCCCTCTCGGTGGAACACATGTTGATCCTCTCCAGGGGAATTGCCGAAGTTCTGGTCCATACCCATTTTCAGGGAATCATTCACGGCACCCTTCATCCCGGACACGTACTGGTGGGACCGCAACAGCACATCAAAGTGATGGATTTAGGCTTATCCTGGATTCTCATGGACATTCTTTCCAACTGCGATGAAGACCTCCTCAGACCTCTACACTATTTGCCGCCGGAAAGCGCCCGAAGTGAGTTCCTGAGCCTCAGCAGCGACCTCTATGCTCTGGGCTTTATGATGTATGAAATGTTGACCCGAACCACTCCGTATACCGATCTTCCCAAAACATCCATCATGGGAAAACTCGCTTTCGATCAATCAGATCCCTCATTTCATTTTCCGGATTCCGTCCCGGAAGGGGTTCGCGATCTCATACGTCAATTGACGAGAAATGACCCCCAGAAACGGCTTAAAGATGCCACCCACGCCTTGACCATCATTAATCAGTTATTGGCCAAGCTGAATCCGACGACTTTGCAGACAACCCCAATCACCGGAGCATCCCGAAAACCTATTCAACCGGATGCCTCCCAGAAAATTGATATTCCACAGCCTGCAACTTCGACCGTCACGCAAACACAAGAAGCGGCATCACCTCCGATCGCTTCGGAATTACCTCAACCTCCCGGCATCCAACGACCTTCAACGCAGGTGAATTATCTGAACAAAGGCCGGAGCACCTCGAAACGATACGCTGGATTGGTTGGAGGAATCATTGCGCTCATGATAATCGGAGGATCGATAGGGTATTGGTTTCGGGATTCTGTGGAGCAATTGAAGCCACCTTTTTCGATTCCCATTTCCGAAGAAAAGTCCCACGAACAGTCGTCATTACCGGAAATACCCACACCTCGGTCGATGGAACTTCCTGTCAATACGGTAATCCCTGTGCGAAAAGAATCGACCGATTTTCCACAACATGCTTTACCCAACACTAATCCGCAGGCTCCACTCCAATCAGAAAAACAACCTGTCCAGCAACCAGCGGAAAGAAATTTGAATGGGGAAATCATTTCTCACGGGGAACGCCCTTCTGCATTACCGGCTAAGCCTTCAACACCAGCCATCCAGGCTCCTCCGGACCAGGTGCCTCAAGATTTAAAATTACCCCCTGCAACATCGCCTATGATAAACCAAACAACTCAGGACGTGATCGTCAAAGAGGGAAAGCCTTTAACAACACCCACCAATCTACCGATTCCACCAACTGAGACTCCACCTTCCCAGCCTACTGCACACTCGGAAATACCGCCCATGTCATCTCCTGCGATAGCACAACCAACCAAGGAAGTGAGCGTCGAAGAGAAATTTAGGCCCAATTTGCCTGCCAAGACACCAACTTCCCTGAAGCCGGTTTCCGAGAAAACGGAAAACGGGGCACCCGTTATCACGCCACTACCAGCTCCTACAATCCACCCCCTCTCTTCCACTCAGAATTCAGAGGCCAAAACAGGAGTTTCGACTCAGGTAGAGGGAAATGCCCAAAAACCCGATAAGCCGAGTATCGCGGAACCCGACCTTCTCCATGACCCCGCGACTCAAGAACTGTTGGATGCGATTGATGCCACGGATGACATTCCGTTCCCCTCTGATGAAACCAAAGTTGCGGATCCCCAGAAACCTTGATCCACGGTATGGTCTCAACACATGCATCCCCGCATTTATTTTTTCATCGTCTCTTTCGTATTCCATCCTGTTTTGAGTCATGCCTTAACGATCAATGTCAATCGAGGAATTCTTTTACTCATTCCAAATTGACCATCGAAATACAGCACGGTAAAACACCTAAAAATTTATTTGTACTTTCTTCCACAAATGTTCATACCATCCACCGCGCTTCCTGATTAGAAATACCATGTTAGCTAAAATCCACAGCGTGGGGTTAGTCGGACTGGAAGGATTTTCCATTGAAATCGAAGTGGATATCGGAGGAGGCCTTCCGCAATTTTCCATTGTGGGACTTCCCGACGCCACAGTCCGCGAAAGTCGCGATCGGGTTCGTTCCGCCCTCAAAAACTCCGGTTTTTCTTTTCCGGCAAAAAAAATCACGGTCAATCTGGCACCAGCGGATTTAAAGAAAGAAGGCGCTGGCCGTGGATCTCGGCATTGCCCTTGGCATCTTAGTCGCCGAAGGGTCACTTCCTCAGGAAGCTATCCTGCAATACGTGTTCGTAGGGGAATTAGCCCTAGACGGACGTATCAAGTCCATTCCAGGTGCTCTATCCATGGCCATGGCGATCCAGGCTCCCCAATCCCTTGTTCTCCCACATGACAATGCGGCACAGGCCGCCGTGGTCGAAAAGACCACGGTGTATGGTGTTCATACACTTCCAGAGGTCGTGGAATTCATCAAAGGCGTTCAGCCGCTCCAACCCACACGTCCGCATCCTCCTACTTCTCACACTCTCCTTCCGATCATTGAGGAAGATTTCTCGGATGTTGTTGGTCAGTTCCAAGCCAAACGAGCGCTTGAAGTGGCTGCAGCCGGCGGACACAACCTGCTCATGATCGGCCCGCCGGGTTCCGGAAAGACTAGGCTGGCTCAGCGATTAACTGGGATTCTTTCCCCGATGGGGTTTCAAGAATGCCTGGAGGCCAGCCAGATTCATAGCGTGGCCGGCACCCTATCTCCCCAAAGCCCCTTGTTAACCACCCGTCCGTTTCGCGCGCCGCATCATACCATTTCCGAAGCCGGGCTCGTGGGAGGCGGTTCCGTGCCTCGGCCAGGGGAAGTATCGCTCGCCCATCATGGCGTCCTGTTTTTAGACGAAGCCTTGGAATTTAAACGGACCCTGCTCGACAGCCTTCGCCAACCCCTGGAAAACGGGACAGTCACGCTCACCCGCGTCCAGGCCAGCCTGACCTTTCCGGCTCAAATCATGCTGGTGGTCGCCATGAACCCTTGTCCCTGTGGATATTTTGGGGACGCAACTCACGAATGCCTCTGCACTCCTCATCAGATCCGCCGATACCGAAGCCGATTGTCCGGTCCATTGCTGGATCGACTGGATATCCATATTGAAGTCCCCGCCGTTCCGGTAAAAGACTTAACCGGAGGGACCAGAAATGAACAGTCCCAGACCATTCGAGAACGCGTGATCGAGGCCCGCCGACGGCAGTTCGAGCGGTACCGGGAAGACCACGTCCTCAATAACGCCCGACTCAAACCCAAACAGATTAAAAAATACTGCCAATTGGATGCCGCCGGGAAAACCCTGCTTGACCAAGCTGTCTCCCGCTTGGGATTATCTGCTCGGGCCTATGGCCGCATTCTCCGGGTGGCTCGAACCATTGCCGACCTCGGACACGCAGACATGATTCAGGCTAACCATGTTGCCGAGGCCGTTCAATACCGAGCCTTGGACCGTCCACTCTCCCCCTAACAGAAATCATGGATTCGTTCAAAATCTTTCGTTGGTGGTTCATAATCGGATGTCTGATGGCTTTGGCGGTCATCATGATTCAAGGGGGAATTCGCGATCTGATGTTGGCCCAGGAACCCATTTGGGAATTGAAATTGGTAGAATTAGGCCCCCCAATTTTGGGCGGCGGACTGTTAGGCGGATGTATCGCGCTGATCCTCAATCGCATCAAAAAACCATAAAATCGGCCTTATAAAATTACCCGCTTATGCGGGAAGAAATGGACCCCATGAAAAAAAGAAATTTCCTCTAGCCATTACCAGGTTCAGTCAGTACAATGGGCGGTTTCTGAAGATAACAGCGTTGAAAAAAGGAGGCGCAGTGAATGACATGGATGTGAAAGTCGGCCCCCATTGGTACCGCAATTCCAACGGGATCATAGAAATTGAAGGACTACCGCAGATCGAAATACAATTCCGGAAAACCGGCAGCACCCCTATCCGAGTCAATTTTGCCGTGTTCGACAAAGCCGGAAAACTTCACGCCAAGATCGAGAACAACTCTCTGGTCATCAATGAGCAACGTGTCTATAAATTAGACCGTTCTCCCAGCGGATTGACCCTGACTCAGAACGCGGATGGAAAGAAAATTCTTCAATTGAACGTGACAGCAGAAGAGAAGATAGAAATCCCCGAAGCGGAATTTCACACCTTAATGGGCCACACCTTAAAAATTACCCCCAAGGAATGGGTTATGGAAAAAACCATCATTGGCGAAGGGGAATCTGACATGCAGGGGAAAGCCGTCGCTCTGGCTTCCTAGTGCATAAAACCAGCGTTTAAGAGAGTCCGTTTTTTCCAGAACCTGTATCGTCTACCTCAGCTCTTAGACTTCGGCAACGGGCGCATCGCAGCGCCCCTCACAAATGGCACAGGTCCTCGCCAATACCGCCTCCCCAACTAGAGCCGGTCCCAAGGCAAACCCAGGGTCAAGAGCCACGACATCCGACCCCTGGTACGTCCATAACCGGCCGCATTCCTGGCAACAATACCAAATGGTATATCCCGGCCATTCACGATCACGAACTGCCATCCGTCAACGCCCTTCATCCTTTTCATCCATCAATTCATGAAGAGTGGGGGCCAGCCCTTTCAACCACTCCTCAAAGGGCATATCGGCATCCACCACAATTTCCAGTTTGCCATTGGGCAACCGCCGAACCACTCCGGGACTTTCCGGAGTCAAGGGAATATCCACCTCTTCCCGGGAAATCTCCATCTCATCGGTGAGAGCCAGAATTTGCATAATTTGGGGAAATGAAACAGCTTGCATGGCTTATGCCTCGTAATGTGTGAATCGTGTCGAGAAAAATTCTAAGGATAAGAAGGCAGGTGGCAGGTGTCAATCCAGCTCAGATATGCCACAAGGATCAGGCAGCGGCGAATACCGCTGAAAACTTTTTTCCAGCCTCTTCAACATCGGCAGCCGTCACATCCAAGTGCGTCACAAGACGAAAAGCCCGATCCCCAACCGCGTTAAACAGGACCCCCGCCTCCCGGCAGCGTCGTAACAGGATGTCCGTGGTATTCTTCGCTCCTGGGATCTTAAATAACACAATATTGGTCACGGTGGCATCCACATCCACCGCCACACCGGGAATGGCCGACAACAACTGCGCCAAACGCTTGGCATTCGCATGATCTTCCGCCAGACGCTGGATATGGTGTTCCAAGGCGTAGATTCCGGCTGAGGCCAATATGCCGACTTGCCGCATCCCACCCCCAAACACCTTCCGAAGCCGTCGCAGTCGCGAAACCCGTTCTCGATCCGAAACGATTATGGATCCGACCGGCGCACCCAAACCTTTGGATAAACAAAACGAAACCGTATCGAAAAGCCGGGCATGGTCTTTGGCAGACACTCCGGTTTTGATGACGGCATTGAACAGCCGCGCTCCATCCAAATGCAACGCCAATCCATGCCTTCTCCCGACCTCGACCACCCGTTCCAGGGTCGCCAAGGGATACACGGAACCGCCTCCCACATTATGGGTTTGTTCGAGGCACAAGAGCGTGGTCGGCGGATTATGAATATCGCGGGGTCGAATGGCTGCTTGGACCGCCTCCGGCGATAAAATCCCTCGTTCACCAGGCACACAATTGACTTGCACGCCGGATAATGAGGAAGCCGATCCGCCTTCGTAACGAATGATATGCGCGGTGCCTTCCACAATCACTTCATCCCCCGTTTGGGTGTGCAGCCGAATGGCGAGTTGATTACCCATGACGCCGGTCGGCACGAACAACCCCGCTTCCTTTCCAAGCAAGTCGGCGGCCATGGCTTCCAAACGATTCACCGTGGGGTCTTCTCCATATACATCGTCGCCCACTTCGGCATGGGCCATGGCCTCCCGCATGGCGGGAGTGGGTTTGGTCACCGTATCACTGCGCAAATCAATCATCCCCATGAATGAACTCCTTCGACAAAATATTTACATTTCATCTCTTATTCTATGGGACGCCTCGGGCTCGCACAAGATTTCCAGACTCCGCATACTTGATCATGCGAACACATCAATCGAGGAATCCAGGCGGTCTCATCATGAATGACACAGGGCTCTGGTCCTACATTCCCCACCAAATTCCACAAAACACGAAATCTACTCCTCGTTGAAACTGACGACCTTCTGTGAAGACATCGCTCACTCCCTCGGACGATCAAAAAAGCTTTTTACCGATCAATACACCAGATTCCCTTCATTTCAGACCTTGAAGAGACGATAACACGTTATGAAGCCAGGCAATATCGGATGAAGCTCGCTCTCAAATTCGTGATTCAAACCGACCATAAAAAACAACCTGGTGGCTTGGCTTTAAAATTGAATCCCTAACGGCAACGCTTTACAATAATCGGTACTAATCGTTTTCCAGTAAAACCCATCTCCTCCAATAATAATCGTGAACATTCAGATTAGGTCTTTGATGGCGTAAAACAACAATTCATGACATCCTAAGCTTCGAAAGGATAACAGGAAGCCGACCGACCCTTTTTCAAGCAGTTTTCCCTCCTTCGGAGAGTAGGATCCAGCAAACTGAATTTTCCCATGACCAAGGTCCCCCATACTGGTTCATCTCATAGCACCGGCCAAATCCATATTCTCACAGGGTTGAGAGGGATAGCGGCCCTTATCGTGTTCATTTCCCACGCAGCCAACAGAGGCTATTTGCCCAACTTCTTGGGAACAGGGTTCGGACAAATAGGCGTCATGCTGTTTTTTCTTCTCAGTGGTTTTTTGATGGCCCACCTGTATCTATCCCGTGACTGCACACCGAAACATGTCATGGAATATGGGCTCGCGCGGATTGGTCGTGTCTTCCCTCTTTACATGGTCTTAATCATTCTATCTTTTGTCATTTCGAATTATATCTTCGAAGGATTTTATTATTCGATCGAAAAACTGGAATATGTCAAAGAAGCCCTCTTATTTATGGGAGCTCCCTATGCATTTTGGACAATTCCGGTGGAAGTTCAATTCTATCTCATCTTTATCGTTTTTTGGTGGTGTCATCATGCCTGGAACGGCAAATGGAATATCCTCATTTTTGGACTGTTAACCTGCCTGCCCCCTATCATCGCCGTCCTATACGACCATGAAATTATCGGCCAAACGTCCCGCTATTTATTCTCTTTTTTCATCGGCATCGTTACGGCATTACTGTATCGGCACAAACCCGAGTCCGGAAGATTCAAACAATTGGCTGACTTCGCCGGACTTCCTTTTTTCATCCTCTTATTTCTCAACCTGCCTCAAATCCGAAAATATGTAGGATTATCGTTGGATCAAAACGTGTATATCAGAACCTGGCTGGATCCCCTCACCTGGGCAATCATTTGGGGAGTCTTTTGGTGTGCCTTAATGAATTCTGCCAGCCTGACATTTCTTAACTGGCGTCCCTTTGCGTTTTTCGGAGGCATCTCTTATGGATTTTATTTATTGCATCCCCCTATTTTGCAACATACCCTGGTTCTGCCTTTACCCAATCTCGTTAAACTCGGGCTGGCGTTTCTTATAACGCTTTTCCTGGCGGTCTTGTCATTTTATTGGTTCGAAAAACCCGTCGGATCTTCAATTAGAAATTTTCGGTTGACTCCAAGAGTGCCAGACCTCAAAGTCGCCGATAAGCTTTCCAAAATCGGAAAAGTGTAATTAGTCCCCAAAAGACCTCGTCATACACACCGGCCTCTCCTCAAAAGCTAATTTCTTTTAAAGTTTCCTCATATACGGCCTCATGATTTGCCATAACCTTTTTCTCAACGCACAAGCTAAATATTTCTTCCCAATCGACACAGAATCACCATTTCTCAGATCAGTTCACGCGGGTAAATCGCAAAAAGGCAAGTGCCAACCAAGATTTTCTTTTTCCGTCTCCGCTACAATCAGTCACGATGAAACCTCGTCTTCTCGTGACCGGTGCCGCCGGATTTCTAGGCGGACATCTCATTCAACAAGCCGAAAAGGATTTCACCATATCCGGAACGCTGCACCGGACACCGGCCACAGGTATCCCAGGGGTGACGTTTCATGTCTGCGATCTCCGACAGCCCGAAGAGGTCAGAATTCTACTCTACCGCGTAAGGCCGGAAGTCATCATTCACACAGCCTGCTCCGAACGGGGAGAAGGCCTTCAAGCCATCGTCCCGGCTGCCGCGCTCCTGGCCATGCAGGCCGCTGAACGCGGCATCCGCTTCATTCACCTTTCGACCGATCAGGTCTTTGACGGAGAGACAGCCCCCTATACCGAAAACTGCCCCACAAACCCCATCAACCCCTACGGGCAAGCCAAAGCTCAAGCGGAGGAGGTTATTGCCTCGGTGAATTCTAAGGCTACGGTTGTGCGCACTTCTTTACTCTATGATCTTCGTATCCCTGATCGGCAAACCAAGCAGTTAATCCAAACCGCACAGACCGGCGAACCATATCGCCTGTTTACGGATGAATTCCGGTGCCCGGTCTGGGTGGAAAATCTGAGTGAGGTCTTACTAGAATTGGCAGGGAAAGATTATGCGGGAATCCTGAATCTGGGCAGCCCTGAACGTCTGAACCGGTGGGACCTAGGAATGAAACTGCTCACGCATTTCGGGATCACGCCGACACCCAATATTCAACAAGGCACCATCGAAGAATCCGGTCTTGTCCGCCCCAAAGACCTCACCATGGATTCCACCAAAGCTCAACGGCTGTTATCGACTACTTTTCTCCGGATCGACGACGCAATGGAACACCTATCAAGTTAGACAAACTATCTGAAAGAAGGTGGAGGCTTTACGAAACCAAAATAAGGTTAGCGGTATGACCCGAAGCATGAGCTAATCGTGCATCACACGCAATCATCGGCACATTCAAAACTTCCGCCAAGGCGACATACACCGCATCATAGGCCGTCATGTTGGCTCGCAATTCCCACACACGTGAAAGAAGAGGATCGTGTGGGTGCCGGGTCAGGGGAAAATCTAAAAAATCTTCGAGAGCTTGCTTGATGCGAAGATTCGGTAAGCTTCCCTTGAGCGATTATCGCCTGAGTACTTGAACAACTCCCAGATCGAATAGATGGGGAACATGAAAAGATTCCCCTTCACCAAGATACTGTTCACGGATCTGCTGGCCTTTGGGGGTGCCTAAGAGGAGCTTCAGCATAGCTGAAGCATCTGGCATAATCACCGAGTCTCCCGTTCCTGTCGAAGGATCTCTGTGGGAGAAGGCTGCACGTCAACCGGCTCCCTGCATCGGAGACGCTCCCTCATTTCCAAGAGAGTCGGACGTTCAGCCAATTCACGAATATGATTTAACAGGTATTCCGATAATGAACGTCCTTCGGTGGCAGCCCGCGCTTTTAACTTTCGATGCAAGCGATCGGGAACGTTTCTCAGTTGTATCATCTTGGACATGCGATAAGCATAATTTCATGTTCAGCACATGTCAAGGTTTCTTAGAGAACCGTTCGATCGGCAAATGTTTGGTGCTTGAATATCATGAACCGGTGGGACTTGGGGATGAAATTACTTCAGCATTTCGGCAGCACGCCAAGACTCAATATTCACTTACATGGACAAACCCAGAAAAAATATCCCAGAATAGCCTCCTGATACCTTACCTTCAAACTCTCGACAATAAACTTGACCCCTAATTAATTGTAATTGATTGATCCGCTGTCATCTCTTGACCCAATATTGTTTTAAGCACAGGGGTTGGGCGGTTCTTTGCCACCGTCCTCTTAAACACCCTATTGTGTATTCATTCATTGTAGGAAATTGGCAAATTCGATCTGACCATCGCCCCTAAGCTCACGAAACTTATTCGTATCTTCTGCGGATAGGATTAAAGAATATCTTTCATTATCATGGCGAAAACCCAAATGAATTTTATGTTCCCTCAGAAATATCAAAGGGATCTTCAGATGATAAAATTCATCAGAATTCTGGAAGGTTTCACATAATAGATTTAAAAACTCTTCATGTGAATCTTCTACCAACATTTCTTCAAACTCAAACCACCATGAATCTACACGTTTCCATGATTGTTCACGTGTATAAAACTTAGAGACCTTGAATGGTTCATTTAGCAACCTTCCTTCTCTTTGCAACCATTCCCTAGCTTTTTGCCTAATTTTCATGATGGCTCCCTATTTCCAACAATAAATAGACTAATCCCCAAAAAGGTGAAACCTCAATTTTCCCGCCATACAACACGACATTGAATTTCTCCTCATCGTTGGTAAAACATCTTTTACTCCAAGGCTTCCGACCTTCCCAGCAAGTGGGTAACAGATGTTATGGAGAGCAGAATAATATCCCCCTTCAATACCTTTAACCCAAATTCCTCGGACAGGGATTCACTAAGTGAATCCTTGCTCAACTAACAAAATTAGTCAATGGTCAACCACTTCATCAGGAAGGACTCAGCAACTGTCTTGAATGTCAAGATATAGCAGGAGGCCCATCCTGCCATTTCGTCTGATGCTGGATCATCGCATTCAAGATCGTCAGCAGTTTGCGCATGCAGGCGGTCAACGCCACTTTCTTTTCTTTGCCGGCTGCTCGCAAGCGCTCATAGAACGCTTTGATCACGGGATTGTGGCGGGTAGCCACCAGCGTGCCCATGTACAGGACGGCCCGCACCCGAGCGCGCCCACCCCAAATACGGCGTTTGCCTCGCTGGCTCCCACTAGCCCGATTAAACGGGGCCCCTTCAATCAATGCGGCCATCTGCTTGCGATTCAATTGGCCCAACTCGGGCACCTCCGCCAGCAACGTCTGCGACAAGATCGGCCCCACGCCTTTCGCACTCTGCAACAGCTCATCCTGGACCCGCCAGACGGGACTCTGGTGAATCAACTGAGTCAGCTCCTTGTCGGTCCGCCCCAATTCCTGAGTCAGCCACGTGATATGCACGCGGACTCGTTTGCGCAGAGCCGAGTTAGATTGCGACGCCAGCCGATTGCTTTCAGCCGTCATCATGTCCACCAGCTGCTGGCGGCGTGTCAGCACAGCACTCAGCTGCTGGGTGGCGGCATCCGGCAGTGGCCGTGGCCTGGGCTGCATCACCGCAGCAAAGTGGGCCAACACCTGCGCATCCAGCCGATCCGTTTTCGCCAGGGTCCCTGTGGCTTGGGCAAAGGCCCGAACCTGGCGTGGATTGACCACCACCATGGGCAGCTGGGCAGCAGCCAATGCACTGGCCACGCGGGTCTCCAACCCTCCCGTGGCTTCGAGAACAATCAAGGTGGGGGCCAAGGTTCGCAGTTGCGTCACGACCTGTTTGAGTCCAGCCGGGTCGTACGCCACCTGCCAAGGCGCCTCGGTCCCATGGACCGCGAGGTCCAGCCGCGTCTTCGAAACATCAATCCCAATGAATCTGCCCGAAGTCGACATAGATGCTCCTTAGTGAAAAAGGGTGCCCTCCGGCGACCCGGCCTTGCCAATACGGGCTTAGTGGCCCCAGCAACTGTTCGGGTTCAGCAAGAGACGGACGTGACGACCCGCGCTGAGCCACGGTCTCCAAGGACCTCAGGATGATCGGTCTGTCACGTCCCCAATAATGAACATGAATACTATTCACATCCACTTCCTAAGATACAAGGAAAGAAGCTTGCTTGATTTAGGAAGTCATCCGCCCCATTGGATGTCCTGAAAAGAGGCGTAGGGGATTACGCTTACTTTGGACGCACTTCGGAAAGTCAGATGAAATCTGTGGACAGGACCTGTTGGAGTCGATCCTGAGAAATGGCGCCCTGGCGGATGATGCGGGGCTCTCGTTCGATCTGAAGCACCGTTGAGGGTTGGCCGCCAGGTGTATGGCCGCCGTCTAATATCAAATCGATGTCTGAGCCTAACTGCTGCATGACATCTTCGGCGGATCGTGCCGGACGCAGGCCGGTTCGATTGGCGCTGAGTGCCGGTGAGAGGACCGGTGCGTTTCAACAATTCGCAGACTCGCAGATCATTGGGTTGCCTCACCCCGATTGTCTTTTGACCTCCGGTCAGTATGAGGTGAAAGAGTTGAACGGGCAGGCAATACTAGGGTGAGTAACCCCGGCCAGAATTCCTCCATAAGTTTCAATGCGACGTCAGGAATACTTTCGATGAGTCGCTCAACCTGGGACAGATCCCCCACCAACACGGGAAACGGACTCCCTTGTCGACCGCCCTTGATGGCTAAAAGACGTTCAAGGGCCGATGGCTGAAATGCGCCAACGGCCAGCGCATAGAAGCTATCGGTGGGAATGGCCAAAACGCCTCCCGCTTGTACACAAGCTACAGCCTGTACAATGATGTGAGGAGAAACTGGGACGTGAAAGGAAAGGACGGATGCCATAATATCCCAAGCCGGGATTCACAATGAACGGATGCAGCTGTCTTCTCTACCCCTCCTGAAACCTCCCCTTACAAAGGGGAGGAAATGAGAATCAATTTCCCCCTGGCAAAACTGGACTGTTTTAATATTCACAGCACGCGGTGGGCGATGTCTTTTCGATAGTAACGTCCGTCGAAACGGATGGACTCCACGGCCTCATACGCCCGTTTCTGGGCTCCTCGAATGGTAGCATCCAACGCGGTCACTCCCAACACTCTTCCGCTATTGGTAACGGTCGCACCGTCTTCATTCGCAGTTCCGGCATGAAAAACCACCATCGAATCCGAGTTTGCCAGTGGAAGACCCGTAATGGGGATGCCGGTTTTGTACGAACCGGGATACCCATCTGAGGTGAGTACCACGCACACGGCAGCTTGATCGTGCCACTCCACTTGGATTTGGTCCAACCGGTGCTGCACCGCGGCTTCGATCACGTCAAGCAAATCCGTTTTCAGCAGCGGCAACACAACCTGGGTTTCAGGGTCACCGAATCGGGCATTAAATTCCAGAACGAAGGGTTGCCCATCCTTGCGGACCATGATGCCGGCATACAGGATTCCATAAAATGGACTTCCCACGCGGGAAAGGCCGGTCACAGCCGGATACAACACATCTTTTAAGATACGCTCGCGCAGGGCCGGGGTTCCCAATGGAGCAGGCGCATAGGCCCCCATTCCCCCGGTATTCAAACCCGTATCCCCCTCTCCAATCCGCTTATGATCCTGCGCGGGAACCATGGGAATGACCGTGCGGCCATCGGCAAAGGCCATGACGGTGAGTTCTTCCCCTTCGATAAATTCCTCCACGACTACTTTGGCCCCGGCCTGTCCGAACTGCTGTCCTTCCAGCATTCCCGTGACAGCCTCTTTGGCCTCCTTCAGCGTGTCACAAATGATTACGCCTTTTCCCTGAGCCAAGCCGTCGGCTTTTACTACCAACGGCATCGGACAGGTATCGATGTAGGCCAATGCCGGTTCCAGCCGATCAAATGCGCGCGAGAAGGCCGTGGGAATATGTTCCCGAACCATTAATTCTTTCGCAAAAGACTTGCTGGATTCGATCATGGCGGCATTGCGCGTGGGGCCGAAAATCCTGAGTTTGGCCTTGCGGAATTCGTCGGCGATGCCCATCGACAGCGGCAGTTCAGGCCCCACAATCGTGAGATCAATTTGTTCCTGCAGGGCAAAGGCCGTCAGTCCGGACAGATCGTCCGCCTTGATCGGCACACATTCGGCTTCCTGCGCGATACCCGCATTACCCGGCGCGCAATAGAGCTTGGTGAGACGAGGGGATTGGGCGATTTTCCATGCCAGTGCATGTTCACGCCCGCCATTACCGATAAGGAGTACCTTCATATTGTATTTTTCATTAGGAGAGTCATTAAGAGAACAGACTAATGACGGAAATGGCGCATGCCGGTGAGAATCATGGCCATTTTATGCTCATCCACCGCCTCGATGATTTCCTTGTCCCGTATGGAGCCGCCCGGTTGAATGACCGCGGTGATCCCGGCGGCGGCAGCGGCATCAATGCCATCCCTGAACGGAAAGAAGGCATCGGAGGCCATCACGGCACCCTTGATAGGTAGATTAGCTTTCATTTGGGCCAACTTGACCGAATCCACCCGGCTCATCTGTCCTGCGCCGATGCCGATGGTTTGATTCCGTGAGGCGAAGACGATTGCGTTGGATTTAACATGTTTACAGACTTTCCAGGCAAAATCACAGGCTTCGTATTCATCGCTGGTGGGCTGACGCTGTGTCGGAATTTTCAGTTCCCCCATTTCCCGCAAGGTACCCAAATCGCGGTCCTGCACCAACAGGCCACCCACAATTTTCCTCATATCCTGCGTATCGCGGTCGCTGCTATTCAACGGACCGACAGCCAACAGGCGAAGATCTTTTTTCCGTTGCAGTTCGGTCAGGGCTTCCGGAGTAAATCCGGGAGCGATCAGCACTTCGACAAACGTGGATGCAACTTCCTTGGCCATATCCAGTCCGACTTCATGGTTACAGGCAATCACACCGCCGAACGCCGACACCGGGTCCGTCTCGCGGGCACGCACATAGGCCTCCACCGGCCTCTCGCCCAGAGCCACTCCGCACGGATTATTGTGCTTCACAATCACAACCGCGATGTCATCGAATTCCTTGACTAATTCCAGCGCGGAATTGGCATCCAGATAATTGTTATAGGACATGGCTTTGCCATGGAGCTGTTTGGCACTGCAAACGGAGGCTTCCTTGGTCTGACGCTCGCGATAGACCGCTCCGGCCTGATGCGGGTTTTCTCCATAACGCAAATCTTCCACTTTCTCATACGAGAGCGTGAGCTGAGAGGGAAAGACCTTAGGGGTGGTGGGCGAAGACTGGGACTCCAAATAACTGGCAATAAGGCTGTCATACCGGGCAGTATGTTGAAAGACTTTTTGGGCCAATTCTCGCCGGAGGGTCAAGGAAACGGTATCCGCGTGGAGGGCTTCCAGTACGCGGTCATAATCAGCCGGATCGACCAGCACGATGACATCGTCATGATTCTTGGCTGCCGACCGCAACATGGACGGACCGCCAATATCGATATTTTCAATGGCTTCCTCGAAGGAACAACCGGGTTTGTTGATCGTTTGCTCGAAGGGATACAAATTCACCACCACTACATCGATCGGAGAAATCCCCTGCTCCTTCATTTGTTTCACATGAGAGTCCACCGAACGCCGTCCCAATAGGCCTCCATGAATCTTGGGGTGCAAGGTTTTCACTCTTCCCTGCAGGATTTCGGGAAATCCTGTGTACTTGGCCACTTCCGTCACACTGACGCCGGCTTCTTGAAGCATCTTGGCTGTCCCGCCTGTGGATAAAATATCGGCTCCAAGAGCTGCCAGGCCTTTGGCGACTTTTTCAACTCCGGTTTTATCCGAGACGCTGATCAGCGCCTTTCCTAAGGTTCTCATGTGTCCACCTATGCTGATTGAATGGTTGGTATTGACGTGAAAGGAGTGGCAGCTTACCAAATGGTCTTCTGAACTTCAATGAATAAGCTATGCTCGATGTGCTGAATCGGATTTTTGCAGGAACACGTTCATCATCGGACCCTAAGAGTCAAGAACATTTTAAGATTTTTCCGATAGCAAGGCCAGAAAAACCCTTAATGATATTCAAAGAAACCGCTCATCGCTTTTGTTTTTTCAGAAAATTTCCCTGGCTGATAGGCCCATAAAGCCTTTCGCAATTTTGACCGATGAATACTGCTAACGGCAACCTGAATCGGCTTGAACGTTCCTATTTATTTTCTCAGTTAGAGATTTCCATCTGGATCGAATGACTGGTATTTCCTTCGTCCGACTGGAGTCGATCGAGGTGCCTTCTCAGCCACGTGATTCAAGAGGAATGCGCGCGTTAAAGGGAAAAACAGCAAAGGATCGGAGATCCGGTTTTTCCCGTTTCCTCACATCACCGCAATCAAAAACCTAAGTGTCGTACCGCTCCCGGTACAGATCGAAATGGAATAGGATCGCATGGACGGAATGATGTTTTTCGTTGTCGGTTGGATTTTGCTGGTCATCCTGGCCATCCTCTTTGTTCTAAACCTTCCCGAAAAATCCACCCAAGAACAACTCGCCAAATTACCGGGAGTGGACTTTCTCCCGACTCAAATGTACCGGGGAAGCGATGGAATGGCCGGTTTGGCCGTCAATGAAGAGACCTATCAATTGTGTCTCTTGAAAAACGCCACCAGCCTGCCGCGAATAGTCCCGGTCAAAGACTTAATCGGAGCGTTTTTAGTGAAAAATGGAGAACTGATCGGCCAGGGATTACGCACCCGTCCCAAGAAAATTCATGCGTTCTTAAAAATAGTCCAGAATCAAATTACGACCTTGATAGATGCAGGGAACTCCTCCCAAGCGGGAGGCTCTAACCAACGCATCGACCTCATCGTGGCCGTGCATGATGAAGAAGAGCCCCTGTATGTGGTCAATTTTTTAGACATGGAAACCAAAGAGGGAGGCATTCTCTATGAAAAGTCTATCGGTACCGCCAAACATTGGCATTCTTTGTTAGACGGCCTCATCCTGAAAGCTGACCACCTCGAACATATCCAGGGGGATATCCGAGATTCCAACACCGAAATCTCATCGACGTCCGTGGCAACGGAAATCGAAAAACTGGCAGAACTGGTCGAGAACCGATTAATGACCAAGCAAGAATTCGAAGCTCAAAAAGAGAAAATTCTCACTGGAAAAGCCTGCTTGACCAAAACGTAGATTCCATTATTTTATTTGGGTCAAGCATTGTCATCCTTATCTTATCGTCTCTTCCCTCGACCCAAATCGTCCGCCTTCTCAATTGATCGTTAAGACAAGTCATACCTGAGTTACACCCGGTCCCAATATCTCAGATTGTTTTCCGGCCTTCCGCCGGGAAGGGCATCTGAATCCCCATAACACCTCTCTGCTCCCCTGTCACTCGTTCTCCATTCACTTGTTCACTTCTCCTTTCCCGGCCCTTCCAATGGGGTATTGGCTCGCCCATCCCGATCTTGTTTGCTGGAAAGACACGAATCTTCTGAGCCCGTCAAAGCCCTTAGAATTTCATGCAGCTATTCCGAGCCTTCCATGTTTCAGACACGAACGTTTACAATCATCAAATATGTCGGCTTGTTTCTGGGAATTGCAATTTCCTTCGCCATTACCTCCGGATGGAAAAATTCAGGCGAATCACCTCTCTTCCGTTCCATCCTGGAACGCGACCTATCTTCAGCAAAAGAGCTGCTCGAATCAGGTGCTGACATCAACGACACCACGGCCGAGGGAGGAACGCCACTGCATTATGCCGCCGAATCCGGGCAATATGCCCTCACCCATCTCTTTCTGCAACATGGGGCCGATGTCCACGCCCGCTACCGGCAGGATTGGATGCCATTACATTTCGCGGCCAAACGAGGACACGTGGATATTGCCGCCTTGCTTATCAAATACGGAGCGGAAGTCAACGGACAGGAAGGGACCATCACTCCGCTGCACGTCGCTGTCCAGGAGCATCAAGGACGCATGGTCGCCTTCTTACTGAGTAAAGGTGCCACCGTCAACACCCCATTCAAGGAGGGATGGACCGCCCTGCATCTGGCGGCCCAAACGGGGGACACCGATATCACACGGTTATTATTGGATGCCGGAGCCGCGATCAATGCCACGAACGTTGCCGGGCTGACGCCTCTTCATTCTGCGGCATTCTCGGGACATAAAGATGTGACAACCTATTTACTCAACCGAGGCGCTCAGTGTTCCCTGCCTGCTCAACCACTCCCTGGGTTACCCGGAAAAAACCTGTCGATCTTGTATTCGTCTCTTCAGGAGATCATCCATAGCTGCCCGAACATCCCGTCCAAGTCCTGACCCGATCTCGACACCTCTTTGAGTCCGGATCCTCATCTGCCATTTATCCACGGCGCCAAGAAGAGTAAGATACGGCACTTCTCGGCCGTAGCACATTCCACGCTGTATTCCCATATTCGAGGCCTTCGGTTATTGAAGTTACTCAGAGTTGCGCTTCCTTCATGATTTCCTCCTTTCATTGGATCTTTCTGGCTCTCCTGGCCGCATTCATCGAGTCATTGAAAGACCTCTCCAGTAAAGCCAGCCTACGCACGATCTCTCCACAACTTGCCGGACTGGCAGCCAGTGCCGTCCCCATCCCCATGCTTTTGGTCTTCTTTCTGTTGTCTCCTGGTTGGCCAACGATTGACTCCGCATTCGCTACTGCCCTCGTGCTAAGCGGATCGCTGAACGTACTGGGGATGTTTCATTTTATGCGCGCCTTACAAGAATCCGATTTATCGCTGACCATTCCCTTCATTTCCTTTACCCCCGTCTTTCTTCTGGTAACCTCGCCCCTGTTGGTGGGAGATATTCCAACTGCCCGGGACTTTTCCGGAATTGTCTGTATCGTGGGCGGCTCCTACCTCCTTCATCTTCATACTGTTCGCCTGGGACTATTCGCGCCTTTCAAAGCCATCTGGGATCAGCCGGGGCCAAGGCGCATGCTGTTCGTCGCCTTGATTTACAGTTTCACCTCAAATTTCGATAAAATGGGCGTTCAACATTCTTCTCCTTTGCTCTGGAGCTTGTCCATCACCACATTCATGACTGTTGGGTTCCTATGGCTCCTTCGCTATGTTCCATGGGAAGGGCATCCGCCACCTCAAGGGCGAGCACTCATGATGTTGCTTCTGATCGGCGTATTTCAGGGTCTTGTTTTACTCGTTCAAAACCACGCTCTGGTGAGCGGACCCGTGCCATCCGTGATCGCTCTTAAACGAACCAGCATCCTATTCGCGGTAATATGGGGAATGATGTTCTTACGAGAAACCCACGGCCGGGAACGACTTGCGGGTGCCATACTGATGATAATAGGAATTGCGATATTAGGAATGGGCAAGTAGTCGCTGCCCCTCAGGCGTTGATCCACCACATCCCGTTATAGGAAAAAACCGGATTTACTTAACGGGAAGAGTCGAGAGATCGGCCACCGAAACCAGCGGACCGGGGAATATCCCCAGTAAGACGACGCCGGCTATCGCACAAGCCAAGACGACCGAAACGGAAGGAGACAAGGCCAATCGAGTGGTGAGTTCCTGTTCGGATGACGGTTCGCGCATGTACATTACCATGACCACGCGCAAATAATAAAAGGCGGAAATGGCGGCAAATACCAACCCGATCACCGCCAGCCAGGCCAACCCCGCATTGACGGCCGCCATAAACAAATAAAACTTTCCAATAAACCCTGCCGTGGGAGGAATGCCGGCCAGGGAAACCATAAAGACCATCATGAGAAAGGCGCCGCCTTTGTGACGTTTGGCTAAACCGGTAAAATCGTTGAGTTCCTCTCCTTCAAGCCCTCCGTTGCGCAAGATGGCCACCATGGAAAAGGCCCCTAACGTCATAAACGAGTAAATAGCCAGATACAACATCAGGCTCGATACACCACGAGCGGACACGCCCGCTTCGGTCCCGATCCATCCCGCCACGACCAGTCCAATCAGCGCATACCCGGCATGAGCAATGCTGGAATAGGCCAGCATCCGTTTGACGTTGGTTTGCACGATTGCGACGAGATTTCCCAGCGCCACCGTCAACAGGCAGAGCACCAGAATCATCCCCGTCCAGTTGGGCTTCAACCCACCAAATGCTTCCAGAAGGACCCGTAGGAACGCGGCAAAACTGGCCGCTTTCGACGCCACGGCCATAAACGCCGTCACGGAGGTCGGCGCGCCCTGATACACATCTGGCGTCCACATGTGAAACGGCACCGCCGCAACCTTGAACCCGAATCCCACAATAATCAGCATGAGGGATATCAGGACAAGAGGGTCGCTCAGGCTCTGATCGTTCATGGTGGAAGCGATTTCAGACAAACGGGTACTGCCTGCCACACCGAATAAGAGAGAGATGCCATATAGCAAAATCCCGGAAGAAAAGGCCCCCAGAACAAAATACTTGGCCGAGGATTCGATGGACCGGGCTTCAAACCGCTTAAAGCCCACCATAATATAGAGCGTGATCGACATCAGTTCGATTCCCAGATAAATCACGAGCAGATCGGCGCCTGAGACCATGACCATCATCCCGACCAGAGCCAGCAGAATGAATCCATAAAATTCGGCCAGATCAATATGCTCTTCCTTGAGATAGGTCATAGACAGAAGAATGGTCATGCCACTGACAAGGCACAGCAGCAATTTCCAAAATGAGGCATAGCCATCCACCACGACCAGATCACTAAACGCCATGACCCGTCCCCCAAAACTACCCAGAATCATGATCACACAGACAGCCAAGGCTCCAAGACTGGCCCAAGCCAAGAGGTCTTTTTTCGATTTTGGCGTTATGGGGTCCAACACCAGCAGAAGACAGGCCATGCCGATGACAATCAGCTCGGGAAGAATGGTCACAATGTCGGCCAACGGAATATTCATACGGATTATTGCACTTTCCCCGTGAGGGGTTGACTGTTGACTGCGCCATCGGCAACCAGCCGGGTGGGCTTATCCGTTTGTTGGCCACGGTCAACCGTGACGATTTCCGACTGGGAAGCGAGCACACGATTCACGCTGCCATGCATCACATCCAATAACGGATTGGGATACAGTCCAATCCAAAACACAAAAAAGACCAACGGCAGCAACATGCCGAATTCACGGGGATTGAGGTCAAACAGTTTTGGCAACATGGCGGAAGCGGCCGGACCATAGACGATTCGTTGCACCATGTAGAGAATATACGCAGCGGCCAGAATGATCCCCAGTGATGCCAGGGTGGCGGTCAACTTGCTCCATTCGAAGGCCCCGACCAACACCAGAAACTCCCCGACGAAACTGTTCATTCCAGGCAACCCCACCGACGATAGGGAAAAGATCACAAAAAACGTGGCGAACTGCGGCATGGCCTTAGCCAGGCCCCCGTTATCGACAATTTGCCGGCTATGCGTCCGTTCATAAATGATCCCGACACACATGAAGAGCGCCCCGGTCGTAATTCCATGGTTGATCATCTGAAGCATGGCCCCCTCAATACCCTGCGCATTCAGGGCAAACAGGCCCAGGGTCACAAAACCCATATGGCTCACACTGGAATAGGCAATGAGTTTTTTAAGGTCGGCTTGAGCCAGTGCCATATAGGCGCCATAGATGATCGCGATAACCGATAGGGCCATGATGATAGGGCCGAAGGCAACTGACGCATCGGGCAACATCGGCAAGGAAAACCGGAGAAAGCCATACGTTCCGAGCTTTAACAATACACTGGCCAGAATCACACTGCCGGCGGTCGGCGCTTCCACATGGGCATCCGGCAGCCAGGTATGAAACGGAAACATAGGTACCTTGACCGCAAAAGCCGCAAAAAATGCCCAGAACACCAGAGACTGAAGATTCGGGGAATAGTGGGCTTGCGTTAAAGTCAAAATGTCGAAGGTGCGTCCCCCTTCAAAGTAGAGGACCAGGATCGCCACAAGGAGCAGGATACTGCCCGCCAGGGTATAGAGGAAAAACTTAACAGCCGCATAGACCCGGTTCGGCCCCCCCCACACGCCAATCAACAAATACATGGGGATGAGCATGGTCTCCCAGAACACATAAAACAGGACAAAGTCCAATGCCGCGAACACGCCGATCGTGGCGGTCTCCATGACCAACAAACTAATCATGAATTCCTTGCGCCGCTGCTCAATGGCCGTCCACGACACCAGGATACACAGGGGCGTCAAAAGCGTGGTGAGCAATACCAGGGGCATGCTGATGCCATCCACGCCTAACGCGTAGTGAATCGAAGGCGACTCGATCCACTGATGTTTTTCGACAAACTGCATCCCCCCGTTGCCGTTATCAAACAGAAACCACAGAGGCAGGGACACCAGAAAACATAGGGTCGACACGCCCAGCGCCACCTGTCGGGAGAGAGACTCTTGGGCCAGCAAAATCCCGGCGACGCCCAGGAGCGGGATCACCAATACCAGCGTCAACCAGGGGGTTCCCCCGGATGGGATGACCATCTCTGTCATAATCCAGACACCATCCTTTGCCTACCCTGTTTCAACTTGAGAAGACACCCTTCACCGGGTGAAAGCCTCATCCTGGAACATTCCCTAATAAAATAAATACGCTCCCAGGATCACGACTGCCCCAACAGTCATGGCCAGGGCATAATTTTGCGCCTGACCACTCTGCAGCAATCGGGTGACCCATCCTCCCCAGGCGACCCCCCGTGCGACACCGTTGACTGCTCCATCGATGACCGCCACATCCACTTTTTTCCAAAGCTGATCGGCGGCCTTCATCGTGGGATTCACAAACGCCTGATCATAGGCTTCGTCCACGTACCATTTATGCAAAGATCCTTGATACAACGACTGCCACTGCCGCGCAAACCGATCGGGTAAATGCGGGGACTTCACATACAGGACATAGGCCCCGGCAATACCCAACAATCCCATCACCGTGGCACAGGCCATAATCCCCATAGCAGCCGATCCTCCATGATGTCCTATGGCACTTTCTCCACCGGGAAACGCGGGAGCCAGGAATTCCGGAATGCCGATATAGCCTGCCACGATGCTCAATACCGCAAGAATCAGGAGCGGAATCGTGACCGTCTTCGAAGGTTCGTGAACATGTCCGGCATGGTGAGGATCTACCCGGGATTCCCCCCAGAAAGTCACAAACACCAACCGGAAGCTATAAAAGGCCGTCATCATGGCCGTGAGCAACCCCAGCACGGTCAGACCCTGCCCTAACCCGCCTGACATCCACGAGGCCAACAACAGTTCATCTTTGCTGAAAAAGCCGGCGGTCAACGGAAACCCGGCCAATGCCAACGAGCCGATGACGAAGGTCCAATAGGTCACGGGCAATGTATCTTTCAACCCACCCATGCGTCTCATATCCTGCTCATGATGAAGGGCGATAATGACCGACCCGCAACCGAGGAATAACAGGGCTTTGAAGGCTCCATGGGTTAATAGGTGATACATCCCCGCGATATACCCGCCCAATCCACAGGCCATCATCATGTATCCCAACTGACTCAAGGTGGAATAGGCCACGATCCGTTTGATATCGGTTTGCGTCACGGCAATCGTCGCCCCCACAAACATGGTGACTCCACCCACCACCGCCACCACATCCATTGCCGCCGGAGAAAGATTGTAGAGGGGGGCCAACCTCGCCACCATAAACACACCGGCGGTCACCATGGTGGCTGCATGAATCAAGGCTGAAATCGGAGTGGGGCCTTCCATCGCATCGGGCAACCACACATGCAACGGCACTTGGGCGGACTTCCCGACCGCCCCGACAAACAACAGGAGACAAATCATGGTCATGACGGAGACGTCCCAATTTCCGCCGATGGATCCCAACAGATTCACGGTTCCGCCCACGGCCGTCTCCAGCCGTGAAAAGACCTGTTGGTATTGCAGACTCCCGAAGGTCAGAAACACTAAAAGAATTCCGAGCATGAACCCGAAATCACCGATCCTATTGACGAGAAAAGCTTTGGTGGCAGCCACCCTGGCGGATTCCCGGTCGTACCAATGACCGATCAGCAAATACGAACACAAGCCCACCGCTTCCCAGAAGACAAAGAGCTGGAGGAAGTTGTCCGACATGACCAACATCAGCATCGAAAAGGTAAAGAGAGCAATATTGCTGAAAAATCTGGCATACCCGGGTTCCCCGTGCATATAGCCAATGGTATAGACATGGACGAGGGAACTCACCGTCGTGACCAGGATCAACATGGCGACCGTGAGTTGATCAATGTACAGCCCGAGAGTGATCGTAAGGGAACCGGAACTGGCCCACGTATAGAGCGGAATTTCCAAAATCTTGCCGCCTGCCACTTCCGACAAGGCAATAAGAGAGAGGGCAAAGGAGAGGAGAACGGCAGGGACGGCCACGAGGTGCGCCCGCTCCCTGATCCAATGGCCGCCTAAGCCGAGGATGATGAACGCCAGAAGAGGCAAGAGGGGAATTAAAGCGTAGAGCATCCCCTTACCATTTCAGCATTCGGAAGTCATCAATATTGATGCTCGCGGAGTGACGATAGAGGGCAATGATAATGGCCAATCCCACCGCAACTTCCGCTGCGGCCACGGTAAGAGCGAAAAAGACAAAGACCTGGCCAGAAAGATTTCCAAGATAGGAAGAAAACGCCACGAAATTGATGTTGGTCGCGTTCAACATCAATTCAATGGATAACAGAATGATAATAATGTTTCGACGGATCAAGACCCCAACCAATCCGATTAAAAACACCAGACCGCTGAGGACCAGATAAAAACTGATCGGCACCTCCACTAGCTTTTGACCTCCATAATCCCTTTTTTGGTGAGGATGACCGCCCCGACCATGGCCACCAATAGGATCAAGGAAGCCACTTCAAACGGGAACAAATAAGTGGAATACAACAATTCGCCAATAGATTCCGTATTTCCCTGAGCCAACTGAGCCGGTGCTTCAGTCTTTCCCAATGTCGCATGCCCTTTGAGCAATAACAACGCGGCTTCCGCGAACAGGACAAACCCCAGAAAGAGTCCCACGAGCCATTGATGATGAAAATGCTCTTCCCGCTTTAAATTCAACAGCATCACCACAAACAGATAGAGCACCAGGATGGCTCCGGCATATACCAGAACCTGAATGATGGCCAAAAACTCCGCATGCAGAGTGACAAAAAGCCCGGCCACGTGAAAGAACATCACGAGGAGAGCGAGAGCGCTGTAAACCGGATTTTTCAACGCCACCACCAATCCCGCAGTGGTCACAATGACTCCGGCAAAATATAAAAACACGACCATTTCCATGTTCGTTACCTAGAGCACCCCTGTTCCGCCACAATAAAATTCATGAACCACCACATTGAAGCTTTCAAAGATAAAAAACCCCCTCGCTCCAACGCCTGTCCCTTTGCCCCCTTCTCTCTTGCTGACTCATTGAATATCTTTCTCGGGAATGTTTTTAAAGCCTACGTTAAAATACGCCACATTGGGATGCTGAAATTCCAGTCGTTTTTCCCGCACCGGGTATGCCCGATCTCCAATCGCCAATAACTGTTCCTTATTCAGATGGAGTTGCCGCTTGTCATACACCGCCCATTCAAACTCCTGGGTCATGCCCAGCGCATCGACCGGACAGGCCTTGACACACAGTCCGCAAAACAAGCATCGCGTCATGTCCATATAGTATTCCTTGGAATACCGTTTGGTCGGCTCGCCCGGAACTTCCGCGCTCACCACACGGATAACCCGCGACGGGCAGGCCGCTTCGCACAAGTCGCATCCCACACATTTTTCGGTGCCGTCGTCATAGCGGAGCAAGGCCAGCATGCCGCGATAATTGGAGGGTAACGATTTTTTTTCATGAGGATATTGCATCGTAATGGGCCGATATTTCAGCAAATGAGAGAGGGTGGCCTTCATCCCAAGCAGGATTTCATAAAAGGTCAGCGTCTTGATCCACTCTTTGACGTTCATGAAAATTGCCTTTTCTCAACCCATTCAGGAAAAAACATACGCCCAAACCGCGGTAACCACGATATTGCCCAATGCAATCGGCAAAAGAACCTTCCAGCCAAACCGCATCAACTGGTCATACCGTAACCGAGGTAAGGTGGCCCGAATCCAAAAGAAGAAAAATAGGAAAAAGGTAACTTTAAGGGCAAACCAGATTATGCCAGTGAGCCAATGAATGGATTCTGGGCCTTGTAGAAATTCAAGAGGCGCATGCCATCCCCCGAAAAACAACACGGAGGCGACACAGGACACCAAAATCATATTGCCGTACTCAGCCAGAAAGAAAAACGCAAATCGCATTCCGCTGTATTCGGTAAAAAACCCGGCCACCAATTCGCTCTCGGCTTCCGGCAGGTCAAACGGGGTCCGATTGGTTTCGGCTACAGCCGAGATGAGAAACACGACAAAGGCAATGGCCTGAGGAAACCCTCCGCCGCCAAAAAAGTACCAGTTCCAAAACCCGCCAGCCTGCGCGTTCACGATCTGCACCAGAGACAGGGACCCTGACAGCAGGAGAACGCCAACGATCGCCAACCCGACGTTCAATTCATAACTGATCAACTGTGCGGCCGATCGAAGCCCCCCCAACAACGAATACTTACTATTCGACGACCACCCCCCCAGAATAATGCCGTAGGCGCCGACAGACGCAAAGGCCAGGATATAGAGGATGCCGATATTGATATCGCTAATGACAAATGGCTTGAATTCCACACCGCCCACTTCCACGGTCCAATCCGGCCCAAATGGAATGACGGCAAACCCGATCAACGCCGGGACCAGCGACAACACCGGAGCCAGGCTGAACATGAGTTTATTCGCGCCGGCCGGGATAATGTCTTCCTTAAAAAACAGCTTCAACCCGTCGGCCACGGGCTGCAAAATACCATACGGCCCCACTTCCATCGGCCCCATCCGGTCCTGCATCCATCCCAACACTTTTCGTTCCAGTAACGTCAGCACAGCGACCGTCAACAAGACGACCCCCATGACTGCCGCAATTTGTGTGAGAGTTATGGCTAATCGAATTCCGGCATCCATACTGGATCCACTCCTCTACAAAAAAATCAAAAAAAATGCTCGAGCTATTTTTCAGATGATCTACACTTTTACTATTCGGGCCTGCGCCAATTTGTAATACGGCACCTGTGTTTCCGGGTCAACAGCATAGGAAAGCAGGCCTCGCATCTCTTGATCAAAATGTTCCGGAAACACAGCCATCCCCATGGGAATGCGCTCTCGAAGCCCGACTTTGGCCCGTATCGTACCCCGGTCGTTGCACAGGTCAACCTGGTCTCCCTCCCCGATATTCCGTCGTGCGGCTTCATCCGGGTGCACATACAATTTCCCCTCAGATTCAACTTTCAGCAGACCATCGGCCTTCAGAGAAAACTTTCCCGAGTGAAACAGGGACTGCCTCAGGGACACAAGAAGCTCATCTGAAAAATCCGGTTGCTCATCGATCAGGCGATATCGTGAATCCAAGTCACGCCGGTACTCCCCGCCCACATAGCCACATACGACCATCGCATCGGGCTTTGATGGGATAGGAGTCGGGCCTAGCGGTCGAATACCGGGCAACACATTCCGAATCTCCTTCCCGATTTCTTTGACATCGCCATATTCCATGGAGTCGCCCATTATGATGGACAAGGCGGAGAAGATTTCCCAATCGGGCCGGCCATCTCCGACAGGCTCCACGGCCTTTCGAACGGCCTGGACATGGCCTTCGGTGTTGGTAAACGTGCCTTCTTTTTCAGCGGAGGAACAGACCGGCAAGACCACGTGCGCTTTGCGAGCGGTTTCCGTCATGAACAATTCCTGACAGACCAACAGTTGGAGCCCTTCCAATGCCTGCTCTATCCCGGAAACAGGAGGCAACGAGCCAAGGGGATTTTCCCCCACGACCAAGAGGGCTTTAATCGCGCCGGACTGCATCCGTTCCAAAAACTGCGGCAAAGCACCACCAGAAGAATCAGGGATGGATCGTCCCCAATGTTTCGAAACCGCCGTCCGGGATTCCGCATGATCAATAGAAAATCCTCCAGGCAACACATCGGAAACCGCACCCATTTCAAAGGCACCTTGATCATTATTTTCTTCCGCTAACGGAGCCACCCCACAGCCGGGATTCGACAGTTTCCCGGTCAACAACAAAAGATCCAATAAATTCATGGTCATCCCATATCCACCGGAGGCTCGCAAGACATCCTGGCCAACCAGTATGACGACTTTCTTCCCTTGGCAAAATGTGGAAGCGGCGTGCCCATAATCCGACAAAGAATAACCGGTCCGGTTTTCAAGCCTTGACCAAGCCAGTCCGGACAACTGGGCCATGAGATCGTTTCCATATGCTGTGGCAGACGCCTTCACGTCTTCCGCCATGCCCCGTGTTTCCAACACCGATTTCATGAGGGCCAACACGGCGCCCTGAAATCCGTCGGCTCGAACCCCAAAGTGATGATGAGCCAGATTCACAATATTACTGATCGTGCCGACGGCCGGCTGAAGCGCTTCAATCGTAATCAGTTTCGCACCTTTCCGTTTCACCGCTTCCTTGATTTTCAAGCCGGTAATCGGATTGGTTTCCGTGACGTTCGTTCCGACCAGAAGCAACACATCGGCTTCCACGATATCGTCAAAGCTGACCGTCCACCGATGGGTGCCTTGTACACGTTGCAAAGCCCGTACTCCATTCAGATGTCCGTACCGGACGCTGCTGTCGATTTGGTTGGTCCCGACGACGCCGCGCATAAACTTTTGAAAGACATAGAGGTCTTCATTGGTACAGCGGCCGGTGATGAGACCGGCGATAGCATCAGGGCCATGTTGCTGTTTGATCGCCAGGAGCGTTTGGCCTACCTGTTCAAGCGCTTCTTCCCAGATAGCAGGCTGAAATGTCTCTCCCTGTCGAATCAAAGGGGTCTGAATCCGCTCGGGATGCTCACTGACATGATAGCCAAAATACCCCCGGGCACAGAGATCGCCATTGTTTCGGCCTGAACCATGAGTCGAACTCACTTCAATCAACGAATTGTTCTTGGTTTGATAGGTGATCTGGCATCCATCTCCGCAATACCCGCAAATGGAGTCTGCCCGCTTGAGCATCCATGGGCGAAATTCATACATGGACATTCGACTGGTAATGGCTCCCACGGGACAGATCTGCACGCAGCCGCCGCAAAATTCACAATCCAGCTCATGAGTGCCAAACGCTTTAATCTCCGTTAACGTGCCACGGCCAACCGGCGCCAGAGCTTTCACATCCATCACCTGGTCACAATATCTCACACAGCGCAAACACTGCACGCACCGGTTCATCTGCGTCTCAATCAGGGGGCTGAAATATTCTTTTTGAAAGACCCGTTTTAATTCCTGAAATTGGCTTTTGGTCGCAGTGTACTCATGGGAAAAATCCTGAAGATCGCAGCGCCCGCCTTGATCGCACACGGGACAATCCAACGGATGGTTGGCCAGAATAAAATCCAATACCGATTTCCTGGCCGCTTCAACCTGATCCGACTTGGCCGATTTCACCACCATCCCTTCCGCCACGGGCGTACTGCAGGAGGTCTGCAAGCGAGGCATCTTTTCGATTTCCACCAGACACATCCGGCAATTGGCATCAGGAGTCAATTTCGGGTGATAGCAAAAATGTGGAACCATGACTCCCACCTGACGGGCCGCCTCGATCACCAAGGTCCCCTTGGGAACCCGAGCGGATTTCCCGTCAATGGTCAACGTCACCAGATCGGGTTTGGTCTCTTGAGTCGTGGCCATATCTCTACAATTTCCCCGGTCAATGCGAAAAGACCGGTAATTCCTTATTCGGCGGCAGGGCAACCTGGGCCTCCTGAATCAGCGCCTCGTATTCATGCCGCCAATGCTTGATCGTACTCAACACCGGACCGACCTCCGCCTCACCGAACGCGCAGACCGTGCGACCGGCAATATTGCCGCAGAGTTCTTCCAATAACTCGATATCGCCCTGGCGTCCTTTCTTCTGCCATATCCGTTGGAGCGTCTGCACCAACCAGGAACTCCCTTCGCGGCAAGGCGTACATTTGCCGCACGATTCATGATAGAAAAATTCCATCAGGCGTAGGGCTGCCCACACCATCGAAGTACCTTCTTCCATGACCGTGACCCCGCCCGATCCTAACATAGATCCGGCCAAGGCCACCGATTCAAAGTCCATTTTGACATCCAGATGCTCGGGTTTCAGAAATGGAGCCGACGCACCACCGGGGATAAACCCCTTGAGCGGTTTGTCGGAACGCATTCCTCCCCCCAGATCATAGATGAATTCTCGAAAGGGAATTCCCATGGGCACTTCATAATTTCCCGGGCGTTTGACGTGTCCGCTCAGACAAAACACGCGAGTTCCGGTGCTTTTGGGAGGAGAGCCGATGGAGGCAAACCATTCTGCCCCGTTGTTTATGATGTGGGGAATATTGGCCATGGTCTCCACGTTATTAACGACGGTAGGCTTTTGATACAATCCGTGGGTAGCCGGAAACGGAGGCTTGAATCGGGGCATTCCGCGCTTGCCCTCCAATGACTCCAGCAAGGCCGTTTCCTCACCACAGATGTACGCACCCGCCCCCTGATGCACATAAATATTGATCGTTTTCCCGCTACCCAGAAGATTCTCGCCTACATACCCGGCAGCCTTGGCTTCATCAAGAGCCCTCCACAGAATTTGTGCGCCAAGGCGAAACTCTCCCCGAATATAGATATAAGCCGTTTCCGCGCCGATCGCAAAACAGGTAATCACCATCCCTTCCAACATTTGATGGGGATCCCGCTCCATCAATTGGCGATCCTTGAAGGTTCCGGGCTCGCTCTCATCGGCATTACAGCACAAATATTTCGGGCCCGGATGATCTTTGGGAATGAATCCCCATTTCACCCCCGTCGGAAAACCGGCGCCTCCCCGACCTCGCAACCCGGACTTTTTCACCGCGTCAATCACCGCATCCGGGGAAAAGTCTTTCAACACCTTTTTGAGCGCTTGATATCCTCCGGCCTGCTCGTATTCTTTGAGGGATCCGGAATAACCCGGCTGCTCCATATTTTTCAGAAGAATTTTTTCGTACTGAGCCATAACTGAAAACTCTAATTCCTATTACGCCATCGACCGGTTATTTCGCAGCCGATTCCGGATACATAAAAGGGCCGCTTTTTAACGAACAAGTGCCATCTCTTCGCAGATCATCGAATATTCGCTTCAATTTTTCTTCCGTCAGTTGCTCATAATAGTCGTCGTTGACCTGCATCATCGGACCTGTTCCACATGATCCCAGACATTCCACCACACTCAGCGTAAACATATTATCCGAAGTGGTTTGCCCGGGTCCGATGTCCAACTGATTTTTAATCCATGCCACCAGATCATCCGATCCCACCAAGGCGCACATGAGCGATTTACAGATCTGAAGGTGAAAGGTTCCAATCGGCTTGAGATTGAACATCGTATAGAACGTGACCGTTTCAAACACTTGAGGAGGGGTCAAATCCAATAGTTTGGCAATTTCGCGCATGGCCGGCTCGCTCACATACCCTTCCCGTGCCTGAGCTAAGTTCAATAAAGGGAGAAGAGCGGACCGCTTCACCGGGTACCGTGCCAAAATGGCTGTCACTTCGTTCTGTAATTGTTCAAAAATCATAATGTTTTGCGTAACGCGTAAATCGTGAGGGAATAATTGACCTTTGCCTCCGACCGTTCACGCCCGCCGTTTAAATTATCGATCACATTCTCCCATGACGATGTCATAGGTCCCGAAAATGGTCACAATATCCGAAATCAAATACCCGCGTGCCATATGATCAAAGGCCCCCATATGCACAAAGGACGGAGACCGAATTTTCATTCGGTAGGGCCGCGGACTACCATCGCTGATCAGAAAAAATCCCAACTCCCCCTTCGGGACTTCCGTCGCGCAATAGGTTTCCCCTTTGGGCGGCTTGAACCCTTGCGTAAAGATAATGAAGTGATGAATCATACTTTGCATGTCCCGCATGACGTCCTGCTTGGGAGGAGGAATGATTTTGGCATCTTTGGCCATAATCGGCCCTTCGGGGAGTTGATCGAGGCACTGCTCGATGATCCTGGCGCTTTGCCGCATTTCTTCCATTCTGATCCAATACCGATCATACGTGTCCCCGTCTTTCCCCAAAGGCACTTCCCACTCCACCCGGTCATACGCTCCGTAGGGTTCCAATTTGCGAATGTCATAAGACACCCCCGAACCGCGAAGCACCGGTCCCGTACAACCGAAGTTAATGGCATCTTCCGCGGAAATCACCGCCACCCCCTTGGTCCGGGCCACCCAGATCCGATTCTTTTGTAACAACGTATCGTATTCGCGAATATGCTCGGGAAATGTCCGGAGAAACTCGCGAAGGGCCGATAATATTTCTGGAGTCAGATCACCGTCGACTCCACCAATTCGAAAATAATTCAACGTCAGCCGGGCGCCGCAGAGTTTTTCAAAGAGGTCAAGCAAGACTTCCCGTTCACGGAACGTCCAGAAGAACACCGTCATCGCCCCAATATCCAGGGCCTGTGTCCCCAGCCAGAATAAATGCCCGACAATGCGCTGCATTTCGGCGACGATCGTCCGCACATATTCCGCACGTTCCGGCACGGTCATCCCAACCAGTTTTTCTACGGCCCGGACATAGGCATAGTTATTGGTCATGGCGCACACATAATCCAGGCGATCGGTATGAGGGACCACTTGCATATAGGTGAGCCCCTCCGCCAGTTTCTCCACGCCGCGATGCAGGTATCCCATATCAGGAATCGCCTTGCTAACGCGTTCGCCATCCAACTCGAGCACGACCCGCAGCACGCCGTGGGTACTGGGATGCTGGGGGCCCATATTCAGCAGCAATTCCGTCGTCCGCCGTCGATCCTGAGGCTTATCCTCCGCCATAAACTGATGACGCTGATCCTCAGGCACTTCCTTTTCCGACCATTCCTCGGCTGGTTCGTCCAACCGAGGGAGAAAGTCAAACCGGCTGCGCCACCCTTTGCCCTCGGTCGGAAAATCCTTTCGGAGGGGATATCCCTCGTCATAATCTTCCGGCATCAAAATCCGGCGAAGATCCTGATGGCCGGAAAATCGGATACCCATCAAATCGTAGACCTCGCGTTCCAGAAAATTGGCGCCCTGCCAAATGTCGCTAATGGTGGGAATGGTAGGATTGTCCTCGGTGATCCGGGCTTTGACCCGCAACCGTTTGCCGTGTGGCAGGGAAAGGAAATGATAAATCACTTCAAAACGTTCCAGGTCATCGGGATAGTCCGCTGAGCAAATATCTGTCATGTGATCCATGGCCATCGCGGGATCGTCATGAAGAAATTTGGCAATACTCCGCCAGGCCTCGGCCTTCACCTGGACCCATAATTCACCACGGGCGGAATCCTCCTGGGCCGTGATAATCCCTTCCGGAAACTGATCGACTAATGGTTGCAAATAAGGATGCATATCCGAAATCTTCGACTGAGACTTAAGCCGGGAACTTCCGCCCGTTATTTCACAAAATATTTTTCTCGCTGAATTTTTTCTTGCAGCTTAATCAATCCATCCAACAGCGCTTCGGGTCTGGGAGGACAACCCGCGACATAAATATCGACGGGAACGATCTGATCCACTCCTTGAACGACGCTATAGCTGTTATAGTGGTTGCCGGAAGTGGCACAGGATCCCATGGACATGACATACCGGGGTTCGGCCATCTGGTCATAGATCCGTCTGATGACCGGAGCCATTTTTCGGCATACCGTGCCCGCCACAATCATGAGATCGGATTGTCGTGGAGAGGCCCGAAACACTCCCGCCCCGAACCGATCAATGTCGTATTTCGAGGAAACCGACGCAATCATTTCAATGGCACAACAAGCCAAACCGAATGTCATCGGCCACAGTGCGGATTTTCGACACCAGGCAATGAAATAATCCAGATTGGTGGTAACAATATTGGGTTCAAGTTGACGTTCAAGAAAGCTCATACTTCATTCTCTCACTCGACAACAGGGACAAGCTTCGCATGGCCACACCATATTTCATCCAGAAGACAATTTTCACTCTTTCATGTGGGCCGTGATTGTAATGGGTTCCCTTCCTCTTTTTCCAGGTTTCAAGCCTTACGGTTGTCACAATACCTTAATCCCAATCCAGTGCGCCTTTTTTCCAGGCATACCAAAATCCGACAATGAGAATAGCCAGGAACAGGCCCATTTCAATGAGGCCAAGCAGGCCAAGTTTTTTGAACACGACGGCCCAAGGGAACAAAAAGACCACTTCGATATCAAAGATCACAAACAACATGGCAATAATGTAATAGCGCATGGGAAATTGTACGCGAGCGTCCATAAACAAGGGACTCCCACTTTCGTAAGGCAACAGCTTGGCCCGATACGGCCGGCTGGGCCGAAGCACCAAGCCCACAACCAGAGAGCCCACGCCAAAGAGTGCCCCAATGACCATAAAGATCACAACAGGAATGTAATTTAACGGAACGGCTTCACTTCCCATCTGCCACCAAACTTTCTTGAAAAAGCGTTCGACCCAAATTTCCGGATTCGATTCTAGAGCACATCATCGAAAAAAGCCCGAAACTGCAACCCCTTCAAAGAGACGCTTCCCATGTTTTTTTGTTGTACCAATACCTTAAAGGTTTTTCCCATTCCATGCGGATGGAGAAGTTGCGCTAACGCTCGAACTTCTTCTGATTCTTGATCCATTCCGGCAACAAGATGGTCAACACCTAATCCCATCAGCCAATTCGCTAAAGTCGTAAACCCTACCGGCAACACCTGATGAGTCGTACCGATGTTGGCCAAGGCGGAAAAGTTCACATGCGCCGTCAAGTCCTGTTCGCCGATACGATCATAGGGATCCCGAGAAATCGAATGGCGGTAATAACATAACAAGGTTCCGTCTCGCCTCTCAGGACGGTAATAATCGCCTGCTGAATGGCCGTAATCTACAGTGATGACCACTCCACGATGAAGCACGCTGGCCACTTCTGCCATCCACTCGCCCGCTTGGACGTGCAATTCTGACGTACAACCCTCTCCCACCACGATATTATGTTGACGGACATATTCCGACACTTTCACTGAGGACAATCCTCCCAAACACTCCACAAACCTTCCATCTATATAATCGACCAGAACTTCTTGAATCCCGGCAGACGTGCCTTTTACCCGATGGATGGGAAAGGCATCTACCAATTCATTGGAAAAAAAGACTCCCGTCACAGAATCATCAGCACAATCAGGTAAACTATTCAACCACTGAACCCGTGGCGATTCCTTATGACCGACAACCCTGTCGATTGCCCGTTGTTGCTCAGCCCGAAGAGAGGGACTCCGCTCGACAATATAATAGGAAAGCCGGCTCAATAGGTCAGGGGCCTCGTCCCGGCAGCTCGTCAGAAAATCCCTTGCAAAGGCTCCCGTTCCCGCCCCCATTTCGACAAATACAAAATTCTGAGGACGCCCGAGATACCTATCTATTTCTACTACCTGCTGAACCAGGGTCCTCGCCAATAATGGCGATAATTCCGGGGCTGTATAAAAATCCCCTTGCCAACCCATGCGTTGACTCTTTTCACCATTCAGGTTTTCCCGGAGCGTCATGTAATAGCCTTCCTGCGGATCATAGAGAGCCATCTCCATATAGCGCGCAAAGGTCATGGGACCATTTCCCGCAATTTCCGCAATCATCTTCTCGACCAGGGCTGAATGACTGACTATCTTACGAGGTTGGTATGGCACGAATGGACTATGGTTACCCCGTGCAAAATACCTAAAGCAAATTGGGTACGATAACCCCCAAACTACCTCAAGTCAAGCAAACCGGAGGAAGAAAATAAGATTAAAACGGAAATAAAATCAGCCGGTTAGGATGAAAATTGCTCAACCGTTGAAAGAATCGTTTGCCAAGAAATCCGAGAGCGAAGGCAACCGAGAATGGCGGAGTTTCAATTTTCGCCAAAACCCGGTACAAGGCTACACAGTCGATTTCATCCATGAAGGTTGGCTAAATACTGCTTGGCCTTCCAGGTACCCTGCCCCTGTGACATTCCCGTCTCCGGGAGACATTCAAGATGATGAGTTTGAACTCTCCGGGAATATCCCATCTGGTTGGCCGCTGCCTCCGACGCGACTGGGAAGAAGTATTGATCGGCCCTAAGAAAAAATCTGAAACCCTTTTTCCTTTTACAGTACTTAGGCATTTCTTTGGAAGGAGGAACACCGATGGGTTTTTGATTCTTTTGAGGAGTCTTTTGCCGTGAGGTACCAGCGGACATTTCGGAAAATTGGATGGAGGCTTACATTTGGGCGCATCCAGCCTCATCAGCAAGTGGAAAAAAAGATGTTGTACACGTTGAACGTCGGCACTTGTTTTTGTCCATTGGTGTTTTTGCCTCTACGAATTTACTCTTGTTGAAGAATCATTGGCTGAGACGGTAATCATGCTGTTTTTACCGCCCCAGCCAAGGTGCATTATTTATTTCACTTTCGAGGCAGAATCGGCTAGCAAGTTCTCGGGAATCACTTTGCCAACTTCGACCATATCCACTCCATTAATATTTCCAATGTCGATCATCAGCACATCTCTTTGCACCAATAAATCAATCGTTCCCTTCAGATTGACCACTCCCTCATCGACGGTAACCGTGAAATCCTCGGCATTAAAAAGGGGAGACCAGATCAAGTACTGAACAACGTCTTTATGGATTTCTTCATCGGGGCGTTGTTTGCCAACCACTTGGAGTAGATTTTTCACTTTTCTGACTCCCTTGACCGATTCGGCAAGACGGACTGCCGACTGTTTGTCATTTCGGCTCAATATCGTTCCTTTCAGAGTCACCATTTGGTTATTGACATCAATGTTTACGTTATTGTCATGAAGGAGTTGTGCACTACGGAATTTTTGTTCGATGGAATTCTTGATCGCTTGATCCTGACTTACATTCGGCGGCACGTCCAAGTCATTCACCAATGAATGCACCCCGTTAACGGACATGGCTATCTGACCCGCAATTCCCTTTTCTTCCAGACTTTCCACCTCTCCGAATAGGATGACCTGGCCGCCTTCCACCTTCGCGCCGACCTTATCTTCATGAATGCGCGAATCCATTTCCAAGCGGCGTTCGATCGCCCCTTCTATCCGCCCGTCAGTCCAGCCATCGGAGGGAAATATCCCCATGGCCTGTCCCATGGGGAGTCCCAGGAACACCAAGATCAGAAGTGAGGGTATGATAATGTGCGGATTCGTTTTCTTGAGTGATCGTTTCATCATTGAACTCCTTTCTCAAGATTGTTTTCTCTAAAGACCTGCATGGGACTCGCACCCCATTTCGAATCTTCTAGTCTCCCGATTGGATTGTTGTCTGGAGTTTCGCCAGACATCACTCTTGCATATTTTTTACATGAATCGGATTGGATAACGACTCAAAAAAACCCTGGTTATCGGAGAATCGGAGGCAGCCATAAAATTTGCGGAGAGATCAGTTTCGGTCCTGATAAACAGCCGAAGGTATGATGTTCGAATGTGAATGGGAACCAAGGTCTGCGAGTGAAAACCAGGAGGTTCTGAAGGAATCGGAAACGGAATCCGGGCCTTGAAACGACATCCGACAAAGAAAATCGGATATCACAAAATCATTATGGCCACCGAAAATACAGCCAAAGGTCGTCACATCTGCCATGGAAGTCACCATGGGACTACTAGGCATCGCGGGATCCAAGCACACTTTTGTGAGCAAAATGGAGCAACAACGTTTCAGAAATAGCCTTCGGTAAGGCCTCCAAGACAGTGGCCCGGTCGTCCGGACGCTGGTCTCCGACAAGTTTGACCAGTTCATCCTTAGTCAGCGCCTCTGATACAGCACATTATATCTCCTTTTTCAATTTTTCCTTTTTCAAGCAGGCAAAACCTTCTGCAAAAAGGTCAGGCTGGAGATCCGGACAATCTAGGTCATATTGGCATCGGAACGTGAGCGAGAACATCAGCAACGTGCGCATTCGGGAGAGCTTCGATGATTTTTGACCGTGCATCCCAACGACCCCAATCAATCACATCCTCAAGCATGGGTACGGTAAGTTTCATGTTTTTCCTTTCACACCGCCGATAACCCGGCATCAAAAAAAACCGGAAGGACAACGACCAGGGTTAATACCAGTCAGGAATCATGACAGTTTGTAATACCCATACAGGGTAATGGAACGTCGGGTATGAAGGCCGGAGCCGGTCATCCATACCGAAGTTTTGCCGAGAGGGGGGTTTTGTGATGCTGGCAGAACATACATCTTGTAACCCCCTTCATGTTCGGAATCTATATCTATGGGCTTCATCTTGTGTTTCGTGCACAAACTGCACCGATGTGGCGTCCCGAGAATACTCCGGAAACGCGGTTGGACGAACCGGATATGGAAGTCTCCCGACGTCCGGCATTGAAGGTCTTATGGTTTTAATTCTTCGCAGTCGGACTCATCGTGGGATTGGGGGGCTGGCTTGTCGCTCATGCGGGTATTGTCATATCCGCTCGCACCGGACTGTCGGAGACCGTTGTGGGCACACTGTTCACGGCCGTTTCTACCTCCCTGCCCGAATTGGTCACTGTGATGACAGCCGTACGCCATGGTGCCTTGACGTTGGCCGTCGGAGGGGTGTTAGGGGGTAATGCCTTCGATACGCTTCTTGTGGCCATCTCGGATGTGATCCACAAGGATGGTTCCATTTATGTCCACATCCCGGAACACCTCTTGTTTCTTTCGGCCTTGACCATCCTGATGACCGGAATTTTATTGATGGGTCTTGTGCAACGGGAAAAACACGGTGTGGGAAACATCGGGTTTGAAAGTTTTTTGATACTGAGTATTTATGTCGGTGGAATCACGTATATGGTGTTACACCACTAGGTCTACCAGTCAGAGATAAATTCGATATTGCCCGAATTTGTGACAAGCCTGTGACTGCTCATCCTAATCGTAGAATTCAACAACCTATCCCATTTCATCCATATGTAATTTACAAACGAGTGAAAATTTCCAACTAGGGTTTTATGCAGTTGGGATTATAGCCTTCAGAAGGTTAAATATCTTCATGATCGTCACACGCAACAACGTC